>NZ_JAWMPV010000002.1:0-575553 GCF_033101135.1 Lutibacter sp. TH_r2
TAAAATATGTATTAAAATAATTAATTTTCCATGTAATCTTCAATAGGATTACAAGAACATATTAAATTTCTATCTCCATAAGCATCATCAACTCTTCTAACTGCTGGCCAAAATTTATTTTCTTTCAAATAATCTAAAGGATATGCAGCTTCGTTTCTGGTGTAATTAAAATTCCATTCATCTGAAGTTAACATTTCAAGAGTGTGTGGAGCATTTTTTATAACCGAATTTTCAATATCAGTAATAGCTTCTATTTCTTTTTTAATATTTATTAAAGCATCACAAAATCTATCTAATTCTGCTTTGTTTTCACTTTCTGTTGGCTCAATCATTAATGTTCCTGCAACCGGAAAAGATACGGTTGGAGCATGGAAACCATAATCCATTAATCGTTTTGCAACATCAACAACTTCAATTCCTTTTGATTTAAATTTTCTAAAATCAACAATCATCTCATGTGCAGCAAACCCTTGTTCGCCAGCATATAAAATATTATAATGTTCTTGTAGTTTTACTCTTAAGTAATTTGCGTTTAAAATAGCTTTAATAGTAGAGTCTTTTAAGCCTTCAGAGCCTAGCATTTTAATGTAGCTATACGAAATTAATAATACCAAGGCAGAACCCCAAGGAGCAGAGGAGATGGCTGTAATAGCTTTATTTCCTCCAGTAGGAATTATTGGATTTGAGGGTAGAAAAGGTGCTAAATGTTTTGCAACACAAATAGGACCAACTCCAGGTCCACCACCGCCATGTGGAATGGCAAATGTTTTATGTAAATTTAAATGACATACATCTGCACCAATAGTAGCTGGATTTGTAATTCCAACTTGAGCATTCATATTGGCGCCATCCATATAAACTTGACCTCCATTTTTATGAATTAATTCTGTGATTTCGATAATACTACTTTCAAAAACACCATGTGTAGATGGGTAGGTTACCATTAGAGCTGCTAAATTATCTTTATATAGTTCTGCTTTTTCACGTATATCATTAACATCAATATTACCTTCTTCAGTGGCTTTGGTAACAATTACTTTCATTCCAGCCATTACAGCAGAAGCAGGATTTGTTCCATGAGCAGATGAAGGAATTAAGCATATATTTCGGTGAGCTTCATTATTTGATTTATGATACGCTTTTATAACCATTAGTCCAGCATATTCACCTTGTGCACCTGAATTTGGTTGTAGTGAAGTAGCATAAAAACCTGTAATTTCATTTAAGGCAGCTTCTAGCTCTTCAAATACTTGGTGATACCCTTTTGCTTGATCAGCTGGAACAAATGGATGAATACTTCCCCAAACAGGCCAACTTAAAGGCAACATTTCTGTTGCTGCATTTAATTTCATTGTGCATGAACCTAGAGATATCATAGAATGATTTAATGATAAATCTTTTCGTTCTAGTTTTTTAATATAGCGCATCATTTCAGTTTCTGAGTGGTATTTATCAAAAACTTCATTCGTCATAAAACTGCTTGTACGTTTTAAATTTTCATCAATAGAAAATTCTTCATTTTGAACAACAATAGTTTCTTTATTTTCAGCTTTAGCTATAATTGCTATAATTTCATTAATATCTTCTAAAGTAGAAGTTTCATTAATTGAAATTAAGATTTGATTATTTGTAGGATAAAAGAAGTTAACTTTTTTAGCTTCAGATAATTCTTTAATTTTTTTAGAATCTGAAACATCAACTAATAAGGTGTCAAAAAATGTTTGGTTATTTTGTGTTAAACCAATTTGTTTTAATCCTTTATTTAATGTTGAAGTTAGATTGAATATTTTGGATGTTATAAATTTTAATCCTTTTGGTCCGTGATAAACTCCATACATTCCGGCCATTACAGCTAAAAGAACTTGTGCTGTACATATATTAGAAGTTGCTTTTTCACGTTTTATATGTTGCTCTCTAGTTTGCAGCGCCATACGTAAAGCTCGTTTGCCATCTTTGTCTTGCGTTACACCTATTATTCTTCCCGGAATATTACGTTTGTATGCTTCTTTAGTAGCATAATAACCTGCATGTGGACCTCCGTAACCCATTGGAATTCCAAAACGTTGTGTAGTTCCAACAACAACATCTGCGCCCCATTCTCCCGGAGGCGTTAACAAGGCTAAACTTAATAAATCTGCTGCAACAACAACTCTAGCTTCTACAGAGTTTGCTTTTTCTACAAAGTTTTTATAATTGCTTACAGTACCATATTTTGTTGGATATTGAACAATAGCACCAAAAACATTTTCTAAAAATTCAAATTCTGAATGGTTTCCAAAAATTAATTCAATACCAAAAGGTAAAGCTCTTGTTTTAAGTACATCAATAGTTTGAGGATATAAATCTTCAGAAACAAAAAATGTATTTGCATTACTTTTCTTTTGTGCTCTAGAACGTGTGTTATAAAGCATAATCATAGCTTCTGCTGCTGCAGTACCTTCATCTAAAAGAGATGCGTTAGCCAAATCCATTCCGGTTAAATCAGAAACCATAGTTTGGTAATTTAACAAAGCTTCTAATCTTCCTTGTGAAATTTCGGCTTGATAAGGAGTATATGCTGTATACCAACCTGGGTTTTCTAAAATATTACGTTGAATAACTCCTGGTAATATTGTTGGATGATAACCTAAACCAATGTATGTTTTATAGATATGGTTTTTTTTGGAAACTTCTCTAATGTGTTTTATATACTGAAACTCACTCATAGCTTCAGGTAATTTCAACTCATTTTTTAATAAAATATCATCAGGAATTGTTTTGTACATCAATTCGTTAATTGATTCAACTCCAATAGTTTTCAGCATTTCAGAAACCTCGTTGTTTCTTGGTCCAACGTGTCTTAAAACAAAAGAATTTGTATTCATTTATACTAGTTAAATAGGTTATGTTTTGTGTCTCAAAATTACTGAAATTAAGTGCATGTTTTTAAGTCAGATTTAATAAATTTCAATATTTTGTTAACCATAGAATTTGAATTATTAACAATTAATTACATTTGCTAAATGGGTTTTTTTAAGAAAATTCTTAATTTCTATATTTTTAGTAATATTCACGTAGCTATTGCTGGTTTTTGTATTGTAAAAATTACATTACTTAAATATTCTATTATAGAGAATTTAGTACCGTTTTTTGTGGCGTTTTCAATTGTGGTTTCTTATAATTTTATTAGATATTATGAAATTAAAACGAATAGATTAAAGTGGTTTAAAAGTTGGTTTGAGACATATAAAATATTTATATTTTTAGTGAGTATTATTTCATTAATATTAGGAAGTATTCTTCTTTTAAAAATGAATTTAGATACTAAATCAACAAGCCTTCTTTTGCTTTTTTATTTAATTACATTGTTTTATGTAATTCCATTTTCAAAAAAGAATAAAAAAGAATTCTCTTTTAGAAATTTTCCATTTATAAAAATTTACAGTATTGCTTTTGCTTGGGCTGGAGTTACGGTTTTATTTACACTTTCTGTATATAATATTGAATTTACGGCAGATGTTTGGATTGAATTTCTACAACGATTTTTAATTTTAATTGTAATAACGCTACCTTTTGATATTCGAGATTTATTAACAGATCCAAAAGAATTAAAAACAATTCCTCAAACGTTAGGTGTTTTAAAATCAAAATATTACGGAAGCATTTTGTTGGTTGTTTTTTATGGTTTAGAATTTTTGAAGGGTAATCCACTTTTAAAAAGCACATTATTAATAGCAATAATTACATTTATATTTTTATTGTTTTCTACTCCAAAAAATAATAGATTTTATACAGCATTATGGGTAGAATCTATTCCCATTTTTTGGTTAATAATTTTAATGTATTTTTAAACAATGAAAAATAAATATGATACTTATTTTAAAGTAAATAAAGAAACTTGGAATAAAAAAGTAGCAATACATACAAAATCTGATTTCTATAATTTGAAAGAATTTATTAATGGGAAAACATCGTTAAATAAATTAGAATTAGATGAGCTTGGAGAAGTAAAAGGAAAAAAGTTATTGCATTTACAATGTCATTTTGGACAAGATACATTAAGTTTTTCTAGAATGGGAGCACAATGTACTGGAATAGATTTATCTAATGAAGGCATTAAAAAAGCTAAAGAGTTAAATAAAAAACGGGGTTTAGATGCTACATTTATAGAAAGTAATGTGTACAATGTTTCTGAAAATGTGAAAGGTAAATTTGATATTGTTTTCACTTCGTATGGAGTAGTAGGTTGGTTGCCCGATTTAAAAATATGGGCAAATATTATTTCAGAAAAATTGAATAAAGGAGGAGTTTTTTATATGGTTGAATTTCATCCAATTGTTTGGATGTTTGATTACACATTGGAAAAACCAACAATGAAATATCCTTATTTAAAAAGCGATGTTATTTACGAAGAGTACGAAGGCACATATGCTGAAAATGGTGAAGAAAAAATGATAAGTAAAGAGTATGGATGGAATCATGGGTTAGGAGAGGTAATATCATCATTAAGTGAGGCTGGGTTAACTATTGAATTTTTACATGAGTTTAATGAATCACCTTATAACTGTTTACCAGAAATGGTTGAAAATAAAAATGGAATGTATGTTTTTGAAAAAAATCCAGAAATGTTTCCACTTGTTTACACAATTAAAGCAACTAAAAAATAAAAAAAGGCTTCCAAAATGGAAGCCTTTTTTATTTATATGTGTTTTAAAAATTAACTAAAAAGTTTGTCAATTTTTTCTTTTTCTTCTTCAGCAAGTGCTCCATCAACTAAAATTCTTCCACTATGCTCATCTGTAATAATTTTTTTTCTACCAGCAATCTCAACTTGACGTTGTGGTGGAATTGTAAAGAATGAACCACCAGAAGCTCCACGTTCAATAGAAACAACAGCTAAACCATTTTTAACATTTGTTCTAATTCTTGAGTATGCTTTTAATAAATGATCGTCAATAAGATCTCCGTATTCTTTAGATTTTTTAGTTAAAAGCTCTTCTTCCTTAACGGTTTCATTCATAATTGCTTTTAAATCATCAGATTTATGTTTTAATAAATCGTCTTGTTGAGCAATTTTTTCTTTAGTAGCAGTAATTACTTCATTTTTTTGTTCAATTTTAACTTTAAACTCTTTAATGCGTTTTTCTGCTAATTGAATTTCTAACTCTTGGTATTCAACTTCTTTACTTAATGAGTTAAACTCTCTGTTATTTCTAACATTTTTTTGTTGTTCACCGTATTTTTTAATTAAAGCTTTAGCTTCTTCAATTACTTGCTTTTTAGCTGTAATATCATTTTTAAGATTTGTTACATCTTCAACTTGGTTAGAAAGCCTTTTATTCAATCCAACAATTGCATCTTCTAAATCTTCTATTTCTAAAGGTAATTCACCTCTTACATTTCTAATTTCATCAATTCTAGAATCAATTAATTGTAAGTCGTAAAGAGCTCTTAATTTTTCTTCAACCGTAACTTCTTTCTTTTTAGCCATATTATAAGTAATAAATTGGATTTGTGTTTTTTTCCGACAAAATGATTGCAAAATTAGGAAATTTTTTTGTAAGTATGTCTACTAAAAGATTTTTTGTGAACTGTTCACTCTCATAATGACCAATATCTGCAATAATTAGTTTGTTTTCAGCTTTATAAAATTCATGGTATTTTACATCAGCAGTAATATAAATGTCTGCGCTGTTGGCAATTGCATTTTCAATAGCAAAACTTCCTGAACCTCCTAAAACTGCAACTTTTTTAATGGGTTTACCTATTAATTTAGAGTGACGAATACCTTTTGCCTTCATTGTTTTTTTTAAATATTGAAGAAATTCAACCTCATTAACTTCTTTTTCGAGTTCTCCAACCATTCCCATACCAATTTCTTGGTTGTTATTTTCTAATAAAACAATATCATAAGCAACTTCTTCGTAAGGATGCGTTTCAAACAATGCTTTTAGAATATTTTTTTCTTTATGTTTTTCAAAAATTACACTAATAAAAGTTTCTTTTTCTGAATGAAATTCTCCTTTATTTCCAATAGTTGGGTTAGAGTTTTCATTTCCTCTATACGTTCCTACACCTTTAGTGTTAAAACTGCAATTATCATAGTTTCCAATATTCCCAGCGCCAGCTTTAAAAAGTGAATTTCTTACTATTTCTGCATTTTCAATAGGAGCATAGGTTGTAAGTTTTTTTATGGTATTTTTTTGAGGTATTAAAATTTTAGTATTGGTTAAACCTAAAACTTCACATATTTTAGCATTAACACCTTTAATGGAATTGTCTAAAGCTGTATGCATTGCATAAATTGCAATATTATTTTTTATAGCTTTTAAAACAACACGTTCTACATAATTTGATCCGTTTAATTTTTTTAAGCCAGAAAAAATAATTGGATGAAAACTAACAATTAGATTACATTTTTTTTCAATCGCTTCTTCAATTATGTTTTCTAAAGTGTCTAATGTAACTAAAACTCCAGTTACTTTAGTTTTATAATTTCCAACTAATAAACCAACATTATCAAAACCTTCAGCATAGCTTAAAGGCGCAATTTCTTCAATACAATTGGTAATATCTTTAATATTCATATCTAATTATTGTATACAAATATAAAATATACAATATAAAGTAGCTGTATCTATATGTAAAAATTACTATTAATTCGTAATTTTGTAATAAGTGAAAACAATTAGAAAAATATTATACCCATTTTCATTACTATATGGAGCAATTACAAGTACTAGAAATCACTTGTACAATGCTCAAATACTTACGTCTACTAAATTTAAAACTCCAACAATTGTGGTTGGGAATTTAAGTGTTGGAGGAACTGGAAAAACTCCTCAAATAGAATATTTAATTCGTTTATTAAAAAGTAATTTTGAAATAGCGGTTTTAAGTAGAGGTTATAAACGCAAAACTAAAGGTTTTTTATTAGCTGATGAGAAGGTAAACGCGCAACTAATAGGTGATGAACCATATCAATATTTTACTAAATTTAAAAATATTAAAGTTGCAGTTGATGCTGATAGAGTAAATGGAATTCAACAATTAATACAATTAAATAACAAATTAGATGTTGTTTTGTTAGATGATGCTTTTCAACATAGAAAAGTTGAAGCTGGATTTAATATTTTATTGACTTCGTATAACGATTTATATGTTGATGATAAAATGTTGCCAACAGGTAATTTAAGAGAAAAAGTGTCTGGAGCCGAAAGAGCAAAAGCAATTATTGTTACAAAATGCCCTTCAGATTTAACCGAAGAAAAACAATTTGAAGTTGCAAAAAGGTTAAATCCAACATTGTACCAAACGGTTTTTTTTACAACAATAGAGTATGATGATGTAATTAAAGGAAGTTCAAAAATTAAAGTAGACGATTTAAATAATTACGAAGTTTTATTAATTACAGGAATTGCAAATCCAAAACCTTTAACTAATTTTTTAAAAGAAAAAAAGGTTGTTTTTAATCATATGAAATTTGCAGATCACTATTTTTTTACTGAAGGAGATGCTGCAGAAATCGAATTAAAATTTAGTAAAATAAAATCAAAAAATAAGATAATATTAACAACAGAGAAAGATTATGTGCGTATTTTTGAAAAGTTTGAAAAATTGCATTATTTACCTATAAAAACAGAATTTATTAATCATAAAAAAGATTTTGACAATCTAATATTAGAATATGTGGGAACAAGTTCAAGAAACAGTTAGTTTTTTAAAAAATAAAGGAATTACCAAGCCAGATTACGGAATAATTTTAGGGACAGGGTTAGGGAATTTAGCAGAAAAAATAGAAGCAGATATAGTAATCCCGTATAATGAAATACCAAATTTTCCAGTATCAACAGTACAAGGACATTCTGGAGAATTAATATTTGGTAGTATTGGAACAAAAAAAGTTGTTGCAATGCGAGGGAGATTTCACTATTATGAAGGATGGACAATTCAACAAACAGTTTTTCCTGTACGTGTTATGAAATTTTTAGGCGTTGATAATTTAATTGTTTCAAATGCTTCAGGAGGCGTAAATCCAGATTTTAAAGTTGGTGATATTATGATAATTACAGATCATATTAATATGATGCCAGATCATCCACTTCATGGAAAAAACGATGAGCGTTTTGGACCAAGATTTGTAGATATGCACGAGCCTTACAGTCAAAAAATGATTGCAAAAATGGAAGCTTTAGCAGAAAAATTAGCAATTAAAGTACATAAAGGAATTTATTTAGCATTACAAGGTCCAACTTTTGAAACTCCTGCTGAATATAAAATGGTTAAAATTTTGGGAGCTGATGCTGTTGGAATGTCAACAGTTCCAGAAGTAATTGTTGCCAAACATATGGGAATAACTTGTTTTGGAGTTTCAGTTATTACGGATTTAGGTGTTGAAGGAATTGTAGAGGCAGTTTCTCATGAAGAAGTACAGGAAGTTGCTAAAAAATCAGAAAAAATAGTAGGTAAATTAGTAGAAGAATTTATAAAAAGTTAATTTGGCATTATTTTAGCTTTGTTAATTTTAAATTTTTAGAATGAGAAAAATATTTTTAAGTTGTTTAATTGTAGTTGGTTCTATTTGTTTTATACATGCACAAGATAGTGTAGAAGTAGCTTCTAATTTAGATTGGGAACAAAGTTTTAAAAAAGCAGAAAAAATTTCAAAGAAGAAAAATAAACCTATACTTATATTTTTTACAGGTTCAGATTGGTGTGGACCTTGTAAAATGTTAGTGGAGGATTTTTTTAATACAAGTAAATTTGGTCAGTTATCAGATAAATTTGTTCTTTACGAAGCAGATTTTCCAAGAAGCACAGATTTAGTTACTAAAGAGCAACAAGCATACAATAAACAGCTGCAGTCTAAATATAAGATTCATTCATATCCAACAATTGTTGTTGTTGGTTCTAATGGAAATGAAATTTCGCGTAAAAAAGGATATAATTTAATGCGAGATTCTAGTTATCATTTTAGTTTTATAGAAAGTATTATTAAATAAAATTATTGATATTTATAATATAAAAAAAGCCACTATTTAGTGGTTTTTTTGTTTTTATATTGTTTTGAGATAGTAAATAAAAGCTATTAAATTAAGATTCTTAAAATAGGTAAAAGGTTCTATTAGATTCAAAAATTATATTAATTTGATTATCTAATTTATAAGTTTGAGTAATTTTAGTATCTATTAAGTTTATACAAGTGTTTAAAGAATAACAAGAGTTAGTTATAAATAATAAGGTTATTGAACTTATTTAGAATGGTAGAATTTATTTGATGGAAATGAATTTTTAATAGAATAAAAGCCAAGTTTACAATAAAATATAGGTGTTTAATTTAATAGATACTTTTAATAGTGAAGATAAGCCATAAAAAAACCCGCTAATTAGCGGGTTTTTTTGTTTTATGTTGTTTAGAAATTATTGGTTAATAACTCTAAATTCAGTTCTACGGTTAGCTAAATGCTCACGTTCAGTACAAGTTACACCATCAGCACATCTGTTAGTTAAACGAGTTTCTCCGTAACCTTTAGCAATTAATTGACTAGAGTTAACACCTTTTGCCATTAAATAATTAACAACAGCTTGTGCTCTTCTATCAGATAAATCTTGGTTGCTAGAATTTGAACCTCTTGCATCTGTATGAGAAGCTATTTCAGCTTTAACTCCAGTTTTTAAGATAGGTAATAATCTAGTATCAATAATATTCTTTGCAGCAGGAGTTAAAGTAGCACTACCTAAATTCCAGTTAATTGGAAGTGGGCTATACTCTAATAATTCACACTCAACTTCTTTCCAAGTAGTTAATCCACCTTTTGTAACTAAAACTTCTTTAGTTACAGTTTTAAATTGTGAAGGAACTGTTACAGCTTCTTCCCAAGCATCTTTAACTAATACAGTTTTCTTAATTGTTGAATATTCAGCAGGAATATCAATAACTCTAGTTGAAGGAGGCGTTACCATAACTGTTTTCTTAACAACTTTAGTAATTTCTGGAATTTCAATTCTTTTAGTTGTAGGCTCTTTAGCAACAACTGTTTTCTTATAAGTTTTGTCAAAACCAGGTACTTCAGATTTAACGGTATGTGCGTCAACATCTAATTTAGTTTGAGGAATTGTAACAAATTCAGCAGCAATTGGTTTGTAACACCAGTATCTACAATCGTCTGGATTACTAGATTCACAATCAGGAGCTTTGTCGCTCATTTGCCAAACTGCAGTTGCAGGTTTAACTTCGATTGTTTGAGAATCAGATCTAAATGTTGCAGGAATAACTTTTAATTTATTTGCATCATCTTTAGCTGTATAAGTTAATGTTTCAGAACCAAATGATCCAGGAACAACTTCTAATTTATAACTAGCTTCTTTAACTGTAACAATAACATCTCTTGTTTCGTAAACTGCAGGAACTAATTTTAATTGTTTACTTGCTTCTTTAACTAAAACTCTTTCAGTTTCTGTTTTGTACTCTGCAGGATGTGTTACAATTTTTTTGTAAGCTGCTTGAGTTTCAATAGTTACATCTTGATTTTTCCATACATCTGGAGTTTTACATCGAACGTAACATTTTCCAGGTTCTGGGTTTGTTGGTAAATCTTGTGCGTAAGCACTTGCTCCAAACACTAAAAGTGTAATTGAAAATAATAGTTTTCTCATAATTTTATTTGTATATTAAATTGATTAGTAAAATACTTTATACAACAACTATGACACAAGGAAGGGAGTGTTGGTCACAATTTTTATGTAAATTTAATTAAAAAAAATTAAAAAACTAAAAGTTTAAGTTATATCTTGATTAGTAATGAGGTTATATTTTGTTGTTGTAGAGACTTTTAACAATACCATCAGCTAATCCAATTTTTGGAACATAAATCTTTTTTCCACCGCTCCATTTCATAGCGTTTAAATAAATTTTTGTTGCAGGTATAATAACATCAGCTCTATCTGGATTTAAATCTAACTCTCTAATACGTTCAGAATATGTCATTTTTTTTAGAAAATGGTATTGAGATTTTATATATATATATGAAAGAGGTTTTCCAGGTAGTTTTCCAGAAAGTTTAAAAAGCTTATTAATATTTCCTCCAGAACCAATTAAAATTGGTTTTTTTAATAATTTGGTGTTTTCTAAAATCCAACATTCCATATCGTCCCAGATAGGTTTAAACGATTTTTGTTTGTTTAGAAGTCTAACAGTACCAATTTTAAACGATTTTGAATTTATTATTTTTCCATTAGAAAAAATAGTAATTTCTGTACTTCCACCACCAACATCTATATATAAGTAAGATTTGTCATTTTCAATAATAGCACTTAAATCTGTTGAAAATATAATAGCAGCTTCTTTTTTACCATTAATAATATTTATGTTTATAGCAGCTTCTTTACTAATTTGTTCAACAATATCTTTTCCATTTGAAGCATCTCTCATTGCTGAAGTAGCACATGCATAATATTTTTTTACTCCGTGAACATCCATTAATAGTTTAAAAGCCTTCATAGCTTTAATCATTCGGTTTTTGTTTTCGTCAGAAATTTTTCCTTTTATAAAAGAATCTTCACCTAAACGGATTGGAACACGAACTAAAGCTGATTTTTTAAAGCTAGGTTGATCTATTTTAGTATCTGTAATTACATTGGCTACTAATAAACGTATTGCGTTTGAGCCAATATCAATTCCAGCAAGTTTTTCAATTTTCAAAATATATTCTATTTATAATTTTTTGGAAATTCAGTTAAAAAAGTTTCACCTGATTTTATATTTTTCCAATGCTCTGTATCAAATTTAATTCCAATAACTCCACAAGTTGGTACATGAAATATTTTTTTACTTCCAAATTTATTTACAAAATCATTTATTCCATGATCATGACTAAAAATAATGGCTGAATCAAATCCGTCATCTAAAGCTTTAACAGTTTTAATTAAATAACCATCGCTAAAACTATATAGCGATTTGCTAATTTTTAAGTTGGATAAAGGGTAATTAAATGTGTAACTGAAAATCATTCCTGTATGAAGCGCTCTATTTGCACAACTTGCAACAAATACATCTGGACATGATACTTTTTTTTGAAGTACACTTGAAATTAAGTAAGCATCGTTTATGCCTCTTTGTTTTAGAGGTCTATCAATATCTTTTACACCTTCATATTCCCAAGAGGATTTTGCGTGTCTAACAATGTAAATGGTTTTCATGTATTACTCTGTTGCATTAGTGATGTTCAAATATAAAAATTATGGAGCTAAACGTTCAATTTTCCATTCAAAATTTTCTTGAAGGGTAAATTTTATTCTATCATGCATTCTATTTGGTCTTCCTTGCCAAAATTCAATGGTTTGAGGTCTAACTATATATCCTCCCCAATGTGGCGGACGCGTAATTTCTTTTCCTTCAAATTTTTCTTCAAAATCTTTTAGTCTTTTGTCCAAATACGATCTTGATGCTACTGGTTGGCTTTGGTCTGAAGCCCAAGCTCCAAGTTTGCTTCCATCAGGTCTGCTTTCAAAATAACCATCGGATAGGTTTTCAGAAATTTTTTCTGCTTCACCTTGAATAATAATTTGACGTTCTATAGTGTTCCAAAAAAATGATAGACATACTTTTGGGTTTTTTTCAATAGCTTTTCCTTTATCACTATTATAATTTGTGTAAAATATAAAGCCTTCCCAAGTGTATTTTTTTAGTAAAACTACTCTGCTTTTAGGAATTCCGTCTAATCCAATAGTTGAAATAGTCATAGCGTTAGGTTCTATATCTCCTCCAAATTCATCAACTTCATAAAACCATTTTTGAAATACTTCCATAGGATTGTCGGAAATCTCATTAATTGAGAGTTCCTTTTTTTGGTAGACTTTTCTATAGTTTCCTAAATCTTTTTCCATGCGGCAAAATTAAAATGTTTAGTAGTTTAAATAGAATTTATTTTGATTTTTTTAAAAATAATAAACCAATAAAAGTAAATATTCCGTTTACAATTAATAATTCGTATCCAAAAATATAACCGTTAAAAAGTTCTTTGGAATAATCATTTAAAAAATAAGTTGCAATTACAGAAATAATAGCAACAATCCATACAAACTTATCGTGAATATTAAATTTGGTAAAAATTCCAAAAGCAAATAATCCTAAAAGTGGACCGTACGTGTAAGATGCTACTTGTAATAAACTACTTATTACATTGTCTTCTAAAACATATTTAAATATTATTATTACAAGTACTAAAACTATTGAAATTACAATATGTGTTTTTTTACGAATACTTTTTTGTTTCGATTTCTCTTTAGTTTCTATATCTAAAAAATCAATGCAATATGATGTTGTTAATGAAGTTAAAGCACTATCTGCACTTGAGTAGGCAGCAGCAATTAAACCGAGAATAAAAATAAAACCAATTGTGAGTCCTAAACCACCGTTTAAAGCAATTTCTGGGAACAATAAATCTGTTTTAGCATTTCCATCAACTAGTGGAATTTGAATGCCAAATTTTTCTGCATATATAAATAGGAGAGCACCAAGTGTTAAAAAAACAAAGTTTACAAAAATTAAAACTATTCCTAATGAAATTACATTCCATTGCGCTTCTTTAGTGTTTTTACAAGTTAAGTTTTTCTGCATCATATCTTGGTCTAAACCAGTCATAGCTATTGCAATAAACATTCCGCCTAAAAACGATTTTAGAAAATGTTTTTTATCGTTAAAGTCTTCATTAAAAATAATTTGACTGTAATTATTAAATTCTTCAGAGGAGAAAATTTCAGATAAAGACCAATTTAATTTAGTAAGAATAATAGAAATAGTTGCAATTACAGCAAATAGCATAAAAATTGTTTGTAATGTATCTGTCCAAACAATGGTTTTAATTCCTCCTTTAAAGGTGTACACCCAAATTAATAATATAGAAAGAATTACTGTTATTTCAAATGGAACATTCCAAGCATCAAACATAAAATATTGTAGAACCGAAGCAACTAAAAATAATCTAAATGAAGCTCCTAAAACTCGTGATACAAAAAAGAAAAAAGCACCTGTTTTATGTGATACTGTTCCAAATCTATGTTTTAAAAACTCGTAAATAGAAGTAACTTCTAGCTTATAATAAATAGGAAGTAATACATAAGCAATAGTTAAATAGCCAAATAAATAACCAATTACAATTTGCATATAGCTAAATTGAGAACTAGCTACCCAGCCCGGAACCGATATAAAAGTGACACCAGAAAGCGATGCACCAACCATTCCAAAAGCAACTACATACCAAGGAGATTTTTTATTTGCTTTAAAAAAAGTATCATTGCTATCATTTTTTCCTGTGAAGTAGGCAATTGTTAATAGAATTCCAAAATAGGCAACAATTAAAAGTAAAATATAAATGGGCTGCATTTAGATGTTTTTAAATTTGGTAACAAAGAAACTAAAATTATTGAGAATATCGTTTGCAAATAGTACATTTGCGTAATGAATTTTTCTTCAAAACTTTTGGAAAATGCTGTAAATGAAGTGTCTCAATTACCAGGAATAGGTAAAAGAACAGCACTTCGGTTAGTATTACATTTATTAAAACAGCCAAAAGAGCATACACATCATTTAGCTTCAGCACTTAATAATTTAGTAGATGAAATTAAATTATGTAGAAAATGTCATAATATTTCGGATGTTGAATTGTGCGAAATTTGTGCAAACCCAATGAGAAATGAAGAAATTGTATGTGTTGTAGAAGACATTAGAGATGTAATGGCTATAGAAAATACAGCGCAGTTTAAAGGTTTGTATCATGTTTTAGGAGGTAAAATTTCACCAATTGAAGGAATTGGACCACAAAATTTAACTATTGATAGTTTAATTGAAAAGGTAAAAGAAGGTACAATAAAAGAAGTTATTTTTGCGTTAAGCTCAACTATTGAAGGAGATACTACAAATTTTTATATTTTTAAACAATTAGAAAAATTTGAAATAAATACATCAACTATTGCAAGAGGAATATCAGTTGGTGATGAATTAGAATATGCTGATGAGGTAACACTTGGAAGAAGTATTTTAAATAGAATTCCTTTCGAAAAATCGCTATAATAAATGGATATTTCAGTTGTAATTGTAAATTATAATGTTCAATACTTTTTGGAGCAATGTATTTTAAGTGTACAAGCAGCTTCAAAAAATTGTATAACTGAAATTATAGTTGTAGATAATAATTCAAAAGATGGAAGCTGTGAAATGCTTCAAAAAAAATATCCTTCAGTAATACTAATTGCAAACAAAAATAACACGGGGTTTTCAAAAGCAAATAACCAAGGAGTTGAAATTGCTACTGGGAAATACGTTCTTATATTAAATCCTGATACAGTTTTAGCTGAAGATACTTTTGATAAATTGTTGTTATTTGCAAAAAAACGTTCAAATATTGGAATTATAGGAGTAAAATTAGTGGACGGAACAGGAAAGTTTTTACCTGAAAGCAAAAGAGGAATTCCAACACCTAGAGTCTCGTTTAATAAGTTATTTGGGGTTTCTAGTAAACAAACAGGAAAGTATTATGCAACGCATATTAATGAAAATGAAACTGGAGTTGTTGATGTTTTAGTAGGTGCATTTATGTTTATTAAAAAAGTAGTTTATATAGAAGTTAAAGGCTTTGATGAAGATTACTTTATGTACGGAGAAGATATTGATTTAAGCTACAAAGTTAAGGTTAAAGGATATCAGAATTACTATTTGGCAGATACGCAAGTGATTCATTATAAAGGTGAAAGTACTAAAAAAGATATTAAATATTTGAAATATTTTTTAGGAGCCATGAAGATTTTTTATAAAAAACATTTTAGACTGAATTTGTTATATGATTTTACCATGAGTTTAGGAATTCAGATTTGGTATTTAATGAAGTTTTTAAAATTCAGATTTTATAATGAAGAAAAACCTTTAGAAGCAAAAAATCTACTTTTATTTACTGAAAATAAGCATATTATTAATAGTTTAAAAGAAAAATATTTAGTTATAACAAAAAGTCTTGCTGAAAATATTGAACAAGTAAAAAGCATTATATCTAATGAAAAAATAGATAAAGTTGTGTTTGATAATGATGAGATTTCTAATAAAAAAATTATATGTAGCTTACAGGAATTAAAAAATCAGAACGTAGCATTTAAAATACATCCAAGAACTACAAATTATATAATTGGAAGTACTTGTTCTGAAAAAAGGGGAGAAGTAGAGTTTGTAAAAACTAATTAGTTTTTTCAATCCTAATTCTCGCATCTACAGCAAATATTTCTTTTGAATTTCCCATTAAAGGATTTAAATCTAATTCAACTATTTCAGGTGCAATTTCAACTAATTGAGACACTTTTGTAATTATTTCAGTAAATAAATTTTTATTCACACCTTCTTGATTTCTAACACCTTGAATTATTTTGTAAGATTTTAAATTTCTTATCATTGTTGTTGCTTCTTCTTTAGAAACAGGAGCTAAACAAGCTCGAGTATCTTTTAAAATTTCAATAAAAATTCCACCTAAACCAATTAAAACTAAATGTCCGAATTTACCTTCTTTTTTAGCTCCAATAAATAATTCAGTTCCATTTTTCATAGGTTGAATTAGCACAGCTTTGGCATTTTTAATTTGCATTATTTGGTCGAATGCAGTTGTTAACTTTTCTTCAGAATTTATATTTAAAAAAATTCCGCCAACATCACTTTTATGTAATGGTCCAACAACTTTCATAACTACAGGAAATCCAAAATTTGTTATCGCTATTTTGCATTCTTCTTTAGATGTGCAAATTTTTTCTTCAACCATTGGAATTGTTGCTGCAACTAATAGTTCTCTAACTTTATTTGGATGTAAATACCCATTTTTAGAAGTTTCAATAATTGTTCTAATTGTATTTTCTTTAATCTGAAAAATGGGCTTTTCTTGGTTAATTGGTTTTTTTGTATTGTAGATTTTAGCTAAAGCATTTCCGAATAGCACTTCATCAGGAAAATTAATATTTCCGTAAGTTATAAATTCTTCAATTTCATTTTTAGCATTAACTAACGAGGGTAAAACAGGATAAATAGGTTTTTTACATTGTTGTATTTTACTGTTTAAAACCTTGTAAACTTCAGATACATTAAATAATCCTGGACTTCCAAAAATTACAACCATTGCATCAATTTCAGTGAATTTTTTATCACAAAAATCTATAATAATACCTAATTGCTCTGCCGTTCCAGTAGCTAAAAAATCTATTGGATTTGATACTGATGAACCTGGATACAATTGAGATAACAAATCAGATTTATTCTCATTTTTAATTTCAGGAACCTTTAATCCGTTTTTTGAAAGCGCGTCAGTTAACATTACTGCAGGACCTCCAGCGTGCGTAATAATTGCAATTTTTTTTCCTTTTAATTCAGGTTGCATAAAAATAGAAGCAACCGTAATTAATTCATTTTTGCTAAAGCATCTTACAATTCCTGCTTTTTTAAATAAAGCATCAACTGCTACATCAGAATTCGCTAAAGCGCCAGTATGTGAACTTGCAGCTCTACTTCCAGCGTCAGAACTTCCAGCTTTAATCGCTGCAATTTTACAGCCTTTTTGAATAAGTGATTTCGCATGTTTTAACAATTTTGGTGGATTGTTAACGCTTTCAATATATAGTAATTTTACTTTTGAACTATTATTAGAATCAAATGTTTCATCTAAATGTTGTAAAACTTCTTCAACTCCAATTTGCGCAGAGTTTCCAACTGAATAAACACTTGAAAAAGTTAATCCAGTTGACAATGCAGCTTCCATAATAAATACTGCAGTGGCTCCAGATCCTGAAATAAAATCAACTCCTTTTGGATCTAGTTTTGGAATTGGAGTTGTAAAAACACCTGTATAATTCTGATTAATTAAACCAATATTATTTGGGCCTAAAAGAGTTCCGCCAACTTTTTTAATTTCTTCAACTAGTTGTTGTTCTAAAATTCTACCTTCTTCACTTGTTTCGCTAAAACCTGCGGAGAAAATAATAAATCCTTTTGTGTTTTTTTGTTGCGCTAAAATTTGAACAGTTTCCAAAGTGTATTTAGCAGCAATTGCAATAATTGCAACATCAATATTCGGAATTTCTGAAACATGTTTATAGCATTGTACACCTTGTACTTCAGTTTCTTTTGGGTTAACAGCAATTAATTCGCCTTTAAAATTATGAGCTAGTAAGTTTTTTAAAACGCTTCCTCCGGGAGTGTGAGTGTTATTGGAAGCTCCAACTACTACAATACTTTTAGGATTTAAAAATTTTGAGTGCAACATGTGTTTTGTTTTTATACAGCTAATGAAGAAGCTATTTCTTTTCCTTTTTCAAAAGCTTCTAAATTTTTAGTTACAATTTTTTCGCCTTTGCGTTCAAATAAGTTTTTTATAGCTTTTTTTAAACTTTCTTTACTTAAAGGTAGTAGAGAAGATGCAGCTCCTAACAAAACAATATTTGTTGCTTTGGCGTTTCCTAAATCTTTTGCAATTTTTTTTGCATCAATTAAAATAGTGTTTGGATGCGATTGAATTTCAGCATATAAATCTTTTAATTCAGGATAGTTTGTAATATTTAAAAACGGATTTGAATCGGTAATTAAAAAACCTTTCTTTTTTAAAAAAGGCAAGTAACGTAGTAATTCCATAGGTTCAACAGAAATTATAACGTCAGCTTTTCCTTTAGGAATTAAATCTGAATAAATTTCTTTATCTGAAATTCTAACATGAGATTGAACAGCTCCACCACGTTGACTCATTCCATGAACTTCAGATTGTTTTATATTTAAATTACTAGCTAAAGTTGCTGTATCTATTATGGCTGCAATGGTTAAAATTCCTTGTCCACCAACACCTGATAATATTATATTTGATTTCATTTTCTGAATTTTTTAATTACACCGTTTCTTTTTCTATTTCTCTTATTCTTGCTTTCATTGCTTTTGGAATTTGAATACAAGGACGTTGAGCAATTACTACCGAAACACCTTTATATTTTAACTCTTGTCTTATAGTGTCAATATTTTTTTCCATATTTTTATGAAGCGGAGTTATAAGTTTTAAATGTTCTTTTTCAACTCCAATTCCTTTACAAATTGAAACTAATCTACCAGAAGCTGCTGAATCTTGAGTTCCAGTCATAGCAACCGCTGAATTATCAGAAATTATAACTGTTATTGGTGTTTTTTCAATAACTGCATCTAATAATCCCGTCATCCCAGAATGCGTAAAAGTAGAATCTCCAATAATTGCAATAGCAGGATGAATTCCAGCATCTGCAGCTCCTTTAGCCATAGTGATAGAAGCTCCCATATCTATTAAAGTATTAATACTTTGAAAAGGAGGAAGAACACCAAGCGCATAACAGCCAATATCTCCAAAAACTTGTTGGCTATTCATTTCTTTTCCAAGTACGTTAATGGCATCAAATAAATCTCGATGCGGACATCCAACACATAATTCTGGTGGGCGACTAGAAACTACTTCTGGAATTTCTTCAACATTTTTAGGTGCAAAACCAAGTGCTTTTGAAATATTATCTGGATTTAATTCTCCAACTCTATTTAAATGTCCTGTTAACCTACCAATAACTTTTCTTTTTTTAGCTTCTCCTAAAAAATCACCAACTAATTCTTCAATAAATGGGTAGCCATCTTCTAAAATTAATATCTTTTTACAGTTTTTAAAAAGTTTCTTTATTTTCTTTTTTGGCATTGGGTATTGCGAAATTTTCAAAATTGGATAAGGGCAGCCACCATCTTCAAAATCTTCCATTAAATAATTAAAGGCAATTCCAGAAGCTATAATTCCCATTGAAGTATTAGGACCATCTATATATTTATTAAATGGACTATTTTCTGAACGTTTTCTATTATCGCTTTGAATATCAATTAAATGCTGATATCTTTTTCTGGCATAGAACGGAATTAATTGAAATTGATGAGGATCTTTTGGTAATTGAATTTCTTTTTGTTCTTCTCTTTTAGAGGTTGTAATTCCAGCTCTAGAATGTGATAATCTGGTTACCATTCTAATTAAAACTGGCAATCCTACTTTTTCTGAAAGGTTAAAAGCATAACGTGTTATATCATAAGTTTCTTGCTGGGTTGAAGGTTCTAAAATTGGAATTAAAGCAAAACGACCATAATACCTAGAATCTTGCTCATTTTGTGATGAATGCATGGATGGATCATCTGCAACAACTACTACAAAACCTCCATTAATTCCTGAAATAGACATGTTCATAAATACATCGGCAGCAACATTTAATCCAACATGTTTCATAACAGCCATAACTCTTTTACCAGCATACGACATTCCTAAAGCTGCTTCCATTGCTGTTTTTTCATTCACTGACCATTTAGAGTGAATATTTAATTGTTTAGCTAGTTCTGATTTTTGAATATATTCTGTAATTTCAGTGGATGGAGTTCCAGGGTAAGCATATACGCCAGAAATTCCTGAATCGATAGCTGCTTGAGCTAATGCTTCATTACCTAAAAAAAGTTGTTTCATTTCATTAAATTTTTAAGAAATATGATGAAAAACAACAGTATTTACAGATAACCTTTTAATACTGAAGTTGATAAATACACATTCCGTATTTTTTGTTAATATAATTAGGTGAATTATTAATTAAAAATACGAAAAATATGGTAAAAAAAGTATGATTTTAATCAGTTTGTTTTTTTAAGGTGCTGAAAAACAGAATGTTAAAAATGTAGTATTATTCAGTTTTAATTATGGTAAATTTAATAAAAAAGTCAAAAAGAAAAATAAAAAGCACTAATTAATGTTAATTAGTGCTTTTTATTTAAAATAGAGGTTTAAAAACGAGGTTAAATTATACTTTATTTATCCCAGCTGTTTTTTTTACGAATATTCTTGTAAAGTTTTATTCCTAACATTAGTAAAACGGAAATACCAACAATACCTATTGTTCCAAAAATCCATCCAATTGAGTTTTTAAGTACAACTAGAAAAACACAAGCAAATAAAATAATTGTTGCAACTTCATTCCAAATTCTTAAAGTAAAGGATGAATACTCTAAATGTCCTTTTTTAATTTGATTGTACATAATTTGACATGTCCAATGGTATGCAAAAAGTAACGCTACAAAACCTAATTTAATATGCATCCATGGTTGAGTAAGATACGCCATACCAAGTGGTGTTAATATTAACCAAACAGCAAAAAACGTAGCTAATATTGCAGAAGGCCAAGTTATTATATACCACAAGCGTTTTATCATTAACTTGTATTGTTTAATTAGAACATTTTTTTCAATTTCAGGTTTTTCTTCAGCTTCTTTGTAATAAATAAATAAACGAATAATATAAAACAAACCTGCAAACCAAGTTGTTATAAAAATTATATGAAGTGATTTTATGTAAAGATATTGCATAATTAGTTTTTATATAATTTGTGTAACTGGAAAAATAGAGATTTTTCGGATGTAACAAATTGTTAGTTGAATGTTTTTTGTTTGTGTTAGTTCAAAAAGAGGCATAAATTGTATATGGTGTTGTGGGTGTGTTGATTTCTGTTTTAATTACTATATATCCCTTCTCCAATAAAGTTTTTAAATTTTTGAGGGTTTCCATTATCATCACCTGTAAGTAAATAATAAAATAAACCACAATCTGAAATATCAGCATGCCCCTTACTATGTGCTTGTATACGTGTATACATCCATCTAATGTTTGGGTCTTTGTGGTCTCTCATCCAGTGCCAAACTGAAAAGTTATCCATTGAATGCCATAAATTTTCAGGATTATTTTTATCATTTTGATCTTTAATTTTTTTATACTTAATACGATTGCCACATAATTTTTGTACATCATTCCAAGTATGGTGATAATCTCTTCGAATTTCATTTTCATTGAATTTACTATGAGATAAAAGATAGACATGATTCAGTGCTTCAATATTTCCTTGAGCAATTACCACTTCTATTACTTGATATAAAAATTCTGATAAGCCAGCATGTAAAAAGTATAATGGATCTTCAGCAGTTGATTTCCCCATTTCTGTTGCTAAATTTGCTTTTGCTTTTTTTAGTTGAGTAGTTACATCGAAAAATACGTTTTTTTCAAAACCCCATCTTTCAATACATCCATCAGCACTAATTTTTAATTGATTTTTATTGTCAGGTCCAGCAGGAGCATCAATAAAATTATTGTAAGAACAATGTACTAATTTATCTTGTAATTCTAATTTAGCCATTATTGCGCAAGAAGCTACTAAAGCTCCCCAATCATCAGGGTCTCCTGTAGGCCATTTATATAGCTTATCTGGGGCGCTATTACCATCAAAACTAACTGCAATTCTGTTGTTATTGTAGTTTAATTCTTGTGAGTAAAGCTCAAAAACACTTATTAAACTTATTATTAATATTGTTACTTTTTTAATTATACCCATAAGATGTTTTTTTGTTTGCAATTACTACAAAAGTTTATTTAGCCCAATTAGTTATCCAATTTGTAAGGGTGTCAACCCAATCTTCATTATCGTTTAAGCAAGGAATAGTTGTAAATTTTTCACCTCCATTTTCTATAAAATCATCTTTAGCCTCCATTCCAATTTCTTCTAAAGTTTCTAAACAATCTGAAACAAAAGCAGGTGTTACAACTGCTAAATTTTTAACACCATTTTTAGCGAAACCTTCTATAGTTTTATCTGTATAAGGTTGTAGCCAAGGATCTCTTCCCAATCTAGATTGAAAAGATGTGCTGAAACTTCCTTCTTCTAAATTTAATACTTCTGCAACTTGTTTTGTGGTTTCGTAACATTGGTGACGGTAACAAAATTCATGTGCTGGGGATGGAGTATTGCAACAGCTGCCATCAATTTTACAATGTGATTTTGTAATATCAGATTTTCTAATGTGGCGTTCAGGAACTCCGTGATATGAGAATAATAGATGTTCAGGTTTTTCCTTTTCTAAATAACTTTTAATTGATTTGCTTAAGACCGAAATATAATCTTGTTTATTATAAAAAGCGGGAAGGTTGGTTAATTGAATATTAGGAAAATGTTTTTTAACCAATTTAGCAGCTAAAACTTCAATAGTTTCTGTTGTTGCCATTGCAAATTGTGGATATAATGGAATTAGGAAAATTTCGTTAACGCCTTGTGCAACTAGTTTTTCAATACCAGATTTTATTGAAGGTTTTCCATAGCGCATGGCTAATTCAACCGGAATTTCACTTTTTTGTTGTACTTTTTTATGAAGTCTTTCTGAAAGTACAATTAACGGAGAGCCTTCATCCCACCATATTTTTTTATAAGCTTCAGCAGATTTTTTTGGTCTTGTATTTAATATAATTCCTTTTACAACAAAAGCTCTAACTAAATAAGGAATATCAATTACTCGCTTATCCATTAAAAATTCATCTAAATACTTTTTTACATCCTTAACTTTAGTACTATCTGGTGAACCTAGATTTACTAATAATGCTCCTTTCATAATTAAGATTTTGAAAATTGTTTTGGAGTAATTCCAAATTTACGTTTAAATGCTGCAATAAAATGACTAGAACTACTATAGCCTAAATGTGTTGAAATTTCGTTTACATTCATTTTATTTTCTTGTAATAATTTTTTTGCGAGTTCCATTTTATAGTTCAATAGAAAAGTAAAAACTGGAACTCCATAAAACTCTTTAAAATCCGATTTTAATTTTTTAATATTTAAACCAACTTCTTTAGCTAAATCGTTTAATGAAGGTGGATTGTTCATGTTTTTTATAACAATTTCTTTTGCTAATTTAATTTTACCAACTACTTCTTCATTTGTAATGTAAGGACAATGGTCACTATTTTCTTGTGTAATATTACTAAAATAGATGCTTAATAACTCATAAATTTTACCTTTAGTGTAAATTGCTTGAAGAGATTCAGCAACATTTTTTGCTGTTAGTTGGTTTAGAATAAGTTTACAAGTATTACTAATTTCTTTTGGTTCAATAATGGGTTGACCAACTTTAAAATTGTTAAAGTTAAATAGGAAGTTGCCTTCGGAAGAGAATAAAGAATGGAAATAATCAATAGAAATTAATAAGCAAATAACTTCAGAATTTGCAGGGATTTCATGTAGAACAAGCATTTTTTCATCTTTAAAGTACACCATATTTGAATTGTTTTCAAATAGTTCAACAGCACAGTGTTCCATGTTAAATGCAATTTTACATTTATTCTTTTTACAAAAAAAAAGTTGGATATAATTAGTCTCTAATTTGTAGTTATAAAAATTAGTTTTGTCACTTAAGTTGTTGAAATGGATAATTTTAAAAGTCTTTTTTTCATCAAAAAACAAATGGGTACTTTTGTCGATATTTCTATACTTCTCTATATTATTTTGCATTAGATTTTATACTATATTCTTTTACTTACATAAGCAAAATTACAATTTTTTAGAATACTAAAAAACTATAATTTATTGTAAAAAAATGTTAATTTTGAAAATCAAAATATACCTAATTTGCTGTATCTAGTAGTGTATATAGCATTTTATCACTATTTAGAACTAGTCTAAATTAATTAAAAATAACTTATTCCGACAATAAAAGTACTTTTATCGCTATTTTTTGCAAACAAGAAAATGTACTTTTGTCGATACTTATTAAGATAATTAATTTTTTATGAGTTTGGAGAGTTTACCAGCTAAATTGTACAATGTAGGTTTGAGCTATAAAAAGGCTGATGTGCAAATGAGAGGTGCATTTAGTATTTCAAAAAAAAATCAAAAGCTATTATTGCAAGAAGCAAGGGAGAATGGAATTAAGGGTATTATAGTTTTATCAACTTGTAATAGAACTGAAATAACAGGTTTTGCAAAACATCCTTTTGAGCTTATAAGTTTATTAGTAAAATATTCAAAAGGTAATGTTGAAGATTTTATAAATATTTCCACTGTATACAAAAATAAAGAAGCTATAAAACACTTGTTTAAAATTGGAACAGGTTTGGAAAGTCAAATTTTAGGTGATTATGAAATTGTAGGACAACTAAAAGAAGCTTATAGCCAAGCAAAAGATTTAAATACTACAAATTCTTATTTGGAGCGTTTAATGAATCTTGTTTTACAAGCGAGTAAAGAAGTTAAAAATAACACTAAATTAAGTTCAGGTACAACTTCAGTTGCATACGCGGCAGTTCAGTATTTGTTAAAACACAAAGTAGATTTTAATTCTAAAAAAGTATTAATTTATGGTTTGGGTGAAATTGGAAAAAATACTTGTAAAAATTTAGTTGAATATACTACAAATAAAAATATAACTTTAATAAATAGAACAAAAGCGAAGGCTCTTGAATTTCAACAAACACACCCTCAAATTATTGTTAAGGATAAAGTAGATTTAATTAATGAAATTGAAAATACTGAAATTTTAGTTGTTTCTACAGGTTCAAGTAAAGCTACTATTTTAAAAGAGCATATAAATAAGGATAAAAATCTATTAATTTTAGATTTATCAATGCCAGAAAATGTAAACCCAGAAGTTAAAAAGTTAAAGGGTGTAACTTTGGTAAATTTAGACGAACTTTCTAAAATAACTGACGAAACAATTGAGACTCGTAAAAATGAAATTCCAGCAGTAGAAGAAATAATTTTAAGATATAAAGCAGAATTTAACGATTGGATAGAACATAGAAAATTAATGCCAGCAGTAAATGCTTTAAAAACATCATTGGAATCTATAAAAAATGATGAAATAGATTTTCAAACAAAAAAAATAAAAGACTTTAATGTTGAGCAAGCAGAAGTAATAACTTCAAGAATTATTCAAAAAATTACTACGCAATTTGTAAAACATTTAAAAGAAGAAGACACTTCGGTAAATCAAAGCATTGATGTAATGCGCAAAGTATTCAATGTAAAAGAAATGAATTTAAATGAACAAGATTAGAATTGGAACTCGATCAAGCGAGTTAGCACTTTGGCAAGCAAACACCGTAGCACATCAATTAGAAACTTTAGGACACGAAACAGAAATAGTAAAGATAGATTCTTTAGGTGATGTTGTGCTAGATAAACCTTTGTATGAGCTTGGGATTACAGGAGTTTTTACTAGAAATTTAGATATTGCTTTGTTAAATAATAAAGTTGATATTGCTGTACATTCTTTTAAAGATGTACCAACAAAATTAGCAGAAGGAATTGTTCAAGCAGCAGTTTTAAAACGTGGTGATTTTAGCGATATACTAGTTATAAAAGATGATGTTAATTTTTTTGATAACCATTCTGCAATTGTTGCAACAGGAAGTTTAAGAAGAAAAGCACAATGGCTATATCGTTACCCAAACCACACAATTACAGGTTTAAGAGGTAATATTCAAACACGTTTGCAAAAATTAGAAGATAACGATTGGGACGGGGCAATTTTTGCAGCAGCAGGTTTAAAAAGAATGAAGTTACTTCCTGAAAAACAAAAAGGACTTAAATTAGATTGGATGGTACCTGCGCCTGCTCAAGGAGCTGTAATGGTTGCCGCCCTAGGTGATAAAGAAGAGCTTTTAGAAATTCTAAAAGAAATAAATCATGAAGAAACAGCACTTTGTGTTGGAGTAGAACGTGAATTTTTAAGATTGTTAGAAGGTGGTTGTACTGCACCAATCGGGGCAATGGCAATGATAATTAAAGACGAGTTTAAGTTTAAAGGTGTATTGTTTAGTCCAGATGGAAAGCATAAAATGGAATACTCTAAAGAAGTTGATGCAGATAGAAAAGATAAAATTAGATATATAGCTGAAAAGGCAGCTAACTACATTATAGATAGAGGAGGAAAAAAACTAATGCGTCCAGAAATTGAAATTGAAAAAGAAATAAATGTTTTTTCAACTAAGTTTTTGTCGCAAGATCAAGCAAACAGTATTGATGTTAACATTAATATTGAAATGCGCGATTTTATTTCAATTCGAAATAATAGATTAAAGCCAATAGTAGTTAAAAACCCAATTAAAAACGTAGTAATTACAAGTCAAAATGCTGTAGAAGCACTGTTGAGTAGTTTTTCTTCATTAGAATTAAATTTTGAAAACATTTATTGCGTAGGTAAAAGAACTAAACGTTTAATAGAACGCAGAATTGGAAAAGTTGCTAAAGTAGAATCTTCTGCAGCTAAATTAGCGAAGTATCTAGTTGAGAATTTAGAAGAAAAAGAGGTTACTTTTTTCTGTGGAAATAAACGTAGAGAAGAACTTCCTTTAATATTAGAAGCTAATAATATTACAGTTAATGAAGTTGAATGTTATCAAACAAATTTAACACCTAAAAAATTAGATAATAAGTTTCAAGGCTTACTATTTTTTAGTCCTTCAGCTGTTGAAAGTTATTTGTTAGAAAATAAAGTTGCTGAAAATGAAGTGGCATTTTGCATTGGAGATACAACTGCAACTGAAGCTAAAAAACATTTTAAAACAGTTAAGGTTGCAAAATTAGCAACTGTAGAGAGTGTTTTAAAATCTGTAAACGAATACGAGTTTAAAAACTAAAAATTCACCATATTAAACACTTTTAAAAGATGTTAAACAGAACCAGAAGATTACGTAAAACTGAAAACATTCGTAGGTTAGTTCGTGAAAATAAATTAACTGTTGACGATTTAATTTATCCTCTATTTATAGAAGAAGGAGAAAATATTGAAACCGAAATTGTTTCAATGCCTGGTATTAAGCGTTTTTCATTAGATAAAATTTCAAAAGAATTAGATGAAGTTGTCGCTTTAGATATTCCAGCAGTAATCTTGTTTGGAATTCCAACTGAAAAAGATGATACGGGTTCTGAAACTTGGAATGATAATGGAATTATGCAACAAGCTGTTCGTTTCATTAAAAAAAATTATCCAGGTTTATATGTAATTACTGATGTTTGTTTTTGTGAATATACAAGTCACGGACATTGTGGTATTATTCACGATAATGATGTTGATAATGATGCTACTTTAGTAAACATAGCAAAGCAAGTTATTTCACATGCAAAAGCTGGTGTAGATATGGTTGCGCCTTCAGGAATGATGGATGGAATGATTCAAACCATACGTGAAGCATTAGATAATACAGGTTTTCCAAACTTGCCAATTATGTCTTACGCTGTAAAATATTCTTCAGCATTTTACGGACCATTTAGAGATGCAGCAGATTCTGCTCCAACTTTTGGAGATAGAAGAACCTATCAAATGGATCCTTCAAATAGAGATGAAGGAATGCGCGAAGCAACTTTTGATGATCAAGAAGGAGCTGATATTTTAATGGTAAAACCAGCACTTTCTTATCTAGATATTATTAGAGATTTGAAAAATAATTTTGACAGACCAATTGCTTGTTACAATGTTAGTGGTGAATATGCAATGATTAAAGCTGCGGCTGAAAAAGGTTGGATTGATGGAGAGCGTGTAATGATGGAAAGTTTACTTTCTATGAAGCGAGCAGGAGCAGATATTATTATTACTTATTTTGCAAAAGAAGTAGCAAAAATATTGAGAAAGTAAATAGTAGTTGTCATTGCGATGAACGTAGTGACGTGGCAATCTAAAACTAAAGAAAATGAAATTAGAAAAATCCATAGAACTTTACACAAAAGGAAAAAGAAACTTAGTAGGTGCTGTGAATTCACCTGTTCGTGCTTTTAAATCGGTTGGAGGAGTTCCAATTTTTATTGAAAAAGCAAAAGGAAGCAAAATTTACGATGTTGATGGAAATGAGTATATAGATTTTGTTTTATCTTATGGCCCAATGATTTTAGGTCATCGTCACCGTAAGGTAGAATCTGCAATTGAAAAACAATTAAAAAGAGGTTATACGTTTGGAGCTTCAACTAAAGGAGAGATAGATTTAGCAAAAATAGTTTGTGATGCTTTTCCTGGAATGGATAAAATTCGTTTTGTAAATTCAGGAACAGAAGCTGTTTTAAGCGCTATTCGTTTAGCAAGAGCTTATACAGGAAAAGATAAAATTATTAAGTTTTCAGGTTGTTATCACGGCCATTCAGATTCGTTATTAGTAGCTGCAGGTTCTGGTTTAGCAACTTTAAGTTTACCAGGAAGTAAAGGTGTACCAGAAGATGCTGTAAAAAACACATTAATTGCAGAGTTTAATAATATTGATAGTGTTGAAAAGCACATGAATATGAATAAAGATATTGCAGCCGTAATTATTGAGCCAATTGCAGGTAATATGGGAGTTGTGCAACCAACTAGAGATTTTATTCAAGATTTGGTTGAGTTAACCAAAGCAAATGATATATTATTAATTGCTGATGAGGTAATGACTGGTTTCCGTTCTAAATTTGGTGGAGCACAAGAATTACTAGGTATTGAAGCTGATATTACGTGTTTAGGAAAAGTAATTGGTGGAGGTTTTCCTGTTGGAGCTTATGGAGCAAGAAATGAAATTATGGAAATGGTTTCACCTTTAGGAGATGTATATCAAGCAGGTACATTATCTGGAAATCCAATAGCTATGGCTTCGGGTATTGCTACATTAACAGAGTTAAAGAAATTAGATATTTACCCAGCATTTAATAAAACTGCAAGATTTTTAGAAAAACATATAAAATTAGCTGCAAAAGAAAATGGAGTAGGTGTACAAGTAAACAGATTTGGATCTATGATTAATGCCTTCTTTACAAAAGAAGAAGTTACTGATTTTAAATCTGCTCAAACTAGTGACACAAATAAATTTAAAGAGTTTTTCTGGAGAATGATGGAAAATGGAGTGTTTTTACCTCCATCACAATTTGAATCTTGGTTTTTAGCTTCAGCAATGACTAAAAAAGATATTTTAAAGGTGAAGAAAGCTATTTATATAGCTATGGAATCTGTAGGGAAAATGAAATAATTAGTTGTTAGTGTTTAGTTTTAAGTTAAAACAATCAACTAACAACCAATAACAAACAACTAAAAAATCAATGATAAAAAACGACTTATTTTTAAGAGCTTTAAAAGGCGAAACTGTTGAGCGACCTCCAGTATGGATGATGCGTCAAGCAGGTAGATATTTACCAGAATTTATTGCAATTCGTGAAAAATATGACTTTTTTACACGTTGTAGAACTCCAGAATTAGCTTCAGAAATTACGGTGCAACCAATTCGTAGATACGGAATGGATGCAGCTATTTTATTTTCTGATATTTTGGTAATTCCACAAGCAATGAATATTGAGGTTGAAATGAAACCTAATGTTGGACCGTGGTTACCAAATCCTATTCGTTCTCAAAAAGATGTAGACAATGTAATTGTACCCGATATTGATGAAACTTTGGGTTATGTTATGGAGGCAATTAAAGCTACCAAAGAACTATTGAACGATGAAATTCCATTAATTGGTTTTGCGGGTTCACCTTGGACAATTTTATGTTATTGTGTGCAAGGGCAAGGTTCAAAAAACTTCGATAAAGCAAAGGAATTTTGTTTTACCCAACCAGTTGCAGCACATACTTTACTTCAAAAAATAACAGATACCACTATTGCTTATTTAAAAGAAAAAGTAAAAGCTGGTGTTAATGCTGTTCAAATTTTTGATTCTTGGGGAGGAATGTTATCTCCAGTAGATTATCAAGAATTTTCTTGGAAATACATAAACCAAATTATTGAAGCTTTAAAAGATGATGCTCCAGTAATTGCCTTTGGAAAAGGATGTTGGTTTGCTTTAGAAGATATGGCAAATTCTAATGCATCTGCTCTAGGTGTAGATTGGACAGTTTCTCCAAAAGTTGCTAGAAAATTAACAGGAAATAAAATAACCTTACAAGGTAACTTTGATCCAGTTCGTTTATTATCGCCACCAAAAGTTATTAAAACAATGGTGAAAGAAATGATTGATGAATTTGGGAAGGATAAATACATTGTAAATCTAGGTCACGGTATTTTACCGCACATACCTTTAGATAATGCAAAAGCATTTATTGATGCGGTTAAAGAGTACAATAACTAGATAATAGAATTGAGAAAAAGCTCACAACTAACTTCTCACTACTCACTACTAATTATGAAGAATTTAATTCAAAAATATAACATTCCAGGTCCAAGATATACTAGTTATCCAACCGTACCATTTTGGGATAAAGAAGGAATTGCTCAACAAGATTGGGAAAAAACGGTTAAAAAATCGTTTGATGAAAGTAATGATGTTGAGGGAATTAGTTTATACATTCACTTACCATTTTGTGAAAGTTTATGTACGTTTTGTGCGTGTCATAAAAAAATTACAAAGCGTCATGAAGTAGAGCAACCATATTTAGAAACAGTTTTAAAAGAGTGGGATTTATATTGTGATTTATTGGTTGAAAGACCAAAAATTAGAGAAATTCATTTAGGTGGTGGAACTCCAACATTTTTTTCTTCTGAAAATTTAAAAAAATTAATTAACGGAATTTTTAAAAGAGCAGATAAATTTGAAACTTTTGATTTTAGTTACGAAGGTCATCCAAACCATACTTCAAAAGAACAATTACAAACTTTATTTGATTTAGGTTCTAGACGTAATAGCTTTGGAATTCAAGATTATGATCCTATTGTTCAGAAAGCAATTCATAGAATTCAAAGTTTTGAACAAGTGAAGCGTGTAAACGATTTATCTAGAGAAATTGGTTATACATCAATAAGCCACGATTTAATTTTCGGTCTTCCTTTTCAAACTGAAGAAAGTATTAGAAATACTATAAAAAATACCATTGAATTAAAACCAGACCGTATAGCTTATTACAGTTATGCACACGTACCTTGGATTAAAGGTGTTGGGCAACGAGGTTTTGATGAAAATGATTTACCAAAAGATGAAGAAAAGCGCTATTTATACGAATTAGGAAAGCAACTGTTTTTTGATAACGGTTATGTTGAGGTTGGAATGGACCATTTTGCATTACCAACCGACTCATTATGTAAAGCTATGGATTCTAAAAAGTTACATAGAAACTTTATGGGTTATACAGCTGGTAAAACTGAATTAATGATTGGTTTAGGAATGTCTTCAATTAGTGACTCTTGGTATGCATTTGCACAAAACGAAAAAACAGTAGAAGCGTATACTGAAAAAGTAAACAATGGAATAATTCCAATTTTTAGAGGTCATTTATTAACAGACCAAGATTTAATTATTCGTAAGCACATTTTAAACATAATGTGTAATTTGGAAACGGAGTGGAATGTTGGTTTAGATGCTAAAATAAAGGCTGAAATTATTGAAAGACTGCAAGAAATTATTGATGATGGTTTGTTGGAAGTTTCTGAAAATAAACTTATTGTAAAAGAAGAAGGTAGAATGTTTGTACGTAATATTTGTATGGCATTTGATTTACGTTTGATTGAAAATAAACCTGAAACTCGTGTTTTTTCTATGACAATATAATTTTGAATTAAATTATGAAAGGATTAATTCTTTGAATTTACTATAAAAATTAAATTATTTGTAGGTTATTTTTACAAATAATTCAATTTCATATTTTTAATCTTAATTATTTAGAAACACTATAAAGTCAATACTTTTTGTAAATTTGCAGCACTTAAAAAAAGTTCAATTATGGCAAAATTCGAAGTAAAACTTCCTAAAATGGGTGAAAGTGTTGCAGAAGCAACAATTACAACGTGGTTAAAATCTGTTGGAGAAACTATTGAGGAAGATGAAGCTATTGTTGAAATTGCAACAGATAAAGTAGATTCTGAAGTTCCTTGTGAAGTTTCAGGTAAAGTTGTAGAAATACTTTTTAATGTTGATGATGTTGTAAATGTTGGAGCTACAATTGCAATTATTGAAACAGATAGCGATGTTGAGGTTAAAACTACTTTAGAAGAAGAAATTGAAGAAATTCCTGAAGAAATTCCTGAAGAAATTGAAACTTTAGAATCTGAAGTAAATAATTTAATTGATACACCTGAAATAGCTAAAAATTCACCTTCAGGTAAATTCTTTTCACCGTTAGTTAGAAACATAGCTAAAGAAGAAGGAATTACAATGGATGAATTAGAAGCTATTGTTGGTACAGGTAGCGAAAATAGAGTTACTAAAAACGATATTTTAGCATATATAGAAAATGGTGAAAAGTTGGGCCAACCAAAAAAGAAAGAGGCATCTAAAGTACAGCAAGTAGAAAAAATTACTCAACCTAAAAAGGCAACAGTAAAACCATCTATTCCAGTTTCAGTGAATGGTGAAGATGAAATTATTGAAATGACTAGAATGGGTAAGTTGGTTTCAGAACACATGGTTGCTTCAAAACAAACTTCGGCACATGTCCAATCTTTTATTGAAGTTGATGTAACTAATATTGTAAAGTGGAGAGAAAAAGTAAAAGATGAGTTTTTTGCACGTGAAAGTGAAAAAATAACTTTTACACCTATATTTATGCAAGCAATTGCACAAGCTATTAAGCAATATCCAATGATTAATATTGCTGTTGATGGTAATAAAATTATTAAAAAGAAAGCTATAAATTTAGGTATGGCTGCTGCTTTACCTGATGGAAATCTAATAGTTCCAGTTATAAAAAATGCTGATTTGTTGAACTTAACAGGAATGACTAAAGCTGTGAATGATTTAGCTTTAAGAGCTAGAAATAACCAATTGCAACCTGATGAAATTCAAGGAGGAACTTATACGGTGACCAATGTTGGAGGTTTTGGAAGTGTATTTGGAACTCCAATAATCAATCAACCACAAGTAGCAATTTTAGCTCTAGGTGCGGTTAGAAAAGTACCTGCAGTTATTGAAACTTCAGAAGGAGATTTTATTGGTATTCGTCATAAAATGTTTATATCACATTCTTATGACCATAGAGTTGTAAATGGAGCTCTTGGAGGAATGTTTATTAAAACAGTGAAAGATATTTTAGAAGCTTGGGATGTAAATGCAAGTTTTTAATTTAGAACAAAATATTTTAAAAAAGAGGCTTTATATAAAGCCTCTTTTTTTTATCAATTAAATTATTTAATTAAACATAATTACTGTTAAATTTGTGCATTAATAAACTAGATAATGAGTGAGTATCAAATTATTATAGACTATGTGAATTTTATTAAAAAATTTTTAATTACTAACGGTGTTGCTGAAAATTGGGCAGAGATAATTAATTTGGTAATTGTTTTATTTTTAATAATAGTTGTAGTTTATGCTATTGATCGTGTTTTACGAAAAATAATAATAAAATTATTTGCTTTATTTTCAGTGAAAACAACAACTACATTTGATGATTTTTTGGTGCAAAGTAAGTTTTCTAGATATTTTGCACATATAATACCTTTAGTGCTATTAAAGCTAATGATACCATTAGTTTTAAAGGATTTTCCACTGCTATTTAAAGTTTTTAATGGACTTATTAATATTTATTCAGTTATTTTACTTGTAAAAATTGTAAGAAGTTTTTTAAGATCTACTAAAAGATATTTAAGAACAAAAGAACAGTATAAAGACAAGCCGTTAGAAAGTTATGTACAGGTTTTAATGATTTTTTTATGGGGAACAGCCATTTTTTTTATTATTTATCAGTTAACAGGAAAAGATGTTTTAAGTTTTGCAACATTAGGAGCAGCTTCTGCAGTAGTATTGTTAATTTTTAAAGATACTATTTTAGGCTTTGTTGCTTCAATTCAGGTTTCTGTTAATGATATTGTTAGAATTGGAGATTGGATTGTTTATGCTAAATTTGGTGCAGATGGTACAGTTACGGATATTAATTTAGCATCGGTTCGTGTACAAAATTGGGACAATACATTTACTACCATACCAACGTATAGCTTAATTTCAGATTCTTTTCAAAATTGGAGAGGAATGGAAGAATCTGGAGGAAGAAGAATAAAACGAGCGATATTAATTAAACAGTCTTCTATAAAATTTTTAACTCAAGAAGAAATTGAAAACTTAAAAAAAATACATTTAGTAACTGAATATCTTGAGTTTAAAATAAATGAAATTAATGAGTATAATAAAAAAATAGGTGCAGACAAATCTGTTTTAATAAACGGAGTTAATTTAACCAACTTTGGTGTTTTTAGAAAATATTTAGATGCTTATTTAGAACAAAACATTTCTGTTAGTAAAGAGTTGTTTTCTATGGTACGGCAATTAGCACCAACTTCAAAAGGAATTCCTTTAGAAATTTATTGTTTTAGCAGTAATAAACAATGGGCTAATTATGAAGCTATTATGGCAGATATTTTTGATCATATTATTGCTTCAATACCTTATTTTGATTTAGAAGTTTTTGAAGAGCCAACTGGTAAGGATCTACAATCTTTTGTAAATAAAGTTCAGCAATAATTAATATATTAAATTACTTAAAAAAGTAGATTAATTAGTACTGAACTTAACTATTTAAATATGCTATGTTTAAGTTGTAGAATTTGTATAACTAGCTAAAAATCAAATATTTTTACAATTATAAAAACGAAAATTGTATTTAATGATTTGTGTTATTTTCTGGGTTAAATGGAAAATTACTTCTATCGTATTTACAACAACCGTGTAAACTATTATAAGCTTCATCAGTAGCTTTAATTTGTTCAGTATCATGGCCAACCGCTGCAATATTTGTTTGAATTTTTTCAACATTGGTTTTTCTTTCGTCATAAATTAAAGCAAGTTGATGCGTATCAATAGTCCAATTGCAAAATTTAACTCCTTTTGTTTTTAGTGTTGCTTTTTCAATGCGATCTTTACACATTTCGCAAACTCCATTAACTTCAAAAGTAATTTTAGCATTCTTTTTTTGTGCTTGAGTTGAAATGCCAATTAAACATATTCCTAGTATTAAAAATAGTTTCTTCATTTTATATAGTTTTAGTTAATATTAAATCTAATTCCTGTATAATACATTGCTCCAAGTATTGGAGAATATACTAAACTTGTGTCAAAATTTGTTCCAAAAGGATTATCAGCACCTAAAATAGGTACCTTTTGTTTTTCATTTGTCATATTTTCTCCTCCAATATACCATTCAAATCTTGGTGAAAATACTCTAGTAATTTGTGCATTCATGGTTGAATTGCTTTCAGAATATTCAGGTAATTGATAAGTTGAATTATAAATACTTGTATCTGGTATCCGTTGTTTACTTTGCCAATTAAACGTATAGTCAAATTTCCAGTTAGCACCTTTTTCTGTTTGATGTGTTTGAAAAAATAAATTAGTAAAAAATCTATTTTTAGGTTGAAGAGGTGCTTGTTTTTCTCCTGAAATATAATTGTTGGTAATGTCCTGATATTTATAGGCGGTTCTAATATTAAAATGTGTAAATGGACTGTAATTTACTTCAACTTGAAAACTGTTTGCTTTTCCACCGTTTTTATCATTGTAAAATAAAATTTCTGAAGGATTTTCCCAATCAACCACAATCTGATTTTCAAAATCTGTTTTATAGAAATCAAAAGTGATATCTCCTTTTCTATTAAATAGATTGAATTTTTGATTGAATGAAATCCCATAATTCCATGCTATTTCTGGTGTTAAACCATAAAAATCACCATTATTATTTATAATGTTAATGCTTCTATTGGTTCCAAACAATTTTTGATTTTCAGCAAATATCGAAGTACTACGTTTTCCTCTTCCTGCAGATAAACGAAGCGTTCCTTCTTCCCAAGGATTGTATTTTACGTGTAGGCGAGGCGTAACAAAGGTTTCCAATAAATTATGATGATCAACTCTAATTCCTGCAGACAGGCTTAAATTTTCTAAATTATCGTAATTATATTCAAAAAATACTCCAACTGATTTTTCGTTTCTAGAATAGCTATTGGTTAAAATTAATTCATCATAATCATCATAAGTTGTGCTAATTCCAGTGCTAATTTTATTTTTTGTATTTGAAATAATTGAGTTGAATAAGAAGTTTACATACATACTTTGATGCTCAATATTGTAATCTTTCAGCCCAAAATAGGAATTTTGTTTATGGTTGCTATAAGCCATTTGTAAGCCAAAACTTTTATAAGGCATGTCTGGAAAAACGTAACCAATTTTAGCAGATGTTTCAAAGCGTTCAGAGTCAATTTCACTTCCCCAAGAGTCAGTTGTTTTTTTATGAATTTTATGATCGAAATCAATTTCACCAGATTGTTTATTGTCATTTAAATATCTTAAATTTATAAAACTAACCCAACCTTTTTCAGTATCGGTATATTGCCAACGATTCATTATATTTATTTGCTTTGTTAATGGAGCATCTAAAAAATTGTCGTTGTTTTCATCTATTTTTTTATCACGTAAGTTTCCATGTAAGTATACTCCAGTACTCCATTTTTTAGTAACTTTTTGATTGAAATGGGTGTTTAATTCTAATCGTCCATTTTTTGAGCCGTATGCGTTTACAAATAGCTTATCATCCGTTAAAGGTTTAACTAATTCAGCATTTATTTGTCCTGAAATACTTTCATAACCATTAATAACACTTCCAGCACCTTTAGTTATTTGTATACTTTCCACCCAAGTTCCAGGTGTAAAAGTTAATCCAAAAGTTTGTGCTGCGCCTCGAATATTAGGAATGTTCTCCTGAACTATTTGAATGTATGGACTTGTTAAACCTAACATTTTAATTTGTTTGGTTCCTGTTAATGCATCGGTATAATTAACATCAATAGACGGATTAGTTTCAAAACTTTCAGCTAAATTACAGCAGGCCGCTTTGAGAAGTTCATCTTTATTAACATTAATAACATTTGAAATAACATAACTAGGTCTGCTTGAACTTTGCTTACGCGCTTTAATATTAATAGTTTCTAATTCATTTTTAGCAGTTAAAATTATAGTTATAGGTTTGTTATTTTTAATGGTAAAATCTAAAGTTTGATAACCAATATAACTTACAATTAAAATGTTGTTGTTTTTTGAAGCTTGAATTTCAAAATCTCCATTTACATTGGAAGTTGTTCCAATAGTTGTGTTTTTCCAAAAAATGTTCGCTCCAAAAATTGGATTGTTTGAATTGTCTAATACTGTTCCTTTTATTTGATGTTGACTAAATACTGCAAAAGGTAACAGTATTAGAATGTAAAATATGTGTTTTTTCATTTAACTATTCTAAAAAAATTAAACATAAGTCAATAATAAGATTGACTTTTATAAGTTGCTTAAAAAGAATAAGTTATCAGATTAAAAAAGATTGAAATTGTATTTGTTTATTGTATACAATTTTGGGAGGTGAAAAGTTGTTGTAGTAATTAGTTTTTGTAATGTTTTCTTCAATAGGCTGAATAAAGCTGTAATAGAAGGCAGTAATAAAAACAAGTTGGTTTTTTACAATTTTAAGAGATTTTGAACTCTCAAAGGTTAAAATATCATTGGTTTCAGTTTCACTTTTACAACAATCTTTTTCTGAAAAATTAAGTTCAGAAATAGGTTTGTGACTTATTTCAACATCACAACATTCATCTGTTTGAACGTATCTTGAAATTTTAACCAAACTATCTCCGCAAAAATGTTTGTATAATGAAAATGAAGTAGTAGAAACCATTAAAATGGTAACCATAAATAAGGCTATTATTTTATAAACTACTTCTCTCATTGCTACAAATATACTATTTAGAATAAATATAAATAGTTAAAATTCATATAAATTATTGTTCACTTACTTTTAAACGAGCTGTAGCAACCACATTTTCTTTAGCAAAAATACCTTCTAAATACTTGTAATATCCAACAATAGCAATCATAGCGGCATTATCTGTAGTAAATTCAAATTTTGGAATATAAGTGGTCCAACCTAAAGTTTTTTCAAAAGATTTTAAAGTGCTTCTAATTTGAGAATTTGCACTAACTCCACCAGCAATTGCTATATGATTTATACCAGTTTGTTTTGAAGCTGCTTTAAGTTTGTCAAATAAAATATCACAAATTGTTTGTTGAATTGAAGCGCAAATATCATTTAAATTTTCTTCAATAAAATTTGGGTTTTCTTTTACCTGCTTTTGAATAAAATATAAAATACCAGTTTTTAAACCACTAAAACTAAAACCTAAATCTGCAACTCGTGGTTTTGTAAATTTAAAAGCTTTTGGATTTCCTAGTTTTGCATGTTTATCAATTAAAGGTCCTCCAGGATAGGGTAACCCTAAAATTTTTGCAGATTTATCAAAAGCTTCACCAACAGCATCGTCTAAAGTTTCACCAATTACTTCCATTTCAAAATAATTAGTAATTTTTACAATTTGTGTGTGTCCGCCACTAATGGTTAAACATAAAAATGGAAATGGAGGTTTTTGTTGACCTTCTTCAATAATAAAATGTGCTAAAACATGCCCTTGCATATGGTTTACATCAATTAAAGGAATGTTTAAAGCCAATGATAAAGATTTGGCAAATGAAGTTCCAACAAGTAAAGAACCCATTAATCCAGGTCCGCGTGTAAAAGCTATGGCATTTAAGTCTTTTTTGTCGATATTTGCTTGTTCAATTGCCTGCTGAATAACAGGAACAATATTTTGTTGATGTGCTCTAGAAGCTAATTCAGGAACAACACCGCCATATTTGGCATGAATTTCTTGGTTAGCAACAACATTAGACAAGATTTTTCCGTTGCATAAAACAGCAGCACTTGTATCATCACAAGATGATTCGATACCTAAAATATAAACTGGTTTTTGATTCATTATTTATTTAAAAAAAAGGCATGATAATTGCCATAAAAAATGCAAATTTACAGCTTATCAAACGATTTAAAAAAATACTAGTCAGAATTTTAATTACACTACTGCTATTATTAGCAGTTACTAGTATTTTATTAGCTATCCCTTCCGTACAAACTTATTTAGGAAATCGAGCAACAATCTATTTGCAGAAAGAGTTTGATGTTGATATAAATGTTGAAAAGGTTGATTTATCCTTTTTAGGAAGTGTTCAGCTAAAAGAAATTTTTATAAAAGATCATCACCAAGATTCTTTAATTTATGTAGATAATTTATCAACTTCAATATTGAGTTATAGAAACATTCTGAATAATAAAATGGAATTTGGTGCCGTAAGTTTAAGTGATTTTATATTAAACATTAAAACATATAAAGGTGAAATAGATGATGCGTTAACTGTTTTTGTGGATAAATTTGATGATGGAACTGTTTCAGAAAAGCCTTCTAGTTTTTTAATGACGTTTTCTAAAATGAATTTAAAAAACGGAAATGTTTTTATTATTGATGATAATGAAGAAGAAAGTTCTCCTGTTTTTTACAAGAATATTACAGGAGTTATTGATGATTTTAAGTTAGAAGGGCCAAAAGTTTATGCTAATTTGCGAGGAGTTTCTTTTGTTGAGAACCATGGAATTGAAGTGAAAAGTTTAATTTCTGATTTTACGTATACAAAACAGTTTATGAAATTTTACAATACAATTTTAGAAACTGAAACTTCAAAAATAGAAGCTAAAATAGATTTTGATTACAACAGAGAAGATTTTTATGGCTTTAATAATAAAGTATATGTACAAGCAGATGTAAAAAAAGCAGATATTTCACTTATTGATTTAAAGCATTTTTATAGTGAATTAGGTGAAGATGATGTACTGCATTTTACAACAAAAATAGAAGGTGTTTTAAACGATTTTTATATTACAGATTTAAAACTAAATTCAGATAAAGGAGCTGTTATAAAAGGAGATTTAAATTTTATAAATACTTTTAATACAGAGAATGGTTTTGAATTGCAAGGAAATCTTCAAAACTTAACATCAGATTATTTTCATTTAAAAAGTTTACTACCAAATGTATTAGGTAATACTTTGCCTTCAGCATTTAAGCAATTTGGAAGGTTTACTATTTCAGGAGATACACATATAACTACTAATTTTATTGATGCCCAATTAAATATTCAAACAGATTTAGGAACCGCAATTTCAGATTTAAAACTAACCAATATAGATGATATTGACAATGCTTCATATATTGGTGCTATAAGAGTTATAGATTTTGAATTAGGAGAAATTGTAGACAATCCTTCTATTGGAAAAATATCGTTAATAGCCGATGTAGATGGTAAAGGTTTTACGTTAGACAAATTAGATTCTGAAGTTAAAGGAAATATATCTACGTTTTATTATAACAATTATACTTATAAAGATATTGATGTAAATGGTGTAATTAGAGAAAAACATTTTGACGGTTATACTGAAGTAAATGATGAGAATATTAAGTTGAATTTTAAAGGTTTAGCTGATTTTTCAAGTGATGTTTATACCTTTAATTTTAATACAAATGTAGATTACTGTAATTTAAAAGCAATTAAAGTATTTGAAAGAGATAGTGTTGCAAATATTAAAGGAGAAATAGATATAGATTTAAAAGGTAATTCAATTGATGATGTTGTTGGTTCTGTAAATTTTAAAAACTCTTTGTTTGCAAATCATAAACGAAATTACTTTTTTAAAGATTTTAACGTTACTTCAAGCTTTTTAGATAGCGTTAGAACAATTACTATAAACTCTTCTGAAATTATTGAAGGTAGAATTCGTGGAAAATTTAAAATGAATGAATTATTAAATTTAACACAAAACTCAATAGGAAGCATTTATACAAATTATAAACCTTATGAAGTTACTCCAGGGCAAGAATTAGATTTTAGATTTAAAATTTATAATAAAATTGTAGAAATTTTTTATCCTAAAATAGATTTAGGTTCAAACACAGTAATTTCAGGGAGCATTACTTCAGATGATAATGTTTTTAAACTAAACATACGTTCACCTCAAATTTTAGCATTTGAAAATGAAATTAATAATGTTCGATTACAAATTGATAATAAAAATCCGCTTTTTAATACGCAATTAACAGTAGAAAGTGTAAATTCAGAAGTGTTTGATATTTCTAAATTTCATTTGGTTAATATTACCTTAAACGATACACTTTATTTTAGAACCGAATTTAGAGGAGGTAAGAAAAAAACAGAAGATTATAATTTAGCCTTTTTTCACACCATAAATAAAGAAAATAAATCAGTTTTTGGATTGCAAAATTCTAACTTCACGTTTAAAAATAATGTCTGGAAAATTAATCCAAATAGTAATAAACTTAATAAAGTAGTTTACAATAGTAAAACAAAAAAATATACTATAGAACCATTTTTAATTGCTTCAAAAAATCAAGAAATTGAATTTTCAGGTATTATTAATGATACTATCTCAAAAGATTTAGATTTTAAATTTACCAATGTTAAATTAGATGAAATAACCCCAAATATTGACAGCTTAAAACTTGAAGGATTAATTAATGGACACATAAACTACAACCAATTAAATAAAAAAATTAAACCTACTGCAAACCTTTCATTAACAAACTTTAAAATTAATAATTCGCATCAAGGAGACTTAAAAGTTTTAGTAGAAGGGAAAAATTCGGTAACAAAATACGATGTAAAAGCCTCATTAAAAAGAGATGATTTTATTTCTTTCTCGGCAGTTGGAAATTTAGATTTTACACCTAACAAACCAACATTAGATGTAATTGTAGATTTTGAAGAATTTAAATTAGATGCATTTAGCCCATTAGGTGAAGATGTTTTTACTAACATTAGAGGTTATGTTTATGGAAATGTAAACTTTACAGGATTATTAGAAAATCCAGATATGACTGGAGATTTATACCTAGATCAAGCAGGTTTATATTTCCCGTACATTAATGTAGATTATGAAATGGAAGGAACAAGTATTATAACTTTAGACAAACAAACCTTCGATTTTAATGATGTTACGTTAAAAGATACTAAAGAAAATACTAAAGGAAATTTAACTGGAACTTTACGATATCATAAATTCGAAGATTGGTTTTTAGATTTAAGTATAAGCACAAATAATTTACTTGTTTTAGATACTAAAGAGCAAGAAAATTCATTGTATTACGGTACTGGATATTTAAGAGGAAACGCAGATTTATCAGGCCCAACAGATAAATTAGTTATAGATGTAACTGGTAGAACAAATAAAGGAACCTACTTTGTTGTACCTATTAGTGATGTTAAAACTATCGAAGAAAATCAATTAGTTAGGTTTGTCTCAAAAAATAAAGAGGAAAACGAAAAAATTAGACGAGCATTTATTTCTGACAAACTTAAAGGGTTAACACTAAACTTTAATTTAGACGTAACAAAAGATGCTATTTTTGAAATGGTATTAGATAAATCAACGGGAAGTTTTTTAAAAGGTAATGGAACAGGAAGTCTTCAAATTTCTGTAGACACAAAAGATAAATTTGATATGTACGGAGATTTTATTGTAGATAGCGGAATTTATAGTTTTAAATATGGTGGATTTATAAATAAACCATTTAGTGTTAGAAAAGGAGGAAGTATATCTTGGAGTGGAGATCCATATGCAGCAATATTAAATATTGAAGCCGTGTATAGAGTGTCAGCAAATCCAGGTTCATTATTAGAAAACATAACTACAAATAGAAAAATTCCAATAGATTTAATTACAAGGTTTTCAGGTGAATTATTTAACTCTCAAAGAGCTTTTGATATAGAAATTCCAAATTCAAGCTCTACAGTTGCATCAGAGTTAGCATTTAAATTAGATGATAATGATGGAAATAGTAAAACACGTCATTTTGTTTCATTATTAGCATCAGGAGCATTCTATAACGAGAGCGATTTTAGTGTAAATACAACAGGGTTAGTTTACGGAACAGCATCTGACATGTTGTCAAATGCTTTCGATAATATATTTAATCAAGGAAGTAATAAATTTAAATTTAAACCCGTTTATACTGTTGGTGAAAAAAATACAGTTAGTAATATTGATATAGACGATCAATTAAGTTTAGCTCTAGATTATCAGATAAACGATAGAATTTTAATTAACGGTAGTTTAGGAGTTCCCATTGGTTCAAAAGAACAATCTACAGTTATTGGAGAAGTAAATGTAGAAGTTTTATTAAATGATGAAGGAACTTTACGTTCATCTGCATTTAATCGTCAAAACGAAATTCAATATTCAGATGAAGAAGAAGGATACACACAAGGAATTGGTTTAAGTTATCAAATAGATTTTGATAATGGTAAGGAGTTGCTACAGAAATTAGGATTAAAAAAGAAAGTAGTAAAAGATTCCTTACAAGTAAAAAAAACAGACACAATTAAAAATAAAAACAAACTTATACACTTTAAAAATTAACAATTATGAACAAACCTACATTGGTTATTTTGGCAGCTGGAGTTGGAAGTAGATACGGAGGATTGAAGCAATTAGACACCTTTTCAGAAGAAGGAGATACAATTTTAGATTTTTCTATTTACGATGCAATTCAGGCAGGTTTTGGAAAAGTAGTGTTTATTATTAGAAAACAAATAGAAGAAGATTTTAAAAATTTTTTCAATCCTAAATTAGAAGGTAAAATAGAGGTAGAATATGTATTTCAAGAAGTAGATGCTATACCCGAAAAATATAAAGGTTATGGGCGCGAGAAACCTTGGGGAACAGGGCAAGCTTTATTAATGGCTAAAAATGCAGTTACAGAGAATTTTGCAGTAATTAATGCCGATGATTTTTATGGAAGAGAAGCATTTCAAGGTTTAGCAGAGGCTTTTGCAAAAACAGATAAAAATTCTACTAATTTTAATATGATGGGATATGTGTTAAAAAACACAATTTCAGAACACGGATTTGTTTCAAGAGGTGAATGTAAAGTAAATAGAGAAGGTTTTTTAACAGATATTACAGAACGAACTCATATTGAAAAAATAAATGGAGTTTTAAATTATAAAAATAACAATGGAGAGTTTGAACCAATTTCAGAAGAAACTATTGTTTCAATGAATTGTTTTGGGTTTACACCAAAGTATTTTGAAATATCTTCATCAATGTTTGAAGATTTTTTAAAGCATAATTATAAAGAGCCAAAAGCCGAATTTTTTATTCCAAAAGTTGTAAACGAAGTAATAACTAATAAAACAGCAACATTAAAAGTTTTAACTTCAAATGCTCGCTGGTTTGGTGTAACTTATAAAGAAGATAAACCTTATGTACAGGCTGAAATTCAAAAGTTAAAAAATAGTGGAGTTTATCCAAAAAACCTTTGGAAATAATTTAAATTTGGAAAGTAATTGCAGTAACAATAATTATAACTTAATCAAAAACAGAAAATTAAGCATAATTAAAAAAATATGTTTTAAATTTGCACTTCCATAAAATGAAAAATACTATAAAAAAAATAGCCGTAATGACTTCTGGTGGCGATGCTCCTGGAATGAATGCTGCCATTAGAGCAGTTGTTAGAACATGCGCATTCTACCAAATAGAATGTGTTGGAGTTTACAGAGGATATCAAGGTTTAATAGAAGGTGATTTTATTACACTTGATGCTCGAAAAGTTAGCAATACAATCAATAGAGGTGGAACAATTTTAAAGTCGGCTCGTTCAAAAGATTTTAGAACTAAAGAAGGTAGAGCAAAAGCTTATGAAAACTTATTAAAAGAATCTATAGATGCAATGATTTTAATAGGTGGAGATGGAACTTTTACTGGAGGTATGGTTTTTAATGAAGAATATAACTTTCCTTGTATAGGTATTCCAGGAACCATAGATAATGATATTTATGGAACAAACTTTACCATTGGTTATGATACTGCACTTAATACAGCCGTTGAAGTAATTGATAAAATTAGAGATACAGCTAGTTCACATAATCGTTTATTTTTTGTTGAAGTAATGGGGCGAGATGCCGGATTTATTGCTTTAAACGCTGGAGTAGGTTCTGGTGCTGAAGAAATTTTAATTCCAGAAGAAGATTTAGGATTAGATAGATTATTAGAATCTTTAAAAAGAAGTAAACGTTCAGGTAAATCATCAAGTATAGTTGTTGTAGCTGAAGGTGATAAAATTGGTAAATCAGTTTTTGAGTTGGCAAATTATGTTGAAGAAAATTTACCGCAATACGAGGTTAGAGTATCTGTTTTAGGGCATATGCAAAGAGGTGGTTCTCCGAGTTGTTTTGATAGAGTTTTAGCAAGTAGATTAGGAGTTAAAGCTGTAGAACTTATATTAGATGGTAAAACAAATTTAATGGTTGGAATTATTAATGATAAAATTAAAACTACTAATCTTGAAAAAGCTGTGAAAGGAAAACATTCGATAAATAAAGAGTTGTTAAGAGTTAGTGATATTATGTCTATATAAAAAATGAATAAATTAGTTTTAATTTTAGTATTGTTTAGTGTTTTAGTTTCATGTAAAGTAAAAAATGAAGTTGTAGATGTTTCTGCCGAAGAAAAACATAAGGCAGAATTAATAAAAAAAATAGATAATTATGTAAATGGTGTAGATAGCTATGTATATCAAATAAATGCATCTTCAAAAGATTTTGACAGTATTAGTGTAGATGAATTAAAATGGTTTAGAAAATCTCACCACATTACAAAACATATTTCTGAAAAAAATAAAACGTTCTATAAAAACAAAATTATAAAGCTAAAAAAGAAAGAATCTTTAGAAAATAATTTTGTAAAATTAAAGGCATTTTATTACGATAATGATGATTTAGTTTGTGTGAAAATTTATGAAATTTTCCCATCTAGAGAATTAGAAGAAGATAAAGTTTACCAACGTAATTTATACTACAACAACAAAAAATTAATTCTAGATTCTAAAGAGAGTGATGCAAAGTATCATACAAAAGAATTATTAGATATTGGTTTTGAAAAACTTCAAGAAGAATATCATCAATTAAAACTTTAATGATTAAAGTTGGAATAAACGGATTTGGAAGAATTGGTAGAATTGCTTTCCGATCAATTTGTGCACGCAAAAACATAGAAGTAGTTGCAATTAATGATGTTATTGACATCGATCATATTGCGTACTTGCTAAAGTTCGATTCAGTTCATGGTAAATTTAATGGAACTGTTGAAGTGGATAACAACAATTTAATTGTTAACGGTAAAAGCATAAAAATCACTTCAGAAAATAACCCATCAAAAATTCCTTGGAAAAGTTCAAACGTAGATTTTGTAATTGAATCTTCAGGATTATTTACTAAAAGAGAGCAAGCTGAACTTCATTTAAACGGAGGAGCTAAAAAAGTAGTTATTTCAGCACCATCTATAAACGCACCAATGTTTGTAATGGGAGTAAACCATCAAAAATTAAAAAGCACAGATGTGGTTTTTTCTAACGCATCATGTACAACAAATTGTTTGGCGCCAATTTCAAAGGTTTTACATACTAATTTTAATATTGAAGAAGCATTGGTAACAACGGTTCATTGCACAACTTCTGGACAAACTACGGTAGATGCTCCACTAAAAAAATGGAGAAGAGGAAGAGCAGCTTTAAATAATTGTATTCCAACTTCAACTTCGGCTTCAGAAGCATTAACTAAAGTGATACCAGCCTTGGAAGGTAAAATAAAAGCAATTGCCATTAGAGTTCCAGTGTCAGATGTATCGTTAATTGATCTTACGGTTAGGTTTAAAAATAGCACATCATATAGTAAAATTAAACAAGTTGTAAAATTAGCTTCAGAAAATGAATTAAATGGAATTTTGGGATATACTGAAGATGCTGTTGTTTCTCAAGATTTTGTTTCAGAAACTAGAACATCGGTATTTGATGCTGGTGCAGGTTTAGAGCTAAACAATCACTTTTTTAAAATAATTTGTTGGTACGATAATGAATTTGGTTATGCAACAAAACTGGTAGATTTAATAGAATATTCACATTCATTAGAAAACTAATTTATATATTTAGTCTATGGAAATAGCAATAATTGCCCATGATGGTAAAAAAACAGAGATGGTTCAGTTTTTAATGGATTTTAAAGCAACTATTTTAGCAAAAGATATTACTTTAATTTCAACTGGAACCACAGGAAAACATGTAGAAAAAGCAGGTTTTATTGTAACTAAATATTTATCGGGTCCTTATGGAGGCGATGCTCAAATTGCAGGTAGAGTTGCTGAAGGGAAAACAGATATGGTATTATTTTTTAGAGATCCACTTGGAATGCACCCTCACGAGCCAGATATAGCAATGCTTATGCGCTTATGTGATGTACATGACATTCCATTAGCTACAAACCCAGCAACTGCAGAGCTATTAATAAAATCGATTTAATATTTTACGGCTATCATAGAAATTTCAACGTTTACAAACTTTGGTAAATTTGCAACTTCTACGGTTTCTCTAGCAGGCGCAGTTTCAGCGTTAAAATAACTTCCATAAACGTCATTTATTTGACTAAATTGATGCATGTCTGCAATAAATATAGATGATTTTATAACATTCTCAAAAGTCATTCCTGCTTCATTTAAAACAGCTTTTAAGTTTTCCATAACTTGTTCTGTTTCATTTTTTATTGATGAAGAAACTAGTTGGTTAGTTTTTGGATTAATAGCTATTTGTCCTGAAGTATAGAGTGTGTTTTCAATTAAAACTGCTTGATTGTAGGGTCCAATTGGAGCAGGAGCATTGTTTGTGTTTATAATTTTTTTCATACCTTAAAATATTAATAGAGTACTTTATCAGAAACTTTACGTTTGTCGTATTTTAAATCACTTAACATAGATGATTTTATTCCTATAAAGAAATAATATGTTTGTCGAGTTCCAAAAGGTACCCAATTAAAGTTTAACTTCCAACTATCTAAATCCCGTGAAAATCTTAATTGAGTATAACTAAACCCTTTATCTTTTATATCGTAACCCGATGAAAAACCTACTTGCCATTTAGGAGTTAAATCTAAATCTCCAGAAAACATTAAGGAGTGTGAGGTGACTTCATTTTGTCTAATAGAATTAGAATAATTTAAAGCGTAGGCTAATTTTAAAGACCATGGTATGGTAGATTGAAATAATTTTGCTGTTGTTTCGGAACTTTCTTCTTCATTAGAATCTTTGCTAACTCTGTTAGATGCATTTAAGTTCTCACCAAATATACCATCCGAGTTATTAGCATCTCTATTAGACTGTTGGCCGGATTTATTGTCTTTATTTCCTTTACTAGATAAGGAGTAATTCATTGTTAAACCTGCACTTGTTATTCTAAATAAGCTACCACCATTTTCAATATTAAAAGTGTTAATTTTATTTCCAGTAGCATCTAATGCATAAGGATCTAAAGTTGCTCTGGCATTTAATGAAAGTTTGTTGTTGAAAAAATTTGTTCCAGCAGTTACATTAACAGGACTCCATTTTAAAGAATCTGCAGCCATGTTGTAACTAGTTGAAAAGTTTAAATTATTTAAAAGCGTTATTTTTTCTGCTTCTTCGGTAGATGTAGAATCTTTTTTACGCAATTTAGCTTCAATATTATTATTTAATGAAAGACTTATACTGTTTGAGAGTCCGCTACCTGGGCTTCCATATATTCCATTTGCAAAAGGTGAATAGGTTGCAATATCTGTTGGATCATCACTTTGTTGGTATTCTTCATCATAAAAACTAAAGTCAGGTCTGTAACCATAAGAAACACTAGGCCTAACAGTATGTCTAATTTTTTCTATTTTACCTTTTTTAAAGGTATACATTCCGTAAAATGTTGTAGAAAGTGATACCGAAGTTGAATACTCTCTAAAAGCATTAAAACCACTTATAGTGTCAGTTACTACTTCATTTTCAATATCGTCATATTCTTTGTTTAATCTATCAAAATACCAAACTTCTTCATAAGATAAACTAGGAGAAATTGTAAAATAATTTAAAGCTTTTATACTTGTACTTAATGATGAAGTGTGTTGAACACCAGATCTTGCCTCGCTGAACATTTTACTTGTAAAAAACTCATCATCAGTTGTTGATATTCTATTTTCACTTTTTAAAGAATAGTTTAATCCAGTTTTTTGAAGTGCATTCTTTTTTGCTCCATTTTTGCCAGTAAAAGGATATATTCTATCCATATTTAATTGCAGTGATGGAAGTGTCATATTAATTGCTTCAGTATTAGTGTTTTGTGAATGTGTAACTGATAAAGATACGTTAAAAGGTGTGTTAACAAAGTTTTTGTAATAGGAGACCGAACTACTTAAAGTATTGTTTAAAAAGGAATTACTGTTGTACTCGTTATAAGATTCTTTAAAGTATTTACTACTACCCATATTCACAGAAGCAGAAAATCTACTGTTTGGACTAGCTTTAGTATCTTGGCTATGACTCCACCTTATATTGTAATTTGTTGTTTTTCCGTAGTCATCAAGTCCTTTTAAACTAGAAATTAAATTTTCATAACTTAATGTAAAACTACCACTAGATTTGTAACGTTTTTTATAACTAGATTCAGCTCGTAAACCCCAACTTCCATTAGTGTAAATATCTCCTAAAATAGCCAAGTCTAAATTATCATTCACTACAAAATAGTAACCACCATTTTGTAAAAAATAACCTTGTTCTGTTGTGTCTCCCCATGTTGGCATTAGAAACCCAGAAGTTCTTCCTTTAGTTAAAGGAACATAGGCAAATGGTAGAACAACAGGTGTTGGAACATCTACAATATATAGCTGACTTCTTCCTGCAACTAACTTACTATCTTTAATAAATTTAGCCCTTTTAGTTGCAATATAATAATCAGGGTTTTCTTTTTGTGAAGAGGTGATTTTTATATTTTCAAGAAATAGAATAGAATCGTTATATTTTTTACTGTATTGTCCTCTAATAATTAAACCTTCTTGTTCTGTTTTTAAATTCCAAATTTTAGCTTTTTCACTTTTAAAATTGTATTGTAATGAATCTTGAACAGATTCTTGCCCGCCTTGTTTAAAAATTGGTAATTGAGTATATTCACCAATGCTATCTTTTATACCTTTTGCAGTAATAACATTGTTTTCATTATTAATTTCTATATAACCAGCGTCTAATACAATATCGTCATAAACAACTTTGGCATTTTTGTACAATTGGATTTTATTATTTTTAACATCTTGTCTAATTAAACTATCCGCAGAATGTTCAACAATAGCCTTTAAAACTTCATCTTTTTTTAAAGTATCTGTTTTTTTTACTATAAGAGAATCTTTATTAAAAAGTAAGCTATCTTGTTTAATTGGTGAAACAGTATCCTTTATTTTTGTAGGAATAGGATTTTTAGAAATTAATTGAGGTTCTTGGCTATAGCTATTAATACCAATACTACATACTATTATTAATAGTAGATTATTTATAAAAATATTTTTAATTTTTGTTTTAATATCGTTTTGTTTTATAATATTAGCTTGTAAATTGGTTTAAAAGCTTCAATTTTTTTATTTTAGCTATTAAATAACTATTGTTTAAAAGCTGTCAAAATTGAAATGGCTCAATATTTGTATACCTATCTATAAGTTGCCAAAAATAATTAAAATAATTGATGAACTCACAACACTTTTCTAAAATAAAAACAAGAACGAAAATATTTACACTTTTCGTACTTTTTGGATTGTTAATATTAAGTGAAAATAATGTTTATTCTCAAACTAAAAAGTATGTAGTTGTATTAGATGCAGGACATGGAGGTAAAGATCCAGGTAAAGTTGGGTATAAAAACGCAAAAGAAAAGGATATAGCATTAAATATTGTTTTAAAAGTTGGAAAAATATTAGAGAAAGAATCGAATATTAAAGTTATTTATACACGTAAAACCGATGTGTTTGTTGATTTATGGGAAAGAGGAAGAATAGCCAATAAAGCAGATGCAAATTTATTTGTGTCGGTACATTGTAACTCACATACGTCTCAAGCTTATGGTTCAGAAACTTGGGTTTTAGGAACACATGCAAATAGTAGAAATTTTGAAGTTGCAAAAGCTGAAAATTCTGTAATTTTGTTAGAAGATAATCACAAAGTAAATTATAAAGGTTTTGACCCTAAATCACCAGAATCTATAATTGGACTAACGTTAATGCAAGAAGAATATTTAGATCAAAGTATTCAATTAGCCAGTATAATTCAAGATGGTTTTACGTACGATTTAAAAAGAAAAAATAGAGGTGTTAAGCAAGCGGGCTTTGTAGTTTTACACCAAACCTATATGCCAAGTATTTTAATAGAAACAGGTTTTATATCAAACAAAAGCGAGGGAGCTTATTTAAATACAGAAAAGGGAAAACTTAAATTTTCTGAATCTATAGCTAAAGGAATTAAAAAATATTTGAATCAGTTAGATATAAATGCAGTAACTACAGAAAAAAAATCTGTTGAAGAAATTACTGAAACAAAAACAGAAAATATAATTGAAACGGTAGATACTTCAGTAAAATTTAAAGTACAAATTGCATCTGGAACTAGAAAACTAACAACAAAGTCGTATAATTTTAAAGGGTTGCAAAATATTGAACGAGTGAAAGTTGGGAACTCTTACAAATATTATTTAGGAAACACATCTAATTATAATGAAGTTAAAGACCTTCAAAAATTAGCCAAATCAAAAGGTTATACTTCAGCCTTTATTGTTGCTTTTAATAAAGGAGTAAAAGTTCCAGTTAGTCAAGTGATAAAAAAATCATGATAAAAATTTAATAATACTGCCAAAAATAATTAGTATTATTGCTAACGAAAAACAAATAATTTTGAAAATAAGTAGAGAGTTTAAAACAGGTTTTGTTGCAGTAGCTGTAATAGCATTATTTATATGGGGTTATAATTACTTAAAAGGTTTAAATATATTTGATGGCCCGTTAAAAACGTATAAAACAGAATACTCTAATGTGCAAGGATTAAATACAGCAAGTGTAGTTACTATTAACGGTGTTGATGTAGGTAAAGTTGTTGATATTCAGTTTAATAATAATCCAAATAAACGAGGTTGGTTAATTGTTGAATTTAGTATTGAAAACGATTTTGAGTTCTCAAAAAAAAGTATAGCAAAAATATATAGTGCAAGCTTAATGGGCGGTAAATCTTTGGCAATTATCCCTTCTTATGAAGGCGAAACAGCAAAACCCGGTGATTTTCTTCAAGGTGAAATAGAATCGGATATTTTATCTTCGGTAACTGAAAAACTCAATCCATTACAAGCAAAAGTTGAAAATGTAATTGTTAGAGCAGATTCTTTAATGATGGGATTAAATGATATTTTTAATCAAGAAAGTAGAAAAAACCTTCGTTCTAGTATAGCACAGCTAAATCAAACAATAACTAATTTTAAAGATATATCTACGTCTGTTAATGAGTTAGTGAAAAATAACGATGCTAAATTGAGTAAAACTTTAAATAATACTGAAGAATTAACAAGTAATTTGGCTCAAATTTCAGATTCATTAAACCAATCCAATATAGGTGAAACTGTAAAAAAGTTAGAAATAACGGTTAATAGTTTAAACGGTATACTATCTAATATGGAATCTGGTAAAGGAACTCTTGGAAAGTTACTACACGATGAAGGGATGTATACAAACTTAACAAATGCTTCTAAAGAAATGGAAGAGTTGTTGCGTGAAATGAAATTAAACCCAAAACGCTTTGTTCATTTTTCTTTATTTGGAAAAAAAGATAAAGGTTATTCACCTGAAGAACAGAAAGAATAACAAATTTAAACTGCAACCTTTTTATTTGTATAATCTATTAGTAAATTTTAGAGCAAAAACAATTTAGAATATTTATATTACTATAATTGTTACATTTTTGATTTTTAGTTTAAAATCTTAAAGTTATATTTGTTATTAATTAAGTTTTTTTACAAGTTTATTTATTGAACTTGTAAAATATTTCAACCTAAAATGAGATATTAATACTATGAGCTATATTGACAACGTACTTTTTGCAATAATCCTAATTGCTGGGATTGGCTTTTTTATAAAAAACATACAAAAATTAATTAGAAATATAAAGTTAGGTAAGGAACTCGATAGATCAGATAATTCGAGTGCACGTTGGAAAAATATGGCCATGATTGCGCTTGGACAATCCAAAATGGTTAAGCGTCCAGTTGCTGGAATTCTTCATGTTATTGTTTATATTGGTTTTGTAATAATTAATATTGAAGTAATTGAGATTATTATTGATGGCCTATTTGGAACGCACAGAATATTATCTTTTTTAGGCGGTTTTTATAATTTTTTAATAGCTTCATTTGAGATTTTAGCATTGCTTGTACTAGTTTCAGTAATTGTTTTTTGGATAAGAAGAATGGTACTACGTATTCCTAGGTTTTGGAATAAAGAAATGAAAGGGTTTCCAAAAAACGATGCACTTTACATTTTGTATTTTGAAATGGTATTAATGAGTTTGTTTTTAATAATGAATGCAACTGATGTTCCTTTTCAACAATCAAATTTAGGTAATCCTGTAAGTCAGTTTTTAGTTCCAATTTTTGAAAACTTTAATGTATCAACACTTTTTTATATTGAAAGAACAGCTTGGTGGTTGCATATAGTTGGGATTTTAATTTTCTTAAACTATCTATACTACTCAAAACATTTACATATTTTATTAGCATTTCCAAATACCTATTTTGCGAATTTAAATGCAAAAGGACAGTTAAATAATTTAGAAGCAGTAACCAACGAAGTTAAATTAATGATGGATCCAGATGCAGATCCTTATACTGCTCCTGCAGAAGATGATGGTGCTGTACCTGAAAAATTTGGAGCAAGTGATGTTACAGATTTAAATTGGGTACAATTAATGAATGCTTATACATGTACCGAATGTGGTAGATGCACATCAGCTTGTCCGGCAAACCTTACTGGAAAAGAATTATCTCCAAGAGCTATTATGATGAAAACACGTGATAGGTTAGAAGAAGTTGGAAAAAATATAGATAAAAATGGAGAATTTAAAGATGATGGAAAACAACTTTTAGGAGATTATATTACCAACGAAGAACTTTGGGCGTGTACAACATGTAATGCATGTGTAGAAGAATGTCCTGTAAATATTGATCCTTTATCAATTATTGTAGATATGCGCCGCTATTTAGTAATGGAACAATCTGTAGCACCACAAGAATTAAATAATATGATGAGTAATATTGAAAATAATGGTGCACCATGGCAATATAGCCAAATGGATAGAATGAATTGGAAAGACGAATAATTATAAGTTTTTAGTAAAATGAAAAAGAACAACTAAAAACCAATACCTAACAACTAAAGATTATGAATGTACCTACAATGGCCGATTTAATGGCGCAAGGCAAACAGCCAGAAATATTATTTTGGGTTGGATCTGCAGGAAGTTTTGATGATAGAGCAAAAAAAATTACTAGAGCTTTTGTTAAAATATTGAATCATGCAAAAGTTAACTTTGCTGTTTTGGGTACAGAAGAAAGTTGTACAGGTGATGTTGCAAAACGTGCAGGAAACGAGTTTTTATTTCAAATGCAAGCGGTAATGAACATAGAAGTATTAAATGCTTATGAAGTAAAAACAATAGTAACTTGCGATCCTCATTCATTTAATACCTTAAAAAATGAATATCCACAATTAGGCGGAAATTACAAAGTAATACATCACACACAATTTATTCAACAATTAATTTCAGAAGGAAAATTAAAAATTTCTTCAGAAAAGTATAAAGGTCAAAATCTTACATTTCATGATCCGTGTTATTTGGGAAGAGCAAATTCAGAATACGAAGCACCAAGAAGTATTATTAAGCGATTAGGAGTTAATTATACTGAAATGAAACGCAATAAAGCAACAGCTTTGTGTTGTGGAGCTGGTGGTGCACAAATGTTTAAAGAACCTGAAAAAGGAGATATGGATATCAATGTTTTAAGAACTGAAGATGCTTTGCAAACAAACCCAAAAATTATAGCAACTGCTTGCCCGTATTGTAATACTATGATTACAGATGGTGTAAAAGCGAAAGAAAAAGAAGACAGTATAGAAGTACTAGATATTGCCGAATTAATAGCAAATTCAGAAAATTTATAGATTTTTATTTAATGATAAAACATTATATACAAGCTGCCCGATTAAGAACATTACCTCTTTCTGTATCGGGTATTATTGTTGGAAGTTTTTTGGCAGCTTCACATGGCAGTTTTAATTGGTTAGTATGTATTTTAGCTATATTAACTACCATTGGTTTTCAAATTATATCAAATTTTGCAAACGATTATGGAGATGGTGTAAAAGGAACAGATAATGAACATAGAGTTGGTCCAGAAAGAGCAATTCAAAGTGGAGTTATTTCTCAAAAGCAAATGATGAATGCTATAAAAGTATCGGTTTTTATTACTTTTTTGTTAGCAATAGCACTTATTTATGTTTCATTTGGAAAAGATGATTTTTTAAATTTATTTATATTTTTTGTGTTAGGAATAGCCAGTATTGCTGCAGCTATAAAATATACAATGGGTAAAAATGCTTATGGGTATGTTGGGTTAGGTGATGTTTTTGTTTTTTTGTTTTTTGGCTTGTTAAGCGTATGTGGCAGTTATTTTCTATTTACTAAAAGTTTGCCATTTGAAATTTTTTTCCCAGCTTTTTCTATTGGTTTGTTAAGTGCTGGAGTTTTAAATTTAAATAATATGAGAGATCGTGAGTCTGATATAAAAGCTAATAAAAATACATTAGTTGTAAAAATAGGAGCAGAATTCGCAAAATATTATCATTACTATCTATTATTTACTTCATTTTTATTTGCACTATTATACATAGTAATTAGCTATAAATCAGCATATAATTTTCTTTTTGTAATTGCGTATGTACCTATTTTTAAACATTTTTACACAGTATTTAAAAATACAAATGCCAAATTATTAGATCCAGAACTTAAAAAATTAGCATTAAGTACGTTTCTTTTTGCAATTCTTTTTGGTTTAGGTTTTATTTTATAGATTGCGAAAAAATTTAATACTATTAAAATTAAGAGATAAGTTTATTCTTTTAGTATTCTAATGAAAAACCAAATACTAGCCATATCGTTTTATTTGCTTTATTTACTAGCAATGGTGAAACCCATTATGCCTATTATGGAATATTACGCTAATTACGATTATATAGCTACGGTTTTATGTGAGAATAGAGATAAACCTTATTTAGAATGCAATGGTAAATGTTATTTACAAAGCCAAATTAAAAAGAATAACTCACACAGTTCACACAACCACAATTCAACAATACCTTCAATTGATTTAAAGGATTATCCAGTGAGTCCGATAGAAGAATTTACTTATAAAATTTCTTCAGAAGAGAATAATGTATCTTCAAATTTTTATCAAAATAATACCACTTCACAAGGAGTTTTTATTACATTATTTAAGCCTCCAAAGTATATACTTTAAATATATTTAGATAGAGGAAACTTTCTAATAATTGATTATCGTGAGTAAAACGAAGTTATCTTTAACGTTTAAGTTCTAGATAAATAGATTACTTCAAAATTATATTTTTTCGGAATAACATTTAAAAATATTTTTAGAGAGCCTCAAGGATATGTATACACATGTCCAAATTTTAATAAACCTAACTTAAATAAAAAAATGATTAAAAACATACTAACAGGTTTAGTACTGTTGTTTGGTGTTGCAATATATGCACAAACCACAATAATAACAGGAAAAATTGTTGCTGTAAATACGAACGAGGCAGTTCAGTTTGCAACAGTAAAACTATTAAAAAATAACACAAATACTGTTTCTAATGCTAATGGAGAATTTAGTATTGAAGCAAATAAAGGAGACAAAGCAGAAATTTCTCATATTAGTTTTAACACATTAAATATTGAATTAACTAATGGAATTCAGATTAGTTTGCAGTCTAGTCAAATTGAATTAAGCGAAATAATAGTTAAAGGAAACTCTTTAGATGATATTTCTCAATCAGTTGTTATAAATGATACTGAAAAAAGAATTAGCCAACCAAGAAGCGTTGGTCATTTATTTAAAGAAATTCAAGGATTTGGTATTGCAAAGCGTGGAGCTTATGCTTCAGAACCAGTTTTTCGTTCATTTAAATATGAACAATTAAATATTCAATACGATGGTGGATTTAAAATACTAAATGCTTGTCCTAATAGAATGGATCCAATTACAACACATGTAATACCAGAAGAAATTGAAAAAATTGAAATTGTAAAAGGTCCTTTTACAGTTCGTTTTGGTCAAAATTTTGGTGGAATTATAAATTTGGTTGGAAAAAATCCGGCAAAACAACAAAAAGGATTGCATGGTAGTGTTGAAGGTGGTTACGAATCTAATGGTGAAAATTTAGTTACAGGAGCTTCATTAGTATATGTTGGTGATAAATTTGATCTTCAATTTAATGGTTCATACCGTGAATTTGGAGATTATGAAGATGGTGATGGAACTGAAGTACCTTCATCGTTTAGAACAACAGATTATTCAGTAAAATTAGGTTACAATCCTACAGAAAATCAACGTTTAATGGCAACTTGGAGACAATCATTTGGTAGAGATATGGATCATGCAGGTTTACCAATGGATTCACCATATGATGATAGTTATTTAGCTGGTTTAGATTACAAATGGAAAAACATTTCAGAAAAAATAGAGAGTTTTAACGCAAAGGTTTTCTATTCATATGTAGATCATTTAATGACCAATGGAAATAGACCTAACTTTAATATGGTTGATGCACAATCGCCCGTTGAGGTTTCAACCTATGGAGGAAAAGCTGAAGTTGTATTTACACCTTCAACTAAATCTAAAATATTTACAGGAATTGATGTAAATAGTATTCAACGTGATGGCTCAAGAACACGAATTGTAAAAATGGCAAATGGAACAATGCTTCCAGAACCAAAAGTATTCGAAGATAAAATTTGGCAAGATTCGGAATTAGATGATTATGGTGTTTTTGCTGAAGGAAAATTTAAAGTAGCCGATAAATTAACACTAACTACAGGAATTAGAGCTGATTTTGTAAAAGCAGTAATTAATGATCCAGCAGCGGACTTTTTAGCATTGTATGGTGGAGAAATAGATGATGTTACCGAAACTAATATTAGTGGAAATGCATCGTTAAAGTTTCAAAATAATAATTTTCAGGCTCAATTAGCAATTGGTAGAGGTGTTAGAACGGCAACTATGATTGAACGTTTTATTAATCATTTTTCAGTAGGTGTAGATCCGTATGAGTATGTTGGAAACCCAAATTTAGATCCTGAAATTAACAATCAAATAGAACTTTCATTCAGTAAAAAGTTTAAAACTATTCAGGTAGGAGCATCTGTTTTTCATTCATTTTTGGAAGATTATATAGTTCCTGTAGTTAATTCATCTATTCCTAGAAAATTTACACCTACAGTTGAGCCAACAGTAGCAAAGCAGTTTGTAAATATTGATAAAGCATCTCAAACAGGAGTTGAGTTTAATTTTAATTACATGGCAACAGATAAATTAGTGTTCACTTCAGAATTATCTTATACCTATGCTGAAAACAAAGATTTAGATGAACCTCTTGCTCAAATTCCACCATTTATGGCTATGTTAGGAGTTAAATACGATAGTGATAATTATTGGTTAGCTTTAAATAGTAGGTTAGTTGCAAAACAAAGTAGAGTGGCAGCGTCATTTATGGAGCAAGAGACTCCAGGTTTTGGAACTGTTGATTTTAGAGCAGGATTTGAACCTTATAAAAATATTTCTGTTGGTGCAGCAGTTTTAAATATTTTTGATAAAACATATTACGAGCATTTGAATTTTGCGTACGCTAATTCAAATACACTATCTGGTAAAATATTTGAACCAGGAAGAAATTTCACAGTGTATGTTAAATATAAATTCTAATAATTAGAATTTTATTGTGAGTTTAAAACCGTGAAAATCTAATTTTCACGGTTTTTTTTGTGAATTTAATTTGTTAAATTGCAGTAAACCAACTAATACCTTTTTTTTATGAAAATATCTTATTTAGGTCACTCTTGTATAAGCATTGAAACAGGAGATAAAACGTTATTAATTGATCCATTTATTACAGGAAACGAGTTAGCTTCAGCAATTGACATTAATACATTATATGCCGATTATATTTTAGTAACACATGCACATCAAGATCATATTTTAGATGTTGAAGTTATTGCTAAAAGAACAGGCGCCATTGTAGTTTCTAATTATGAAATTGTTACGTATTTTGAAGCTAAAGGAATTTCTGGACATCCAATGAACCATGGAGGGAAATGGAAATTTGATTTTGGAACCGTTCATTATACTAATGCAATTCATTCAAGTTCTTTTCCCGATGGAAGTTATGGAGGTCAGCCAGGAGGTTTTGTAATAGAAACAAGTCATCATAGAATTTATATTGCTGGAGATACTGCTTTAACCTATGATATGAAATTGATACCTGAAATTATTGGAGAATTAGATTTAGCAGTTTTACCAGTTGGAGATAATTTTACAATGGGCGTTGATGAAGCTATTAAAGCAAGTAAATTTTTAAACTGTAACAAAATTTTAGGGTACCATTTTGATACTTTTGGATATATTGAAATTGATAAAACTAAAGCTGTTGAAAAATTTAGAAAAGCTAGAAAAAAACTACTATTACTACCAATAGGTGATAATATAAAAATTTAATATAATTAATAACCAAAAAAAAAGAGTTAACGTCTTATTTCAAGTGAAATATAAAAGAATTTATATTTTTCTTTTAATTCTCATCTTACTTTTTTATTAATTTGGATAGAGCTAGTAGTTGAATTATTTGGAACTCGATTTGCTGGTAGCTAAATAATATAAACTACTAACTAAAAACTACTAATTATGAAAGCAAATATGTTATGTTGGTTCGAAATCCCAGTATCAAATATGGAAAGAGCCGTTAAATTTTACGAAACAGTTTTTAATATAAAAATTACGGTTCAAGAATTTTGCGGTACTCAAATGGGTTGGTTTCCAGCTTCAGAAGATAAAGATGCAGCAGGAGCAGGCGGATCGCTTATTTACAATCCTAAACATTATTCACCAGGCACAAATGGCGTTTTAATTTATTTATCATCTCAAGTTGACGATGTAAGTGTTGAATTAAATAAAGTTGAAGCTGCTGGTGGAAAACCAATTGTTGAAAAAATGCAAATTACTGAAGAAATTGGCTACATGGCTGCTTTTATTGATACTGAAGGAAATAGAATAGCAATACACTCTAAAAACTAATAAAACAATAGAATATTAAACCAAGTTGAAGTGTTTTTTTTCTTTTAAAAATTCATTTTTAAATAGTAATTTCGTTTTAGTAATGATTGCATCATATAAAAAATACATCCTCAATTTTAAACAAGCGAGTGGAACATCACGTGGTGTTTTGCGTACTAAAGAAACCTACTTTTTAATTCTAAATAAAAAATTAAAAATTGGTTATGGAGAATGTGGACTTTTTAGAGGTTTAAGTGCTGATGATAGACCTGATTATGAAGAAAAATTGCAATGGCTTTGTAAAAATATTCATTTAGATAAAAAAATGTTATTCAGTGAATTGAGAGAATTTCCATCAATTCAATTTGGTTTGGAACAAGCATTTTTAAGTTTATATAATAAAAATCCTTTTGAATTATTCCCTTCGAAATTTACAACATCTAAAGATTCCATAAATATCAATGGTTTAATTTGGATGGGAAGTGAAGCTTTTATGAAAAAACAAATTGAAGATAAATTAAAAGTAGGGTTTTCAACTATAAAAATGAAAATTGGCGCTATTGATTTTGATACAGAAATTAAATTATTAAAAAGTATTAGAAAAGATTTTTCATCAAAAGAAATTGAATTAAGGGTAGATGCCAATGGAGCTTTTCAACCTAAAGATGCTTTGGAAAAGCTAAAAAGGTTAAGTGAATTAGAAATTCACTCAATTGAACAACCAATTAAGCAAGGTCAAATTGATGAAATGGCAGAGCTTTGTTTAAAAACTCCTTTACCAATTGCATTAGACGAAGAATTAATTGGCATTTTTAATGTAACAAAAAAGCAAAAAGTACTACAAACAATTAATCCGCAATACATAATATTAAAGCCAAGTTTAGTTGGAGGTTTTAAAGGGAGCGAACAATGGATTAATTTGGCAGAAAAACAACAAATTGGTTGGTGGATAACATCAGCATTAGAAAGTAATATTGGTTTAAATGCTATTGCACAATGGACCTATAGTTTGGGAAATACAATGCCTCAAGGTTTAGGAACTGGAAGTTTATTTACTAATAATTTTGAAAGTCCGCTAGAAGTAAAAAACGGCCATTTACGTTATAACAATTCAAAAAACTGGAAAGTGAAAATATAATTGTCATTGCGAGGAGTGAAATTACGTGGCAATCTATTTAAATTAAGAAAAATGAAATTTATACAACAAGCATATAAAGGAATTAACGAATGGTGGGCATATTTAGTAACCATAACTATATTATTTTTTGGATGGCAATTTATTGGAGTTATTCCATTAGGTGCTGTGGCATTCGCTTATTCAGAAGATTTATTTGAATTTCAAAATGCAGCGAATGATAGTTTTGCTAGTTTAGAAATTAATTCAAATCTGTATTTAATACTTGTTATTTTTACCTTTATAGCAGGTCTTGTTTCATTGTTAATTGGAGTTAAAACCATTCATAAAAGGTCAATTTTAAGTGTTTTAACAAGTAGAAAAAAATTAGATTGGAATCGTATTTTTTATGCGTTTTCAGTTTGGGCAGCAATTGGAGTTGTAACTATTGCAATTGGTTATTTTTTAGCTCCAGAAGATTATGTTTGGAACTTTAAACCAATACCTTTTTTATTACTTTGTTTAATCTCTTTTTTCTTATTACCATTGCAAACCTCAATGGAAGAAGTGTTGTTTAGAGGTTATTTAATGCAAGGTTTTGGTACTTGGTTTAAGAAAGGTTTTATAGCTTTAATAATAACATCAGTAATTTTTGGATTGCTACACGGAATGAATCCTGAAGTTCAAAAATTAGGTTGGATTACAATGGTGTATTATATTGGAACTGGATTGTTGTTGGGAATATTTACCATTATGGATGAAGGTACTGAATTAGCATTAGGTTTTCATTCCGCAAATAATATTATTGCTGCTATTTTAGTAACTACAAATTGGACCGTTTTTCAAACTGATGCGCTATTAATTGATACATCAGAACCTTCGGCAGGTTTTGAAATGTTTTTACCAGTTTTTGTATTTTTCCCAATAATTTTATATGTGTTTTCAAAAAAATACAAATGGACAAATTGGAACGAGAAAATGTTTTCAACTATTAGAAAACCAATTGAATTAAACGAAGATGAATTTATAGCATAGTTTGGTGGTTGAGCGGAATTGAAACCATATTATAAAAATGACGAAGATCCAATTTCATAAATGTTTTAAATTAAACGGAAAATCTTTTTCTGAAGTTACACCATTGCTCAATTTCTCTAAAACAACTTCTGAAGAAGTTTGTGAGTTTTTAAAAAAATGGTTTTCTGAAGATAATTTTATTGAAGTACAAACTTCTGGTTCAACAGGAAAACCAAAAGTAATTCAGCTTAAAAAAGAATATATGAAGAATAGTGCTTTGGCAACAGGTACTTTTTTCAATTTAAAGGAAAATACAACAGCTTTGTTATGTATGTCTCCAAATTATATTGCAGGAAAAATGATGCTGGTAAGAGCACTAGAATTAGGTTGGCATATAGATATAGTTGAACCTTCTTCTAATCCATTAAAAGGTGTTGATAAAACCTACGATTTTTCGGCAATGGTGCCATTGCAACTACATAATTCTTTAAATGAAATTGATAAATTGAAAAAACTAATTGTTGGTGGAGGAGTTGTTTCAAAAGTATTATTACATAAAATTCAGAATATTAAAACTGAAGTTTTTGCAACTTACGGTATGACTGAAACTATAACGCATATTGTCGTAAAAAAGTTGAATAACTTTAAAAATGTCATTGCGAGTGGAACGAAGCAATCTTATTTTAGAACATTGCCAAATGTTGTTCTTTCTAAAGATTCTAGAAATTGTTTAGTAATAAATGCTCCCAAAGTTTCAGAAGAAGAAATTATTACAAATGATATTGTAAAAATTCATTCTGAAAATGAGTTTGAATGGTTAGGTAGATTTGATAACGTGATTAATTCTGGTGGAGTTAAACTAATTCCAGAGCAAATAGAGCAAAAACTTTCAGAAATTATTAAAGAACGTTTTTTTGTTTATGGAATAGCTGATGAAGTTTTAGGTGAAAAATTAATGTTAATTATTGAAGGAATTAAGGATAATACTATTTTGAATGAATTGAAGAACCTCAAGTCACTTTCAAAATTTGAACAACCTAAAGAAATCTTTTTTATTCCAAAATTTGTAGAGACACCTACTCAAAAAATTAATAGAACAAAAACTATTCAGTTACTTTAATATTTTAAGGCTGTATTTGTATTTATAATCTTGGCCGTTTAATACCTTAATGCTATTCATTATTATAACCACAAAGCTAAATGTGGCAATAAAAATCATTGCAAAAAACCCAATAACAATTAGCATTAAAGGTATGCAAACTAATAAATAAATTACAACAGAAATTTGATAGTTAACAACGTCTTTAGCGTGTTTATCTAAATTTTTTACCTGCCCTTTTTTATACATCCATAATAGAATCGGAGGAAAAATAAAATAAAGTAAACCACTTAAATGTACCAACGCTAAATATTGATTGTCTACTTTTTCATTGTTTTGAAATTGAAACGAAGTAAACTCATTAAAATCTATTTCCAAGGCTTCAGCAATTTGTTCTAAAGTATAGGAGCGAGGATCAACTTCGTTATTTTCTATTCGTTGAATAGTTCGTGTACTAATAGTTGTTTTTTCAGCTAAAGTTTCTTGCGTTAACCCTTTCTGAATTCGTATTGTTTTTATTTTTTCACCTATAGTCATAATACTTTGTTTTGATAGGGTAAAAGTACTTTATAAAGGTATGAATTAGCAACTACATCTACACGACATTTACACGACATTCTATGTTTAATCCTTTAACTAAAAGGAAAGTTAGTTTTACTCATTGATAAGGCGTGTTCACTCAAGTTAATTATTTTAATGAAATGAACTCATGTAGTTTTAGGTATTATTAATTCAAATTTTAATACTATGAAAATTTATTTCTACTTTTTGGTAAGCTTATTTTTAGCAATTCAATTGAATGCTCAAGAAAAAATTATAACTGGAATAATTACAGATGAATCTGGACCATTACCTGGGGTTAATATTTTAATAAAAGGAACAACAACTGGAACTACAAGTAATTTTGACGGTGAATATGCAATAGAAGCTTCAGTAGGAGATATGCTAGTATTCAATTTTGTAGGTATGAAAACTTCTGAAGTTACAGTTGGAAGTGAAAACATAATTAACGTTTTAATGGAGGCGGATTCTAATTGTTTAGAAGAAGTAGTTGTTGTTGTTGGATATGGAAGAAGTTTAAAAGGGAAAATTAGTGGCCTTTTTATTAGAAGAAATAGAAAGTCAAAGCCAGTAATTAACTATTCAAATCCGGTTTCAGCTAATGAATCTTATAAAGAAATTAACGAGAATACATTTAAAAGTTCTCAATTAAATCCGCTTTCAACATTTTCTATTGATGTAGATAAAGCTGCATATTCAAATGTTAGAAGAATGATTAATAACGGACAAAAGATTCCAAAAGAAGCTGTTAAAATTGAAGAATTCATTAATTATTTCAAATATAATTATTCACAACCAACTAGTGAACAACCTTTTTCAATAAATACGGAAGTTGCTGAAACACCTTGGAATAAGGATACCAAAATTGTTAAAATTGGTTTGCAAGGAAAAGATTTAGATAAAGAAAATATTCCAAAATCTAATTTAGTGTTTTTGTTAGATGTTTCTGGATCTATGGGTGATTCTAATAAGTTACCATTGTTAAAATCTGCTTTTAAGTTATTAGTTAATCAGTTAAGAGAAGAAGATAAAGTATCAATTGTTGTGTATGCAGGAGCAGCTGGAGTCGTTTTAAAACCAACTTCAGGTGATAATAAAGAAAAGATTTTAAATGCTTTAAATAAGTTAGAATCTGGAGGTTCAACTGCTGGAGGTAAAGGTATAGAATTGGCATATAAATTAGCTGAAAAGCATTTTGTAGAAGGTGGAAATAACAGAGTTATTATGGCTACAGATGGAGATTTTAATGTTGGTGCTTCAAGTGATAAAGCAATGAAAGATTTAATTGTTGAAAAAAGAAAATCTGGTGTGTTTTTAACAGTTTTAGGTTTTGGGTATGGAAATTTAAAAGATTCAAAATTAGAAACTTTGGCAGATAAAGGAAATGGGAATTATGCTTATATAGATACTATGCAAGAAGCTAATAAAACTTTTGGAGAAGAATTTGCTGGAACAATGTATACTATAGCAAAGGATGTAAAAATTCAGGTAGAATTTAACCCTAATAAAGTTCAAGCTTACCGATTAATTGGTTATGAAAATAGATTGTTAAATGCTGAAGATTTTAAAGATGACAAGAAAGATGCTGGAGAATTGGGAAGCGGACATACTGTAACAGCTTTGTACGAAATTATTCCGGTAGGAGTAAAGAGTAAATTTCTAAAAAATATTGATAATTTGAAATATACAAAAGCTAATTCTTCAAATAAAAGCGATGAATTATTAACTGTGAAATTTAGATATAAAAAACCTAATGGTGATAAGAGTATTGAAATTGTTGAGGTTGTAAAAGATGAGAAGTTGACTTTAGATAATATGAGTTCAGATTTTAAATTTTCAAGTGCAGTTGCTTTATTTGGCATGAATTTAACCAAATCAAAATTTACAAATAAAGCAAAACTAGATAAAGTAATTGAGTTAGCTAAAGCAGGTAAAGGGGAAGATGAAAATGGGTATAGAAGTGAGTTTATTAGGTTAGTGAAATCAATTTAGATAAAAAAGACAGTAATTAATTACTGTCTTTTTTATTAGAATAAATAGGTCTATTCTTTAATATTTAACTTTTCTGAATATTGCAGTGCTTTTTCAAAAGAGTCAAAAGTATAAATTTTCTTGTTATTGGAAATAACTTTATTTTTTTCTAAATCTTTTAAAACTGTTTGGTTTACACCGGATAATACAATGCTAACATTATTTTCCTTCAATAAATCTAAAGCATCTTTAAAATTATGAACTCCTGTTGCATCAATAAATGGAACATGTCTCATTCTAATAATTAATACATTGCTGTCAATTCCAATAATTTTTAAAGTTTCGGCATATTGTTTTGCAGAAGCAAAAAATAAAGGTCCACTTAATTCATAAATAGAAATTCCTTTCGATATTTTTGAATAATCATCCAAAACATCGGTGTCAATTTCATTGGTAACATAAGGATTTATGTTAGACATTCTTTTCATAAATAGTAAGGCAGAGAGCACAACTCCAACTTCAATAGCTACAGTTAAATCAACTAAAACAGTTAATAAAAAGGTTGTAACTAGAACAATCACATCAAAAAAGGAACCTTTTAAAATGGAGTAAAAAGATCTCCATTCACTCATATTATAGGATACAACTATTAAAACTCCAGCCAATGCAGACATTGGAATTAATTTAGCCCATTTCCCAAGAAACAACATTATTAATAACAATGTTAATGCGTGTACTAAACCTGCAATTGGAGTTCTTCCACCATTTTTAACATTGGTAGCTGTTCTAGCAATTGCTCCAGTAGCTGGAATTCCACCAAAAAAAGGAGTTACAATATTGGCAATTCCTTGTGCAATTAATTCAGTATTTGAGCGGTGATTTCCACCAATCATACCATCAGAAACTACAGCCGAAAGTAACGATTCTATTCCTCCTAATAATGCAATGGTAATTGCAGGAGCTATGTACATAGATAAATTATTAAATTCAAAAGAAGGTATTACAAAATGGAAGTTTTGAGGAATTTCTCCAAAAAAAGATTCTATAGTACTTACAGGAATTTTAAATAATTGAACAATAAATGTTATAACTATTATGGCTAAAAAAGAGCCTGGAACTTTGCTTTTTAATTTTGATGAAATAACAATAATTAAAATTGCTAAAAGGGTTAATCCTAATGCGTAAAAGTTAATTGAAGGTATTTCCGAAAAATAGAGCGACCATTTATCAATAAAACCTGAAGGAACTTTAGCTATTTCTAACCCAAAAGCATCTTTAATTTGAGTAGAAAAAATAACAAGCGCAATTCCACTTGTAAACCCAACAATAAGAGGTTGAGGAAAATATTTTAAAAGTACACCAAGCTTTAATAATCCAAAAATAATTAATAAAATACCTGCTAATACTGTTGAAATTATTAAACCATCTAATCCATATTTTTCAACTATTCCATAAACAATAATAATAAAAGCACCAGTTGGTCCACCAATTTGAACTCTACTACCTCCAAAAAACGAAATTAAAAAACCTGCTATTATAGCTGTGATTAACCCTTTTTCTGGTGATACTCCAGAAGCAACAGCAAAAGCAATTGCTAAAGGCAAGGCAACAATACCTACTACAATTCCTCCGAAAATATCATTAAAAATTTGTTTTTTTGAAATGCCTTTTTTTAGTAAACTAAAAAGTTTAGGTTTAAATATTGTGTCCATTTATACCTTATAAAAATTAAGACCACAAAAGTAACCCTTTAAATAAATTAATAAGCTTGTTATTAATAATATTTACTAAAAATTTTAATTAGCACTAAAGATTTTATAATTATTAAACCTGAATAAAACCAAATAGGGGTTTTACTTGTTTCTTTTAATTCAAAGTATGCTAGCTTAATGTTCGCCGGCATATTTTTTAAATTATATTGTTGTTTACACTTTTTACATTCTGATACACCAAATTTTCCTCCAGATAAAAAAGGAATTTGAATTAAATGTTTGTAGTAACCTAGAATAGAAACTTTTGTAGAGTTTTTAGAATTACATTTTGGGCAAACTAAATCTAGTGAATTTTCACTTTTTAAAATAGTTGATTTTTTACCAGCTAGAAACATGCTTATCCTTCCATGGAATGATATACGTTTTGTACATCATCATCTTCTTCTAATTTTTCTAACAACTTGTCAACATCTGCCTGTTGTTCTTCATTAAGTTTTGTTGTAGTTGTTGGAATACGTTCAAATCCAGAAGAAAGTATTTCTAAACTATTTTCTTCTAAATATTTTTGAATAGCACCAAATTGTTCAAACGGAGCGTAGATTAAAATTCCATCTTCATCTTCAAAAACTTCTTCAACCTCAAAATCGATTAATTCTAATTCAAACTCTTCAAGATCCATTTTTAAATCTTCGGTTTTTACTCTAAAATTACAAGTATGGTCAAACATAAAAACAACAGATCCAGAAGTTCCCATGTTTCCATCACATTTACTAAATGCAGCTCTAACATTAGCAACAGTTCTATTGTTATTATCGGTAGCGGTTTCAACAACAACAGCAATTCCGTGAGGCGCATATCCTTCAAATAAAACCTCTTTATAATCTGCTGTATCTTTATCACTCGCTTTTTTTATGGCGCGCTCTACATTATCTTTAGGCATATTTGCAGCCTTCGCATTTTGAATAACAGCCCTTAAACGTGAGTTAGTTTCTGGATTTGAACCTCCTTCTTTTACAGCCATTACAATGTCTTTACCAATTCTGGTAAATGTTTTTGCCATTGCAGACCAACGTTTCATTTTTCTAGCTTTTCTAAATTCAAAGGCTCTTCCCATAATTTTCTAAAATTTTTAAGTATGCAAATGTAAAAAGAACAAAGTGTTTTTACAATTAGAATTTAGCATAAATATTACATGTCTAGTAAAGTAGTCTAGTAATTTGATAAAATAAATCATATGTGTCAGTCTTTTAGATATATGTTTTTAACAAAGGTCTGTAGTATTTTAGAGTAAAACGTATATTTGATAAAGTGTAAAGCTTATTGAATTATGGTTAAAATTTTAAGAAATTATTTATTTTTAATAGCTGTGATGCTTGTTAGTTTTAATGAATTAATTGCGCAAGAAACTACAAGTGTTTTAGTGTTTTCCAAAACGGCTGGTTGGAGGCATAAATCTATTGAAACAGGAAAAGAACAATTTAAAAAATGGGCAAAATTAGAGAATTGGAATGTGTCTTTTTCTGAAGAAACAAGTTATTTGTCAGATGCCAATTTATCAAAAACCAATGTGCTTGTTTTCTTAAATACAACAGGAGATATTTTAGACGAAGTTTCCAAAACAGCCATAAAAAAGTTTATAAATAAAGGTGGAGGTTTTGTAGGAATTCATTCAGCATGTGATACAGAATTTAATTGGGATTGGTATGCGAAAATGTTAGGAGCTCAATTTAAAAGTCACCCTAAAACGCAACAAGCTAAAATAGATGTAAATCATTCATGCAATCATCCTTCAATAGAACATTTTGATAAAACATTTACTGTTGTTGATGAATGGTATAATTTTAAAGAGCCAGTTCTTGAGCATGTAAACGTATTACTAACTTTAGATGAAAGTTCTTATGAAGGAAAAAAAATGAATCAAAATCACCCAATAGCATGGTATCATTATTATGAAGGTGGAAGAGTTTTTTATACTGGAATGGGACATACCAAAGAAATTTTTAGTAATCCAGATTACGAAAAACATATTATTGAAGCCGTAAACTGGACAGCAGGAAGAATTGATGTTGAAATGAATGAAGGTTGGGAAAATTTGTTAGACTCTAATTTATCTAAATGGGATAAGTTTATGGGAGTTCCTCACGAATCTGTTGATTTGGTTTGGGAAGGTAAAAGCAAAGATGGAAGAACAGGAGTTCCTTTAGGTGTAAACAATGATCCTAAAAAAGTGTTTTCAACAATAAATGAAGAAGGAGAAATAATTTTAAAAATTACAGGTGAAGTATATGGAGGATTAACGTCTAAACAAGAATATGAAAACTACCATTTTAAAACTCAATTTAAATGGGGAGAGAAAAAGTGGGAACCTAGACTACAAAGTAAACGAGATAGTGGAGTATTATACCATTGCAATGGACCGCATGGTGCATTTTGGAATGTATGGATGAGTAGTTTAGAATTCCAAGTTCAAGAAGGAGATTGTGGAGATTTTATAGCGTTAAATGATGTTTATGGTGATGTACCTTCAGATAGATTATTACAAAAAAATGGAAAACCATACTTTGTATATAATCCAAAAGGTAAGTTAACTCCATTAAAATGGGGAAAAGGTTTTGAAGCTGGGCAAGCATCTAAAAATAAATTATATGAAAATCCAAACGGAGAATGGAATACGCTTGAGGTTATTTGTTTTGGTAGAACAAGTATTCATGTAGTAAACGGAAACGTTGTAAATGTTGTTAAAAATGCACGTTATAATGTTGGTGGGGAAACAATTCCTATTCAAAGTGGAAAAATTCAAATTCAGTCTGAAGCTGCTGAAGTTTATTATAAAAATATTCAAATAAAACCGATTACTAAATTACCAAAAAAATATAAAAAACAAGCAAAATTATAACACATGAAGTATTTATTAATTATAGTATCACTACTAATTGTTTCTTGTTCAACAGGACAAAATAAAGAAGTAAAAGAAGAACCGAAAGAAGGAATTTTTCCATATGAGTTTCCAAATGAGAAGCCTAATATTAAATTAAGCAACGCAATGGAACGTAATTATAACGATTACATGGCTCCAAGACCTCAAGATAATGAATTGTATACACAGTTTAAATACACAGAATTGAAAGGATTTGATTATAACAATCACGATGGAACTATTTCGCGTCGTGACCCTTCAAAAGTAATTTTTGCAAATGGAAAATATTATGTTTGGTATACTCATAGAGAAACACCAACTCCACCAAAAGGAGCTAAAAATAGTACAGATGTTATTCCTTCAAGTGATTGGGATTTATGTGATATTTTTTACGCTACAAGTGAAGATGGATTTACTTGGGAAGAACAAGGAGTTGCTATTCCAAGACCTGAAAAACCAAATGTTGGTTGGAGATCTGTGTCAACAACGGATATTTTAGAGTGGAAAGGTAAATATTATTTATACTACCAAGGGTTTATGGAAGCAAGTGGAAAACGCGGAGACGATTGTCCGGTAGCAGTTTCATATGCCGATTCACCAGATGGACCTTGGACACCATATAATAAAGTGGTGATTCCTAACGGACCAGAAGGAGCTTGGGATCAATTTTCAATTCACGATCCATACCCTTTAGTATATAAAGGGAAAATTTATTTATACTATAAATCAGATTCTAATGGACAACCAAATTTAATAAGAATGCAAGGTTTGGCTACTGCTGATAATCCACTTGGGCCTTTTACAAAGCATCCATTAAATCCTGTAATGAATTCAGGTCACGAAACTACAATGTTTCCTTTTAAAGAAGGAATTGCTGCATTGGTTATTAGAGATGGAAATGAACATTTTACAGTTCAATATGCTGAAGATGGAGTTAATTTTGATATTGCTTCAATAACAGAATATATGCCAAGTGCTGGTGGACCGTTTATACCAGATGCTTTTACAGATACAAAATATGGAAAAGGAATTACTTGGGGAATATCTCATTTTACAGCTGTAAATGGTTGGTCTACAAATCATGCAGTATTAACTAGATTTGATTGCGATTTAAGTTTAGATGTAGATGATCAAGATATGAAAAGAACAAACGTTCATCATCAACCAGAATTTTATTACAAATTAGGTTTAAATGGAAAGCAGAAAAAAAGAATTGCCCAAGAGAACGAAGATTTAAAGAATAAATAAATTAAGAATGATTAGATTGAAATATAATTTTTTAGCTGTTTTAATAATCTGTGTAGTAAGTCAATTTAAATTAAATGCTCAAGATATAGATTTCTCTTTTCAAGATACAAGTTTATCAATTGAAAAGCGTGTAGATATTTTAGTGTCTCAAATGACTTTAGAAGAAAAAGTAGGACAATTAGTAAATTCTGCACCATCAATTCCAAGGTTAAATGTACCTGATTATGATTGGTGGAATGAAGCTTTACACGGAATTGCTCGTAATGGAAAAGCAACAATTTTTCCACAAGGAATTGGTCTTGGCGCAACGTTCGACCCAGTATTAGCAAAGAAAGTTGCTTCAGCAATATCAGATGAAGCTAGAGCAAAATATAAGGTTTCACAAAGTATGGGGAACCACAGCAGGTATTCTGGCTTAACTTTTTGGACACCAAATGTAAATATTTTTAGAGATCCACGTTGGGGTAGAGGTCAAGAAACGTATGGAGAAGACCCTTTTTTAATGTCTAAAATTGGAGTTGCTTTTGTAAGTGGATTGCAAGGAGATGATGATAAATACTTAAAAACAGCAGCGTGTGCAAAGCATTTTGCAGTGCATTCTGGACCTGAAAATGTGCGTCATACTTTTAATGCAGAACCAACAAAGCAAGATTTATATGAAACCTATTTTCCCGCTTTTGAAGCTCTAGTAAAAGACGCAAAAGTTGAAGGTGTAATGGCTGCATACAATGCTGTTTATGGAAAACCAGCAGCTGCAAGTCCATATTTGCTAAAAGAAATTTTAAGAGATACTTGGGGTTTTGATGGTTATATAACTTCAGATTGTGGTGCAGTTGGAGGAATTGCTTATAAAATGAAATATGTGAAAACGGGTGTTGAAGCTGCAGCTGTAGCTATTAACGCTGGTACCAATTTAAATTGTGGAAGTACATTTAAGCATGTGCAAGAAGCAATGAATAAAGGTTTGGTAACAGAAGAGTTAATTAATAAAAGAACAAAGCAATTATTTAAAACTCGTTTTAGATTGGGAATGTTTGATAAGGACGATAAGAATCCATATTCAAAAATTGGTAAAGAAGAAATTCATAGTGAAGAGCATGTGCAATTAGCTTTAGAAACCGCAGAGAAATCGATAGTTCTTTTAAAAAATAAAAACAATATATTACCATTGCCAAAAGATATTAAAGTGCCTTATGTAACCGGACCTTTTGCAAATTCTGGTGATATGTTAATGGGAAGTTATTATGGTGTAAGTTCTAATTTAGTTACTATTTTAGAAGGAATTACAGATATAGTTTCTTTAGGAACTTCATTAAATTATAGAAGTGGAGCATTGCCATTTCATAAAAATATAAATCCTAAAAATTATGCTCCAGTTGTTGCTTCAATGTCTGATGTAACAATATGCGTAGTTGGTTTAACCGCAGATAGAGAAGGAGAAGAGGTTGATGCTATTGCTTCACAAGATATTGGTGATAAGGCAGATTTAAAATTACCAGAAAATCAAGTAAACTATGTAAAGGAGATTGCAAAGCAAAAAAAAGGTCCTCTTGTATTAGTTGTTGCAAGTGGAAGCCCAATATCTTTAGAAGGAATTGAAGAAGACTGCGATGCAATTTTACAAATTTGGTATCCAGGTGAACAAGGAGGAAATGCGGTAGCTAGAATATTGTTCGGAGATGTTTCTCCTTCAGGTCATTTACCAATTACGTTTCCAAAAAGTATTGCTCAACTACCTGCTTATGATGATTATTCTATGCAAGGTAGAACTTATAAGTATATGACGGAAGAACCAATGTTTCCATTTGGTTTTGGATTAACGTATTCAAAAACTGAAATTAAAAACCTTACGTTAAATAAAGAAAAATTAAAAAGTAAAGATGAGTTAAATGTTTCTGTTGAAGTTAGTAATATTGGAGATTTTGATATTGATGAAGTTGTGCAGTTATATATTAGTCCTGTTAAAAATGATGAAAATTTACCAAATACAAGTTTAAAAGGTTTTCAACGTATTTCATTAAAAAAAGGAGAAACTAAAACCATTAACTTTACTATAAAAGCAAAGGATTTAAAGGTAATTAATGTTGAAGGAGAAAAAGTTTGGAGAAAAGGTGCTTACAAAGTAATTGTTGGAAATTCATCACCATCAAAATTAAGTGAAAAATTAGGTGCTGCAACTCCTCAATTTTCTGAAATTATATTAAGATAGAATTAGATTTAATATTATAAAAAAGTTGTTCAAAATAGATTATAAATCTATTATTTTTATACGTGATAAAAGAGTTTAAAATATTTTTTATTCTTTTAAGAAGTGTTTTTTAGTTAAAAAACTATATTTAAGCTCTTAATTAATACACGCATGAAACAAAGTGATTTTATAGAAATAAACGGATTTAAACATCTAAAATATAATGGTAAAACTATTTCTAATGATGAAATGTTAAAATGTTCAAAAGAATATTTTGAGTTAATGAAAAAAAGAAGATCTATACGAGATTTTTCTGATAAAGAAGTTCCAGTTGAAGTTATAGAAAATATAATTAAAACAGCTTCTTCAGCACCATCAGGAGCTAATAAACAACCATGGACATTTTGTGTAGTTGCCAATCCAAAAATTAAAAAACAGATTAGATTGGCTGCTGAAGAGGAAGAGCGTAAAAGTTATGCTCAACGTATGAGTGAAGAGTGGTTAGATGATTTAAAACATTTAGGTACAGATGCAAATAAGCCTTTTTTAGAAACAGCACCATATTTAATTATTGTTTTTAAACAACCTTTTGAGTATGATAACAAAGGTAAAAAACATCAAAATTATTATGTGAACGAATCGGTTGGTTTGGCTTGTGGATTTTTAATTTCAGCCATACATAATGCAGGTTTGGTAACCTTAACACATACGCCAAGCCCTATGCGTTTTTTAGAAAAAATATTGCAACGTCCAGATAATGAGCGCGCTTTTTTATTATTGCCAGTTGGTTATGCTTCTGACAATACATATGTACCAAACATAACCAAAAAAAGTTTGCAAGAAGTGATGAAAATTTATTAAATTACAAATTAATATGAATTGAAATATTACTAAAAAGCTATTGTATTAATATGTGGTTTTTAGTAAGTTTGAAAAAATAAAGTAAAAAATTAACAATTATGTATAATTCAAAAATTACTGGATTAGGATACTATGTTCCAGATAATATTGTGACAAATGAAGATTTGTCCAAATTTATGGATACTAATGATGAATGGATTCAGGAAAGAACAGGTATTCAGGAAAGAAGATGGATTAAAGAAGGAACTGATGATTCTTCTTCAGTGATGGGAGCAAAAGCTTCAAAAATAGCTATAGAAAGAGCAGGTTTAACTTCAAAAGATATTGACTTTATAGTTTTTGCAACTTTAAGCCCAGATTTTTATTTTCCTGGTGGAGGTGTTCAGCTTCAAGAAATGCTTGATATGAAAACTGTTGGAGCATTAGATATTAGAAATCAATGTTCTGGTTTTATTTATGCTATGTCTGTAGCAGATCAGTTTATTAAAACTGGAATGTATAAAAATATATTGGTTGTTGGTGCAGAATACCACTCATCTGGTTTAGATAAAAGTACTAGAGGTAGAGGTGTTTCTGTAATTTTTGGAGATGGTGCTGGAGCAGCAGTTTTATCTAGAAGTGAAGATACTGCAAAAGGTCTACTTTCAACACATTTACATTCAGAAGGAAAACATGCCAAAGAATTAACGGTACTTGCACCTAGTGCTAAACATTGGGTTCCTGAACTACTTGAAACTAATGATGAAAATGATGAATCTTATTTTCCATATATGAATGGAACTTTTGTGTTTAAACATGCAGTTGTTCGTTTTTCAGAAGCTATATACGAAGGTTTAAAAACAAACGGATTAGAAGAGAAAGATATTGATATGTTAATCCCTCATCAAGCTAATTTAAGAATAACACAATTTATTCAAAAGAAATTTAAATTAACAGATGATCAAGTGCATAGTAATATTCATAAATATGGAAATACTACTGCAGCATCTGTAATTATTGCTTTAACTGAAGCTTGGGAAAAAGGTAAAATTAAAGATAATGATTTAGTTGTGTTGGCAGCTTTTGGAAGTGGATTTACTTGGGGAAGTGTAATAATACGTTGGTAATTTACTAACACTAATAAAAGAGGCTTTCTAAAAAGAGAATTTCGTAAACTTTAATTTGTCTTAGTTTAGTATACTAATTATAGATAATTAGCATAATACTTTTCTATAGTAAATTTAGAACAACGATTTTGAATACTTTTTAGACAGCCTTTTTCTATACTATATTGTTATATAACTAAATACTTTAGAGTTTGTTAACTGTTATAAAATGGTTAAATTATATGTAAGTTTTCTAGAGCTTTTTAGACTTTTATAATAAACATACTTTAACTAATTTAAACAAATGAATAAAAAAACATTAGTAATTGGAGCTTCGGAAAATCCAAATAGATATTCAAATATTGCTATAAAAAGATTAAGAGAGAAAGGTATTGATGTTGTTGCTTTTGCAAAAAGAAATGGAAAAGTTGAAGATGTAACTATTGAAACAGAATTATTAAACTTTAAAAATGTTGATACCGTTACGCTGTATTTAAGTGCTAGAAATCAACCTGAATATTACCAATATATAATTGATTTAAAGCCAAAAAGAGTTTTATTTAATCCAGGAACAGAAAACCCGTTCTTTGAGCAAATGTTGCAGGGAAGTAATATTGCTTTTGAACGGGCTTGTACTTTAGTGTTATTAAGTATTGGTGCGTATTAAATTTCTTTTATTCTGAATACAAAATCTTTATATGAATAAACTTTTAATGTATATACTTTAGAATTTAAATCATATAATTTAATAATATAGTTACTATAAGCGTAATTATCCTTTTCATTTTCTATAATTGAAATGCTATACAAACCAATCTGATTTTTTAAATTAGAAAGTGTTATGTTATTCTCTAAAGCATAACTGGAAATTTTTAGCAATAGAATTTTTTGGATGTTTTCTGAATTATTTATAGCATAATCAATAGTATTTATTTGTGCTTCAGAGTAATTATTAACATAATTTGCTGAAAACCCATTTACGTAAAGGTTTATAATACCTTTACATTTTGGATCAATTTCTTTTAAGCACACATAACCTTTCCATGTGTTTAAAATAATTTCACTATCGTATTTAGTTTTAACCATAATTTAAAATAAGGGACGACTTTAAACTGACTAATTAATAAATCACTTTTACTTTTTCCTATTTTTTAATTAATATTTTACATTAATTCTTACAGGACTAAATTAAGTTGAACTATTCTAGTAAACAATACTCATTGTGAGTATTTTAAAGTAAGTTGATATTTTTTTTGAAAAATGAAGTTAATTCTCCTGTTGACGATACATTAAATTTTTTCAATATATTTCTTCTGTGTGTATCTACAGTATGCTTACTTAAATGAAGATTTTCAGCAATTTCAATACTGGTTTTTTTTATAAGTAATAAGCGTATAATATCTCGCTCTCTTTTACTAATGGCATTTAATAAATTTTTATTAGAGAGATTTGTGAAATACAAAGTTTCATATTCATTTTTACTATTTAAATATTTAGCAGATGCACATATATCCATATGAATTCCTTCATTTAAAACGGTGTAATGAGCTAATCCAATTATTGGTTTTTTGTTTTCATCAAATTGTAGAGGAGTAGTGTTTTGAATAATATTTACATAGTTACCATCGTTGTTTTTAATTCGATAATTCCATGTGTAGCTCATTCTTTTGCGTTTACCTTCATCTAATTCATTCATTGTGAATTGCATTAAGCTTTGTAAACTTTCAATCCATAACCCAATATCATCTTTGTGAAAAAGCGACCAAAAAAAATCCATTCCACCATTTGTTAGCTTATCTTTTTTATATCCTGTACAAGCGGTAAAATTTTTACTTACATATTCAAAACTTTGAGTTACAGTATTAGTAATACAAAAAAATGTAGTGTTGTAAGGGTAATAGAAATCTAATTCTATTAACTTTTTTATATGTTCTTCAATTTCAACTTGAGGATAAGTTTTGAAGATTTTATTATAAACGCTATTTATTGATTTTTTATTCAAAAAAAATATTAAAGTTAGTATACGCTAATATAAGAGTTTATTTTTAATGTTTAAAGGGTTGTTAATCAATAGAGAAGGTTTCACCTTCAATGGCAAGTGAAGTGTTTTTAAACTCTAATTGGGCTTCATTTTTAAAATCTTCTTTGTTTTTATAGCGACTACTATAATGGCCAATAATTAACTGCTTAACATTTGCTAAACGTGCAATTTTACCCGCTTGCATTGCAGTAGAATGTTTAGTGGTTTCGGCAAGTTCGGCTCTTTCTTGTAAAAATGTAGATTCATGGTATAAGCAAGTAGCACCTTCTATAATTGGAATTATTTCAGGCAAATACGAAGTATCACTGCAATATGCGTAACTTTTTGGCTCTGGTGGATCTAAAGTAAGTTGGTTATTTTCAATTACTTTACCATTTTGAAGTGTAAAATCTCTTCCTATTTTTAAGTTTTGATAATCGCAAATTTCAATTTCTTTATATTTTGAAATTTCAGACATATTTAATTTACGTTCTCCTAATTTTTCTTTGAAAAGAAAACCGTTAGTGTACACTCTATGATTTAAAGGAATGGTATGTACTTCTACTTTTTCATCTTCAAAAATTAATTCGCTTTCTTTTGATTTTAATTCGTGAAAAATAAGAGGGTAATTAGTCCAAGATTTTGAAAGTTTAAGTTGAAGTGTAATTATTTCTTTTAGGCCTTTTGGACCATAAATATGTAATTCGTTTTCTCTATTTAAAAGTCTAAATGTAGCAACCAAACCTACCAATCCAAAAAAATGATCTCCATGTAAATGAGAAATAAAAATGCGTTTAATTTTTGAAAACTTTACGCCGTATTTTCTTAATTGAACTTGCGTTCCTTCACCACAATCTATTAAAAAATGCTGATTTTTAATTTCTAAAAATTGAGAAGTTGGGTATGCATTTACCCTTGGTGTGGCTGAATGACAGCCTAAAATAGTTAGTTTTAGACTCATTTAATAATCATTCTTTTTGAAATTGTTTCGTTTTCTGCTATTATTGAGTATAGATACATTCCTTTGGTTAAATTACTTCTATTAAATAGAAAAGTGTTTTGTCCTTTTTTTGCTGAAATTATTTCAGAGTAAACAGTTTTACTCAATAAATTTTTAACTACAAAAGTAATTTTTTGAGGTTTTGTTGTTATAAAATTTATATTGGTTTTACTTATAAATGGGTTAGGATAGGCAGAAACTTTAATAATAGATTTTTGATATTGCTGTTTATTATTAACAATAAGTTCACCTTTTATTTGCTGGGCAAAAGAATTTAAGGTGAATAATAGTAAAGTTAATAATAGTAGTTTTTTCATCTATATTTTATCAATTTAAAATCCTAAATCTCGTTCAATAGCTTCCATTTCTATAATATCTTCAGCTTCTGTTAATGTTGGAACAACGTTTAATTCTTCAGGTAAATTATCAATGTCAACAGTTTCACAAATAATCACAAAACTTGTGCCATCTTCTTTATGCTGATTATTTAATTTTAAAAATAAAATTAAATCTTTTTCTGTGGTATTGCTATTTTCAGAAAAATCAACAATTAATTGCTCTCCTTTAAAATTAGTAAAATTATTAGTAAAATCCTTTAAAAAATTTGAAATATTAGTGTTTTCAATTTTAACTAAAGTATATTTTTTATTTTTTGAAATGTTCATTAGTTATTCGTGTTTTATTTGTTGAGCCAATAAATAAATAACTGCCATTCTAACGGCAACACCATTTTCAACTTGGTTTAAAATAATTGCTTGTTTTGAGTCTGCAACATCACTTGTTAACTCAACACCTCTATTTATTGGTCCTGGATGCATAATTACAATTTCCTTGCCAATTGAGTTTAACAATTTTTTATTTATTCCAAAAAGTTGTGCATATTCCCTAGTAGAAGGAAAATAATTAATTGCCATTCTTTCATTTTGAACTCGTAAAACATTGGCAACATCACACCATTCTAGCGCTTTTTTAATATCATATTCAACACCAACTCCTAAACTTTCAACATATTTTGGTATTAATGTTTTAGGTCCGCAAACCTTTACTTCAGCACCTTGCAATTTTAAAGCATAAAAATTTGATAAGGCTACACGCGAGTGTAAAATATCACCAATAATTACTACTTTTTTACCTGCAACGCTACCTAATTTTTCTCTAATAGAATAAGAGTCTAATAGAGCTTGTGTTGGATGCTCATGTGTTCCATCACCTGCATTTACAATTCTGGCGTCTACGTGCTTTGATAGAAAGTCACAAGCTCCAACATTTGGGTGGCGCATTACTATCAAATCAACTTTCATTGATAAAATATTATTGGCAGTATCTATTAATGTTTCACCTTTTTTTACTGAAGATTGTCCTGCGGAAAAGTTTATAATATCTGCAGATAAACGCTTTTCGGCCAATTCAAAAGATAGTTTAGTACGTGTACTATTTTCAAAAAACAAATTGGCAATGGTTATATCTCTTAATGAAGGTACTTTTTTAATAGGTCTATTAATAACCTCTTTAAAATTATCGGCTGTTTTAAAAATTAAATCAATATCAGCCTTGTTTAAATGCTTAATTCCTATTAAATGTTTTACGCTTAATTGACTCATTTTTTATTCGTTTAAAATATATACGGCATCTTTACCATCATTTTCTTTCCAGTTCACTATTACTCGTTCTTCATTAATAACATCTACTTGTCTTCCTCTATAATTTGGTTGAATTGGTAAATGTCTACTAAATCGTCTATCTATAAGTACTAGTAATTCTACATTTGTAGGCCTTCCAAAAGATTGGATGGCTGTTAAGGCAGATCTAATACTTCGACCAGAAAACAGAACATCATCAATAAACACAACGTTTTTATTTTCTACTACAAAATTAATATCTGTAGAGTTAGCAGAAAGAGGTTCGTCTCTTCTTCTAAAATCATCGCGATAAAATGTAATATCTAGTTTACCATAGTTAATATCCAAAATATTGTATTCATTCTTTAGAATTTCAATCAATCTTTCAGTTAAAAAAATACCTCTTGGTTGAAGCCCAATTAAAACAGTATCTTCAAAATTATTATGATTTTCAATCAATTGACACGCTAACCTATGCAGTATTATGTCAATTTCTTTTGAGTTGAGAAGTTCTTTTTTACTCATTATATACCAAACATTGTTTGGAAAACAAATATAGCGTATTTTGTTAATTAAATTGTTAAAAACAAATGTAACTTACAACAAAATTATTAACCACTTATTGTACTTTTATTGCTGAAGGAAAAACACTTTTTATGTCTTTAACTCCAAAAGAGAATAATTTATCTCGTGTTAAATTTGAGTCGATGTTAAAAACTAATAGCGAGTATTTTTTCGACTCTATAGAGTTTGAAGAAATTATTCATTATTATTTAGATTCAGGTAAAAATTCTTTAGCCAAAAAAGCAATAAAATTAGGTTTAAAGCAACACCCAAATTCAGTTATATTAAAGCTGTTAAAAGCTGAAATATATGTGTTTGATAATGAGTTAGATAGAGCTTCGGTGTTATTAAAAGAAATTAACGCAATTGAGCCAACAAACGAAGAAGTTTATATTCAACAAGCGGCTATATATTCAAAAAAGGATGAACATCAAAAAGCTATAAATTCTTTAAGAATTGCTTTAAGTTTTACAGATGAAACGGCAGATATTTTAGCAATGATTGGCATGGAGCATCTTTATTTAGATCAATTTGATGATGCACGATTAAGTTTTGCAAAATGTTTAGAGGTAGATTTTGAAGATTATTCTTCGTTGTACAATGTAATTTATTGCTTTGATATGCAAAATCAGCATAAAGAAGCAATTGAGTATTTAGATAATTACATAAATAAAGATCCTTATAGCGAGGTTGCATGGCATCAATTAGGTCGTCAGCATTTTATTTTGGATAATTTTGAAGAAGCATTAAGAGCTTTTGATTATGCAGTTTTAATTGATGAATATTTTGTTGGTGGATATCTAGAAAAGGCCAAAACTTTGGAGAACTTAAATAGATATGAAGAAGCTATTGAAAATTACAAAGCTACTTGTGAACTAGACGATCCAACTTCTTTTGCGTTTTTAAGAATTGGTGAATGTTATGAAAAGCTAAATTTAGATGCGTTAGCAATTCAATATTACAAAAAAGCCGTACATGAAGATCCACTATTAGATAAAGGTTGGGTAGCTATTGCAAGTCTAAAAATTAAGCAAAAAAAATATAGAAAAGCTCTTTATACTATTAATAAAGCGTTAGAAATTGATGATCAAAACTCAATATATTGGCGTAAATATGCACAAATAAATTTAAAATTAAATAGTTATAAAGAAGCTGAAAAAGCTTTTAGTAAATGTTTGACATTAAATGATTTGAGTCTTGAAATTTGGATAGGTTTAAGCGATGTTTTAAGCTTTATTGGTGAATATGAAGCTGCATTAAAAAATTTGCTAAAAGCCAAAACCTATTTTTACGATTTTGCAGAAATTGAATATCGTTTAAGTGGATTGTTTTTTAAGTTTAAAAATTTAGAAAAAGGAAAATTTCATTTAGAAAACGCATTAACTATAGATTTTGAGTACCAAACAGTTTTAAAAGAGTTATTTATCGAAGTTTATAACCTAGAACATGTACAAGATATTATAATTAATTTTAAAAATTCTTCTATTTAAAAATAGTACATTTGTTGTTTAACTAAAAACAATGCAACAACGTACATTTACACAGTATCTAATAATTTCATTAAAGGGAATGGCAATGGGAGCCGCAGATGTAGTTCCAGGAGTTTCGGGAGGTACAATCGCTTTTATTTCAGGTATTTATGAAGAATTATTAACATCCATAAGTTCTATTAACTTTGCAACGTTAAAGTTGTTAAAAACAGATGGAATTAAAGCAACATGGAAAGCAATTAACGCAAATTTTTTAGTTGCACTTTTAGCTGGAATTTTTGTTAGTATATTATCTTTAGCAAAACTAATTTCATACTTATTAGAGCACAAACCTATTATGGTTTGGTCATTCTTTTTTGGGTTAGTTTTAGCTAGTATTTTATATGTAGCAAAACAAATTACTAAATGGAATTTTGTAACAGTTCTTGTATTTATACTTGGTGCTATTTTAGCATATTATATAACAACACTACAACCATTAATTTCTGAACACTCATCTCCAATGTTTTTGTTTTTGGCAGGCGCACTTGCAATTTGTGCTATGATTTTACCTGGAATTTCAGGCGCTTTTATACTAGTGTTATTAGGAGCATATAAGCCAGTATTAGAAGCAATTCATAATAGAGATTTTAAATTAATTGCAATTTTAGGAGTAGGAGCTATAGTAGGTTTATTAAGTTTTTCAAAAATATTAAAATGGCTATTTAGCAATTATAAAAACTATACGTTAGCCGTTTTATCTGGTTTTATTTTAGGATCATTAAATAAAATATGGCCTTGGAAAAATGTTTTAGAAACCAGAATGTATGGAGATAAAGAGGTAGTTATAAAAGAAGCAAGTGTTTTACCTGCTAATTTTATTGGTGAACCACAAATTTTAAGCGCTATTGGTCTAGCAATTGTTGGATTTGTAGTGATTTTATTATTAGAAAAAATTGCGAACACTTCAAATGTGAGTTAATGGCAAGACAGGAGCGTACTTTTTCAGATAAATTTTTCCTTTTTTTGAAAGGATTAGGTATGGGAGCTGCAAATAAAGTTCCTGGCGTATCTGGTGGTACAGTTTCTTTTGTTTTGGGTTTTTATGAAGAAATGATTTACTCGTTTCGAAAAATTAATTATAAAGCTTTATTATTACTTTTAAATGGACGTTTTAAAAGTTTTTATTATTATGTAAATGCACCATTTTTATTGCTTGTTTTTGGAGGAAGTATGTTTAGTTACTTTAGTGTTTCTTTAGTATTAGACTACTTAATTCATCATTACGAGTTATATGTTTGGAGTTCCTTTTTTGGAATGATATTAGGTTCTATTTATTATATTTCTAAAGAATTTAACGATTGGAGAACAAAAAATGTAATTTCAATTTTTATTGGAATTGCAATGGGAGTAGCCATAAGTTTTATGAATCCAGCTAAAGAAAACGATAATTTATGGTTTGTATTTGCATGTGGAATTATAGGAGTTTCAGGCATGACATTACCAGGTTTGTCTGGTTCATTTATTCTTATTTTAATGGGAAACTATGTACTATTATTAGTAGATTCAGTAACTGTATTATTTCAAACATTAACTGAAGTTTTTCTAGGTGATTTTAGTTTTATGGATAATGAAGAGCAAATTCGTTATTTAAAAATAATTGCCACATTCACAGGCGGTTCTGTGTTTGGTTTAGTGTTTACATCGCATATTTTGGGATACGTTTTAAAACGGTGGCATCAAATTGTTACTGCTGTAATTATTGGTTTTATAACAGGCTCATTAGGTATAGTTTGGCCTTGGAAAAAAGAGATTTATAAAATGGTAGATGGGCAAATACTATTAGATGGAAATGGAGATAAAGTAATTCAAAACTTTAAGCGTTATTTTCCAGATTTTTCAAGTTCTGAAACATGGATAGCATTGTTTTTTGTACTAGTTGGATTTGGTATTATTTTATTAATTGATAAATATGGCGAAGAGCAAAAAAATTATTTAGATGAAAAAATTTAAATTTGGATTATTAGGAAAGGACATATCTTATTCATTTTCAAGAAAATATTTTTCAGAAAAGTTTGAGAAACTTGGTTTAACCAATTTAAAATATGTGAATTTCGATATTCCTGAAATTGAAGAATTTCCTTTTTTGTATTACCAACAAGAAGAAGATTTTGGAGGAATAAACGTAACAATTCCATACAAACAAGCCGTTATGCGTTATATGGATGAAATAGATGAAGATGCTGAAAAAATTGGAGCTGTAAACACTATTAAGTTTACGGACAATTATAAGTTAATTGGCTATAATACTGATTTTTATGGTTTTAAAAATTCTATTAAACCTTTGTTGAAACCACATCATACAAAAGCACTAATTTTAGGAACCGGTGGCGCTTCAAAAGCAATAGCGTATGCGTTTTCAAAGTTAAATATTGAAGTTAAATTTGTGTCGCGAAGACTTGGAGATAACAATTTTTTATATTCAGTTTTAAATGAAGAGATATTAAAAGAATATACAGTTATTGTTAATTGCTCTCCAGTTGGTACATTTCCTAATACAACTGAAGCACCTGATATTCCTTATAAATTTATAACACAAAAGCATTTATTATACGATTTAATTTACAACCCCGAAAAAACTCAATTTTTATTAGAAGGAGAGAAAAATGGAGCACAAATTAAAAACGGATTAGAAATGTTAGAGTTACAAGCAGAAAAGTCATGGGAAATATGGAATTCGTAAAATGAATTCCTTATTTTTACGCAACTAATGTTAGATTTTTGCATCTAATTTTATAACAGAAAATTTCTAATTTTCTAAACAAAACCTAAAATTAATTATTGAACTTAAACATTTTAATATGTTAGACGAAACTGAAAAATTACCGGAAGAAAACGAAGAGAACCTAAAAAATCAAAAAACTGAAAATCTAGATAAAGCAGATAAAGTTGATACAAAACCTAAAGAGGTTGTTGAAATTGATAGCAAGCCAGAAGTAGAGAAAGAAGTTACTGAAGAAATAAAGGTAGAAAAGAATACATCTTCAAATAAAGCTATTGACGAGATTGAAAATAAAATTGCTGAATCTTCAGAAGGTAGTGATCATGAGGAAATAGAAGTTGTTGATTATAGCAAATTTACTCTAGAAGAATTAGTTGATCAGTTAACTTCATTGGTAAAAAATCAGCCAGTACAAAGTATTAATGAGAATGTTAATAAAATTAAAAAAACCTTTAACAGTAAGTTTGGAGCTTTAATTAAATCGGAAAAGGAAAAATTTCTTGCAGCAGGAGGAAACACTATAGATTTTCATTATCAAAATCCAATTAAAACTACTTATAATAGTATCCTTTATGATTTTAAAATTAAACGTGCAGAGTTTTTTAAAAATCAAGAAAATAAGTTAAATGAAAATCTTGATATAAAATTAGAAGTTATAGAGCAATTAAAACATCTAGTAGATAATGCTCATGGAGGAGATATGTATAAGAATTTTAAAGCTTTACAAGATAGATGGAGAGAAACAGGCCCAATTCCTAGAGCAAAATACAATGATACTTGGAGAACATACCATCATCATGTAGAACGTTTTTACGATTTATTACATATGAGTAATGATCTACGTGAACTTGATTTTAAACATAATTTAGATGAAAAATTAAAGCTTGTTGAAAAGGCAGAAGAATTAGATAAATTAGAAGATATTAATGAAGCTTTTAAAGAGTTACAAGTACTTCATAAATTATGGAAAGAAGATATTGGTCCTGTTGCTAGAGAACATAGAGAAAAAGTTTGGGATCAATTTAGTGAGGCTACAAAAAAAATTCACGATAAACGTCACGAGCATTATAAATCTTTAAAAAGTAAATTTGAAGGTAATATTGATAAAAAACTAGCAGTTATTGCTGAAATTGAAGCTTTAGACACTTCTAAAAATAATTCAAGATCAGATTGGCAAAAAAGTATCAATGAAATTGAAAAATTACGTGAGAAGTTTTTTGCAGTAGGCCAAGTTCCAAGAGCAAAAAGTGATGAAATTTGGAATAAATTTAAAAATGCTACAAAAAAGTTTAACGCAGCTAAAAATTTATTTTTCAAAGACTTAAAAAAAGATTATTTAGAAAATTTAAACAAGAAAAAAGCACTTATAGAAAAAGCCATTGCACTTAAAGATAGTGAAGATTGGGATTCTACAACTGAAGTGATGAAAAAAATTCAATCTGATTGGAAAAAAATTGGGCATGTTCCTAGAAAGTATTCCGATAAATTGTGGAAAGAATTTAAAGATGCTTGTAATTATTATTTTGATAGATTACATAATAAGCAAGATGAAGGAAACAAAGAGCAAGTAGAAATACTAAACAAGAAAAAAGATTTATTAAGCACTATTAAAAACACTATTGATAATAAAGTTGAAATTGATTTAGAAACATTAAAAGATTTTGTAACTAATTGGCGTTCATTAGGTAGAGTTCCTTACGAAATGCGTCATATTGAAATGAAATTTAATAAAATGTTAGATAAAATAGCTTCAGAAAACAAAATTGATAAGGAAGCTGTTGAAATGGTGAAATTTGAAAATCTAGTAAATAGTTATTTAGAACAAGGTGATTTTAGAAAATTAGATTCAGAACAAATGTTTGTTAGAAAAAAAATCGATGAGACTAATAAAGAAATTCAACAATTAGAAAATAACATTGGTTTTATTTCAAATGTGTCAGATGATAATCCACTTCTAAAAAATGTTCGAAATCAAATTGATAGTTATAAAGAAACTTTAGAAATTTGGGTAACTAAATTAAATTACTTGAGACAATTAGAATATTAAAAACAAAAAAAGCCGCTTTAAGCGGCTTTTTTAATACTTATAATAATGCTTAAAAAAGATTATTTAATGAGGTTAGTAACTACATTTTTTGAAGCGTTATCTAATTTAGAAAATGGTTTAGATAATGGAAATAAAAATATGCAATTACACATCTCTGATACTTATAATTTATTAGGAAATACACAAGGTTATTTTCTAACCAGTGATTTTGAAGAGGTTTATAATTTTTTTAAACAGAAGGATGGAGATTATCTAAAAAGAGTTGAAATGTTAGCTAGTTTAATTTATTTAGACTCAAAAGAGCAGAACAGTAAAGTAATTTTAGGTAGATCAATAAATTTAATGAATCATTATTTAGAGAATACAAAAGAATTTTCATTTGAATTACAAGAAAAATTTAAACAAATGAAATTAGAATTTGAAAAGTTTGAACACTAAAATAGTATAGCCGTATTTTATAAAAATAGATACTTTTATAAAATACGGCTATTAATTATTCATGTTTTAAATAAGTTGCAATATCAATTTTAACTTCGCTCCAAGTTTTGGAAATACCATCTTCTCCAGTGTGTAATTCTTTGCAAACATCGTTTAATGATATAAGCGCATTTTGAGCGTTCCAATTATCTGTATCCATTAAAGCTTCCATAGTTACCATTTGGTCGCTAATAATGTATGTAATAGGTAGTGTTTGAGTTATTCCATTCATAGTTAAATCAACGGTACCTGATGTTTCATTATTCATATTAATAGTCCCAGATATAAGTTTGGTATTATCCATAACTCCAAAAAAGAATTTTTTAAGCTTGTTATCTCTAATAGTATCTTTTGTAAATAAACTACTTACAGGAATGTTAAATTTTAAACCATTTAAAGCATCAAAAGATGTTTTTCCATATGTAGCATTTTCAAAATTAACTTTAGTAAAAACACCTTTTACTGGAGTTTTACTAGTTGTTTTGTATGCAGTCCAATTTATAGTAGTAGTTTTAGCTTCAACAATATAACCTTTTGTAGCAGCTTCTTTTTTAGGTTTTTCTTTACAAGCATTAAACATAAATAAAGTTGCAAATGCTAAAATCCCAAATACAATTGTTTTTTTCATAATAGTTAATAGATTAAGTTATTCTAAATATTTTTTCACCAATTTAATATATTCAATTTTGGCTTCATTAGCTGATAAATTTCCAATTTGAATCCAAGCGTTTAATTTAAAAGCGTTTCGTAATTCAACATTTCCTGATGGTTTATGAAAAATAACAGAATTGCCTTTAGTAGCTTGTTTATAGTAAGCATAGAATTGTAGCATTACATCGGGAGGTAATTTTGTTGAAGTTGTAGAAGCTAACGTGTAGGCTTTTTCAAACTCTTTATTTAAATCTTCTCCCATTTTATAGCATTATTTTAAACTTGCAATAATTTGTTCACCACCTTTAACCTTTTGATTTAATTTCACATTAATTTTAGTGTCTAATGGAAGAAATAAATCAACTCTAGATCCAAATTTTATAAAACCAGCATCTTCACCCTGTACAACTTGCATTTTTGGTTTAGCATAATTTACTATTCTTCTAGCCAATGCACCTGCAATTTGACGGTATAATACTTCACCAAACACTTTATTTTCAACAACAACAGTTGTTCTTTCATTTTCTTCCGAAGATTTAGGATGCCATGCAACTAAATATTTACCAGGATGGTATTTACTGAATTTTACTTCCCCACTTAAAGCATAGCGTGTTACATGAACATTTAAAGGAGACATAAAAATTGAAACTTGAATTCTTTTATCGTTAAAATATTCATTTTCTTCAACTTCTTCAATAACTACAACTTTACCATCAACAGGAGCAATTATAGTAGTATCATCAATTAGAGTTTTTCTTTTAGGGTTTCTAAAAAATTGAAGAATTAGTACATAAACTATTAAAATTGAAACAGAAAGAACCTTGTTTACAATAAAATTAGCTATAAAATTTTCGATTAAAATAAAAAATACACCTACAATTATGGTGGTAATTAATATTATTCTGTAACCTTCTTTATGAAACATATTAGTGAACTATTTGTAAGTAAATAAAAATAAATGGCGCTGCAAAAATAACGCTATCAAATCTGTCTAAAAAACCTCCATGACCAGGAATAAAATTACTGCTATCTTTAACACCAGCTTGCCTTTTAAACATAGATTCAATTAAATCACCTAACACACCAAATATACTAACTATTCCGGCAATAACAATCCATTGTGTTAAAGATAATGTTGTAAATTGTTGCGCAAGAAAATAACTTGCTATAAAAGTAAATACCATTCCACCAATAAAACCTTCAATAGTTTTGTTAGGTGAAATACGCTCTAATAACTTGTGTTTACCAAAATTTTTCCCCACTAAATAAGCAAAACTATCATCAACCCAAATAAGAATAAATACACCTAAAATTGTTGAGTTAATATAGTCAAAATTAGAATTTAGAAATGGGATTTGCACCATTAAAGAAAAAGGAACAACTATATATATAATAGTTAGAAATATTTTACCTAAATGCTCTACAACTTCTTCTTTTTTAGCAAATAAAATAGAAGCAAATGAAATAAAAATAGTTAAAAACAAAGCAACACCTACATATTCAAAAATTTTAAAAGCAGGCACATCTTCAACGTTTAAAATATTTGCAAAAACAAATAATAAAGTTCCAATTAAATATGGAAATATGCTTTTCAACTTTATCATTTTCTTAAATTCAAATAAACAGAATAGCATTAAAATAAAAAACATTGCAATAAATGTAATTTTACTATACAGTATTGAGAAAATAAGAACGCTTACAAAAACGAATCCTGAAAGGCTTCTAACTAAAAGTTGTTTCATATTTATAAATCTTCAAACAACAACAAATATAAATTTTTTGAATTAGTATTTCCGTAACTCATAAAATCTCTGCTATTATCGCCACCAATATTGTAATTCTTAATTGGGCTAATGTTGCTAGGAATATTCCCTCTATATCTGGATTTTATTCCAGTTAAACTTTCCCCTTTTGTTTTTACTAATTGACTTGTAGTAGCGTAAACAATAAAATTATCTGATAGTTCAGAAATTTTATTTTCTTTTAATTGATTTGAAGAAAATAGAACACTTCCATTTTCAGCAATTAAGTGTTCACACGAAACAAATACAGGAAATTTATTATTAAAACTACGTTTAATTTTTATATCTAACGTAGCTGCTAATTTTAGTAAGTCAATATCATTACAAATAATAGTGTCCCAAGAATTTTCTTTTGCAATTTGATTTAAGTTCTGTGTTACTTCTTGTAATGTTGTACAATACAAAAATTTACCATTATTTTCTATGAAATTTTTTACAAAAATTTCATCTAATGGTAAATTTTTTAAAGAAGGATTATCAGTAGATTCTACTTCTTTATCTTTTTGAGAACTAAATAGGTTTTTAAAAAAACTCATTATTTGATTTGAATAAATTCAAAATTATGAAAAAACCATGAATTTATTCAACTGTTTCAGTTGAATTTTCAGAAGTATTTTCTTTTTTATCAATTACTTGCTCGTCTTCTTTTTCAAAAGGACGTTTTCCAAAAATTCTTTCTAAATCATTTTTGAATATAACTTCTTTTTCTAAAAGATGTTTAGCTAAAGTAATTAACTTGTCTTTATTGTCATCTAAAATTTTAATTGCTCTTTGATATTGGCTTTCTACTAAATCAGATATTTCTTTATCAATTACTTGAGCAGTTTGTTCACTGTAAGGTTTTGTAAAGTTATAGTCTGATTGACCAGACGAATCATAATAAGTTAGATTTCCAATTTTATCATTTAATCCATACACAGTAACCATTGCTTTTGCTTGGCGCATTACTTTCTCTAAATCATTTAAAGCACCTGTTGAAATTTTATTAAACATTAATTTTTCAGCAGCTCTTCCAGCTAGTGTAGCACACATTTCATCTAGCATTTGTTCTGCTTGAACTATTTGACGTTCTTCAGGTAAGTACCAAGCGGCTCCTAAACTTTGTCCTCTAGGTACAATAGTAACTTTTACAAGTGGAGCTGCATGCTCTAACATCCAACTAGCGGTTGCATGTCCAGCTTCATGATAAGCAATAGTTTCTTTTTCTTTAGAAGATATTATTTTGTTTTTCTTTTCTAAACCACCAACAATTCTATCAACAGCATCTAAAAAATCTTGATGATGTACTGATTTTTTTCCTTTTCTTGCAGCAATTAGGGCAGCTTCATTACATAAATTTGCAATATCTGCACCAGAAAAACCAGGAGTTTGTTGCGATAAAAACTCTATATCTGCATCTTTATCTAGTTTTATAGGTTTTAAATGAACTTTAAAAATTTCAGCACGTTCATTCAAATCAGGTAAATCTACATAGATTTGTCTATCAAAACGTCCAGCTCTCATAAGTGCTTTATCAAGTACATCTGCTCGGTTTGTGGCAGCTAATACAATTACGTTTGTATCTGTTCCAAAACCATCCATTTCTGTAAGAAGTTGATTCAGTGTATTTTCTCTTTCATCATTTCCACCAGTCATATTATTTTTACCACGAGATCTACCAATGGCATCAATTTCATCTATAAATATAATAGAAGGAGATTTTTGTTGTGCTTGTTTAAATAAATCACGAACTCTAGAAGCTCCTACACCTACAAACATTTCAACAAAATCTGAACCAGATAATGAAAAGAAAGGCACGCCAGCTTCACCAGCTACTGCTTTTGCAAGCAAGGTTTTACCTGTTCCTGGAGGGCCAACTAATAAAGCTCCTTTAGGAATTTTTCCACCTAATGAAGTATATTTTTCTGGACTTTTTAAAAAGTCTACAATTTCTTGAACTTCTTCTTTAGCACCTTCTAAACCAGCAACATCTTTAAAACTAGTTTTTACTTTTTGATCTTGGTCAAATAATTTAGCTTTTGATTTTCCAATGCTAAAAATTTGTCCACCACCACCAGAACCACCACCAGACATTCTTCTCATAAAATAAATCCATAAACCTATTAAAAATATAAATGGTAAATAGATAAATAATTGATCTAAAATATTTGTTTTTTCGGTGTTAGTAACATCAAAATCAAGAGAATTATTTTCTTTTTCTGTTTCTAATTCTTTTTCAAAGTTTTGTAAATCTCCAAAATCATAATAATACAATGGAGTTTTTTCAGTATAAAAAGTTGTTTTATTTTTTTTGTGTTTTTCTTTTTCTGAAGCTTCTGGTTTAATATAAATTTCAGCAACATCTCTATTTACTATAACTACACTTTTAATATCGTTATCAGTTAAAATAGTTTTAAATTCATTTTGACTTAAATTTTTTGTCGAAGTAGTTCCTGCGCTAAAAAATTGATATCCAATAAATAAAACTAAAACAATACCATAAATCCAATAGAAATTAAATTTAGGTGTCTTTATATTTTTATTAGGGGTATTTTTCTTTTCTTTACTCATTTATATTTTCTTAAGTTATAAACTTTTTTTAATTAGGTTGTGAAATTGAAGTAATCTTGGCATCACCCCATAAACTTTCTATATCGTAATATTCACGAGTATGTTTTTGAAAAACATGCACAACTATATTTACATAATCTAACAATACCCATTCTGAATTGCTTTCGCCTTCTACATGCCAAGGTTTTTCTTGAATAGCTTTGCTAACTTGTTTTTGAACAATACCAGCTATTGCATTTACATGTGTGTTAGAAGTTCCCGTACAAATTACAAAGTAATCGCAAACGGTGTTTTCAATTTCTCGCAAATCTAGTATTTGAATGTCATCAGCCTTAATTTCATCTATTGCTTTTAAAATTGACGTTATTAGTTCGTCTACGCTTACTTTACTTTTAGTCATTCAATTAATTTTAATTTTTTGCAAAGTTATTATATTTATTTAAATTATTTTTTTAAATAAGTAACTTTGCACAAATATTTTTTATGAATATAATCAAACTTAATGCCATTGACTCTACCAATTTGTACCTTAAAAAATTGGCAGATGAAAATAACCTAGAAAATTTTACGGTTGCGGTTGCTCGAAATCAAACAGCAGGTAGAGGTCAAATGGGAACAAATTGGGTCTCTGAAAACAATAAAAATCTAACATTCAGTATGTTAATTGTTTTTGGTGAGTTCAAAATTAGTCATCAGTTTTATATAAGTATTGCAGTTGCTATAGCTGTTATTGAGGTTCTTAAAAATTATGTTAATAATTCATTAGTTATAAAATGGCCTAACGACATTTTGGCAGATGAAAACAAAGTTTCGGGAATTTTAATAGAAAACAGTTTAAAAGGTGGTAAGATTAATAACTCTATAATAGGTGTTGGTTTAAATGTTAATCAAGAAATATTTCCTACAAACATAGGTAAAGTAAGTTCATTAAAATTGTTATCTGGTACTGAAATTGAAACGGATGAATTGTTAATTGAACTTATCAATTCATTAAAAAAATATTTAAATTTTGTTTCTGAAGAAAAGTTTGAAGCGCTAAAAGAAATGTATTACAGCAATTTATATATGTTTAATAAATCAACTGAATTTGTAGATAATTTAGGTTTAAAGTTTATAGGAAAAATAATTTCTGTAGGAGAAGATGGTAGATTAGAAGTAGAAATTGAACCTAAAAAAACTCGCAAATTCAATTTAAAAGAAATCAAATTTGCGAGTAGAGATATTATTTAGATATTTTATAATTCTTTCGTCTTTTCAGTAAGTGTATTTATAAAATTTTGAAGTGGTTTTTTAACCATCATTGCCATCATTGGGTTAAAATCACCAGCAAAAAGTAATTGAATTTCAGTTTCATTTTCTGAAACGGGAACTAAATTAGCAGTTAATGTAAAATCTAACTTACTACTAGCAGCACCTAAAATAATTTTATCAAATTCTTGTTTTTCTTTTAATACCAATCTAATTTCAGGCATTCCTTTTAAACTAAAAATAAAAGATTCTCCATCTACTTCAAACTTTTGAATAGTATCAGGCATTATTTTTTCAAAGTTGTTTAAGTTGTTTAAAAACTCAAACAATTCTTTTTGAGATTTGTTTACAACAGTTTTGGGACTTTCTAAATTCATCATAATTTATAGGTGTTTATTTATTCCAACCACTTGGATTGGTTCTCCATTCTTTTAAAGTATCCAATTCTTTTTCAGAAATAGAGTTGTTAGTTAAAGCTAATTCTAATAAGTTATTATAATCGCTTAAAGTATTTAATTGCACATTGTCTTTTTCAAAGTTTTCAGTAGCAATATCAAATCCATACGTAAAAATAGCAACCATGCCTTTTACAGTAGCACCAGCTTCTTTTAAAGCTTTTACAGCATTTAAACTGCTTTTTCCAGTACTAATTAAATCTTCAACAACAACAACATTTTTGTTTGGTTCTAATAAACCTTCAACTTGGTTTTTTCTACCATGTTTTTTGGGTTCTGGGCGCACATACACAAATGGAATGTTTAATTCTTGTGCCACTAACACACCAATTGCAATTGCTCCAGTAGCAACTCCAGCTATTACGTCTGGTTTTCCGTATTGATCTTCAATAACTTTAGCTAAATTTTCTCGAATAAAATTTCGTATTTTTGGAAACGAAAGAGTTGTTCTATTATCGCAATAAATAGGCGAATTCCATCCTGATGCCCAAGTAAAAGGTTCATTTGGCTGTAATTTTATAGCTTTAATTTGTAATAATAATTCAGCTGTAGTTTTAGCAATGTTTTTGTTTAAAATCATACTGCAAATGTATAAAGTTTTTGTTAATGAAAATCCAATTATTTTAACCGAAAAAAAGAATTTTTCAACAGAATTTGTGAAAAAAAGTTTTAGTAAAGTTGATTTAGTAGAGATTGTAGAAAAATTATTCAATAATGAATTGAATGGTATTTGTTTGATATCTAGCAGTATAACTGAAGATTGGGAACGGTTTAAGGCCATTTTTAAAGTTCAAAAGGCTGCAGGAGGGAAAGTGTTTAATAAAAATAAAGAGATTCTATTTATTTATCGTTTTAAAAAATGGGATTTACCAAAAGGTAAATTAGAAAAAGGTGAAACAATTGAACAGTGTGCTATTAGAGAAGTTGAAGAAGAATGTGGAGTTTCTGAATTAATAATAGAAAAAGAATTACCAACAACATATCATATTTTTAAACGAAATGGAAAAACAATATTAAAAGTTACGTATTGGTTTTTAATGAAAAGCACATATATTGGTAAACTTCAACCTCAATTAGAAGAAGGTATTGAAAAAGTAGAATTTAAAAATGAAACAGCTGTAAATATTGCATTAGAAAACACGTATAAAAACATAAAATTGCTTTTTAATTAAAATAAAATCAATACTTTAAACGATTTCGTTATCAATACATCATTAATTTTTGCACTCCATTAAATTCATCTATATTTGCCGCTTTTGAAACTAAATTAGTTATGACAGAATTTATTAAAAAGCGAGTATCAAACGTACGAAATGATATTTTTTCGGGGGTAACCGTAGCTTTGGCTTTAGTGCCTGAAGCAGTTGCATTTGCTTTTGTGGCAGGTGTAGATCCATTAGTTGGTTTGTATGCTGCTTTTATGGTTGGTTTAATTACTTCAATATTTGGAGGTAGACCAGGAATGATTTCTGGAGCAACAGGTGCGTTAGCAGTGGTTATGGTTTCTTTAGTTTCTGAAGGAAACGCAATGGGAGAACCTGGTGAAAATTTAGGTTTGTATTATCTTTTTGCAACTGTTATTTTAATGGGAATTATACAAATGCTAGCTGGAGTTTTAAAGTTAGGTAAATTTGTAAGACTAATTCCACATCCTGTAATGATGGGGTTTGTAAATGGTTTAGCAATTGTAATATTTCTTTCGCAATTAGGAATGTTTAAGCAAACTGTTGCTGGTGAAAAAGTTTGGTTACAAGGTACTTCATTATATTTTATGATTGGTTTAGTAGCATTAACTATGTTAATTATGTGGGGATTGCCACAAATTAAAAAGTTAAGTAAATTGCCAGAAGCATTAATAGCTATTTTAGTGGTAAGTGCCATTGTAATATTTGCAAAATTAGATGTCGCAACAGTTGGATCATTTATTAGAGATGGTGGTGGTGAAGGCTTAAAAGGTGGTTTTCCAGTACCTAATTTAGAAACATTTTCAAAAGTTCCTTTTACTTGGGAATCTATAAAATTTATATTACCATATTCATTAATATTGGCAGCTATTGGATTAATTGAATCTTTAATGACACTGAATTTAGTGGATGATTTAACTGAAACCCGTGGTAATGGAAATAGAGAATGTTTAGCCCAAGGTGGCGCTAATATTATTACAGGACTTTTTGGTGGAATGGGTGGTTGTGCTATGATTGGTCAATCTATTATAAACATCAAAGGTGGAGGTAGAGGAAGACTTTCAGGAATTGTAGCAGCTGTAATGTTGTTAATGTTTATATTGTTTGCTTCATCATATATAGAGCAAGTGCCAATTGCCGCATTGGTTGGAGTTATGTTTATGGTTGTTATTGGTACTTTTGCATGGAGTAGTTTTAGAATTATTAATAAAATACCAAAAACAGATTTGTTTGTATTGATTTTAGTATCTGCTTTAACTGTATTTTTTGATTTAGCAATAGCAGTAATAGCTGGTGTAATTGTGAGTGCATTGGTATTTTCTTGGGAAAATGCAACTAGAATTAGAGCTAGAAAAAGAATGAAAGAAGACGGAACTAAAACATATGAAATTTGGGGACCTTTATTTTTTGGTTCAATTACAGCTTTTAACGATAAGTTTGATGTAAAGAATGATCCAGATAAAGTTGAAATAGATTTTATTGAATCTCGTGTTAGTGATCATTCAGCTTTAGAAGCAATTTTAAGTATTGTTGAAAAATATGAAGCTGCTGGAAAATCACTTCATCTAAAACATTTAAGTGAAGAATGTAAAGAATTACTGTATAAAAGTAATCCTAAATTTAGAGAAGTTATAATTGAAGATATTGATGATCCGCGTTATCATTTAGCTGCAAATCCAGAGAAATTTCCAAAAGGATTGTTAGAAAATTAGAATATAAAAAAAGCGACTTATTAAAGTCGCTTTTTTTATATTTATTAAACAGTAAAGCCTTCATCAATTAAAGGTAGTTTTCTAATACGTTTTCCAGTTACAGCGTAAATAGCATTTACAATGGCAGGAGCAATAACAGGAACTCCAGGTTCTCCAACTCCCGTTGGACTTTCAGTACTATTAATTATTTCAACATGTACCTTTGGAGATTGATGTATACGTGTCATTTGGTAATCGTGAAAATTATTTTGTTCTATTGCACCATTTTTACTTGTTATTTTACCATAAAATGCAATTGACATACCAAATATTGCAGAACCTTCCATCTGTGCTTTTACAGTATCTTTATTTACAACAAGTCCTGCATCTATAACGGTCCAAACATTGTGCACTTGTACTTTGTTTTCTATTACAGAAACTTCAACAACAGAAGCTACATATGATAAAAAACTTCTATGTACAGCCAATCCAAAAGCGTGTCCTTTAGGTAATTTTCTTCCCCAATCTGCATTTTTTGTAGCTTTTTTTAGTACATTTTTTAATCTTGAAACATCAAATTGATGTTCACCTTTTTTACCAATAATTCTATCTTCACCTAATAATTGTAATCTATACTCTAAAGGATCTTTATTTGCAGCCGAAGCTAATTCATCAGCAAAAACATTGATAGAAAATCCATGAGGAATATTAATTACAGAGCGTAACCAACCAATTCTAACTTTGGCAGGTGCTTTTCCAATTTCTACTCTCATATTTTTAATAGCATATGGAAGATTAGAAGCGCTATTTATTTCAAATCCACCAGCATATTCTACACCACTTTGAAAAGTTGAAACAATAGATGGCAAAGCAAACCTATGTAACCAACCAGAAACATTTCCATTCTTATCGAATGAAGCTTTCATGTATTGCGCACTTACGGTATGAAAATAATCGTGCTTTATATCATCCTCTCGTGTCCAAATAACTTGAATTGGAAGATTTAATTTTTTTGAAAGAATTACAGCTTCAACAATATAATCGGGTTTCGATTTTCTCCCAAATCCACCACCAAGAAGTGTTACATTGATAGTTACATTTTCACGAGGAATTTGCAAATACTCTTGAACTTCAGTTCTTGCAGCTTGTGGTTCTTGGGTTGGTGCCCATACCTCACAACTATTCTCTTTTACCCAAGCAAGAGCGTTTGGAGTTTCCATTGGAGTATGTGATAAATGAGGTAATTTATAAATGGCTTCAACAGTTTTTGAGCTGGTTTTAAAAGCTCTATTTATGTTTCCAAGATCTTTAGATACTTTTCCTGGTTTTGTAACATTTTTGGTTAATTCCTCCATATATTCTTTGGAAGAGTAGGAGGCATTTTCTCCATAATCCCAATCAATTTTTAACGCTTCTTTTCCTTTAAAAGCAGCCCACGTATTATCAGCTATTACTGCAACGCCACCAAGTGTTCCAAAAGGTCTTTCAACTCTTGGGAATTCAATTACATCAATAACGCCAGGGATTTTTAAAGTCTCTGTTTTATCAACGGACTTTACAGTTCCAAAAGTAACTGGGCAACGAGCAATTGCTGCAAATTTCATGTTAGGTATGCGTTTGTCTAATCCAAATATGGCTTTTCCGTTGCTGTAATCTTCAGCATCTATACTACGTAAACTTTTACCTATGTATTTATAATCTTTTGGATCTTTAAAAGTTAAATTTTCTTCAGAAGGAACTTCCAAAGTTTTAGCAATTTCCACCAAATCTCCAAATTCTATTTTTTTGCCAGATGAATGAATAATAAAGTGATTTTCGGCTTTACATTCAATTTCAGCAACTTCCCATTTTTGGGCAGCAGCAGAAATCAACATTGCTTTTGCCATTGCACCCATGGTTTGCATTGGCTTAAATAAATACCTAATACTTCGAGAACCATCAGTATTTTGATCACCATATTTTTTATCTCCTTCCGCTTGCTTTACTGAAACTCTTTCCCAGTCAGCTTCCATTTCATCTGCTATAACAGAAGGTAATGAAGTTCTAACTCCATTTCCCATTTCAGAACGTGAAGCAATCAAAACTAAACTTCCGTCAGAATTTAATTGAACAAATAAATTAGGATTAAATGCTACTAAATTTTCAGGAGTTTTTTCTTCATTAGAGAAAATTGAAGTATTACATGCTAAAACCAATCCACCAGATGCTAAACCTAGACTTTTAACAAAACTTCTACGACTTATATTTTTTATACCACTCATAATTAGCTTTGTTTTTTTAGTTCAACAGTTTTATTGATTGCTTTTTTAATGCGTTCGTATGTTCCACATCTGCAAATATTACCAATCATAGCTTCTTCGATTTCTTTTTCTGAAGGATTTTCGTTTTTATCTAATAATGAAGTAGCAGCAATTAATTGACCAGGTTGACAAAATCCACATTGCGCAACATTTTCTTCAGCCCAAGACTTTTGTAATAACTGTAGGTTTTCTGATTCACCTTCAATAGTTAGTATTTCTTTTCCTTCAGCCATTGATACAGGAATTTGACACGATTGAACATCAGAACCGTCTAATAGTACTTTACAAGCACCACATAAACCTTTTCCGCAACCAAATTTTGTTCCAGTATAGCCAATTATATCTCTAATTGCCCAGAGTAAAGGCATATCTGAAGGAACATCAATTGAATGTTTTTTTCCATTAATACGAAGCGTAATCATAGTTAGTTGTAGTTTTAATGAGTTTTCAAGTTACTATTTTTTTTTGAAATTTGTATTTCTATAAAAAATTAGGAATAACAAGCATATAGTTTAGAAGAATTTAATTCTTTTAAACTGATGTTTTCAAGTGTATAGTGACTATTCTATAAGGTTATTAAATTCAATAACTTCGCCTGCTTGCATTTTATTTATTGAAATTTCGCCAATTCTTACTCTTACCAAACGTAAAGTTGGGAAACCAACAGTAGCAGTCATTTTTCTAACCTGTCTAAATTTTCCTTCAGTTAAAGTAATAGAAATCCAACTAGTTGGTCCGTGACGTTCATCTCTAATTTTTTTGGCTCTTTCAGGAAGTTTTGGAGTTTCAGTGAGTTTAAATACTTCGGATTTTTTTGTGAGATATTTTCCTGTTTCAGTATTTATTTCAACACCATTTTTAAGTAACTCAATAGCTTCATTAGAAATAATTCCATCAACTTGAGCGTAGTATTCTTTTTCAAATTTAGAGCTTCTTACAGCTTCGCTAACTTTTCCATTAGTAGTAATTAAAAGCAAGCCTTCAGATGGTTCGTCAAGTCTGCCAATTGCCATTGCATTTTTAGGAAAATTAAACAATTCACCTAATAATTTTTTATTAGATCTTTTAGTTTGGTTATTTACAAACTGACTTAAATAACCGTATGGTTTAAAAATTGCAAAATGTTGATGTTTAGGTTTTTCCATTTAGAATATTGTAAACCAGTTCTTTGGTAAGTTGTTTGCCTTTGGCTTTTTGTTTAATGTTTTCAAAAGTAAAAACAAAATCGCATCCATTTTTGTATTCACTACAACCGTAAGCTGTGTTTCCTTTTAAAATAGTTCCTTTGTTGCATTTAGGGCATTTTAGTGTATCTGGAATTATTGCTTTTTTTGGTTCTAGTTTTAAATTGAAATTTTCATCAAAACGAAGTAAACCTTCCACTTTTCCAGTTTCAGTTTTAAAACCTTTTAAGTTTACTGTTGAATCTTTATCAAGCAGTCTAATATATTGGTTTTCTGAAATTTTCTTTTCTAGAAAAACAAATGGTAATTTAAAATCACAGCCATTTTTATAATTGCTACATCCGTAAGCCGAACTTCCTTTTAAAATATTTCCTTGTTTACATTTAGGGCATTTTTTTGAAGTAATTCCTTTTTTAGAAACCTTTTTTGCTTCCTTTTTAGGTTGATTGTTTGAGAATGAAATATTGGCTCTTTTTTGTTCCATTCTAACTTCATACACCAAATTATCAACCATTTTTTTCATATTGTTAATAAATGATCCGGCGTTAAAGTTTCCTTTCTCAATTTCTGTCAATTGTTTTTCCCATCGACCAGTTAATTCGGCAGATTTTAGCAATTCATTTTGAATGGTGTCAATTAATTGAATTCCAGTTTGTGTTGGATGAATTTGTTTCTTTTTTCTAACAATATATTTTCGTCTAAAAAGCGTTTCTATAATATTTGCTCGGGTAGAAGGACGACCAATTCCATTCTCTTTCATTAATTCTCGCATTTCATCATCATCAACTTGTTTACCAGCAGTTTCCATTGCTCTTAATAAAGTTGCTTCAGTATAATAATTAGGAGGTTTGGTTTGTTTCTCTAAAAAACTTGGTATGTGTGGCCCTTTTTCACCCTTTTCAAATTTTGGCAATATTCCAGATTCTTTTTGAGGATTGTTTGGGTTTTCAAAAACAACTCTCCAACCTTTTTCTAATATTTCTTTACCCGTAGTTTTAAATGAAACCGTATCAGCTTTACCTATTACGGCAGTATTTGCAACTTTACAATCGTTATAAAAAGCAGCAATAAAACGTTTGGTAATAATATCATATACTTTTAAGTGGTTATGTGATATATTACCTTGCATTCCGGTAGGAATAATTGCGTGGTGATCGGTTACTTTTTTATCGTTAAATACTCTGCTAGATTTTTTTATTTTTTTTCCTAATAAAGGTTGAGTTAAAGTTTGGTAATTTGTTAGTTTTTGTAAAATACCAGCTACTTTTGGATACACATCATTCGGTAAGAAAGTGGTATCAACTCTAGGGTAAGTAACTAATTTTTGCTCGTATAAATGCTGAACAATTTTTAGAGTTTCATCTGCTGAAAATCCAAATTTGGTATTGCAGTATACTTGTAACCCAGTTAAATCGAACAATTTTGGAGCGTATTCAGTTCCATTTTTTTTTGTAATAGAAACTACTTCAAAATCACTTTCTTTTACTTTGTTTGCAAAGTTTTCACCTTCTTCTTTTTTTAAAAATCTACCTTCTTCACAATTAAAAAGTGTATCTCTATATAAAGTTTGTAATTCCCAGTAAGGTTGAGGTTTAAAGCTGTTAATTTCTTTAAAACGCTCAACAAGCATAGCTAACGTTGGTGTTTGAACTCTACCAACCGAAAGTACTTGTTTGTAGCCTCCGTGTTTTACCGTGTAAAGTCTGGTAGCATTCATTCCTAGAAGCCAATCTCCAATAGCTCTAGAAAAACCAGCGTAGTATAAATTATCGTAATCTGTAGCAGGTTTTAATTTTTGAAAACCTTCTTTAATAGCTTCGGTTGTTAATGAAGAAATCCATAAACGTTGTACTTCTCCTTTGTAACCAGCTTCATTTATAACCCAACGTTGAATGAGTTCTCCTTCTTGCCCAGCATCGCCACAGTTTATAATTACATCGGCTTTTTCAAATAAACCTTTTACAATATTAAACTGTTTTTTTATACCTGAATCGTTTACAACTTTTACTTTGAATTTTTCAGGAAGCATTGGTAAATTATTTAAATCCCAACTTTTCCAATGTGGTTTGTAATCGTTTGGCTCAAAAAGCGTACATAAATGCCCAAAAGTATAAGTTACGGCATAACCATTGCCTTCAAAATAACCATCATGGCGTGTGTTTGCACCTAATACAGATGCTATTTCACGTGCTACACTAGGTTTTTCGGCAATGCAAACTTTCATAAAAATAGTAATTTCTAAAAGTGCAAATTACAAATTAATATTAGATTTTTTGAATATTAATTGTGCTTTTGATGAATGTTAAAATGTAATTTTATAAAAGTTTTATTTTGAGTTTATTAATTGACAAAATAGTATTAAAACACTACTCTTTTGTTGACTATTTTTGAAATACAAAACAAACTAGATTATGAATAAATATATTATTACTACAGTTATGGTTTTTACTTTATTATTTTCTTGTAACGTTAATAAAGAAAATATTATTGAGAGTAAATTAATTAGAATGAATCAAATTGGGTTTTACCCAACTTCAGTAAAGCAATTTGTTTTTGTTGATAAATTAGCAAAGGACTTTGAAATAATAAATGAAGATAAAGATGTAGTTTTTAGCGGTGAAATGGTTGATAATGGAGTTTGGGATAAATCTGGAGAACAAGTTTTAATGGGTGATTTTAGTTCTTTTACAAAAGAAGGAACTTATAAAGTATTGATTGATAAAAAATATCAATCATTCTCATTTGAAATTAAAAAGAATGTATATGAAAAACCATTAAATGCAATGGTAAAGAGTTACTATTTTCAAAGAGCTTCTATGCCAATTGAAAAGGAGTTTGGTGGAATTTATAATAGAAAAGCAGGGCATTTAGATAACGATTGTAAAATTTATGGTTCAGATAAAAAAATAGATGTTTCAGGCGGTTGGTATGATGCAGGTGATTATGGTAAGTATGTTAATAATGCTGCTTTTTCAGTTGGTCAAATGTTGTTGTTAGCCGAACAATTTCCAAACTGTATTTCTGATAGTGATTTGAATATACCAGAAAGTGGAAACAATAGAAGTGATTTATTAGATGAACTTAAATACGAACTTAATTGGTTACTAAAAATGCAAGATAACGATGGTGGTGTGTTTTTTAAAGTTACCGCTAAAAACTTTAGTGATTTTGTAATGCCAAATGCGTATAATCTTGAGCGTTTAGTTATTGGTAAAACAACAATGCCAACGTTAAATTTTGCGGCTGTAATGTCTCAAGCTTCAAGATTATTTAAAGAAACTGACACTGTTTGGGCAGAAAAAGCATTGGCTGCTTCACAAAAGGCTTGGAATTGGGCAGAAAAAAATAATGCTATAATTTATAAAAACCCAAGTGATGTTGTTACTGGAGAATATGGAGATGATGTATTGACTGATGATTTTTATTGGGCTGCTGCTGAATTGTTTATAACAACAAAAGAGCAAAAGTACTTTGATTACTTGGTAAATAATGAAGAAGAATTAACACATCAACTAACAAATAGTTGGAAGTATTTTATTAGAAACAATGCTTTTCATTCTTTATTAGAACATAAGGGAGAATTAGATTCAGTTTTTTCAAAAAAATTAATAATAGATCAAATTAATTTGGCCAACGTTATTTTAGATAGTATTTCTAAAAACCCGTATAGAATTGCATTAAATAGATTTGAATGGGGATCAAATAGCGATGTTTTAAATCAGGCACTTATTTTATGCAATACACATAGGTTAACAAATGATGCGAAATATTTAAAAGGAGCCATACAAATAACAGATTATATTTTTGGTAAAAACGCAACAGGTTATAGTTTTGTTACAGGTTTTGGAAGTAAACAGGCAAAGTTTCCACACCATAGACCAAGTGGAGCAGATGATATAGTTGAACCAATCCCAGGGTTTGTAATTGGAGGTCCAAATTTTGATAAGCAAGATAAAGGAGAGTTAGAATATACTTCTATTTTACCTGCAAAATCTTATATGGATGTGCAAGAAAGTTATGCTTCTAATGAAGTTTGCCTTAATTGGAACTCACCAGCAGTATATGTTTTAGGTTATTTAGAGCAAGTAAAAAACTAATAGACCTTATAAATTGGTAAGGTTAAATGCGCTTTTTCATAATACGGTGAATTTTTATAAATAAAATCTAATTGTGCTCTTGGGTTTTTAGCAAATTCTGTATCAGTTTTAATTTTAGTTTGAAGTTCTTCCTTTAAACTTGGATTGTTATTTAGAATTTCTTCAGCAATATCTTCAAAAACATAAGCTGAATAACCTTCTTTTTTTTGAAGAATAGTATCAAAATAATTCCAATTAAAAAATGAGTCCGGAGCTTCGGCTTCAAACGTTTCAATAATATACCTAACACCATTTTGATTTGTTGGAATGTAAATATCTCCTTTTGAAAAATGAATTTCTTTTTGTGATTGTGAAATTGTAGTGTTGAAATGCGGATAATGACCTTCATAAGCGGCAGTCATAGTTTTATAATCTTCAATTTTTTGTTCAATTACATTTATAGTAGTATCTTTTTTAAAAGTTGTAAATTGAATGTTATTATTTTTTAAGTTTTCAATTACTTTCCACCAACCACTTTTTAAAATATATGCTTTTGGAATTTTTACAGTTTGTTTTGACTTAAAGGTATTGAAGTATTTTACAGGTTTTGTAAACGGTTTACTTCTGTTATAAAACAAACGTTTTCCAGTAGTTACTTTACTATCTATTAAACTTCCTTCGTAACCTTTAAATTGAAGTGTTGAAAATGTAGTTTTATCTAATTCATATGAAATAGCATATTCTTTTTCTGAAAGAATTTTTTCAACGGCATTTGTTCTTAACTCTTTAATTTTATCTGAATTGTTTGAAGTAAACTCAATAATGCTTTCTAATAACGCATAGGTTTCTTCTACACGTTGTTTGTAAGGTTTTAGCATATGAGTTTCAATCATTAAACCAAAAGTATTAAATAGTGTTGTGTAACCAGTTGAATAACGTGCATTGTCAAAAAACTGACTAAAACCAATATCAGGAGTTTTACCCCAAACATTTACATAAGGCGTAATTATTATTTCTTTTTCTAAAAGTGAAGCTTCAATTTGTGGTCGCATTTTTTGTTCTAAAAACTCGCCTAAACCATTTCCTAATTTGTTGTGTTGTGTAAATAAATGAGTAATTCCGTATTGATAATCGGCTCCATTACTTACGTGATTGTCTACAAAAACATCAGGATTTAAAGCGTGAAATAGTTGCGCAAAACTTTGCGCATTTTTGGTATCTGATTTTATAAAATCTCTATTTAAATCAAAGTTTCTAGCGTTACCTCTAAAACCATAAGCTTCTGGACCATTTTGATTTGCTCTTGAATGAGAATTTCGATTTAAAGAACCTCCAATATTATACATTGGAATAACGGCTAAAACAACATTTTTGTATTGCTTTTTTAAGTCTTCATTTTGAGCAATATCTCTTAAAAGCATCATAGAAGCATCGACACCATCAGGTTCTCCAGGATGAATTCCATTATTAATTAAAATAATGTTTTTTGAACCCTTTTTAAGCGATTCTAAATCAAATTCATTATCTGAATTATACAAAACCAAATGCAACGGAAAACCGCTATCAGTTTCACCCATTTCTTGAATAGAAATTTCAGAAAAATTGTTTGCTAATAATTTAAAATATGCAATAGTTTCTTTATAAGTAGTTGTTTCCGTTCCTTTTGAAATTTCAAATTTGGTAGTTAAATCTACTGTAGAATTTTCTGAATTTTGTTTACATGAAATAATTACTAGTAATGCAATAAATAAAAGCTTCTTCATATTTTATTTTTCTAACACACTTGGAGGAACTAAACCAGAAATATCACCTCCATGTCTATAAACATCTCGAACAATACTAGAGCTAATAAAAGCTGTATCGGCAGAAGTTAGTAGGAAAACTGTTTCAATTTGAGCTAATTTTCTATTGGTTTGAGCAATGGCTTTTTCAAATTCAAAATCGGCTGGGTTTCTTAAACCACGAAGAATAAAATCAACATCAATTTCTTTACAATATTCAGTAGTTAAACCATGGTAGGTTGTTACTTTTATTTTAGGTTGGTTTTGGTAGTACTTTTCAATAAAATGTTTTCTTTCCTCTAACGAAAACATATATTTTTTATCAGAATTTATTCCTATCGCAATTATAATTTCATCAAATAGAGGTAAAGCTCTGTTTACTATATCAACGTGGCCTAAAGTAATTGGATCAAAAGATCCAGGGAAAATTGCTCTTTTCATTTTAGTTAATTTTTAAGTGCCATTTCAATAGCATTGTCAAATAAATCTTCTAAGTCTATTCCAGCTTCTCCTGCTTGTTGAGGAATAATACTTGCAGCTGTTAAACCAGGTACGGTATTCATTTCTAAAAAGTGTGGTTCACCATTTACAATAATATATTCGGTACGTGAAAAACCACTCATATTTAAAGCTTTATATGTTTTTATGGCAACTTTTTCAAGTTTTTCTTTTAATTTTTTTGAAAGATTAGCAGGTGTTATTTCTTCGGATTTTCCTTCGTATTTTGCTTCATAATCAAAAAAATCATTTTCTGTAACAATTTCAGTAATTGGTAAAACTTTTATTTCATTTTTATATTGAATTACTCCAATAGTAACTTCTCTACCATCTAAAAAACTTTCAATTAAAATCTCCGTATCTTCTTTATAGGCTTTTTCAATTGCAGGAATTAGTTCTTCAAGTATTTTTACTTTAGAAATTCCATAGCTAGAACCTGCATTGTTAGGTTTTACAAAACAAGGTAAACCAACTTTATCTATAATTTCTGAAGTGCTTAAGGTATCACCTTTATTTAAAAAATAAGATGTTGCTGTTTTAATTCCGTATTGTTTTACAACACTTAAACAATCCCGTTTATTAAACGTTAATGCCATTTGATAAAACGGAGCAGAAGTGTGTTTGATATTCAATAATTCCAAATAAGCTAGTATTTTTCCGTCTTCTCCAGGTGTTCCATGTATTGCATTAAAAACACAGTCAAAATTAATTTTTTGTCCATTAATAACCGCTGAAAAATCATCTTTATCAATAGGAAATTCAGTATTATATTTATCCAAAGCAACCCATTTTTCTTTTAAAATATGAACTCTATACGGATTGTATTTTTCCGTATTTAAATATTGGTAAACAACATTTCCACTTTTTAGCGAAATATTAACTTCAGAAGAGTAGCCTCCCATTATAATGGCTATATTTTTTTTCATAATTATTTATAAACTAGTATTACAAACTTACACAAATAAAAGTTTAAAGAACAAATTGAAAATAGTAAAGTTATTAAGTAAACTTAAACAATAATTAGGTTGTTTGTTAGTTGATATTTATAAAGTATCTTTGCTCCAAATAAAAATAGCTAAAATGAGTCTTGTAAAATTTATTACCTCTAAAACGTTTTTAAAACAACTTATAATTGCAGTTGTAGGATTGGTGTTATTTGTTTTTATAGTTATGAAGTGGTTAGATATTTCAACCAATCATAATCAAAAAATTGAAGTCCCAAATTTAGAAAAAATGAGTTTAGAGAATGTTCAAAAAACATTAGCAGAATTGGATTTAGATTTTGTAGTATTAGACTCTACAAGTTACAATCCAAATTTTCCAAAAAAATCTGTTATTGAGCAAGATCCTGAAACTGGTGATTTTGTAAAAGAAGGAAGAAAAATATATTTAACATTAAATCCTTCAGGGTATAAAAATGTTGAAATGCCTAATATTTATGGAAAAACTAAAAGGCAGGCAGTTTCGCAGTTAAAAGCGATAGGTTTTAGAATTAGTTCTAGCGAAATTTTTGTGAGTGATATTGCTAAAAATGTAGTTAGAGGATTGGAATTTAAAGGAAAAAGAATAAAAGCAGGAGACAAGATACCTAAAAATTCATCAATTACTTTAATATTAGGTGATGGAAATGGAAGTGGACGTTATACCGAAAAAACTTCAGAAAATAACTAATGAGTAGGATTGAAGAATTAGAAAACGAAGAACTTTACGAGCATTTTAGATATGTAGCTAATGAAGGTCAGGAACCTTTACGAGTAGATAAGTTTTTAATGAATTTTATTGAAAATGCGACTAGAAATAAAATTCAACAAGCAGCAAAAGCTGGAAATGTTTTAGTAAACGAAGTACCTGTAAAACCAAATTACAAGGTAAAAGGAAATGATGTTGTTAGAGTAGTTTTAGCACATCCGCCACACGAGAACTTATTAGTTGCAGAAGATATTCCGTTAGATATAGTTTATGAAGACAGTGAAGTTATTGTTGTAAATAAACCTGCAGGAATGGTTGTACACCCAGGTCATGGGAACTATACCGGAACTTTAGTAAATGGTTTAATTCATCATATAGAAAATTTACCAACCAACTCCAACGAACGCCCAGGTTTGGTGCATAGAATAGATAAAGATACAAGTGGTTTATTAGTTGTTGCTAAAACGGACTATGCGATGGCACATTTATCTAAACAATTTTTTGATAGAACTACAGAGCGTTTATATTATGCTTTAGCGTGGGGAAACATTGAAGAAGATGAAGGAAGAATTGAAGGAAATATAGGAAGAAGTCTTAAAAATAGATTGCAAATGAGTGTTTTTCCGGAAGGTGATTTTGGAAAACATGCCGTTACACATTATAAAGTTATTGAACGTTTTAGCTATGTTACATTAGTGCAATGTAAGTTAGAAACTGGTAGAACACACCAAATTAGAGCACATTTTAAGCATATTGGTCATACACTTTTTAACGATGAACGTTATGGAGGTGATGCTGTTTTAAAAGGTACTACGTTTACTAAATACAAACAGTTTGTAGATAATTGTTTTAAAGCATTACCAAGACAAGCATTACATGCCAAAACATTAGGTTTTGAGCATCCAACAACTGGAGAGTTTATGCGTTTTGAATGTGATATTCCGGAAGATATTCAATTATGTTTAGAAAAATGGAGAACGTATACTGTTAATCAGAAAGAGTAAAATAATGAAAGTAATAGATTTAAAAAATTGGGAAAGAAAAAATCAATTTGAATTTTTTAAAGATTATGAAGATCCGTTTTTTAATATTACTGCAACTATAGATGTAACTAATTTATACGCTTTTTGTAAAAAACAAAACTTATCATTTTTTCTAGCCGGATTGTACGTTGCAAATCAAGCAATGAATCAAATTCCTGCATTTAAACTTCGTTTTAAAAATGGAGATGTTGTTGAGTTTGATAACATTCATATAGATTCTACCGTTTTAAATGATGATGAAACTTTTTCATTTTGTCATTTTGTAACTGCTCCAACAATTTTAGAGTTTATAAAAAACAGTTCAAAAGTAATTGAAGATCATAGAAATGGGATTGTTGATGATTCTCAAGTTTACGATTTAGATGTGGCGCATAGTACTACAATTCCTTGGGTTTCTATTACAGGTTTTAAACACGCACGAAATGGGAATGAAAAAGAAATTGGAATTCCTAAAATAGTTTTTGGAAAGTATTATGAAGAAAATGGAAGGAAAATAATGCCATTTTCTGTAGAAGTTCATCATGCTTTAATGGATGGAGTTCATGTAGGTTTGTTGTACGAAAAAATGCAAGGTTTTATAGATCAATTGTTATAAAGTTTTATTATTTCTTTATAAGTATTTAATATACTACTTCTATAGTTGTTACCACTGTTTTTATTAAATTTACTTCGTAAAAAAGTAAAAGAAATGAAAATAGTAATATCACCAGCCAAATCATTAGATTATGAAACAAAAGTTCCAATAACTGAATATTCAGAAGGAATTTTTTTAAATGAAGCAGAAAAATTAAATGGAGTTTTAAAAAAGAAATCACCAAAAAAACTTTCAGAATTAATGCATATTTCAGATAAGTTAGGTGACTTAAATTGGCAAAGAAATCAAGATTGGAAATTACCTTTTTCATTAGAGAATGCTCGTCAGGCAGTTTTTGCTTTTAAAGGCGAAGTTTATATTGGTTTGGATGCGTATTCACTTTCAGTAGATCAAATTAATCAACTTCAAAAAAAATTAAGAATTCTTTCTGGACAATACGGTTTGTTAAAACCTTTAGATTTAATGCAACCGTATAGGTTAGAAATGGGAACCAAATTAAAAATTGGTCAAAAAGATAATTTGTATCAATATTGGGATCAAAAAATAACAGATGCTTTAAATGAAGAACTTAAAGATGATGAGGTTTTTGTTAATTTAGCAAGTAACGAATATTTTAAAGCTGTAAAACCTAAATTATTAAAAGTTCCAGTAATTACACCAGTTTTTAAAGATTACAAAAATGGAAAATTGAAAACAATTAGTTTTTTTGCTAAAAAGGCCAGAGGATTAATGGTACGTTATATAATTGACAATAATATTGATTCAATAGAAAAATTAAAAGGTTTTAATTCTGAAGGTTATGCTTTTGACACTAATTTATCTTCAGAAAAAGAATTAGTATTTACACGATAGAAATTTCAATTAAATAAAAAAAACTCGCTTAATAGCGAGTTTTTTTTATTTATATAATTTGATAGTATTAATATTTAGATTCTTGACCTAATTCTTTTACTAATAAATAATATACAATTGCTCTATACTTGTTACGGTTAGATTTTCCTACCTTTTCAATAACTGTAGCAATAGCATCATCTAGTTTAGGTCCATCAGATAAACCTAATTTTTTTAGTAAAAAGTTTTTCTTTACAGTTTCTAATTCTTTTTTATCAGAACCTGAAACAGTTTCTGCGTCAGCTTTATAAATAGAAGGTCCTAATCCTTTAGTTACAGCTGTTAATAAATCTGCATCAAAGCTTAATCCTAATTTTTCCATTTCACTTTTATACAGTGCTAATTTTTCATCAAATTTACTCATGAGTAACGAATTTTTTTTATTATTAATGGTTTCTTTTCTCAAATATAAAAAAAATAATGGTGCATTAGGATAAAAAAAATTAACAATCTGAAATATTTACACTAACGGCCAATCCTCCTTCGGAAGTTTCTTTGTATTTTGAGTTCATATCTTTAGCCGTTTCCCACATGCTAGATATTACTTTATCTAGCGGAACTTTAGCATTTTTCGAATCAGAATCTAATGCTAATTCAGCAGCATTAATAGCTTTAATTGCTCCCATAGCATTACGTTCAATACAAGGTATTTGAACTAAACCACCAATTGGGTCGCACGTTAAACCTAAATGATGTTCCATAGCAATTTCACTAGCCATTAAAACCTGTCCAGGTGTACCTCCTAAAAGTTCAGTTAATGCTCCTGCAGCCATGGCACTTGACACACCAATTTCTGCCTGGCATCCACCCATTGCAGCTGAAATAGTTGCACCTTTTTTAAATATACTACCTATTTCACCAGCTACTAATAAAAATTGTTTAATATGATTGAAATTTGCTTCGTGATTTTCAATTACCAAATAATACATTAAAACAGCAGGAATTACGCCTGCACTTCCATTTGTAGGTGCTGTTACAACTCTACCTAAACTAGCATTCACTTCATTAACACTTAATGCAAAACAACTAACCCATTTTAGTATTTGTCTAAATTTAACTCCAGTACTTCTAATACTTTCAATCCATTCTTTTGAATTACTATAAGGCATTCCTCCTTTAAGTTTTTGATGCATATCAAAAGCTCTGCGTCTAACATTTAAACCTCCAGGTAGTGTTCCTTCAGTATGACAACCTATATACATACACTCTAGCATTGTTTGCCAAATTCTATTTATTTCAAAATCAATTTGTTTAGATGTACGAAGTGATTTTTCATTTTCTAAAACAACTTCTGAAATTTGCATTTTAGTTGTAGAACAGTAGTTTTCTAATTCTTTTGCATTTTGAATTGGATAAGGAAACGTTTTTTGAATTTCAATATTTTCTTTAGCATTAATTAGCTCTTCTCTAACTACAAATCCACCACCAATAGAGTAGTAGGTATCATTTGAGATTTCTTTTCCTTCAGAAGAAAAAGCCTTAAAGCGTATTCCGTTTGCGTGAAATGGTAAAAATTCTGAATTAAAGGTAATAGCTTTAGAAGAGTTAAAGTTAATTTCAAATTCATTTCCAAAATTTAATTTATTAGTAGTTTTAATATTTTGAATAATGTTTTGAATATTTTCAGTTGGAATAGTTTCAGGATCTTTTCCTGCTAAACCTAAAATAACAGCTAAATCTGTAGCGTGTCCTTTTCCTGTTAATGAAAGCGAACCATATAAATCAATAGTAACAGAGGTTACTTGTTTAAAAGTATTTTCTTTTTGTAAATGGTTAATCCATCGTTCAGCAGCTCGCCATGGACCTAGAGTATGTGAGCTAGAAGGACCAATCCCAATTTTTAGCATATCAAAAATCGAAATACATTCCATATATAGATATTATTTTTTAAGCTGTGTAAATATAGACGATTGCTTTAAACTGTCGTTATGTAAGTATAAATACTATTAGAATTTGTTTAAAAATGACATTTAATTCAGATTGCAAACCTAATTATGACAACTTGACATATATTTTTTTAATGGCATAACTATTGACTATTTGTTGATGTAAGTTTAAAAAGATTTAAAAACAAAAAAAATAAATATATAATTATGAGTAAAATTATAGGAATAGATTTAGGAACTACCAACTCTTGTGTTTCTGTAATGGAAGGGAATGAGCCAGTGGTAATCCCTAATGCAGAAGGTAAAAGAACAACTCCATCAATAGTTGCATTTATTGAAGGAGGAGAACGTAAAGTTGGAGATCCTGCTAAAAGACAAGCAGTAACAAATCCATTAAAAACCATTTATTCAATTAAACGTTTTATGGGTAACAAATATTCTGAATCTAAAATGGAAGCAGAACGTGTACCTTATAAAGTTGTTAAAGGTGATAATGATACACCAAGAGTTGATATTGATGGTAGATTGTACACACCTCAAGAAATTTCAGCAATGGTACTTCAAAAAATGAAGAAAACTGCGGAAGATTATTTAGGAACTGAAGTTTCTGAAGCTGTTGTAACAGTTCCTGCATATTTTAACGATGCACAACGTCAAGCAACTAAAGAAGCTGGTGAAATTGCAGGTTTAAAAGTAAGCCGTATTATTAACGAGCCTACCGCAGCAGCATTAGCTTATGGAATGGATAAAAAAGGTGAAGACCAAAAAATAGTTGTTTTTGACTTTGGAGGTGGAACACATGATGTATCTATTTTAGAGTTAGGAGACGGTGTTTTTGAAGTATTAGCTACAGATGGTGATACGCATTTAGGTGGTGATGATGTTGACCAAAAAATTATTGATTGGTTAGCTGATGAGTTTAAAGCTGATGAAAATATGGATTTACGTCAAGATCCAATGGCTTTACAACGTTTAAAAGAAGCTGCTGAAAAAGCAAAGATTGAGTTATCATCTTCTGCTTCAACAGAAATTAACTTACCTTATGTTACAGCTACAGCTAGTGGACCAAAACACTTGGTAAGAACTTTATCTAAAGCTAAATTTGAACAATTAATTGACGATTTAATTAAAAGAACTATTGAGCCATGTAAAACTGCATTAAACAATGCTGGTTTATCAACAGGAGATATTGATGAAATTATTTTAGTTGGTGGTTCAACACGTATTCCTGCAGTACAAGAAGCTGTAGAAAAATTCTTTGGAAAAGCGCCTTCAAAAGGTGTAAATCCAGATGAGGTTGTTGCAATTGGAGCAGCTATTCAAGGTGGAGTTTTAACAGGTGATGTAAAAGATGTATTATTATTAGATGTTACTCCATTATCTTTAGGTATTGAAACTATGGGTAATGTTATGACAAAGTTGATTGATGCAAATACTACCATTCCTACAAAAAAATCACAAGTATTCTCAACAGCTGCAGATAACCAACCATCAGTAGATATTCACGTGTTACAAGGTGAAAGAGCTATGGCTGCGGATAACAAAACAATTGGACGTTTCCAATTAACTGATATTCCACCTGCGCAAAGAGGAGTTCCTCAAATTGAAGTAACTTTTGATATTGATGCAAACGGTATTATTCATGTAACAGCTTCTGATAAAGCTACAGGAAAATCTCAAAACATTAAAATTGAAGCTTCTTCAGGTTTATCTGATGCTGAAATTGAAAAAATGAAAGCTGACGCTGATGCAAATGCTGAAGCTGATAAAGCTGCTAAAGAAACTGCTGAAAAAATTAATGGAGCAGATTCTATGATTTTCCAAACAGAAAAGCAATTAAAAGAGTTTGGGGATAAATTATCAGCAGATAAAAAAGGACCAATTGAAGCTGCTTTAGCAGAGTTGAAAAAAGCACACGAATCTAAAGATTTAGCTCAAATTGATGCTGCAATGGAGAAAATTAACGAAGCTTGGAAAGTTGCAAGTGAAGAAATGTACAAAGCGCAACAAGAAGGTGAAGCTCAAGGTGCTCCAACTGGAGATGCTCAAAGCAATGGTCAACCTAAAAGTGAAGGTGACAATGTAGAAGATGTTGATTTTGAAGAGGTAAAAGAAGACTAATAATTTTCTTCTTTTTTAAAATAAATTTAAAGCTGTTTAGAAGTGAAAACTTTTAGACAGTTTTTTTTATGCTTACTATTGAATTTATTTGTAATTTAATAAGGTAATAATTATCAACCATAAATCTAGAACTTATGAGATATTACCAATTAAAAAAAGATATTAAAAGTGATAAACGAGAATTTGTTGTCAATAATTTATTAGAACTTAAAAATGCGATAAAAGATAAAGTTCCTAAAAAAAGCTTGGATAAAAATTTATTGATTGCAACTTGGAACATTCGCGATTTTGATTCGAATAAATTTAACCATGGTCCGCGCTTGAAAGAATCCTATTTTTACATTGCTCAAATGGTTTCAGAATTCGATTTAATTGCAGTACAAGAAGTAAATAAAAATTTAAAAGCACTTTATAAATTAATGTATTTATTAGGTGATAAATGGAATTATATAACAACTGATGTAACTGCTGGCGCAAGTGGAAATCAAGAACGTATGACCTTTATTTATGATACTAGAAGAGTTTCATTTAAAAATGTAGCAGGAGAAGTTGTGCTTCCACAAACAAGTTTAATTCAAGGCGATATACAATTTGCACGAACTCCTTTTATGGTTTCTTTTCAATCTGGTTGGACAAAATTTAGTTTATGTACAGTTCATATTTATTTTGGAGCAGATTCTGGAGTAAAATTAGTTAGAAGGCAAGAAGAAATTGCAGGAATTGCTAAATTCTTAAAAAAGAAGGCAGATAGCGATAAGGAAACATTAATGGTTTTGGGAGATTTTAATATTGTAGATCACGAGCATAAAACTATGGAAGCATTACTCGACAATGGTTTTAAAATTCCAGAACAAATCCGTAAAAAACCAGAAGGTACAAATACGTTTCAAACAAAATATTACGATCAAATTGGGATACGCTCTAAATCTGGATTTTTTCAATTAGGTGAAGAAGATAATAGCGCAGGTACTTTTAATTTTTTTAACCATGTATTTAGAGAAAATCAGTTTGAAGATTATAAACCTGAAGTAATAAAAACATTAGCTAAACAACTAAAAAGAAAGGAAAAAGAGTTAGTTAAATTGCAAGGAAAAGAAACTCCAAATACTGAAGACATAGATAAGCTAACTAATGCAATTGCAGATTTAAAAGCAATGATATTAAATGATAATGAATTGTTTGAATATTATTATAAAACATGGAAAACATTTCAAATATCAGATCATTTACCAATGTGGGTTGAAATAAAAGTAGATCATAGTGAGGACTACTTGAAAGGTATCTATTAAGTATATTCCCTATATTTGGAAAAATCCTAAAAAATGAAGACTACTAAATTAAGTGAGTTACTCAATATAACATATCCAATTATACAAGCTCCAATGTTTTTGGTTTCAAATACAAACATGGTAATTGAAGCTATGAAAAGTGGTATAGCTGGTTGTATTCCTGCTTTAAATTATAGAACTTTAGAAGAGTTAAGAGCTGCGCTTAAAAAATTAAAAGCCGCAAAAGTTAAAGGTGGTTCGTATGGATTTAACTTAATTGTAAATAAGTCAAATATTAAATATAAAGAACAATTAAGGGTTATTTGTGAAGAAGGAGCCGATTTTATAATTACATCATTAGGAAGTCCAGAAGATACAATTAATGAAGCTCACAAAGTTGGGATTAAAGTATTTTGTGATGTGGTTGATTTAAAATTTGCTAAAAAGGTTGAAAATTTAGGTGCAGATGCAATTATTGCTGTAAATAATGAAGCTGGAGGACATAGAGGAGGTTCTTCACCAGAAGTATTAATACCTAATTTAGTTGAAAATTGTAACATACCAATAATTTCAGCTGGTGGAGTAGGCTGTAGAGCTGATATTGATAGAATGTTAAGTTATGGAGCTGAAGGCGTTTCTGTTGGAAGTCCGTTTATAGCATCAATTGAAGCGGGCGTAACAGATGAATACAAGCAGGCTTGTGTTGAGTATGGCGAAAAAGATATTGTTATGACAGAGCGTATTTCTGGAACACCATGTACCGTTATTAATACACCTTACGTTCAAAAAATAGGAACAAAGCAAACTTGGATAGAACGTGTTTTAAACAAAAATAAGAAACTAAAAAAATGGGTAAAAATGATTCGTTTTTCAATAGGAATGAATGCTACCAAAAATGCAGCTACTAAAGCAACTTATAAAACAGTTTGGGTTGCAGGACCAAGTATTGAACATACTAAAAAGGTTTTACCAGTAAAGGATGTAGTTTTAAAACTAATTAATTAATACTTTTGATACTTAAAAAGTAATTATAGTTTAATTTGAAAAGCTACAACAAATTTAATTTCCATAAACATTCTTATTGTGAGTTTGAAATAGTTCAAGAAGACTTTTTTAAAGAAAATAAAATTCATTATAAAAGTAAATCTGGGAGCTTGTATTTTTATACAAAGCAAGGAGTGTATCGTTATTCAAATCATTGGGGAAGAGTTGGAAATTGTAGATGGAAAATAAGTGGAGTAGAGCATTATAAAAATCAAAATTACTATGTTGGTTATGCAAATTGGTTCGATTTTTTTCCTTTAAATTCATTAGAAAAAGAATTTTATATACAGGTTTTTGAAAACGGAACTTCTAAAATTATTAAAAGAAAGGAAAGTACTACTACTTTTTTTTTAATGACATTAGACAATGCTTTTAAAAGACAAAAAGAAATAAAATCCCTATTTAAAAATAATAATTGGGCAAAGTATTTAAATGATGATGTTGAAGTTGTAAGTGAAATACTGATAAAAAAATTAATAAGTTCCAATTCAACACTTCAAGAATTAAAAAGAAGCCTTTAATAATCTATTAGTATTTGTACATTTGTATACTACTAAATAAAAAATATGAATATACCTCAAACAAGTTTTCCTAGAGTTGTAATTATTGGTGGTGGATTTGCAGGATTAGCTGTTGCTAAAGAATTAAAAAATTTGGAACTTCAGGTTGTTTTATTAGATAAACATAATTACCATACATTTCAACCCTTATTGTACCAGGTTGCTACTGGAGGTTTAGAGCCTGATAGTATTGCTTTTCCATTACGTAAAACTATAAACGATTTAGAAAATTATTTTTTTAGATTAACAAAGGTAATAGAAGTGCTTCCAGAAAAAAACAAAGTGAATACTACAATTGGAACATTAGAATATGATTATTTAGTAATAGCAACAGGTTCTGAAACCAATTACTTTGGAAATAAAAATATTGAAAAATATGGAATGGAAATGAAATCTATTCCACAATCGTTAAATATTAGAAGTTTAATTATAGAAAATTTTGAAGAAGCTTTACTTGAAACAGATTTAGAAAAAAGAAAAGCGCTTATGAACTTTGTTATTGTTGGTGGAGGTCCAACAGGCGTAGAGTTAGCTGGTGCTTTGGCTGAAATGAAAAAAGGAATACTACCTAAAGATTATCCAGATTTAGATATTAGAACAATGCAAATAAATGTTATTCAAAGTTCTAATAGATTACTAAAAGGAATGAGTAAAAAAGCTTCAGAAAAAGCTGAAGATTTTCTAATAAAATTAGGAGTCAATGTTTGGAAAAACCTACGTGTTTTGGATTACGATGGTTTAAATGTAAAAACTAATGGTGAAGATCAATTTAAAGCTGTTACTCTAATTTGGGCTGCTGGAGTTAAAGGAGCTACAATTAAAGGTTTAAAAGAAGAATGTATAATTGATAGACCTTGTAGATTTAAGGTAGATGAGTTTAGTAGAGTTAATGAATGTGAAAATATTTTTGCAATTGGTGATGTTGCTAGTATGGAATCAGAAAAATACCCATACGGTCATTCCATGATGGCACAACCTGCAATACAGCAAGGTAAACATTTAGCAAAAAACATTATTAAAATTATAGAAAACAAAGAGATAAAACCTTTTGTGTATAAAGATAAAGGTTCAATGGCAACTATTGGTAGAAATAAAGCCGTAGTAGATTTACCAAACTGGAAATTTCAAGGTGTTTTTGCTTGGTTTGTATGGATGTTTGTTCATTTATTTTCGTTAATTGGGTTTCGAAATAAAGCTGTGGTATTTTTAAATTGGGTTTATAATTATATTAGATTTGATAGAGAAACTAGACTAATAATTAGGCCATATAAAAACACGTTAAAGTAAATTTTTTAGCGCAGAATTTACAGTTGTATATTTAAAACTAAAACCTGTTTTTTCTATTTTTTTAGATGAAACTCTACTTCCTTCTAATAGAATAATAGCCATTTTACCAAAAATTAGTTTTAACATAAATGATGGAACAGCTGGAAGTATTATTTTTTTATTTAAAATAGCTGCAATTTTTAAAGTAAGCTCTTTATTTGTTATATGTTCTGGGGCTGCAGCATTGTAAATACCTATTATGTTTTTATTAGTTATAGCTTCAACATACATAGTACATAAATCATCAATATGAATCCATGGCATGTATTGTTTACCAGTTCCTAAAACTGCTCCAATTCCTTTTTTTATAGGGTTTATTATTTTTTCTAGCGCACCACCTTTTTCAGAAAAAACAACACTAGTTCTTAAAACTACTGTTCTAATATTATTTTTTTGAAATTTAAAAGACTCTTTTTCCCAAACTTTACAAATTTCAGCCAAAAAATCTGATCCTGGAATATCTTCTTCATTATAAATTTTGTTTGAAGTAATAGCGCCATAATAACCAATACCAGATGCTGCAATAAACCCTTTTAGGTTGGGATTTAATTCTTTTACTTTTTTTAATAATAATTGAGTAGAATTTACTCTACTATTCACTAATATTTCCTTTCTTTTTGCTGTCCAACGTTTATCAGCAATTCCAGCTCCAGCTAAATGAATTATATAGTCTGCTTGTTTAATAGCTTTTTCTTCTATAATTCCTTCAGAAATATTCCAATAAAAAACGTTTAAATCTTCAGATTTACGTCTGCTTAAAATAGTGACCTTGAAGCCTAGTAAAATTAATTTTTGTTGTAAAGTTTTACCTATAAGTCCTGTGCCTCCAGTAATTAAAATTGTTTTCATAAAAAAATCGGTTAAAGTAAATATAGCACTTTTAACCGATTTTTATTATGTATAATCAGAATTTAACTTTGAAGAATAGAATCTTCAACTATATATTTTTTTGCATTGTTCATACCAACTTCAATGGCTTCTTCATTTAAAGGAATTAAATGATGATAACGTTCTGGTAACGATTTTTTTAAACCATCTATAACATTTTCTAATTCAACAATAGGTTTAATTTTTAAATATGCACCTAAAACTAGCATATTAAAAATTTTAGTATTACCCATTTCCAATGCTAATTTATTAGCTTGAATTTGGTAGATATTAATATCTTTTCTAGTTGGATGTTGATGAATTCCGTTTGGTTCATATAGTAATAAACCTCCTGGTTTCACTGTTTCTTCAAACTTATCCATACTTTGCTGATTTAAAATAATGGCAGTATCAAAAACTTTTAAGTATGGTGAACTTATTCTGTTATCACTTAAAATAACAGTAACATTTGCAGTTCCTCCACGCATTTCAGGTCCATAAGAAGGCATCCAGCTAACTTCCTGATTGTGCATTATGCCAGAATATGCTAAAATTTTTCCCATTGATAGTACACCTTGACCACCAAAACCTGCTATAATAATTTCTTCTGTCATAACCTATTATTTTAATTTTCCATTAACTTTAATATCACCAAGTGGAAAGTATGGGAACATGTGTTCTTCCATCCAAACATTTGCTTCGTTTGGAGTCATTTTCCAACCTGAATTACAATTTGAAACAATTTCAATAAAAGAAATACCTTTTTTTAATCGTGTATTTTCAAATGCTTTTCTAATAGCTTTTTTTGCTTTTCTAACATGTTTATGTGTGTGCACAGCATGGCGAGTAGCGTAATAAACACCTGGTAAATTAGAAATTAATTCTGTCATTTTTATAGGCATTCCCATAGTTTTAGCATCTCTACCGTAAGGCGATGTTGAAGACATCATTCCTTCTAACGTAGTAGGTGCCATTTGTCCACCAGTCATTCCATAAATACCATTATTAATAAAAATAATTACAATATTTTCTCCTCTATTACAAGCATGAATAGTTTCTGCAGTACCAATAGCTGCTAAATCTCCATCACCTTGATAGGTGAAAACATATTTTTCTGGCCAGACTCTAGCTATAGCAGTAGCAACTGCTGGAGCTCTACCGTGTGCAGCTTGTGTCATATCAATATTCATAAAGTCATAAGCAAGTACAGAACAACCTACAGGTGCAACACCAATAGTATCTTCAACTATGCCCATTTCTTCAATTACTTCCATAGTAATACTATGTGCAGTACCATGACCACAACCAGGACAATACGATAAGGTTGTATCGGTCAATAATTGTGTTTTACAGAATACTTGATTCTCGGGTTTTATGATGTCTAATACTTCCATTTTTTATAATTTTTTGTTCTAAAGCTTCTAATACTTCTTCAGGTGTATGAATAATTCCACCTGTTCTACCAAAATGCTCTACTGGAACTTTGTGTTCAACTGCTAATTTTACGTCTTCAACCATTTGACCAGCATTTAATTCAACGCTTAAAATACCTTTTACTTGGTCTGCTAATTCAAATAATTGTTGTTTTGGATAAGGAAATAATGTAATTGGACGTAATAAACCAATTTTTATGCCTTTTTCTCTACCTAATTCTAAAGCTTTTTGAGCTATACGTGCACTAGAACCATAGGCTACAAATAAATAATCAGCATCGTCACACATTATTTTTTCGTATCGAAGATCTTCTTCTTCCATACGTTTATATTTTGCCATTAATCTATGAACTCTAGCTTCCATTTTTTCAGAAACTAGATCTAATGAAGTTATAATATTACGTTCTCTATTTGTTTTTCCGGTAGTTGCCCAACTATCGTAACGTTTTATAACTTCTTCATCGGTTAAACGTTCTTGTTGATCTTTTAGTTCAACTTTCTCCATCATTTGACCAATAAGACCATCCGAAAGAATTAACACAGGAGCTCTGTATTTAAAAGCAATATCAAAAGCATCTTCAACAAAATCTGACATTTCTTGTACTGAAGATGGAGCTAATACGTATAAATGATAATCTCCGTGTCCACCACCTTTTACAGATTGAAAATAATCTGCCTGTGAAGGTTGGATTGTTCCTAAACCTGGACCACCACGAACAACATTTACAATTACAGCAGGTAATTCTGCACCAGCTATATAAGAGATTCCTTCTTGTTTTAATGAAATTCCAGGACTAGAAGAGGAGGTCATTACCTTTTTTCCAGTACTTGCAGCTCCATAGACCATGTTTATAGCTGCAATTTCACTTTCAGCCTGAAGTACAACCATACCAGTTCTTTTTTCTGGTTGTTCACTCATTAAATATTCAATAACTTCAGATTGTGGTGTAATTGGGTAACCAAAGTATGCATCAACACCTGCTCTAATAGCAGCTTCAGCTAATGCCTCGTTACCTTTCATTAATTTTAATTCTGACATAATTAGTTAATTTTTTAATCTGAAACTTTTACTCTGTATACTGTAATTGCTCTATCAGGACAAACTATTGCACAATTTGTGCATCCTGTACATGCTTCAGGGTTTTTCATATAGGCATAATGGTAACCTTTTCTGTTTACTTCTTGCGTCATTCCAATTACATCTTCAGGGCAAACAGGAATACAAACCTCACAGCCTTTACATTTTTCTGTATCTACTACGATAGCACCTTTTACTTTTGCCATTATTATAATTTTTTATGTGAATAAACTACTCTAATTCAAGTATTCTCAAATTTAAAACGTTTTCGTTGAATAAAATATGATTTAAATCATTTTACTGATATTTGTCATAAAATAATTGTGGTAGTAAGCAAAAAAAAGTGCCATAATTGGCACTTTTATTGAGTTTTATAAAGTTTGTAACAATGGTTTCTTAATATAATTTTTTATATTTTGAAGGTTGTACTTCTCTCATAATATTATAGATAGTTTCAAAAATATCTTCAGCGTTAGGTTTTGAAAAATAATCACCATCAGTACCATAAGCTGGCCTGTGAGCTTTTGCAGTTAATGTTGAAGGTTTACTATCTAAATATTGATATGCATTTTGGTTCTCTAAAATTTCGTTTAATAAATATGAAGAAGCACCACCCGGAACATCTTCATCTACAATTAATAATCGATTTGTTTTTTGAATACTTTTTACAACATCATGATTTATATCAAAAGGAAGAAGTGATTGTGCATCAATAATTTCAATATTAATACCAACTTGATTTAGGTTTGGAACTATATCTTCAACAATTTTTAAAGTTGAACCGTATGATAGCACAGTTAAGTCTGTTCCTTCTTTTACAGTTTCTACAACTCCAATAGGTGTTTTAAATTCTCCAAAATTGTTAGGTGCTTTTTCTTTTAATCGGTAACCGTTTAGATTTTCAACAATTAAGGCTGGCTCATCACTCTCTAATAAAGTGTTATAAAATCCGGCAGCTTTTGTCATATTTCTAGGAACTAGTACATGCATTCCTCTTAATAAATGTATAATTGCTCCCATTGGAGAACCTGAATGCCATATACCTTCTAATCTATGTCCACGTGTGCGGACAATAAGTGGAGCTTTTTGTTTTCCTGCACTTCTATAATGAAGTGAGGCTAAATCATCACTTAAAATTTGTATAGCATATAATAAATAATCTAAATATTGAATTTCGGCAATAGGGCGTAAACCACGTAAAGCTAAACCAATACCTTGTCCAATAATTGTAGCTTCTCTAATTCCTGTATCAGCAACTCTTAATTTTCCATATTTTTCTTGAAGTCCAACTAAACCTTGATTTACATCACCAATGTTTCCGGCGTCTTCACCAAATATAAAAAGGTTTTTATGTTTAGCAAATAGTGTGTCAAAATTATCTTTAATAATAATTCTTCCATCAACTAAATCAGCATTTTGATTATAAGTTGGTAGAACTTCTTGTACTAATTGAGCTTTACTTTCAGTTTCACTGTATAAGTGAGAACTGTATTTTGGTTGTTCAGTTTTAAAATAGTGTTGAATCCAATTTTGAAGTTGTTTTTTTTCTATAGACTCTTCATTTCTAACGTATACTAGAGCTTTTCTAGCGGTAGAAAGTAAATCTTTTCTTAAAGCATCTACAGTACTATCTAATTCATTTTTTAATTTAAAAATAAACTGTTTGTTACTACTTTTATCGGCCAAATTAGATAGGATGATAAGTAGTTTTTTCTTTTGTTCTTTTATTGGATTTATAAAAGCTTTCCAAGCAGTTTTTTTAGCTTGTATAACTTCTTTTTTTGCGTCTTTTTCTATTCTAATTAATTCTTCTTCTGATTCAATAAATTTTAATGAATTTCCTTTTTCATCTGTTAAATCAAATTCAATAATCCAATCGCGCATTTTAGCAATACAATCGTGTTGTTTTTCCCATAATAAACGCTCTTTTGACTTGTAACGTTCGTGAGATCCAGAAGTTGAGTGACCTTGTGGTTGTGTTAATTCTTCAACGTGTATTAATACAGGCGTATGCTCTACACGAGCTATTTCTGCAGCTTTATTGTATACATTTATTAAGGTAGCATAATCCCAACCTTTAACTTTTAGTATTTCATAACCATTATTGTCTTTATCACGTTGAAAACCTTTTAATACTTCAGAAATATTTTCTTTAGTAGTTTGGTATTTAGCTGGAACAGAAATTCCATAAGCATCATCCCAAATACTAATTATAAAAGGAACTTGTAAAACACCAGCAGCGTTTATAGTTTCAAAAAATACACCTTCACTAGTACTTGCGTTACCTATAGTTCCCCAAGAAATTTCATTTCCATTATTTGAGAATTTAGAATTTTTAATTTCAGGAAGGTTTCTGTACAATTTAGAAGCTTTTGCAATTCCTAACATTCTTGGCATTTGACCAGCGGTAGGAGAGATGTCGCATGTTGAATTGTATTGTTCAGTTAGATTTTTAAATTTTCCATTTTCATCTAAACTATGTGTTGTGTAATGTCCACCCATTTGGCGCCCAGCAGACATTGGATCGGCATCTATATTTGGATTTGCATATAAAGCTGAAAAAAAATGTTGAGGTGTTAGTTCACCAATAGCCATCATAAAGGTTTGATCTCGATAATAGCCAGATCTAAAATCACCTTTTTTAAATGCTTTTGCCATAGCTAATTGAGGAATTTCTTTTCCGTCTCCAAATATTCCAAATTTAGCTTTTCCGGTTAATACTTCTCTTCGTCCTAATAAACTACATTCTCTACTTAATACAGCAATTTTGTAATCCTGTAATACTTCTTTTTTAAATTCTGAAAATGATAGTTGTTGTTGAGAAGAAGAAGTTTTTTCCATCATAAAAACATTGTTTTTTAGCTTTGCAAAAGTACAAATTTTAAGTGGTTAATAAAAATCAATTATTAATTAGACTTTTAACTAGATTTTCTTTAAGAATATAGTAGGTTTACTCTTTATTTGAAAATAAGAAGTGTTTTTTAGTAGCTATTAATAAAACCCTCTTTTTACAAAATTAAAGATTTTTTTAGGGTTTAAAACTAGAACAAATCTAATTTTTGAACTGTATTGTGGATGTGAAACTTCCCATCCTAAATTGGAATACACAGGGAAATATACTTCTAAAATATCTTGGATAAAATTTAAGCGTACACCGTTATCATAAGCAAAGTAAACATTTTCTCCTCGGTTTTTTACTAGGCCAACATCACCATATAATTCTAACCAACGCCAAATTCCAACACTGGTATTTACTGTTGTTAGCCACTGATTTGCAAAAGGAACAGGAAGTTTAGATTTAAAACCACCTTCATTAATAATAATTTGTTGGCTAAAAAAACCGCTGGTTTCCGATCGTCCTAAATAATCATATTGAAATAAATAATCTGTTGGTCTATCTAGAGCGAAACTAAAAAAATTTGATTCGGTATTGTTTTTTAAAAAGGCACCAGCGTAAAACCGAACGTCAAATTGTCTATTTGCATTTGTAAGTTTTCTGTAGCGCGCAGTAAGTGATACTTTACTAAAATTATTAGCTATTTGAAAGTTTGCTCCATATCTAAAATCTGTTATAATATTAGGGTTAGAATACCCATAACCTAAATTAAAAACATTGTATTTGTACGATTCTTCGTGATTGGTTAAAACTTTAGGTTTTTGCTTGTTAATGGAGATTAAAGATGCTGCTAAAACTTTAGAACTTACATCTCGTAAACTTTTTCTTTTAAATTCAACAGATGCAAATGGCGTAATTGAATTGTAAGTTAGGTTTTGAGCGTAATGATAATTGCTTCCGCCAATTCCAATTCTAAACTTGTTAACTTTTCTGTTTTCTGGAAGGTTTTCATATATAAATGAATAAGAGCCAGAAAATGTTTTACTTTTTGTACTGTATGAAGGTGATAATTTATAGATAAAACTTTTATTTAAAATTGTTTTATTTGAAAATGCTAACCCTAAAACTGCTCCATCGTAATAATTATATCTTAAAACAGGAATGTAAAATATTTGATTGTAGTAAGGGTTTTCAATGTCTTTTAAAAACTTTAACTGCAGTGGCCTGTGAAATAATTTACTACCTACATGTTTCCAGTTATTTTTCATGTTAATTTCTGGAAGTAGAGATTCATAATTTAAAGAGAGTTTATCAAATCCATTTTTTGGAACTGAAAATCTTTTTATAGAATCAAATCCGTTTAACCATTGTGTAAATTTAATTTCGTTATCCTTTACTCCGTAAAGTTGAATAGGAACAGAAATGTTGCTTTTATTCTCTATTAGAACATCAATAGAGTCTTGTTTTTTAATAATTTTTTTTATTGTATAATCTGCTTTTCTTGTTGAGTTTAAAAAATCAATTTTGTAAAGACTTAAATCTTTTTCAGTTTCAATATCGTCTAAAAAAGAATCACTTTTTGTAATGGAAGATTTATGTTTGTTAGTAAATTTTTTAATAGCGTTAAATATTGTTTGTTCGCCAACATATGCTTCGAGATATTTTATCCCTAAACCAGCTTTATATTTATTTACAATTTTTCTATTGAAGTTTGAAAGTGAATCTGATCTTGTGGTTAAGGATTGATCTATGTTTTTTCTAGCTGCAAATTGGTAAACAAAGCTGTATTTACTGTTGAAATCAACTTTTGAGAGGTGTAATTTTCGAATTCCCCAAACTTTAGACATATCTCCAATAGCTTTTATATCGGGATAATATGTTTCAACATATTTCATCATTAAATAGGTTTGCATACCATCTTGCAGCCAATAATCTGATCTTGGATTGAAAATAAATTGATTTTGAATGTATTTTTTACTTAAAATTTTGAACATTTTAATATCCCACTCAAAGGTTTCTTTGTAAGGAGCGATAAATGATGGTAGTTGACTAAATCCATAAACCGGATTTTTTTCATATTCTACATTGCTAATTAATAACCTGTTTGTTGAGAGTTTTCCAAAATATTTTTCTAAAAATAATAATTCTCGGTTTAAAATATCGGTTTTAAGGTTTGTGTTTAAATCAGTTTGATTAAGGTTTGAAATTATTCTAGTTGAGCGTGAATTGTATTTTATATAATTGTTGTATTGTGTAATTATAAGTTCAACATCTAATTTATTTATTCCTTTTAATTTATAGGTAGTTGTTAATTTGTTTTCGGTTTTGTTTTGGTCTAAATCTGTAACTAAATCATATGTTGAAGGAATTGTAAAATTTATGTTGTAATTAGTAAAATCCATGTACAAATCATCCATGTCTAAATTGTTATAAACTTCCCATTTTTTAGTGTAAATAGCAGGAGCTAAATACCAATATTTTAAATGAAAATTTAAATCTCCATAGCCATAATTTGTAAATTTATCTTTGGGTAATTTAACCGTGTAATTTGTTGATATTTCAATAGAATCTCTAGGTTTAAGTGGTTTTAAAAGGTGAACTTTTAAAATATCTGGATTTTTTTTAGACTCTTCCCAATTAATATATTCGTTACCAATTTGTATGGTTGAAATGTCTGTATTACCTCTAAATTTATTTTTTGAAAAATGAAATTGTTTAGAGTAATTTTCAATAAATCTTTTAGCTAGAGGTGTTTTTTTATTTTTATAGGCATTAGCCCAATTATGAAAGTAAACTTCACTTAAAATACTATTTGATTTATTATAATAAATAGTTTTTTGTTGAATTTCAATTTCGTTAGTTTCCGTATTTAAAAAAGCATTAATTTCTATGTTGTTATTTTGAGCAAACAAAGTATTGTTTATACAAAATACAAAAGTTAAGGTTATAAAAATGGAATACTTTTTCAATGTTGATTTAGAAATTAGGGCTTAAACTGTATTTTTTATAGAACGTGTCAATTACTTCAAGAACTTCATTTTCAGTATCAACTATAGAAATAAGGTCTAAATCTTTTGGACTTATTGTTCCTTCTTCTATTAGTGTAGTTTTAATCCATTCTAATAATCCACTCCAAAATTTTCTTCCAACCAATACAATTGGAAATTTACCAATTTTTTTAGTTTGAATTAAAGTAATTGCTTCAAATAATTCATCCATGGTTCCAAAACCTCCAGGCATAACTACAAACCCTTGTGAATATTTTACAAACATTACTTTTCTAACAAAAAAGTAATCAAAATCTAAACTTTTATCTTTATCAATATATGGATTGTCGTGTTGTTCAAAAGGTAATTCAATATTTAATCCTACTGAAGTTCCTTTTCCTCTATAAGCACCTCTGTTACCAGCTTCCATAATTCCTGGACCACCACCAGTAATAATTCCATAACCACTATTGGTTAATTTGTAAGCAATATTTTCTGCTAGTTTATAATATTCGTGATCTTCTTTGGTTCTTGCAGAGCCAAAAATACTTACGCAAGGTCCCATTTTACTCAATCTTTCGTAACCTTCAACAAACTCGGACATAATTTTAAAAATTGCCCAAGAGTCATTTGTTTTTACTTCATTCCAAGTTTTTTGTTTAAACTTTTCGCGTATTTTTCTATCTTCGTTTGGAGACATATTTGTGTTTAATTTTTAGTATCTATTTTTGTTTGAGTGTGGTCTAATTTAATTCTTTTTTTAAGAATTGTGCTGTAAAGCTAGTTTTATGTTTTGCAACTTCTTCTGGAGTTCCAGAGCAAACTAAATCACCACCATTTTTACCACCTTCCATTCCTATATCTATAATGTGGTCAGCAAGTTTTATAACATCCATATTGTGTTCAATTACTAATACAGTATTTCCTTTGTCGGTAAGTTTGTTTAAAACTTCCATTAACACTCTAATATCTTCAAAATGAAGACCTGTTGTAGGTTCATCAAGAATATAAAATGTATTACCAGTATCTCTTTTTGAAAGTTCAGCTGCTAGTTTTATACGTTGTGCTTCACCGCCTGATAGTGTTGTAGATTGTTGACCTAATGTTATATAACTTAATCCAACATCATTTATTGTTTTAAGTTTTCTGTAAATTTTTGGAATATGTTCAAAAAACTTTACAGCTTCTTCCATGGTCATATTTAAAACATCAGAAATTGATTTTCCTTTGTACCTAATTTCTAGTGTTTCTCTATTAAAACGTTTACCTTGACAAGTTTCGCATTCTACCTGAACGTCTGGCAAAAAATTCATTTCAATAACTCTAACTCCACCACCTTGGCAAGTTTCGCATCTTCCACCTTTTACATTGAATGAGAATCGACCTGGTTTGTAACCTCTAATGGAGGCTTCGCTTGTTTTTGCAAATAAACTTCTTATTTCGCTAAAAACTCCAGTATAGGTTGCAGGATTTGAGCGAGGAGTTCTTCCAATTGGAGATTGATCTATAGCAATAACTTTATCTACATGTTCTAAACCTTTTATTTTGCTGTAAGGCATTGGTTTTTTTACACCTCTATATATGTGTTTATTTAAAATTGGATATAAAGTTTCGTTAATTAGAGTTGATTTTCCACTTCCGGAAACACCAGTAACACAAATCATTTTACCTAAAGGAAATTCGACAGTTAAGTTTTTTAAATTATTTCCTTTAGCACCTGAAAGTTTTATTTTATTACCGTTTCCTTTTCTTCTTTTTGAAGGGATTTTTATTTTTTTTGTACCGTTTAAATAATCGGCAGTTAACGTATTGTGTGTTTTTAATTCAGAAAAAGAGCCTTTACTTACAATTTCTCCACCGTGTATTCCAGCACCAGCACCAATATCTAAAACAAAATCAGCATGCTCAATCATATCTTTGTCATGTTCCACTACAATTACTGAATTTCCAACATCACGCAAGTTTATTAAAGAATTGATTAATTTTTGATTGTCGCGCTGATGCAAACCAATACTTGGTTCATCTAAAATATAAAGCACACCAACTAATTGAGAGCCTATTTGTGTTGCTAATCTAATGCGTTGGGCTTCACCGCCAGAAAGTGATTTAGAGCTTCTATCTAGTGTTAAATAATCTAGACCTACATCTAATAAAAACTGGATTCGAGTTCTAATTTCTTTTAATATTTCTGAAGCGATAATTACTTGTTTTTTAGAAAGTTTACTTTCAAGAGCATCGAACCAATTTGCTAATTCAACAATGTCGAATTGTGCTAATTGTGAAATATTTTTATTATTTATTTTGAAGTATAAAGCTTGTTTTTTTAGTCTATTTCCGTTACAAGTTTCGCAAACAGTTTCATCCATAAAATCACTTGCCCAGCGTTTTATAGAAGTGGATTCACTATGTTTAAATTGATTTTCAATAAAATTTATAATTCCTTCAAAATCAATTTCATAGTTGCGTGTAATTCCCATTGCTTTTGAAACTACTTCAAATTTTTCGTTACCACCATTTAAAATAATATCGAGTGCTTCTTTTGGGATTTTTGAAATAGGATCACTTAATTGAAATTTATAACGTTCAGCAATTAAGGCTAGTTGTTTAAAAATCCAACTACTTTTTTGTTCTCCTAAAGGTGCAATTCCTCCATTTTTTATAGAAATTGTATTATTAGGAATTATTTTTTTAATATTTACTTTATTAGATTTTCCAAGTCCATTACAAGTTGGACAAGCACCTTTAGGTGAGTTAAAAGAAAAAGTGTTTGGTTCTGGATTTGGATATGAAATACCCGTTTCTGGGCACATTAATTCTCGACTAAAATATCGAGGAGTATTAGTTTCGTAATCAATAACCATTAAAATATTTTCTCCAGAATATAAAGCAGTAGTAATGGTTTCTTCTAATCTTTTTTCTGAAGCTTTTGAAACTTGTAATCTATCTATAACAATTTCAATATCATGCGTTTTATATCTATCTAAACGCATTCCTTTTTCAATATCTACAATTTCACCATCAACTCTAACCTTAACAAAACCTTGTTTAGCAATTTGCTCAAACAACTCTCTATAATGCCCTTTTCTAGATTTAATTACTGGAGCTAAAACAACAATTATTTTTCCGTCAAAATCTTTCAAAATAAGGTCTCTTATTTGCTCGTCGCTATAACTCACCATTTTTTTATTAGTGTTGTAGGAGTAAGCATCGGCAGCTCTTGCATACAATAATCGAAGAAAATCGTAAATCTCTGTAATTGTACCAACGGTTGATCGAGGGCTTTTATTAGTTGTTTTTTGTTCAATAGAAATTACAGGAGAAAGCCCTTCAATTTTATCTACATCGGGTCTTTCAAGCCCGCCTAAAAATTGCCGAGCATACGCTGAAAATGTTTCAATATACCTCCGTTGACCTTCAGCATAAATAGTGTCAAATGCTAAAGATGATTTTCCGCTACCACTTAAACCAGTAATAACAACAAGTTTTTCTCGTGGAATACGAACATCTATGTTTTTTAAGTTATGGGCACGTGCTCCATACACTTCTATATATTCTTCTTTTTTATGCATTGAAAATTGGAAAGTTGCAAAGTTAAATAAATGAAACTAAAATTTTACTATATCCTCTATATCTTATTCATTTAATTACTATATTGCATTCATATATTAGGCTTGTGAGTTGGATTGATTCTTTACGACATTTTTTTGAAAGGCATGGTTTTGCCGTTTCTTCTAGGTTTGCTGATAGATTAGGAGTGAGTGCATCTAATGTGCGTTTGTTTTTTATTTATATTTCTTTTGTAACATTAGGTTTTTCGTTTGGAATATATTTGACATTAGCTTTTTTATTGCGATTAAAAGATATGTTTTATACAAAAAGAAAATCAGTTTTTGATTTATAAATGACAACCTATTTACCTCGAAAAATATACAGAGCTATTGGCTTATTTATTTCCGTAATAACTATTGGAGTTATTGGATACATGTTGTTGTCAGATGAAAATTTCATCAATTCATTGTATATGACAATTATTACAATGACAACAGTTGGGTTTGGTGAAGTACATCCATTAAATCAACATGAAAAATTATTTACAATTTTTCTTATTTTAATTAGTATTAGTGCTTACGGTTATACGGCTTCTATTTTAACCGAATTTATAGCTAACGGAAGATTTTTTGAAAAGTTAAAATTAAAAAAAGTGCAAAAAGAAATTAGTCAATTAGAAAATCATACTATCGTATGTGGTTATGGAAGAAATGGTAAACAAGCAGTTGCTAAATTAAAACATTTTGATCAGCCTTGCGTAGTTATTGAAAAGCGCAAAGATGAAATGGCAGATTTGGAGCGGGACGGTGTATTATATATAGAAGGCGATGCAACTATTGATGAGGATTTAATTTCAACAGGAATTGAAAGAGCTAAAAGTTTAATAACCGCCTTACCTTCAGATGCTGATAATTTATTTGTGGTATTAACTGCTCGTCAATACAATAAAAAATGTATTATAATAAGTAGAGCTTCTAATGAATCTTCTTACGGTAAACTAAAATTTGCTGGTGCAACAAATGTTATTATGCCAGATAAATTAGGAGGTGCGCACATGGCATCGTTAGTTGTAACTCCAGATTTAGTTGAATTTGTTGATAGATTAACAATTGCTGGTGAAGTAGAAGCAAACCTTGAAGAAATATCTGTAGATGAACTTCCTTCTAAATATCTTCATAAAACAATTTTAGATTTAGATTTACGCAACCATACAGGTTGTACAGTTATAGGCTTTAAAACTGCTGGGAATGATTATATTATAAACCCTGAAGCTACTATAAAACTTGAAGCAGATACACATTTAATTGTTTTAGGTAATAAAGAACAGATAAAAAAATTAAGAGAAATTTTTTAACTCTAATTATTGCTTTTTCATCATATTATTTAGAATAATAATAGATTTCTTGTTTTCCTGTTAAAAACTTGCAGTAACTTCAATTTTTTGCCATATTGCAGCTGTTTTAAAAAAAACAGATATTTATGAAACATAAAATACTATCCTTATTACTACTTATCACTCCATTTTTAACATTTGCACAAGAATTAACTATAGATGAAAAAATAGAAGCAAAATTTAAACCATTTGCAGATGCTGTTAGCCATGTAGTTTTTTATCCAGTTTCAATTGTTGGTATTGATGTTCCTATTGTAATTATTATATTATTACTGGGAGCCTTATTTTTTACGTTGTATTTTAAATTTGCAAATATTACATTATTAGGAGTTGCTATAAGAGCAGCTAAAGGAAAATACGATAGTGTTGACCATCATTCCGTTGATATAGCAGCTGGAGACCCTACACCAGGAGGAGATGTTTTTGAAAGCGTACAAGCTGAAGGAGTAATAGGTGAGGTTACACATTTTCAAGCATTAACAGCAGCACTTTCTGCTACAGTTGGTTTAGGAAACATTGCCGGAGTTGCTGTGGCAATTGCAATTGGTGGACCTGGAGCAACAATTTGGATGATTTTAGCAGGTTTTTTAGGAATGTCTACAAAATTAGTTGAAGCTACATTAGGTGTAAAGTATAGAGAAGTTGGTGAAGATGGGAAAATATATGGAGGTCCAATGTATTACTTAAAAAAAGGTTTAAAAGAGAAAAAATTAGCAGGTTTAGGAAAAGTTTTAGCAGGGATGTATGCCATTTTTGTAATTGGAGGATCTTTTGGAGGTGGAAATATGTTTCAATCCAATCAAGCAGCAGCGCAATTTAAATTGCTTTTTGGACTTGATTCTGGTTTTTTCTTTGGAATTATTATGGCTATTTTAGTTGGAATAGTTATAATAGGTGGAATTAAAAGAATTGGACAAGTAACTGAAAAAATTGTTCCATTAATGGGGATAATGTTTGTTGGTGCTGCTTTAGTTATTATTGTAATGAATATTACAATTATTCCTGATGCTTTAGTTCAAATTTGGGATGGAGCATTTAATAAAACATCTGTTGTAGGTGGTGTAATTGGAGTTATGATTGTAGGTTTTCAAAGAGCTGCTTTTTCTAATGAAGCAGGTGTTGGATCAGCATCTATTGCACATGCAGCAGTTAAAACTAGATTCCCTGCAAGTGAAGGAATAGTAGCTTCAATTGGTCCATTTGTAGATACAGTAATTATTTGTACTATGACAGCTTTGGTAATTGTTGTAACTAACTTAAAAAGCAACCTATTTAATTATTCAAATTTAGATGCTGGAAAAAATGTAATAATGAATGGTACAGGAAAACATTTAGGAGGTGTTGATTTGACATCTGTAGCATTTGATTCTGCAATTCCTAATTTTTCTATTCTATTAACAATAGCAGTTATTCTATTTGCTTTTTCAACCATGTTATCTTGGTCATATTATGGAATTCAAGGTTGGAAATATTTATTTGGAAAAAGTAAAATAGTAGATATTTCATATAAAACATTATTTTTAATTTTTGTTGTTATTGGTGCATCTTCTAGTTTAGGTTCTGTAATAGAATTTTCAGATGCTATGATTTTTGCTATGGTATTTCCAAATATTATTGGTTTGTTATTACTAGCTCCAAAGGTGAAAAAGGAGTTAAGTAAATATTTAATAGCAATTGGAAGAAAAGATAAATTAAAAACTCATAAAGCTAAATGATAAATATTAAATCCTATTTCAATTACAATAAACGTCAACGAAATGGGATTTTGTTTTTGCTTTTAATTATAGTTTTACTTCAATTAGTTTTTTTCTTTGTAGATTTTTCAAATAAAAATTCTTTTGAAGTTTCAAATACTCAACTAATAGCTTTTGAAAAAGAATTTGATTCACTTCAAAAATTAAATTTTTTATCTAAAAAGTTTGAGATAAAACCTTTTAACCCTAATTATATTACTGATTATAAAGGATATCAATTAGGAATGTCTACAAAAGAAATTGATAAATTACTTTTATTCAGAAAAACTGGAAAATATGTTAATTCGAAAAAAGAATTTCAAAAAGTTACAGGTGTAAGTGATAGTTTATTACTTAAAATTTCTCCATTATTTAAGTTTCCAAATTGGGTAAGCAAACAAAAAAAGAAGTCAAAGCCAAAAAAACTAATAAATCTTCCTTTAGAGAAAAGAGAGCTAAATAAAGCAACAGCTCAAGATTTTTTTAAAATTGGAATTAGTGAGTATGTTTCAGCTAGAATTGTCAAATATAGAAATTCAATTAAAGGCTTTTATTTTGAAGATCAGTTAAATGAAGTTTATGGATTAAACGATGATAATTGTAAAGAAATTTTAAATCATTTTGAAATAAAACAAAAGCCAATAATTCAAAAGTTAAATATAAATGAAGCCACATTTAAAGAGGTTTTAGCATTACCTTATATTGATTATGAGTTAACCAAGAAAATTTTTACTTATAAAAATAAAGTTGCAGAAATTCAGTCAATTGAAGAGTTAAAAAAAATAGATACCTTTCCTTTAGAAAAATTTAATAGAATAGCCTTATATTTGTTCGCTAAATAAATTTTTTCAATCTAAAATAGCCTAATTAGGATATGTATTTTACAGAAGAGCACGAGGCATTCCGCCAAAGTTTTAAAGATTTTTTACAAAAAGAAGTAGTTCCCAATGTTGATAGTTGGGAAGAAAATGGATATGTAGGTAAAGAAATTTTCAAAAAGTTTGGTGAAATGGGATATTTCGGTTTGAATTATCCCGAAAAATATGAAGGATTAGAACTCGATTTGTTCTATTCTGTTATTTTTTTAGAAGAACTACAAAAAGTAAATTCTGGAGGTACAGCAGCAGCAATGTGGGCACATGCTTATTTAGCAATGACGCATATTGATGCAGAAGGAAGTGAAGAAATAAAACAAAAATATTTAATACCAAGTGTTAGAGGTGAAAAAGTAGGTTGTTTATGTGTTTCCGAACCTTTTGGTGGGTCTGACGTTGCAGGTATAAGAACTTCTGCTGTAAAAGATGGGAATGATTATATAATTAATGGGTCAAAAACATTTATAACTAATGGTGTTTTTTCAGATTATTTGGTAGTTGCAGTAAAAACAAATCCAGATTTAAAACACAAAGGAATGAGTATTTTTGTGTTAGATAGACAAATGGAAGGTATTACTGCAACCGATTTAAAAAAATTAGGTTGGAAAGCTTCAGATACCGCAGAAATAGCTTTTAATAATGTTAGAGTTCCTGCAAGTAACATGTTAGGTGATGAAGGAAAAGGTTTTTCGTACATAATGCAGCATTTTGCATCAGAAAGAGTAATAATGGCTGTTAACGCTCATGCAAGGGCAGAGTTTGCTTTAGAATATACCATTCAATATATGTCAGAAAGACAAGCTTTTGGAAAAACTATAGATCAATATCAAGCTTTACGTCATAAAATTGCAGATATGGCAAGTGAAATTGAGATGTGTAAAGAGTTTAATTACTCAATAATTCATCGTTTAGATAAAGGAGATTATGTAGTTAAAGAAGCTAGTATGTCTAAATTAACAGCAACAAAAATTGCAGATGAGGTAATTTATAACTGCTTGCAATTATTAGGTGGTTATGGTTATATGGAAGATTATCCGTTAGCTCGTTTACTTAGAGATAGTAGATTAGGGCCAATTGGTGGTGGAACTTCAGAAATTCTACGTGAAATTATTTCAAAAATGATTATAGATAAAAAAGAATATAAAGCTTCTATAAAATAAATAGTTTTTATTAATTGTTTGTATAAAAAGAAGTTGTATCTTTGCAATCTTAAAAATTTAAAAGAGAACATTTTGAAAGGAGGTGCTAAATTATGTTAATTATACCAGTAAAGGACGGAGAAAACATTGACAGAGCGTTAAAACGTTACAAAAGAAAATTTGATAGAACTAAAACTATGAAAACTTTACGTAACAGAAAGCAATTTAACAAGCCATCTGTTGAGAAAAGAGCTCAAATGATTAAAGCAAAATACGTTCAAAGAATTAGAACTACTGAAGAGCAGGGATAATTTTTTAAATATAAAAATACTTACCGTTAGTATTTACAAATAACAATTGTTAATTTTGTAAATACTAACGGTTTTTTTTATGCCTATAAATTCTTTTTTAGATTATTTAACTTTTGAAAAAAAATATGCTGCTCATACTATTACTGCATATAGAAATGATTTACTATCTTTTCAGCAATTTTGTTTAGAAGAATTTTCTCAAACTTCAATTGTTAATATTAATTATTCCCAAGTTAGAAGTTGGATAGTTACTTTAGTAAATAGTAACATATCAAATAGAAGTATTAATAGAAAAATTTCTTCATTAAAAAGTTTTTACAAGTTCCTTCAAAAAACTCAACAAATTAAAATAAGTCCACTTACAAAACATCAACCTTTAAAAATAGCAAAAAAAATTCAAGTTCCTTTTTCAGAAAAAGAATTAAAACAAGTGCTAGATATTTTAAATGAAAAGCAAGATTTTGAAGGTTTACGTGATAAACTTATAGTTGAGTTATTATACTCAACAGGTATGCGTAGAGCTGAATTAATAGGGATAGAATTAAAAGATATTGATCTTGTTAATGAAACTGTTAAAGTATTAGGTAAAAGAAATAAAGAAAGATACATTCCGTTATTAAAAGCAGTTCAAATAACAATACAGCAATATTTAAAATTAAGAAGTGATATTAATACAAAATCATCTTCTTTTTTAATAACAAAAAGTGGTAAAAAAATGTACAATACACTTGTTTATCGTGTAATAAATAATTATTTTAGTACGGTGTCATCTAAAGTGAAAAAAAGCCCGCATGTGATTAGGCATTCATTTGCGACACACTTATTAAATGAAGGCGCTGATTTAAATGCAGTTAAAGAATTGCTTGGGCATTCTAGTTTAGCGTCAACACAGGTATACACCCACTCAAGTTTGGGAAAATTAAAAGAAGTTTATAATCAGGCTCACCCAAGGAGCTCTAAAAACTAATTTCAATATGAAAGTATTTATACAATCTGTAAATTTTAAAGCAGATGCAAGTCTTGTTGAGTTTGTCGAAAAAAAATTAAATAGCATCGAAAAGTATTACGATAAAATTGTAGATGCGGAAGTGTATTTGAAAGTTCAACAAACAAGCGAGAAAGAAAATAAATTAGTTGACGTTAAATTAAACGTTCCAGGTAACGATTTTGTTGTAAAAAAACAATGTAAAACATTTGAAGAAGGAGTAATGTTGGCAGCTGACACGCTTAAAAGACAGCTTACAAAAAAGAAAGAAAAAGTTAAAGCAAAATAAAAACAAAAAAAGAAAGAAAAGTTTTGTTTAAAAATAAAAACTTTAATACATTTGCAGTCCGTTAGAAATAGCGGACTTCTTTTGTGGAGTAAATTGCCGATGTAGCTCAGCTGGCTAGAGCAGCTGATTTGTAATCAGCAGGTCGTGGGTTCGAGTCCCTCCATCGGCTCAAAACAAAAGAAAAAGATCTTTGATAAATTAAATGGTGAGATACTCAAGTGGCCAACGAGGGCAGACTGTAAATCTGCTGACTATGTCTTCGAAGGTTCGAATCCTTCTCTCACCACAAAATTTAAGTAATAAGAAATTATTACTGCAATGATGATTTGAAAAAAAATATTGCGAGAGTAGCTCAGTTGGTAGAGCTTCAGCCTTCCAAGCTGACTGTCGCCGGTTCGAGCCCGGTCTCTCGCTCTTTTTTTTAAAGCCGGTGTAGCTCAGGGGTAGAGCGTTTCCTTGGTAAGGAAGAGGTCACGGGTTCAAATCCCGTCATTGGCTCAAATAAAATGAATAGAATTTAATACTATATATAACTAAGATTTAAAAATTAATAATTATGGCTAAAGAAACCTTCGATCGTTCGAAACCACATTTAAACATTGGTACTATTGGACACGTTGATCACGGTAAAACAACCTTAACAGCTGCTATTACTGTTGTATTAGCAGAGAAAGGACTTTCTGAAGTAAAAGATTTCGATCAAATCGATAACGCACCAGAGGAAAAAGAAAGAGGTATTACAATTAACACTGCTCACGTAGAGTATCAAACTGCTAATCGTCACTACGCTCACGTTGACTGTCCAGGTCACGCGGATTACGTAAAGAACATGGTTACGGGTGCTGCTCAAATGGATGGTGCAATTATTGTTGTAGCTGCTACAGATGGACCAATGCCTCAAACTAGAGAGCACATCTTATTAGGTCGTCAGGTAGGGATTCCTAGATTAGTTGTATTCATGAATAAAGTGGATATGGTTGATGATGAAGAACTATTGGAATTAGTAGAAATGGAAATTAGAGATTTATTATCTTTCTATGAATATGATGGTGATAATACACCAGTAATTCAAGGTTCAGCTTTAGGTGGTTTGAATAAGGAAGAAAAATGGATGGATAAGATAATGGAATTAATGGATGCTGTTGATACTTGGATTGAGTTACCAAAGCGTGATGTTGATAAAGATTTCTTAATGCCAATTGAAGATGTATTCTCAATTACAGGTCGTGGTACTGTTGCTACAGGTCGTATTGAAACTGGTGTAGCAAACACTGGAGATGCAGTTGATATTATCGGTATGGGTGCTGAAAAATTAACTTCTACAATTACTGGAGTTGAGATGTTCCGTAAAATATTAGATAGAGGTGAAGCTGGTGATAATGTTGGTATCTTATTAAGAGGTATTAATAAAGAAGATATTAAAAGAGGTATGGTAATCTGTAAACCAGGTTCTGTAACTCCTCATGCTAAATTTAAAGCAGAGGTTTATGTTCTTAAAAAAGAAGAAGGTGGTCGTCACACACCATTCCATAATAACTACCGTCCACAGTTTTACGTACGTACAACTGATGTAACAGGAACTATTAATTTACCTGATGGAGTTGAAATGGTAATGCCAGGTGATAACTTAACTATTACTGTAGAATTACACCAACCAATTGCATTAAATGTAGGTTTACGTTTTGCAATCCGTGAAGGTGGTAGAACTGTAGGTGCAGGTCAAGTAACAGAAATGTTAGACTAATTTACATCTATTATATAAAATAATAAGTTTAGGTGCTTCTTTACATATCGAAGCACCTTTCTTTACGGGTTTAGCTCAGTTGGTAGAGCACTGGTCTCCAAAACCAGGTGTCGGGAGTTCGAGTCTCTCAACCCGTGCAAATAAAAATAAAATGAATTTAGTTAAATATATAAAAGACTCATTTGAAGAATTGCGAAACAAAGTATCTTGGATTTCTTGGGAAGAAGCTCAAAAATCTACTATAGTAGTTGCAATCTTTACAATTATATTTGCGTTAGCAGTATTTTTTGTAGATAAATTCTTCCAGACTGGTTTAACAAAGTATTTTGAATTATTTTAATTAAAGTTTATGGCTGATTCTGTAAAAAAATGGTATGTAGTTAGAGCTATAGGTGGGCAAGAAAATAAAGTTAAAAACTATATTGAAACTGAAATTGCTCGTTTAGGAATGACTGATTATTTAGACCGAGTATTGGTACCTACAGAAAAAGTTATTCAGGTACGTAATGGAAAAAAAGTAAATAAAGAAAGAGTTTACTTTCCTGGTTATATAATGATAGAGGCAAACTTAAGTGGTGAAATGCCACACATTATTAAATCTATTCCAGGTGTTATAGGTTTTTTAGGTGAAGTTAAAGGAGGAGAACCTGTACCAATGAGAAAATCTGAAATTAACCGAATGCTTGGTAAGGTGGATGAATTATCAGTTCAATCTGATAACATTGCAATACCTTATGTAATTGGTGAAACAGTAAAGGTAATTGATGGTCCGTTTAATGGTTTTGATGGTACTATTGAAAAAGTAAATGAAGAAAAACGTAAACTTGAGGTAATGGTGAAAATTTTCGGAAGAAAAACACCTTTAGAATTAAGTTATATGCAAGTTGATAAAATTTCATAATTGTTACAAAAGTAATTTTTGATATTACAGTTAGCTTCCAACTTATATGTAATATCTAATTTAAAATTAAAAAATGGCAAAAGAAGTAAGTAAAGTAGTTAAGTTACAAGTACGTGGAGGGGCAGCAAACCCATCACCACCTGTTGGACCTGCTTTAGGTGCTGCCGGAGTTAATATTATGGAGTTCTGTAAGCAGTTTAATGCTAGAACTCAAGATAAACAAGGTAAAGTTTTACCTGTAGCTATTACAGTTTACAAGGATAAATCTTTTGATTTTGTAATTAAAACTCCTCCAGCAGCTGTTCAAATATTAGAAGCAGCTAAAGTAAAGAAAGGTTCAGGAGAACCTAATCGTGTTAAAGTAGCTACAGTTACTTGGGATCAATTGAGAGTTATTGCTGAAGATAAAATGCCTGATTTAAATGCATTTACAGTTGAATCAGCAATGTTAATGATGGCTGGTACAGCTCGCTCAATGGGAATTAAAGTAAAGGGAGTAGCTCCTATTAAACAATAAACAGTTATTTAAGAAATGGCAAAATTAACAAAAAAGCAAAAAGAAGCAGTAGCTAAAGTTGATAGAAATCAAGCTTTAACTGTAAGTGAAGCTTCAGCTTTAGTAAAAGAAATTACTAATGTAAATTTTGATGCATCTATTGATTTAGCTGTTAGATTAGGAGTTGATCCTAGAAAAGCAAATCAAATGGTTAGAGGTGTTGTAACATTACCACACGGAACCGGAAAAGATGTTAAAGTTTTAGCATTAGTAACTCCAGATAAAGAAGACGAAGCTAAAGAAGCAGGTGCTGATTATGTGGGATTAGATGAATACCTTCAGAAAATTAAAGGAGGTTGGACAGATGTTGACGTAATTATTACAATGCCAAGTGTAATGGGAAAATTAGGTCCTTTAGGAAGAGTTTTAGGTCCTAGAGGTTTAATGCCTAACCCAAAAACAGGTACTGTAACAATGGATGTAGCAAAAGCAGTAAAAGATGTGAAAGCTGGTAAAATTGACTTTAAAGTTGAGAAAACTGGAATTGTACATGCTTCTATTGGTAAAGCATCTTTTGATGTTGACAAAATTGCAGACAATGCAAATGAATTATTACATACTTTGATAAAGTTAAAACCAACAGCAGCTAAAGGTACTTATATAAAAAGTATTTATATGTCTAGTACAATGAGTCCTGGTGTTAGTATAGATGCTAAATCAGTTTCACAAAGTTAAAATCTTATAATTATGACGAGAGAAGAAAAATCACAAGTAATAGAGGCTTTAACAACACAGTTAACTGAAGGTAGTATTATCTATTTAGCAGATATATCAGGATTAAATGCTACAGAAACTTCAAACTTACGTAGAGCATGTTTCAAAGCAAATATCAAACTATCGGTTGTTAAAAATACATTGCTTGAAAAGGCAATGGAAAAATCTGATAAAGAATTTGGTGAGTTACCAACAACATTAAAAGGTAATACATCAATTTTAGTATCTGAGACAGGTAATGCACCAGCGAAATTAATTAAAGAATTTCGTAAAAAATCTAAAAAGCCCGTTTTAAAAGGTGCTTATGTTGAAGAAGCAATTTACATTGGTGATGACCAATTAGATATGCTTGTTAACATTAAGTCTAAAGAAGAGCTTATTGGAGACGTTATTACCTTATTACAATCTCCAGCTAAAAACGTAATTTCAGCGTTACAATCTGGTGGTAGTAAATTATCAGGTATCTTAAAAACATTATCAGAAAAAGAATAAGTGCACAAATAAACTAAAATAAAATTTAAACAAAGAGAAATGGCAGATTTAAAAGATTTCGCAGAACAACTTGTTAACTTAACAGTAAAAGAAGTAAATGAGTTAGCTGATATTTTAAAAGAAGAATACGGTATTGAACCAGCAGCAGCAGCAGTTGCAGTAGCAGGTCCAGCAGCAGGTGGAGAAGCAGCAGCTGAAGAACAATCAGAATTCGACGTAATTTTAAAAGCGGCAGGTGGTTCTAAATTAGCAGTAGTAAAATTAGTTAAAGAATTAACTGGTTTAGGATTAAAAGAAGCTAAAGGAATTGTAGATAGCGCACCAGCACCTATCAAAGAAGGTGTTTCTAAAGATGAAGCAGAAGGCTTAAAAGCATCATTAGAAGAAGCTGGAGCAGAGGTTGAGCTTAAGTAAGCTTAACTAAGTTACAAAATTTTAGGTTTAGGTCTTAGGGTTTCCTTAGGCCTAAACCATTTTGCGTATATATTCGTTCTTATATTTTAATAGTTTTTTTAACCTAAAGTTTTTGTCCATTGGCAACAAAAAAATTCACCGAAAGAATAAACTTTGCATCAGCTAAATTAGTTATGGAATATCCAGATTTTTTGGATATTCAGGTAAAATCGTTTCAAGATTTTTTCCAGTTAAAAACTAAAGCTGACGAACGAAGTGATGAAGGATTGTATAAAACCTTCTTGGATAACTTCCCAATAACCGATACTCGTAATCAATTTGTATTAGAGTTTTTGGATTACTTTGTTGATCCACCACGTTACTCGATACAAGAATGTATTGAAAGAGGTCTTACCTATAGTGTACCTCTAAAAGCCCGTTTAAAATTATATTGTACAGACCCAGAGCACGAAGATTTTGAAACAATTGTGCAGGATGTATATTTAGGTACAATTCCTTATATGACTCATAGTGGTACTTTTTGTATCAATGGAGCTGAAAGAGTTGTTGTATCTCAATTACACCGTTCTCCTGGAGTTTTCTTTGGGCAATCATTCCATGCAAATGGAACAAAATTATATTCAGCAAGAGTAATTCCTTTTAAGGGTTCTTGGATTGAATTTGCTACCGATATCAATCAAGTAATGTATGCTTATATTGATAGAAAGAAAAAATTACCTGTAACTACATTGTTTAGAGCAATTGGTTACGAACGAGATAAAGATATTCTTGAAATTTTTAACCTTGCAGAAGAAATTAAAGTTTCTAAAAGTGGAGTTAAAAAAGTTTTAGGAAGAAAATTAGCAGCTCGTGTATTAAAAACATGGTTTGAAGACTTTGTTGATGAAGATACTGGTGAAGTTGTATCTATTGAACGTAATGAGATTATTTTAGATCGTGATACAATATTAGAAAAAGAACATATTGAAGAAATAGTTGATTCTGGTTCAAAAACAATTCTTTTACATAAAGAAGATAACCAATCAGCTGATTACGCTATTATTCATAATACGCTTCAAAAAGATCCTACAAACTCTGAAAAAGAAGCAGTTGAGCATATCTATCGCCAATTACGTAATGCTGAACCGCCAGATTTTGAAACCGCAAAAGGTATTATAGATAAATTATTCTTTTCGGAACAACGTTACAATTTAGGTGAAGTTGGACGATATAGAATGAATAAAAAATTAGAGTTAGATGTTGATATTGATCAAAAAGTATTAACAAAACTAGATATAATAACTATTATCAAAAACTTAATTAAGCTTGTTAATTCAAAAGCTGAAGTTGATGATATTGACCACTTATCAAACCGTCGTGTTAGAACTGTAGGTGAACAGTTAGCAAGTCAGTTTGGAGTTGGTTTATCACGTATGGCTCGTACTATTCGTGAAAGAATGAATGTTCGTGATAACGAGGTGTTTACACCTATTGATTTGATTAATGCTAAAACATTATCATCAGTAATTAATTCATTTTTTGGAACAAACCAGTTATCTCAATTTATGGATCAAACAAATCCATTAGCAGAAATAACACACAAACGTAGATTATCTGCATTAGGACCTGGAGGTTTGTCTCGTGAAAGAGCAGGTTTCGAAGTTCGAGATGTTCACTATACACATTACGGTCGTTTATGTCCAATTGAAACACCTGAAGGACCAAATATTGGTTTAATTTCTTCATTAGCAGTATTTGCAAAGGTTAACAATTTAGGATTTATTGAAACACCTTATAGAGAAATATCAGAAGGGAAAGTTAACATAGTTGATGAACCTAGATATTTAAGTGCAGAAGAAGAAGAAGGAATGAAGTTTGCTCAATCAAACTTACCTTTAAAAGATGATGGAAGTTTTGTTCAAGAACGAGTAATTGCTCGTGAAGAAGCCGATTATCCTGTTGTAGATCCAGTAGAAATTAACTTCATGGATGTTGCTCCAAATCAAATTGCTTCTATTTCAGCTTCATTAATTCCATTTTTGGAACATGATGATGCCAACCGTGCATTGATGGGATCGAACATGATGCGTCAGGCTGTACCTTTATTACGTCCAGAATCTCCAATTGTTGGAACTGGATTAGAAAGAAGAGTAGCAAAAGATTCTCGTATTTTAATAAATGCAGAAAGTGCGGGTGAAGTAACTTATGTTGATGCTAATATTATTACTATTAAATACGATAGAACTGATGAAGACCGTATGGTTAGTTTTGATGTAGATAGTAAAACATATAATCTAATTAAATTTAGAAAAACAAATCAAGGAACCTCAATTAACTTAAAACCTATTGTTAGAAAAGGTGATAGAGTTGAAGAAGGGCAAGTTCTTTGTGAAGGTTATGCAACTCAAAGTGGTGAATTAGCTTTAGGTAGAAATATGAAAGTAGCCTTTATGCCTTGGAAAGGGTATAATTTTGAGGATGCAATTGTAATTTCTGAAAAAGTAGTTCGTGAAGATATCTTTACATCAATTCATATTGATGAATACTCAATGGATGTGAGAGATACTAAATTAGGTGCTGAAGAATTAACTAATGATATTCCTAACGTTTCTGAAGAAGCTACTAAAGATTTAGATGAAAATGGAATGATTCGTATTGGTGCTGAAGTAAAACCTGGCGATATTTTAATTGGTAAAATTACTCCTAAAGGAGAATCTGATCCAACGCCTGAAGAAAAATTACTTCGTGCAATTTTTGGAGATAAAGCAGGAGATGTAAAAGATGCTTCGTTAAAAGCTTCGCCATCATTAAGAGGTGTTGTAATTGATAAGAAGTTGTTTGAAAGAGCTGTTAAAGATAAATCAAAGAGAGCTAAAGATAAAGTAGATATTGCTAATTTAGAGAGTAAGTATAGTGCTAAATTTGAAGAATTACGTTCAATTTTGGTTGATAAATTATTTCATTTAGTTAGTGGTAAAACTTCTCAAGGAGTTCAGAATGATTTAGAAGAGGAAATTCTTCAAAAAGGTAAAAAATTCACTTTAAAAATGTTAAATGCAGTAACAGATTTTGCTCACTTAACAAAAGGTGTTTGGACAACTGATGATCACATAAATTCTTTAGTTTCGGAATTAATCCATAACTATAAAATTAAAGTTAATGATTTACAAGGATCATTGCGAAGAGATAAATTTACTATTTCAGTAGGTGATGAACTTCCTGCAGGTATTTTAAAACTTGCTAAAATTTACATAGCTAAAAAACGTAAATTAAAAGTGGGTGATAAAATGGCTGGACGTCATGGTAACAAAGGTATTGTTGCTAGAATTGTACGTCAAGAAGATATGCCATTTTTAGAAGATGGAACACCAGTAGATATTGTATTAAATCCATTAGGTGTACCTTCTCGTATGAATATTGGACAAATTTATGAAACTGTTTTAGGTTGGGCAGGACAAGATTTAGGTAGAAAGTTTGCTACACCAATTTTTGATGGAGCAACTATAGACCAAATTACAGCATTAACTAATGAAGCAGGTATTCCAGATTTTGGCCATACATATTTATATGATGGTGGAACAGGACAACGTTTTGATCAACCTGCAACAGTAGGTGTAATTTATATGATTAAATTAGGTCATATGATTGATGATAAAATGCATGCTCGTTCTATTGGACCTTACTCATTAATAACGCAGCAACCATTAGGTGGTAAAGCACAGTTTGGTGGTCAGCGTTTTGGAGAAATGGAGGTTTGGGCACTTGAAGCTTATGGTGCATCAAGTACATTACGTGAAATCTTAACAGTGAAATCAGATGATGTTTTAGGTAGAGCTAAAACTTATGAAGCCATTGTAAAAGGTGAAACAATGCCAGAACCAGGATTACCAGAGTCGTTTAACGTATTAATGCATGAGTTAAAAGGGCTTGGGCTAGACGTTAGATTAGAAGAATAATAAAATTTTTGTAGATAGGAATTTTTAATTCCTATCTACCTTTTTACATATAAAATTCGATACCATCAAATTATTATGGCCAGAAAAAACGATAAATACACTGTAAAAAAGTTTAACAAAATTTCAATAGGTTTATCATCTCCTGAAGCGATTTTAGAAAAATCAAACGGAGAAGTTTTAAAACCTGAAACGATAAATTACCGTACGCACAAACCAGAGAGAGACGGATTGTTTTGCGAGCGAATTTTTGGTCCTATCAAGGATTATGAATGTGCCTGTGGTAAATACAAAAGAATTCGTTATAAAGGAATTGTTTGTGACCGATGTGGTGTTGAGGTTACAGAAAAAAAAGTACGTAGAGATAGAGTAGGACACATTAATTTGGTGGTTCCTGTTGCTCATATCTGGTACTTTAAATCTTTACCTAACAAAATGGGGTACCTTTTAGGGTTGCCTTCAAAAAAGTTAGATATGATTATTTACTACGAACGTTACGTAGTAATTCAACCTGCAGGAGCTAAAAATGCTGAAGGTGAACCAGTTCAAAAAATGGACTTTTTAACAGAGGAAGAATATTTAGATATTTTAGAAACATTCCCTGTTGAAAATCAGTATTTAGATGATAATGACCCAGAAAAGTTTATTGCTAAAATGGGTGCTGAATGTTTAATTGAATTATTTAAACGTTTAGATTTAGATGAATTATCATATTCATTGCGTCATAAAGCAAATACAGAAACTTCAAAACAACGTAAAACAGAAGCTTTAAAGCGTTTAAATGTTGTTGAAGCTTTTAGAGATGCACAAAAAAATAGAGAAAACAAACCAGAGTGGATGATAATGAAAGTAATTCCGGTGACTCCACCAGAATTACGTCCATTAGTACCATTAGATGGTGGTCGTTTTGCAACTTCAGATTTAAATGATTTATACCGAAGAGTAATTATTCGTAACAATCGTTTAAAAAGATTAATGGAGATCAAAGCTCCAGAAGTTATTTTACGTAACGAAAAACGTATGTTACAAGAATCAGTAGATTCATTATTCGATAACACACGTAAATCTTCAGCAGTAAAAACTGAATCTAACAGACCATTAAAATCATTATCTGATAGTTTAAAAGGTAAACAAGGTCGTTTCCGTCAAAACTTATTAGGTAAACGTGTTGATTATTCAGCACGTTCGGTTATTGTTGTTGGACCAGAATTAAAATTATACGAATGTGGATTGCCAAAAGATATGGCAGCTGAATTATACAAACCTTTTATTATTAGAAAATTAATAGAAAGAGGAATTGTAAAAACAGTGAAATCTGCAAAAAAAATTATTGATAAAAGAGAACCAGTTGTATGGGATATTTTAGAGAATGTTTTAAAAGGACATCCTGTAATGTTAAACCGTGCGCCTACGTTACACCGTTTAGGTATCCAAGCTTTTCAACCAAAATTAATTGAAGGGAAAGCAATTCAATTACACCCATTAGTGTGTACGGCATTTAATGCCGATTTTGATGGGGATCAAATGGCGGTACATTTACCATTAGGACCTGAAGCTATTTTAGAGTGTCAGTTACTAATGTTAGCGTCTCATAATATATTAAACCCAGCAAATGGAGCTCCAATTACGGTACCTTCACAGGATATGGTACTTGGTTTATATTATATGACTAAAGAAAGAAAATCAACTCCTGAAGCTCCTGTAAAAGGTGAAGGATTGACTTTTTATTCTCCAGAAGAAGTAACAATAGCATTCAATGAAAAAGCTGTTGATTTAAATGCTTCTATTACTGTTAGAACAAAAGACTTTAATGAAGAAGGTGAGTTAGTTTCTATGTTAATAAAAACTACCGTAGGTAGAGTTTTATTTAACGAGGTTGTACCTGAAGCTGCTGGTTATGTAAATGAAGTATTGAATAAAAAATCATTAAGAGATATTATTGGTAATATTTTAAAAGTTACTGATGTTCCTACTACTGGAAAATTCTTGGATGATATGAAAGGAATGGGATATATGTTTGCATTCCGTGGAGGATTATCATTTAGTTTAGGGGATATTATTATTCCACCAGAAAAACATACAATGATTGCTGAAGCTAACGCACAAGTTGACAATATTGTAGCTAACTATAATATGGGTATGTTAACTGGTAAAGAGCGTTACAACCAGGTGATTGATGTTTGGGGTTCTACAAACAATCGTTTAACAGAATTGTCGATGAAGCGTTTACGTGAAGATCAACAAGGGTTTAACTCGGTATTTATGATGCTAGATTCTGGTGCAAGGGGTTCTAAAGAACAAATTCGTCAGTTAACAGGTATGCGTGGATTAATGGCGAAACCTAAAAAATCTACATCAGGAGGTGGAGAGATTATTGAAAATCCAATTCTTTCTAACTTTAAAGAAGGTTTATCAATTCTTGAATACTTTATCTCAACACACGGTGCTCGTAAAGGTCTTGCGGATACAGCATTAAAAACTGCCGATGCAGGATATTTAACTCGTCGTTTAGTAGATGTTTCACAAGATGTTATTATTAATGAGCATGATTGTGGTACATTAAGAGGGTTGTCTGTTTCAGCATTGAAAAAGAATGATGAAATTGTAGAATCTTTAAGTGAGCGAATTGATGGTAGAACATCATTACATGATGTTGTGGATCCAGTTACTGAAGAAATACTAGTACATTCTGGAGAAGAAATTACTACTGAAATTGCTAAAAAAATTGAAGGAACTCAAATAGATAGTGTTGAAGTTCGTTCAGCATTAACATGTGAAGCTAAAAAAGGAATTTGTTCTAAATGTTATGGAATAAATCTTTCAACTCGAAAAATGGTTCAAATTGGTGAAGCAGTTGGAGTAGTTGCTGCTCAATCTATTGGAGAACCTGGTACGCAATTAACATTACGTACATTCCACGTTGGTGGTGTTGCAGGTAATATTTCAGAAGATAATAGCTTAATTGTTAAATTCCCAGGAAAAGTAGTAATTGAAGATTTACGAACTGTAAAAGGTCAAGATTCAGACGGTAATGATATTGATATTGTTGTTTCTAGAACTTCTGAAGCTAAAATAATAGACGAAAAATCTGGTTTAACAGTAAGTACTAATAACATTCCTTATGGTTCAACTATTTTTGTTAAGAATGGACAAAAACTTAAAAAAGATGATGTTGTATGTAAATGGGATCCATTTAATGGTGTTATAGTTTCTGAATTTGCTGGTAAAATTGAGTTTGATAATATTGAACAAGGTATTAATTACATAGTTGAAATTGATGAGCAAACAGGTTTCCAAGAAAAAGTAATTATAGAGTCTAAAAACAAAAAAGTTATTCCAGCTTTATTATTAAAAGATGGTGATGAAGTAATTAGATCTTATAATTTACCAGTTGGAGCTCATTTAATTGTTGAAGATGGAGAACAAATTGCATCAGGTAAAATTATTGTAAAAATTCCTCGTAAATCTGGAAAAGCAGGTGATATTACAGGAGGTTTACCTAGAGTAACAGAATTATTTGAAGCTCGTAACCCTTCAAATCCAGCTGTAGTTTCTGAAATTGATGGTGTAGTTTCTTTTGGTAAAATTAAACGTGGTAACCGTGAAATTATAGTAGAATCTAAACTTGGAGAGATTAAAAAGTATTTAGTTAAACTTTCTAATCAAATTTTAGTTCAAGAAAATGATTTTATTAAAGCAGGTATGCCGCTTTCTGAAGGTGCTGTTACACCAAATGATATATTAAATATTCAAGGTCCGGCTGCGGTTCAAGAGTATTTAGTAAATGAAATTCAAGAGGTTTATAGATTACAAGGTGTAAAAATTAATGATAAGCATTATGAAGTGGTTGTTCGCCAAATGATGCGTAAAGTTAAAATTATTGATTCTGGAGATACTTTATTTTTAGAAAATCAATTAATTCATAAAAATGATTTTATTACCGAAAATGATGAAATTTATGGAATGAAAGTAATTGAAAATGCTGGAGATTCTTCTAACTTAAAAGAAGGTCAAATAGTATCACCACGTGAATTACGTGATGAAAATTCAATTTTACGTAGAGAAGATAAAGAATTAGTTGTTGCACGTGATGCACAACCAGCAACGGCTCAACAAATACTTCAGGGTATTACTAGAGCATCGTTACAAACTAAATCGTTTATCTCTGCTGCATCGTTCCAAGAAACAACTAAAGTATTAAACGAAGCTGCTGTTAGTGGTAAAGTTGATACATTAGAAGGGTTAAAAGAAAATGTAATTGTAGGTAAGAGAATCCCTGCAGGTACAGGTATGAGAGTATACGACAATATTATTGTTGGTTCAAAAGAAGAAATGGACTCTAACTTATAATTATGAGTGATAAAAACAAGTCAAAAGAAGGACAAATAAATATTGAATTGGACGATAAAACTGCTGAAGGAATTTATTCTAATTTAGCTATTATAAATCATTCAGTTTCAGAATTTATTGTAGATTTTATTAGTGTTATGCCTGGACAACCAAAGGCTAAAGTAAAATCAAGAATTATTTTGACTCCTCAACATGCAAAAAGATTAGCAAAAGCTTTAGCTGAAAATGTTAAAAAGTTTGAGCAACACCATGGTGAGATAAAAGATTATGAACAACCGCCAATTCCAATGAATTTTGGACCGGTAGGTGAAGCATAAAATAAAAAAAACGTCGAATAAAATTCGACGTTTTTTTTTGCCTTTTTTTTATTTCAAAAGTGAACTTCTTTTTAGTTTTGAACTCTTTTTAAAACTAATTAGAATGATTACTAAAATTAAATATTTTCTTTTTATAATAATTTTATCAAATACAGCTTTTGCACAAAAAGACACTGTAAAATTAAAAGAAATTGAAATAACATCTAATAGAATTACTTTACCTTTTTCTAAAACATCTAGAACTATAGAATTAATTTCTTCTGAAGAAATTCAAAAGTTACCTGCAAATAACGTAGCTGATTTATTACAACAAATTGCTGGAGTTGATATCCGTAGAAGAGGAGTTGATGGTATGCAATCTGATTTGTATATACGTGGAGGAAGTTTAGATCAAACACTTGTTTTAATTGATGGCGTAAAAATGGATGATGCACAAACGGGACACCATACTATGAACGCAATATTAGATTTAAATACAATTGAAAGAATTGAAGTTATAAAAGGTCCTGCAGCTCGTATTTATGGTCAAAATGCTTTTACTGGCGCTATTAATATTGTCACAAAAAAAATAACAGAAAATTCATTAAAAGCTTTATTAGCATATGGTTCTTATGAAAATAAGAAAGGAACAATTTTATTTAATCAAAAGTTTAAGAATGGTGGAATTCTAGCTTCAGTTGGTTATCAAGAGTCCGATGGTTATAGATATAATACGGATTTTGTGAATAAATCTATTTTTTTAAAAGCAAATTTGGGAAATTATAATATAACAAGCTCATTTACGGGTAGAGATTTTGGTGCTAATGGTTTTTATGCTTCACCAGAAGCAATAGATCAATATGAAGAAACTCAAACAAGTTTAGTTGCATTAGGTACAAAATATACTTCTGGAGATTTTGTTATTAAGCCCAGAGTTTACTGGCGTAGAAATCAAGATATGTATGTTTATATAAGAAGTAATCCTTCAATATATAGAAATTTGCATATATCAAATAAAGTTGGTGTAGAAACAAATGTAGAAGTAAATTCATCTTTTGGTAAAACAGGTATTGGAATTGATATAGCTCGTATTTTTTTGGTGAGTAATAATTTAAACGATCATAACAGAACTGCAATTACTGGTTTTTTTGAACACAGATTTGAGCTTAATAAATTTGATATTACTCCAGGTGTTGCTATAAGTTCTTATTCAGATTTTGATACAAATGCATTTCCAGGTATAGATGTTGGATTTAAAATGTCTGAAAGTATAAAACTATATGGAAATATAGGATATACGTATCGTGTACCAACCTTTACAGATTTATATTACATTGGTTCAACTACTGAAGGGAACCCTGAATTAGAAGCTGAATCCGCTTTGTCAGAAGAGTTAGGATTTAAATTTTCAAAAAATAATTGGAAAATTAATGTGGCTTTATTTCATAGAAAATCAGACAACCTAATAGATTGGACTAAAGAGAATTTAGAAGATAAGTGGAAAAGCCAGAACTTTAGTGAAGTAATTACTAGAGGTTTTGAAACAAATTTAGGGTATAGTTTTGTTTTAGGTACTCAAAAGCAAAAAGTTAATATGTCTTATAGTTTTATAGATGATGAAATTAAAGATGAAAATGTTCAGTTTACACGCTATTCTTTAAATAGTATTAAACACCAATTTAATACTACTTTAGACTTTAAATTTTGTGATAACATAAGTAATTCAATTTCTTATCGTTATGTTGAAAGAACAGATGGTGAAAGTTATAATGTAGTCGATGCTAAAATATCAACAAATCTTAATAAAAAATGGTTATTATCTGCTACCGCTAATAATATTTTTAACTCTGAATATTCTGAAACTAATTTGGTGCCAATGCCAAAAGGAAATTTAATGTTTGGATTAAGCTATAAGCTTTATTAGTGTAACTTGTTATTTAAAAAAAGCCAAAAAATAGTTTGGCTTTTTTTATATTTCAATTTTTGCTATTTTTTTGTGTAGCTTATTAATAGCCATTAAGGCAGCTGAACCATACCATTCTTTGAGTTCCATTTCTAAAGAACCAGCTTTTATTGCAGGATCTGTTTCTGTTAGTTTTTTTGCTTCTTCAATACTTTCAACATCAAATATATATATTCCACGTAAATTATCATTACCCAAAAATGGTCCAGCTAAAACTAGTTTACCTTCTTTAGCTAATTTATTAATATTAGCCATATGTTTACGTTGAAGGTTGGCTTTAGTAATAGAATCTTGATTTCTGTTTGGACCTCTTTTTAAAAAGGCAATTACATATTTTTTCATTCCATAATCATCAGCTCCATATTTTTTTGCTAGATCCTCATCAAATTTCTGTTGTTGAATTTCAATATTTTCCGAAATTTTTTCTTTTGGTATTTCTGATTTACAAGAAAGTAGAATTGTAATAAAAAGTAATAAATAGGTTAATTTTTTCATGAAGTTAAATTTTGATTTAAAACTAATATAATTAAAAAAATTAGGAGAACGTATATTTTAGCAATTGTACAGTGTACATTTGTTAAAAATATGCTAATTAGACGTTCTTAAATATGTTAAAGAATTAATAAAAGAGCGTTTTAATGTTAAATTAATAATAATTTCACAAAGAAAACGTTGTAGTAATAATTTCTCTTTGTATATTTGCATAGTAAAACAAAAGAATTTTGTTTTTCATTAATAAAGTAAGTAATAATAAAATTTAAATAAAAGTATTCTCATAATAAAATAGAAAGTAAATAATAAATGTTTGAATTAATCAAAAAAAACACTCTTTAAAAGAGTGTTTTTTTTTTTGATATGAATATAATTTTTAACTAAAAATTTCTTCATTATCTATAACCAAATGTTTTATAAATAGTTTTGTTTTTTCAATTTCAGTACTTAAAATTTTGTCATTTTCTATAAAATCTACTTCATCTCTAAAAGATTTTAAAATTGATTCAAGAAAAGGTGATGTTTTTAAAGGCAATCTAAAATGTAGAGCTTGAGAAGCATTTAACAATTCAATAGCCAAAATAGTTTCTAAATTATCAACTATCCGTTTTGCTTTGGTAGCAGAATTTGCGCCCATACTTACATGATCTTCTTGTCCATTACTTGAAACTATAGAATCTGTTGAGCAAGGGTTTGCTAATTGTTTATTTTGGTTTACAATACTAGCTGCAGTATATTGAGGAATCATAAAACCACTGTTTAAACCTGGATTTTTAACTAAAAAAGGAGGTAAGCCACGTAAACCAGAAACTAATTGAAAAATTCTTCGTTCAGAAATATTACCTAATTCGGCAAGTGCAATAGCTAAAAAATCTAACGCCAACGCCAATGGTTGACCATGAAAATTTCCTCCAGAAATAATTTCGTCTTCTTCAATAAAAATATTTGGATTATCTGTAACTGAATTAATTTCAGTTGTAAATACTTTTTTTACATATTCAAAAGCATCTTTACTAGCTCCATGTACTTGTGGTATGCATCTAAATGAATATGGATCTTGAACATGTTCTTTTGATTGATGTATTATTTCACTTTCTTGTAAAAATTCTTTAATACGTTTTGCAGTTTTTAATTGTCCGTAATGTGGTCTAATTTTATGAATTAAATCCTTAAAAGGAGAAATTCTGCCATCAAAGGCTTCCAGTGAAAGTGTACCAATTAAATCAGCTAAATATGAAAGTTTGTACGATTTTAAAACTAAATGCACACCGTATGCTGTCATAAACTGTGTTCCGTTTAAAAGAGCTAAACCTTCTTTAGATTTTAATTTTATTTTACTCCATTCAAATTTTTTTAAAATAGACTTTCCAGTAACTTTTTTACCTTTATAATGTACGTTACCTTCTCCAAAAAGTGGTAGTGATAAATGTGCTAACGGAGCTAAATCTCCCGAAGCGCCTAAAGAACCTTGTGTAAATACAATAGGTATAATATTATTATTGTAAAAATCAATTAAGCGTAATACAGTTTCGAGTTGAACTCCTGAATGTCCGTAACTTAACGATTGAATTTTAAGTAACAACATTAACTTTACAATATCTTGAGGGACTTCTTCTCCTGTACCACAAGCATGGCTTTTAACTAAATTTTCTTGTAATTTTCTTAAATTTTTATTGTCTATTTTAACATTGCATAACGATCCAAAACCTGTGTTTATACCATAAATTGGTTGGTGATTGTTTTTTATTTTTTCATCTAAATAAAGTCTACATTTTTTTATATTATCAATAGCTTCATCAGATAATTTTAAGAGCATGTTAGTATGAATAATTGTTCTTAAATTTTCAAAACTAATTGAATCTGAATTTATGAAGTGATAATTTGTCATAACTATAAATTGGTATTTCAAAGTTGGAGATTCAAAAGCACATATGCAAATATTTTGTTAAAGTTATACTAACAATAATGAATTGTTTTTTTAATTTTATCTTTGGGAAATTGTAAATAAATCAATTAAATATAATGAAAAGAATAATGTTTTTTATTGCATTAATGCTTGTTGTTTCTTGCAAAAAAGAAACAGCAGTAGAATATGCAATTATTTCTGGAAAAATAATAAATAAATCTGCTGAAGATCTAACTGTAATAAGTTCAGATAGATACTTTAAGCAAGTTATTAAAGTAAATGAAGATGGTTCGTTTTTAGATACTTTAAAAGTTGAACCTAATAAATATATTTTATATCAAGGTAGAAATGGAGTAGAGCTTTTTATTGAAAATGGTTCAAGTATTAAAGTTGATTTTGATGCTGAAAATATGGATAGTACTCTAGTTATTACTGGAAAAGGATCTGAAATTTCTAACTATCTATTATTAAAAAATAAAAGAGTTAAAGAAATTATAGGTAACGGACCAGAAATTTACAAAAAAAATGAAGCTGATTATAAAGCTACTCGTATAGAAGCAAAAAATGCAGCTATTGAATTATTAAATTCAACAAGTAATATTTCAGAAGCGTTTAAAGCTAAAGAGTTACGTAATATTAACTATGATTATATTTCAAACTTAACTATTTTTGAACGTTACCATGCACATTATGCTCAAGATAAAGATTTTAAGGCGTCTGAAAATTTATTAGCTGATGTTGAAAAAGTAACCGATTTTAATAACGAAGAAGACTTTATGTTTTCTCAAGGTTATAAAAACATGGTAAACACGCACTATAGAGAAGCAGCTTCAAAATTAATAGAAACAGATTCCATTTCAGAAGATATTGCTTTTTTAGTTGCCGTAAGTAAAGCTGAAAACGAAAAAATAAAAAATCAACTATTGTTTGATGATGTAAAATACGGCATAACATACACTGAAAATTTAGAAGATTATTACAAGTTATATATGGATAATTCTTCAAATAATGAGCATAAAGCTAAAATAACTGAAAGTTATAATAAGCTTAAAACAGTTGCTAAAGGACAACCTTCTCCAAAATTTGTGGATTATGAAAATTTTAATGGTGGAACAACTTCGTTAGATGATTTTAAAGGAAAATATGTATATATTGATGTTTGGGCTACTTGGTGTGGACCTTGTAAGCGAGAAATACCTTCATTAAAAGAATTAGAGAAAAAATATCATGGGAAAAATATTGAGTTTATCAGTATTTCAGTAGATAAAGCTAAAGACCATGAAACTTGGAAAAAAATGGTAACAGATTTAGAATTGAAAGGTGTTCAATTATTTGCCGACAAAGATTGGGAATCTGATTTTGTAAAGGATTATTTAATTAAAGGAATTCCTCGTTTTATTTTAATTGATACAGAAGGAAATATAATAAATTCTAACGCAAAACGTCCGTCAGATTCTAAATTAATAAATGATTTAAATAAATTAAATATATAAAATGAAGAAATTAACTTTAATGGTAGTTGCAATAGTAGTTTTTGCAGCATGTAAAACAGAAAATCCGGAATATGCTAAAGTATCTGGTAAAATTAATACAACAGCAAATGAATTATTACTGAATGGTAGAAGTTATTCAAAAATTATAAAAGTTGATGAAGATGGTAATTTTTCAGATACTTTAAAAATTAAGAAAGATATGTATGCAATAAGTACAGAGGATGGTGTGAAAACTACTATTTTCTTGGAAAATGGGTACAATTTAAAAATTTCTCAAAATGGAGAAAAGCCTACTGAAAGTTTTGATTTTGAGGGTAACGGAAAAGAATCAAATATTTATTTTGCTAATTTAATTAACTTTTTCACTGGAGAGAAAGGAGATCCAAAAGAGTATTTTAAATTAGATGAAGCAGCATTTAAAACAAAAATAGCTTCAGCTAAAGACGAAATAAATGCATTTAATAAAAAAAATGTTGACTCTTTAGTATTAGAAATAGCAGAAAAAAATAATAAACAATTTTTTGGGTTTGTAGAATCAAGTTATGAGCGTGAACATTCTAATTTAGTGAAATTTGCAGCCGGAAATGATTCACCAGTTTTTGAAAATTATGAAAATTTTAAAGGTGGGAAAACATCATTAACTGATTTAAAAGGAAAATATGTTTACATAGATATTTGGGCTACTTGGTGTGGACCTTGTAAACGCGAAATACCATCATTAAAAGCTTTAGAAGAAGATTTTCATGGTAAAAATATTGAGTTTGTAAGTATTTCAGTAGATAATGTTGATGGTAAACGTGGAAGTTACGATAGCTGGAAAAAAATGGTTGCAGCTGAACAATTAAGTGGTATTCAATTATTTGCTGATAAAGATTTTAATTCTGATTTTATTAGAGAATATAATGTTAATAGTATACCTCGTTTTATACTTATTGATCCTCAAGGAAAAATAGTAGATTCAAATGCTAAAAGACCTTCAAATCCAGCTTTAAAAGAAGAATTAAAGGCTTTAGGAATTTAATTTATTAAAAAATGTTTGTTAAAAAGCTCCTAATTTTAGGAGCTTTTTTTTTATTCTTTTGGTTCTTCTGTTTCTTCTTCTTTTTGAATAGGTTCTTCTTTTTTAAATAAATCTAGAAGGGCATCTGGTAAATATTCTAAAATAGTACTTGCGGTAAAAGTTTCAAAACCTAAATCTTGAGAACCTAAATCAGCGGTTCTACCATGTAAATAAACTCCGAAAATTGCTGCGTTTATTGGAGAATAACCTTGCGCTATTAATCCTGTTATTATTCCAGTTAAAACATCACCACTACCTCCAGTAGCCAAAGAAGGGTTTCCTGTAGAGTTAATAAATTTTGAATTCCCATCTATAATAATAGTATGAGCATCTTTTAAAACTAAAATAACATTAAATTCTTTAGATATTTTTGTAGCAAGTTTAAGTTTTTCGTAATTATTTTCCCATGAGCCAACCAATCTCTCAAGCTCTTTTGGATGTGGGGTTAAAATTGATTTAGCAGGTAGATAGTTTAAAAAATCTTTATTTTCAGAAATTATATTTATAGCGTCAGCGTCTATAACTAAAGGTATTTTATTCTCTTTTAAAAATTTTCCAAAACCAATAACAGTTTTTTCTAAAGTTCCCATTCCTGGACCAACTCCTATTACAGTGGGTTTAGTTTTAAAATTAAAATAGTTAAGTGCATTGTCTTCATCAACTTCAACCATAGCTTCTGGAATTGAAGTTTGTAAAATTGTATAACCACATTTTGGTACATATGTAGAAACTAATCCACTTCCTATTTTTAAAGCAGCTTTTGCAGCTAAAGTAACAGCTCCAATTTTACCAAAGCTTCCACCAATTATTAATGAGTGTCCATAAGTACCTTTATGAGACCATTTTTCTCGAGGTTTGTATAATGGAATAATTTCATTTTTAGTAATGAAGTGATTTTTTGGTTTTAAACTAGCAATATACTCTTCATCTAGTCCTATTTCTACTACTTCCCATGTACTAAAATAGTTTTTATTTTCAGGAAGAAGAAAAGCCATTTTAGGACATTGAAAGGTTAGCACATGTCCTGCTTTTAAAACTGTATTTGGATTTTTTACACTTTTTGAGCTATACAACCCAGAAGGGAAATCGATAGCCAAAGTAAATACTTTTGTACTGTTTATATATTGAATTAATTTTTTTGTAAAACCTTTTGGTTGTCTTGTAAGTCCATTACCAAATATGGCATCTATTACAATATCTTCAAATTTAACTTCGGGGAATTCTTTTTCGCAAGTAATTACTTTTGGCCATTCTCCAATTTCTTTTAATCTGTTGTAATTTATTAGAAATTCTTCAGTTCTTTTCTCACTAAAGTTTACTACATAGCATTCAATATTATAACCGTGTTGATGTAGTAGTCTAGCAATTACTAAACCGTCACCACCATTATTTCCAATACCGCAAAAAACGTGAATTTTTATTTGTTGACCCTGAAGTCTAGAATGTAGCCAATGAAAGCATTGTGAGGCTGCATGTTCCATTAAATCAATGGAAGAAATATTATTATTTTCTATAGTAGCTTTATCAGCTAAAGCAATTTGTTTTGAATTGAGTATATACATACTCAAAATTACTAAAAAACCTCTCAATTTTGAGAGGTTTTTTAGTCAATTTTTTATCCTTTATATTCACCCATCGAGATGTATTTATCCATTCGTTGTTTTATAAGCTCTTTGTCAGATAAATCTTTTAATTGATCGTAAGCTTTAATAATTGTTTTTTTAACTTCTTCAAAAGCTGTAACTCTGTCAAAATGAGCACCTCCAAGAGGTTCTTTAATAATTCCATCAATTATTTTCTGCTTTTTCATGTCTTCAGCAGTTAATTTTAATGCTTCAGCAGCTTCTTCTTTATGTTCCCAGCTTCTCCATAAAATTGAAGAACAAGATTCAGGAGAAATAACAGAATACCAAGTGTTTTCCATCATATAAACTCTGTCACCAACTCCAATACCTACGGCACCTCCAGAAGCTCCTTCACCAATTACAACAGTTATAATAGGTGTTTTTAATTTGGTCATTTCAAAAATATTTCTTGCAATTGCTTCACCTTGTCCGCGTTCTTCAGCTTCTAAACCAGGATAAGCTCCAGGTGTGTCTAATAGCGTAATTACTGGAATTCCAAATTTTTCTGCCATTTTCATTAGTCGTAAAGCTTTTCTATAGCCTTCAGGATTTGACATTCCAAAATTTCTATACTGTCGTGTTTTTGTATTGTAACCTTTTTGTTGACCAATAAACATAAACGATTGATCACCAATTTTACCTAAACCTCCAACCATTGCTTTATCATCATATACAGTTCTATCTCCATGAAGTTCCATAAAAGTACCTCCAGCCAAGAAATTAATGTAATCTAATGTGTATGGTCTGCTTGGGTGACGAGAAAGTTGTACACGTTGCCATGCTGTAAGATTTTTATATATATCTGTTTTAGTTTTTAGCAATTTTTTTTCAATGTTTTGGCAGCTTTCGCTAACATCAACACCGCTTTCTTTACCAATTATTTCGCATTTGTCTAACTGCTCTTCTAGTTCTTTAATAGGTAATTCAAATTCTAAATATTCCATTTTTTTTATTTTGGATGTAAATACAAATATATATAACTTCTAAAATTTATATAGGTAATTTTCGTGATTTTTTATTTTTTATAATTCCATTAACTATAACAGTTATAAGAATAATACAAGCTCCAATGTAAAATTCAAAGCTCATTTTCTCTTTCTCACCAAATACAATTACTGCTAATATTATTCCATAAACAGGTTCTAAATTAATGGTAAGCATAACGGTATATGGTGTTAGATATTTCATAATATTTATTGAAACTATAAACGCGTATGCTGTACAAATACTACTTAAAATAAATAAGTATAATATATCTGTATTTGTTAATGTGTAGTCTTCAATGTTAAAGCCTGTGGTTGATAAAATGTATATTGTTATAAAAGTTACACCAAATAAAAGCTGGTAAAAAGAGATAACTTCACCTTCGTATTGTTTTACATACAATCCATTTAATACTGAAAATAATGCAGATAAAAATGCTGCAATTAAAGCATAAATAATACCTAAACTATATTCTCCTTCTACATTAAAAATTAAATATAAGCCAGAAACAACAATTAGTCCGAATAGTAATTCTAATGGAATTATTTTTCTTCTAAAAAATATAGGTTCAATTAATGAGGTGAATAGCGCTCCAGTACTCATAGCTACTAATGCAATAGATACATTAGCAATTTTAATTGCAGAAAAAAATGCTATCCAATGTACAGCAATTAAAATTCCACCAATTATAAATTTAATAATTGCCTTTGGAGGAATTGCTAATTTTTTTCTTTTAATTATAAAATAGGCTAAAACAATAATAGTGGCCATAAGCATTCTATACCAAACTAACGGAACAGAATCAATAGAAATAAGAGCTCCTAAAATAGCAGTGAATCCCCAAATAAAAACTAGTAAATGGAGGTGTAAATAATGTTTTAAATTAGTTTCTGGCATTTTTAAAGAATAAATAAATAGCTAAAGCACCAAAAATAAGGTTTGGTAACCAAACCATAAATAATGAATTTGTTTCTGCACCTGCACCTAAAACTTCAGCAATTTTCAAAAAGAAAACATAAAGAAACATTAGCGATATTCCTATAGCTAAATTAACACCCATTCCACCACGTTTTTTACGTGATGACAATGCAACAGCGATAAATGTTAGTATGTATGATGAAACTGGTAAGCTGGTTCTTTTATGAAATTCGACTAAATAGGTGTTTAAATTACTAATTCCTCGTTTTTCGGATTTATTAATAAATTTTGCCAATTCTATAGAATTCATTTCTTTAGCTTTATAGTCTACATTTACCAAATCGTCTGGAGAAAAATCAAATAGTGTATCTAAATTAGAACCTGTTTCAATAATATCTTTTGAAGCTAAAATTGTTCTACGTCTATAATTTGATAATTTAAACAGAGTATCTTGTTTATCCCATCTAATAGAACTCGCCATTAATTTTTGTTTTAATTTATTACCTTCAAATTTTTCAAAACTAAAATCGTAGCCCATATCTCTCTCTGTATGGTATTGTTTTATAAAAATATAGGTACTATCAGTTAATTGAAGATTTACATTAAGTAATAAGTTTTGGTTATATTTTTTCTTTTTTAAATAGGTTCTTTCAAATTCATTAAAAACTTTATTACTTTTTGGAACCACAAAATGATTCATTGCTAAAGCAAACAACGTTACTATTGTTGCACCAACAAAATAAGGTTTTAAAAACCTTGTAAATGATAATTTTGCAGAATGAATTGCAATAATTTCTGTATTACTTGCTAGCTTTGATGTGAAAAATATTACAGCAATAAACAATGCTAAAGGCAAAAAAGTATTACCAAATATAACTATAAAGTTAACATAGTAATCTTGGATAATTTCTCCTATTCCTAAATCATCATGTCTTAAAAACTTATCAATTTTTTCAGATACATTAATAGCGATTGCAATAGGTAATAAAAGCCCCAATATTAGAATTAGGGAACTTAAATATTTTTTTAGTATATATTTATCAAGTATTTTCAACTTTTACAAGCGTTTATTCATTTGTTTAACCATTCGATTTTTCCATTCGGTAAAATCTCCTGCTAATATATGTTTTCTAGCTTCTCGAACCAACCATAAATAAAAACCTAAATTGTGGATGGAAGCAATTTGTTTTCCTAATAATTCTTTTGAAGCAAATAAATGGCGTAAATATGCTTTAGAGTACAATGTATCAACATACGTTATATCCATTTCATCAATAGGAGAGAAGTCGTCTTCCCATTTTTTGTTTTTAATGTTAATGGTTCCATGAGCCGTAAAAAGCATTCCATTTCTAGCATTTCTTGTTGGCATTACACAATCAAACATATCAATACCTAATGCAATATTTTCAAGAATATTTATTGGTGTACCAACGCCCATTAAATATCTAGGTTTGTCTTTTGGTAAAATAGCTGTTACAATTTCAGTCATTTCATACATTTCTTCTGCAGGTTCACCAACAGATAAACCTCCAATTGCATTACCTTCTGCACCAACACCTGCAATATATTCAGCCGATTGTTTTCTTAAGTCTTTATAGGTACTTCCTTGTACAATTGGGAAAAAAGCTTGAGAATAATTGTATTTATAAGGTGTTTTGTCTAAATGTGTAATACAACGTTCTAGCCATCGATGTGTCATGTGCATAGAGCGTTTAGCGTAATTATAATCGCAAGGGTAGGGTGTACATTCGTCAAATGCCATAATTATATCAGCACCAATACTTCTTTGAATTTCCATTACATTTTCCGGAGTAAATGTATGGTAGGATCCATCAATATGACTTTTAAATTTAACGCCTTCTTCTTTAATTTTTCTTCTTTCAGAGAGCGAATAAACTTGGTAACCTCCACTATCGGTTAAAATATTTCTATCCCAGTTTATAAATTTATGTAAGCCACCTGCTTTTTCTAAAATTTTAGTTTGTGGGCGTAAATATAAATGATAAGTGTTTCCAAGAATAATGTCTGGATTTATCTCGTTTTTTAGTTCAGTTTGGTGAACTCCTTTTACAGTTCCTACAGTTCCAACAGGCATAAAAATCGGTGTTTCAATTTTACCATGATCTGTTGTAATAACACCGGCTCTTGCCTTACTATTTGGGTCTGTTGTTTTTAATTCAAATTGCATAGTCGGCAAATATAAGTAATTGAGAGATTATAAGGTTGAAAAAGAAGATTGAAATTTATTTCTTTCTAGGTCTTTGAAATTTTTTCTTTAAGTCAACGGAAGCTTCTTCAGTTTTTGATGAAGAATTAACCATTTCGTTAATTTTTTTCATTTCATTTTTTGAAATTTCTCGCCAATCACCAATTTTCAAATTTCCTAAATTAACATTCATAATACGTGTTCTATTCAATTTAGTAACATTATAACCTAAATACTCGCACATACGTCTAATTTGACGGTTTAGACCTTGTACAAGTACTATTTTAAATGTGAATTTATCTATTTGAGCTACATAACATTTCTTTGTAATAGTTCCTAAAATAGGAATTCCATTTCCCATTTTTTTTATGAATTCAGCAGTTATGGGTTTATTTACAGAAACAATGTATTCTTTTTCGTGATTATTTCCAGCACGAAGAATTTTATTTACAATATCTCCATCATTGGTTAAAAAAATAAGTCCTTGAGAAGGTTTATCTAATCTTCCAATGGGAAATAATCGATCTTTATGATTAATATATTTTATAATATTTTTTTTCTCTTTGGAGTCAGTTGTACAAACAATACCAACAGGTTTATTAAAAGCGATATAAAGTGTTTTTGGCTTATTTTTTAAGGGTTTTCCATTAATTTCAACAATATCGCCTTTAGAAACGCGGTTTCCTAGTTGGGCTGTTTTTCCATTTATAGTAACGGAGCCACTTGTTATAAACTTTTCAGCTTCTCGCCTGGAACAAATTCCAGTAGAACTTATGTACTTGTTTAAATTTATTGAGTTGTTGTTTTCCAAGGTCTTAAATTGTTATGCGAAGATATAAAATAAAAAAACTCGAAACGTATGTTTCGAGTTTTTAGCGGAGAAAGAGGGATTCGAACCCCCGGAGGTGTGACCCTCAACAGTTTTCAAGACTGCCGCATTCGACCACTCTGCCATTTCTCCTTTAGCGGTTGCAAATATAAAACGCTTTTTTGTTTTGCTCAAACTTTTTTAGACTTTTTTTAAATAAAAATAAACATACATTTGCATTTCAATTATTTAGATGAATCCTTTAGTAGAAATTATAGTACTGGTAATAGTTGGTTTTGTTACTGGAGTAATTAATACAATAGCAGGTGGAGGGTCTTTACTTACCTTACCAATTCTTATTTTTTTAGGCTTACCACCAAATATTGCAAATGGAACAAATAGAATTGGAATTTTTTTTCAAAGCATATTTACAACTGCTGGTTTTAAAAGTAAAGGAGTTGTTACGTTTCCTTTTAGTATTTATATAGGTATTTCAGCTTTATTAGGTTCAATTTTAGGTGCACAAATAGCTGTTGATATCAAAGGAGATACTTTTAATAAAATATTTGCTATTATAATGATTTTAGTTGTGTTTTATATGGTGTTTAAGTCTAAATTTAAGCATTTAGAAGGCATAGAGAAAACAACAGGTAAGCATTTGTGGTTAAGTATTGTACTGTTCTTTTTTGTTGGAATTTATGGTGGTTTTATTCAGGCTGGAGTAGGTTTTGTTATATTATTAATTTTATCTTCGGTAAATAATATTTCATTAGTAAAAAGTAATGCTATTAAGGTTGTAGTTGTTTTAATTTACACATTTGCCGCAATAGCTGTTTTTATATATAATAATTCTATTAATTGGAGGCTAGGTTTAACTTTAGCACTTGGTAATGCTGCTGGTGGATGGTTTGCAAGTAGATGGTCTGTAAAAAAAGGAGATGGAATGATTCGTTATTTTTTAATTGTTATGGTTATTATTATGGCAATAAAACTCTGGTTTTTTTAGCGGTTTTTCAGTGGAAATATGATACTTCTGTAAAATTCTTTTTTTACATTTGCTACTTAAAATATGTATATGTCAAATACTTTTGGAAAAATATTTACAATAACAACATTTGGAGAATCTCATGGTGAAGCTATTGGAGGTGTTATTGATGGATGTCCTGCAGGAATTGAATTAGATTTTGATGCTATTCAAACTGAAATGAATAGAAGAAAACCTGGTCAATCTAAAATTGTTACTCAAAGAAAAGAACCAGATGAAGTTCGTTTTTTGTCTGGTATTTTTGAAGGAAAAACTACAGGTGCTTCTATTGGATTTATTATTGAAAATGTGCATCAACGTTCAAATGATTATTCACATATTAAAGATAGTTATAGACCTTCTCATGCTGATTATACGTACGATAAAAAGTATGGTCATAGAGATTATAGAGGAGGAGGAAGAACTTCAGCTAGAGAAACTGCAAATTGGGTTGTTGGTGGAGCGGTTGCAAAACAATCAATTCCAAATATTAAAATAAATGCGTATACTTCTTCTGTTGGAGATTTGTTTTTAGAAAAACCATATCAAGATTTAGATTTTAGTAAAATTGAAGATAATATTGTACGTTGTCCAGATGCTGAAGTTGCTGAAAAAATGATTTCAAAAATAGATGAAATTAGAAAGCAGGGAGATACAATAGGAGGTACCATAACATGTGTTATACAAAATGTACCTGTTGGTTTGGGTGAACCTATATTTGATAAGTTACATGCACAACTAGGAAAAGCAATGCTTTCAATAAATGCAGTTAAAGGTTTTGAATATGGTAGTGGATTTTGTGGCGCTAAAATGAAAGGAAGTGAGCATAACGATAGTTTTAATGCAGATGGAAGTACAAAAACAAACCTTTCTGGAGGTATTCAAGGAGGTATAAGCAACGGAATGGATATTTATTTTAGGGTTGCTTTTAAACCTGTTGCTACCATAATGCAAAAACAACAAACTATCGATAAGGATGGAAATATTGTTGAAATGATGGGGAAAGGTCGTCATGATCCTTGTGTAGTGCCAAGAGCTGTACCTATAGTAGAGGCTATTGCAGCGCTTGTAATTGCAGATTTTACACAGTTAAATAAATAAAATAAAAAAGACTCTATTTAAGAGTCTTTTTTATTTTTACATAAAGAATATTAAAAATAGAATAGGAATTAAAAATCCTAACGCAGTATAAATTCCTCCTCGTCCTGTAATTCCTTTTTTACCTTTTACCATAAAAAACGAAGTAATTGCAAATAGAATTAATGCCACAGCAAACGCATCAGAAAACCAAGTCCAAATTCTATTTGGGTTGTAGTGCAGATAATTAGTTTCAAAAATTAGAGGACGTTTTCTTAAATATTCAGCTGTACCAAAACCTTTATTTACGTTAACAACAATTGAAGAGCCTCCTTTTAAAAAAATTTTTAATTTATTGTTATTTGGGTAATAGTGTTTTTTGTAATTTTTTCTACTATCAACTTTATCTAATAGTATTAAAATATTTTTTTTAACATTGGTTGAATTTTTTAAATTCAAATCTGTATTAAAGTTTTTTATTGTTACTGAATAATTTGGATTCCAGTCGCTCATATGGTTAAGAGCAATTCCAGAAATAGCGTAAATTAAGGTAGTACCAATAAAAAAATAACCAATATCTCTATGAAGAATTCTACTCCATTTTCTTAAAATTTTCATTTTCATAATAAAATGAAGCTGTTATTTTAATTCTTTGTGTGAAACGTATTTTAACGAATAGTTTGAAATATGATCAACACTATCAGTTTTCATTTTATCTCTATATTGTTGAATATATTTTTTTCTACTGTCAAATTGTTCTTTATTAGATTTTCCTTCAGAGTGACTTTTAATATTATCTTCTTCTAATTTTAATAAGTAAGCTTCATCAATTCTTTCTTCTTCAACTATTCCATTAACAATAATTTCACTTCCTTTTAAAGCTTCTTCAAAACGTTCATCAGAGAATACATGAGCATCGCCATCATCTGTTACTAAAAACAACTTTTTTCCACCATGTTTACATACATGGTCTACAATACCTTTTAATTGAACCTCTTTGTTTATATATTTACCTGCTTTTATATCAAATTCACCAATTGCTAATTGAGGAGTTTCAATAACTTCTTCAGTTTTTGTAACATTCTCAATTGCTTCTTTTTTAGTTTCAGTTTTACAAGAAAATAACATTGTTGTTATAACTAATAATATTATAATTTTTTTCATTTATTTAAGTTTAGTTTTATAATTTATTTAGACTACTAAATTAGAATTTGTTAACTTAAAAAAGAATGATTATTGTCAGCAAGTTATATAATATTGGAAGGAAGAATTTTGAAATAAAAAAAACCATTCTGTTTAAGGAATGGTTTTTAAAATTATTTTATAAAAGAATTACATTGGAGGTAAATCACCATTTCCTTTAGTTGGTAAATTACTGTAACCCATTAAATATTCATCAACTTTTCTAGCAGCTTCTCTACCTTCAGAAATAGCCCAAACAATTAAACTTTGTCCTCTACGCATATCTCCAGCAGTAAAAATTTTAGGTTTATTTGTTTGATATTCGCTAGTGTTCGCTTTATAATTACTTCTAAAATCAGTTTTAATTTCTAATTGTTCAGCTAAAGTAGCTTCTGGACCAGTAAAACCTAATGCCAGTAAAGCTAATTCACATGGCCATGTTTTTTCTGTACCTTTAATTTCAATTAATTCAGGTCGTTGACCAGGAATCATTTTCCATTTAACGTTTATGGTTTTTAAAGCTGTTAATTCACCTTTTTCATTAGTAATAAATTCTTTGGTATTAATTAACCAATTTCTATCACAACCTTCTTTATGAGAAGTTGAGGTTTTTAATTGTAATGGCCAATAAGGCCAAGGTGTTGAGGGGCTTCTATGCCCTGGAGGTTTTGGCATAATTTCAAAATTAGTTACCGATTTGGCGCCTTGTCTATTTGAGGTTCCAACACAGTCAGATCCTGTATCTCCTCCTCCAATAACAATAACATTTTTATCGGTTGCTAGTATTTGATTATTTACTTTTTTACCTAAAACTACTTTGGTTTGTTGGGTTAAAAAGTCCATAGCTTGAACTACTCCATAACTATTAGCTCCATCAATTGGTAAACCTCTTTTTTGAGTTGCACCACCACATAAAACAATAGCATCAAATTTTTTCAATTTTTCTACAGAATAATTTACACCAACATTTGTATTGGTTTTAAACTTTATACCTTCTTTTATAAGTATGTCAATCCTTCTATCAATTATACCTTTTTCTAATTTAAAATTAGGAATTCCGTAGCGTAATAAACCACCAACTTCATCATCTCTTTCAAATACAGTTACTTTGTGACCAGCTCTGTTTAATTGTTGTGCGGTTGCTAAACCTGCTGGTCCTGAACCTACAACTGCTATTTTTTTACCTGTTCTTTTATTAGGAATTTGTGGAGTAATCCACCCTTCTTTAAAAGCTCTTTCTACAATGTTTTTTTCAATATTTTCGATTGAAATAGGGTCATCAATTATTCCAAGTACACAAGCTTGTTCGCATGGAGCAGGACACAATCTACCCGTAAATTCAGGAAAATTATTTGTTGAATGTAGTATCCAAGAGGCTTTTTGCCATTCACCTTGATGTACCATATGGTTAAAATCTGGAATTAAATTACCAAGCGGACAACCACTATGGCAAAATGGAATTCCACAATCCATACATCTAGAACCTTGTTTTGTTAATTCAGCTTCATTTAATGGCTTTGTAAACTCATTATAATTTGTTATACGTTCTTTTACTGAATTATATGTTTCGTCTTTTCTTTCGAATTCTTTAAATCCTGTTACTTTTCCCATTTTCTTATGCTGTTAATTCTTCAACCATTGGTTCTTCTGTTTCTAAACGTTTTAATGCTTTTTTGTATTCAATAGGCATTACCTTTACAAAGTTGCTTAAACTGTTTGGCCAATCTTTTAATAATACTTTACCACGGTTACTGTTTGTGTTTGATACATGTTTTTTAATCAAAGCTTTTAGTTCTTCAGCATCTTCATTTTCAATTGTTTCAAATTCAATTGTTTCAGTATTACACAATCCATTAGTAAATTTATTTTGAGGATCATATACATAAGCTATTCCTCCACTCATTCCTGCAGCAAAATTTCTTCCTATTTTTCCTAAAACTACTATTTTTCCTCCAGTCATATATTCACAGCAGTGATCTCCAACTCCTTCAACAACGGCTGTTGCTCCAGAATTTCTAACAGCAAACCTTTCACCAGCAATACCGTTAATGTAGGCTTCACCTTTTACTGCTCCAAATAAACAAACATTTCCTACAATTATGTTTTCTTCTGCAAGAAAAGTTGCTTTTTCAGGTTTTTTCACAATTATTTTAGCTCCAGATAATCCTTTCCCTAAGTAATCATTTGTGTTTCCATTAATTGTAAAAGTAAGGCCTGGAGCTCCAAATGCTCCAAAACTTTGACCTGCAGAACCTGTGAAATTAATATTTAGAGTGTCTTCAGGTAATCCTAAATGACCATATATTTTAGAAATTTCATTACTTAAAATTGCTCCAGTAGAACGATCTATATTACAAATAGGATAGTTTAAAACCATTTTTTCTTTTCTGTAAATTGCTCTATGTGAATCTTTTAATAATTTAAAATCAAGTACATTTTCTAATTCGTGATCTTGTTTTTCAGAATTTCTCAAAGGCATTTTTGTATAGCCTTCAGGTCTGTGTAAAATTGATGTTAAATCTAAACCTTTTGCTTTGTAATGCTTAATTGCTTTGTTTGAATCAATTTTATGAGTTTGTCCAATCATTTCTTCCATGGTACGGAAGCCTAATTGCGCCATAATACTTCTTAATTCTTCGGCAACATAATAGAAGAAATTAATTACATGTTCTGGTGTTCCTTTGAAATTTTTACGTAATTCTTTATCTTGGGTTGCAATACCAACAGGACAAGTGTTTAAATGACATTTACGCATCATAATACAGCCTGAAGCAACAAGTGGTGCGGTTGCAAAACCAAATTCTTCAGCTCCTAATAAAGCAGCAATAGCAACATCACGTCCTGTTTTTAATTGTCCATCACATTCAACAACAATTCTTGAACGTAAATCGTTCATAACTAAAGTTTGTTGAGCTTCAGCTAAACCTAGTTCCCAAGGTAATCCTGCATGTTTTAATGATGTTAGAGGAGATGCTCCTGTACCACCATCGTATCCAGAAATTAATACTACATCTGCTTTTGCTTTTGAAACACCAGCAGCAATGGTACCAACTCCAACTTCAGAAACTAATTTTACATTAATTCTGGCTTCTCTATTCGCATTTTTTAAATCGAAAATTAGTTGAGCTAAATCTTCAATAGAATAAATATCGTGGTGTGGAGGAGGAGAAATTAATCCAACAAAAGGTGTTGAGTTTCTAGCTTCAGCAATCCATGGTAATACTTTTTCACCTGGTAATTGTCCACCTTCTCCAGGTTTAGCACCTTGCGCCATTTTAATTTGAATTTCTTCAGCATTAGTTAAATAATGTGAAGTAACACCAAATCTACCTGAAGCAACTTGTTTTATTGCCGAGTTTCTACTATCTCCATTAATATCTTTTTGAAAACGTTTTCTATCTTCACCACCTTCACCAGAGTTACTTTTACCTCCAATACGGTTCATGGCAATGGCAAGGTTTTCATGTGCCTCTCTAGATATAGATCCGTAAGACATTGCACCTGTTTTAAAACGTTTTACAATATCTGTCCATGGTTCTACTTCTTCAATAGGAATAGGATCGTAGTTGTTAAATTCAAACAAACCTCTAATTGTCATTAAATTTTCAGATTGTTCATTAACAGTTTTGGCATAAACATTATAACTTGCTTGATCGCTTAATCTAACAGCTTGTTGTAATTTAGCTACAGTTGTTGGGTTAAACATGTGTCTTTCACCACCTCTTCTCCATCTGTAGTGTCCACCAATATTAAGTCCTAATCTGTTTTTAATAAGTGTTTTTGGGTAGGCATAATTGTAACGTGCTGAAATTTCTTTCTCAATTTCATACAATCCAACACCTTCAATTCTAGATGCAGTATAAGGGAAATATTTTTGAACAAATTTTGAATTGAAACCTACAATTTCAAATATTTGAGAACCTCGGTATGAATGTAATGTTGAGATTCCAATTTTATTCATAATTTTTAATAATCCTGTTCCAATTGCTTTATTAAAGTTATCTACAGCTTTTTGCTCGTCCATACCTTTTATAAAACCTTCTTGAACTTGTAAGCGAATAATTTCGTTTACCATATAAGGGTTTATAGCGCTTGCACCATAACCAAATAAAGTTGCAAATTGGTGTGGTTCTCTAGGTTCTGCAGATTCAATAATAATATCAAAGTATGAACGTTTTCTTAAACGATTCATTTGATGATTAACGTATGAGCAGGCTAATAATGCTGGTATTGGTGCCATTTCTTGGTTTGCACCTCTATCAGATAAAATAATTATATTATTTCTTTTCTCAATAGCTTTAGAAACTTGTAATATTATATCTTCAAGTGCATCTTCTAAACCATTAACACCTCTTTCTTTTTTATATAAAATTTGAATGGTAATTGCTTTAAAATCACGACCAATTTTTATGTTCCTGATTTTTTCCATATCTCTATTGGAAATAACAGGGTTTTGAATTCGAAGTTTTTTACATTGCCTTTGTGAAATACTAAAAATATTTCGGTCTTTACCTAGTGCTAGGCTAATGTCAGTAACAATTTCTTCTCTAATTCCATCTAAAGGTGGATTTGTAACTTGAGCAAAAAGTTGTTTAAAATAGTTTGAAATTAATTGAGGTCGGTCAGATAATACAGCCAAAGGAGTGTCAATACCCATAGAACCTAGTGCTTCTTTTCCTTTTTGAGCCATAGGAGTAATTACCTCTTGTATGTCTTCAATAGTGTAATTATATAAACGAGAACGTGTTTTAATGTCTAATGTTTCTATTGGACACTCTTGTTTATTATCAGGAACATCTTTTAAATGAACTCTTGTTTCATCTAACCATTCTTTATAAGGTCTTTCAGATACAATTTTGGCTTTTATTTCTTCATCTTCAATAATTCGGCCTTCATTCATATCTACCAAGAACATTTTTCCAGGTTCTAATCTACCATGTTTTTCAATATCTTCTGGGGCAATATCAACTACACCAATTTCAGACGACATAATTAATTTTCCGCTTTTAGTAACCGTATATCTAGAAGGTCTTAAACCATTTCTATCTAACAATGCTCCAATGTAATCTCCATCAGTAAAAGGTACAGAAGCTGGTCCATCCCAAGGTTCCATTAAACAAGCATTGTATTCGTAAAATGCTTTTCGTTCTTTAGACATTGTTTTGTGTTTTTCCCAGGCTTCAGGAATTAACATCATCATTACTTCTGGTAAAGAACGTCCTGAAAGAGTTAACAACTCAACAACCATATCCATTGAAGCTGAATCCGATTTTCCTGGTAAAATAATTGGGAATAATTTATCAATTTGATCTCCAAAAATGTCACTTTTCATTATTTCTTCACGCACACGCATTCTACTTACGTTTCCACGTAAAGTATTTATCTCTCCATTTTGACACATATATCTAAACGGTTGAGCTAATTCCCAAGAAGGCATTGTATTTGTTGAAAAGCGTTGATGTACAAGTGCTAATCTTGTTACTAAATCGGGTTGTTGTAAATCTATAAAGTAAGGTCCAATATCTTCAGGCATAATAATACCTTTATATATTAGAGTGGTATTGGATAAACTTGAAACATAAAAATAAGAAGCTTCAGACATTTTTGAAGCTGCAATAGTGTGTTCTGTTATTTTTCTGGCAGCGTATAATTTTGCTTTAAAATTTAAATCTTTTTTAATACGACCTTTAGTTATAAAAACCTGTTCTATTCTAGGTTCAGAAGCTAGGGCAATTTCACCTAATTGAGATGAATCAACTGGAACGGTTCTCCAGCCAAGTATTTTTAAGCCTTGGTTTAGTATTTCTTGTTCAAAAACTTCTTTACAATATCTATATTGATTACTGTTTTTAGGGAAGAAAACCATTCCAACAGCATACTCTTTTTGAGCAGGTAATTCAAACTCACAAACTCTTTGGAAATATTTATGAGGAATATCAATTAATAGGCCTGCGCCGTCTCCTGTTTTACCATCAGAACTGACTCCTCCTCGGTGCTCAAGTTTTACTAAAATTTCTAAAGCATCATGTATTATTTGATTTGTTTTTTGCCCTTTCAAGTTGCAAATGAATCCAGCTCCACAATTTTCATGTTCAAATTCTGGTAAGTACAATCCTTGTTTAATCATTAAGTAGGAAATTAGTTGTTAAATTATTTCATGTAAAAATAGCAAAAAAGGATTTTAACTCTTAACTAAACTACGAAAACGTTGTAATTAATTTAATAAAACATATAATTCAATTATAATATGATAAATGTATTTTTATGGTCATATATTTATGATATACTTATTAAAAAATAGTGGCTATATTAACTTTCTATATTGAAAAGACAGATTTAAAAGTTAAAAAAGCATATTTTTTATGGGTAAATATGAAAGAATTAAATGCTTTAATGTAATTTTTGAGTATAAATATTTATTTTCATATTGTTAAAACTAAAAATAAAATGTTAGCTTTTGCAACAAATAATAAATCAATACTAATTTTATGAAAAAACAATTTTCAATTCACTTAATACTATTTTTAAATTTTACATTATTTAGTTATAGTCAAACTACTGATTCTGATAGAGCTTTTGGAATTAAATGGAGTGGTTTTGTAAAAACCGATGTAATGTATGATACGCGTCAAACAGTAAATGCTCGAGAAGGACATTTTAATATTTTACCTTCAGTTGAAAATTTAGTTGATGGAGAAGATTTAAATAACCAATCAAATTTTAATATTTTATCTATTCATTCTCGAATAAAAGGAGCTATTACTGGTCCAGATTTTTTTGGTATGAAAACTTCTGGAGTTATTGAAGCTGCTTTTTTTGGTAATACTAATGAAACTACTGGAGAATTTAGATTAAGACATGCTTTTGTAAAATTGTCTAATAATAAAATAGATATAATAGTTGGGCAATATTGGCATCCTATGTTTGTAACTGAAGTTTTTCCTAGCGTATATTCATTTAATACAGGTGTACCATTTCAACCTTTTGCAAGAAATCCTCAAATTAGAATAACTACTAAAGGAAAGTTTAAATTTATAGGAGTTTTATATACTGAAAGAGATTTTCAAACTAGTGGAGCAAGTTTGAGTCAATCTGGAATACCTCAAGTTCATGCCCAATTACAATTTGGATCGGTTAAAAATACAATTGGAGGAGTTGGATTTAATTTTAAATCTGCTCGACCAGAACTAGGTAAAGATAATATATCAAGTACAGCCTTTGTTGCCTATTTAAGGTCAAGAATAGGTAAGGTTACTTGGAAAGCGGAAGCAACCTATGGTGAAAATATGACTGATGTATTACAAATTGGTGGTTTTGGAATTAATGGAAATGGTGATTATGTAAGTAATTCAACTTTTTCTACTTGGACTGAATTAATGGGAGATTTTTCAAATTCTAATATGGAATGGGGAATATTTGGAGGATATGCAAAAAATGGTGGTTTTGGAGAGGCTATAACTTATGTTAATGGTTTTTTTGGTAACAGTGTAGAAAGTGCTTACAGGGTTTCTCCGAGAATAGGTTGGAAATCAGGAAATTTAAAAATTGGTTTGGAAGCTGAGTATACAAACGCTCAATATGGAGGAATTAATGAGAGTGGAGATATTACATCAACAACCGATACTGTAGATAACTATAGATTATTAACTACCGCAATTTACAAGTTTTAAAGCTATTATATTAAGTAAAATAGAAAGTAAATCAGTAAATATTAAATTAAGATAGAAGTTTGTGGTAATAATTATATTACCAAACTTTTTCAATTAAAAAAACTTATAAGCAATGTAAAAATTTTATTAAAAAAAACTAACTAGTTAAATATTAAACACCTAAAAAACAATAATATGAGCTACCAAAAACATTACAATTATAGTATAGAGAATCCATTAGAATTTTGGAAAGAACAATCCAATCAATTAAAATGGTATAAAAAACCAAAAAATATTTTATCGAAAGATGAAAATGGTTTTGATAGATGGTTTGTAGATGGAACTTTAAATATGTGCTATTTAGCTTTAGATAAACACATTGAAGATGGTTATGGTGAGCAAGTAGCAATTATTTACGACTCTCCGGTAACCCAACAAAAAGTAAATTTCACATTTAATGAAGTAAAAAGTGAAGTAGCTCGTTTAGCAGGAGGATTACGTGATTTAGGTGTTAAAAAAGGTGATACAGTAATTATTTATATGCCAATGATGCCTCGTGCAGCATTTAGCATGTTGGCTTGTGCAAGAATTGGCGCAATTCATTCAGTAGTTTTTGGAGGGTTTGCACCTCATGAACTAGCAATTAGAATTGATGATTGTAAACCAAAAGCTATTATTACTGCAACTTCAGGAATGGAAATTGATCGATTAATAGCTTATAAGCCAATGGTTGATGAAGCCATTAAATTGGCAACACATAAACCAGATAAGGTAATTGTTTATCAACGTAATTTAGGAGCTAATAACCCTAAAACAGAGCGTTATATTAGCTATAAAAAGTTAGTTAAAAAGTCAAAGCCTGTTGATTGTGTTGAAATGAAATCAACCGATCCGTTATATATTTTATATACTTCTGGAACCACAGGGAAACCAAAAGGTATTATTCGTGATACAGGAGGTTATGCGACAGCTTTAAAATATTCAATGAAAAACATTTACAATGTTGAAGAGGGAGATGTTTTTTGGGCAGCATCAGACGTTGGTTGGGTTGTTGGCCATAGTTATATTGTTTATGCTCCACTTTTAAATAGAAATACTACCGTTATTTTTGAAGGTAAACCTATAAAAACACCTGATGCAAGTACTTTTTGGAGAATAATTAGTGAAAACAATGTAAAAGTTATGTTTACTGCTCCAACAGCAATTCGAGCTATAAAAAAGGAAGATCCTGATGGTGAATTATTAAAAATGTACGATTTAAGTTGTTTAAAATACCAGTTTTTGGCTGGTGAACGATGCGATGCTGCTACATTACATTGGTTGGAAGAGAAATTAAACATTCCAGTAATTGATCATTGGTGGCAAACTGAATCGGGTTGGCCAATGTTATCAAATATGATGGGAGTAGAACCATTGCCTGTAAAGCCAGGTTCTTCGGCAAAACCAGTTAGTGGATATAATATTAAAATTTTAAGTGCAGAAGGAAAAGAATTAAGTGCAAATGAAGAAGGTTTTGTGGCGGTTAAATTACCAATGCCTCCAGGAACTTTATTAAATATTTGGGGAAATACTTCTAGATATGTAGATGGGTATTTAAAAAAATTTCCAAATTATTATTTTTCGGGTGATGGAGGTTATACAGATGATGATGGTTATATATTTATAACAGGAAGGGTTGATGATGTTATTAATGTAGCCGGCCATAGATTATCAACTGCTGAAATGGAAGAAGTTGTTTCTTCAAATCCTTCGGTTGCTGAATGTGCAGTTTTTGGAATTGCAGATGAATTAAAAGGGCAAGTTCCTTTAGCATTGGTTGTTTTAAAATCGGGTGATTATGTTTCTAGTTTTGAATTAGAATTTAATATTGTTAAAGAAGTTAGAAAACAAATTGGACCTGTTGCTTCTTTAAAAAAAGTATTATTAGTTCAAAGATTACCTAAAACGCGTTCAGGAAAAATTCTTCGAAAATTATTGCGAAATATTGCTGATGGAGTAGATTATAATATCCCTTCAACAATTGATGACCCTGAAATTATCAACGAAATTACGCATGAATTCAAATTACATAAAATTGGAGTTTATGCACATGCAACAGAAGAGGAAAAACAAACATTAGCCGATTTAAAAGTTGATTCCTTCATAAAATATTATAAGTCTTACCAACACAGTGTAAATGACCCTGAAGGGTTTTGGTCTCAAATTGCTGAAAGCTTTACGTGGCGTAAAAAATGGGATAAAGTTGTTGAGTTTGATTGGGAAAAACCAAAATTTGAATGGTTTAAAGGTGCAAAATTAAATATTACTGAAAATTGTTTAGATCGTCATTTAGAAAAACGTGGAGATGATGCTGCAATTATTTGGGAACCAAACGATCCTGAAGAGTCAAATAGAATACTTACTTATAAAGAATTGCATTCTGAAGTTAGCAAATTTGCCAATGTGCTTAAAAATAAAGGCGTTGTAAAAGGTGATAGAGTTTGTGTTTATATGCCAATGGTTCCAGAATTAGCCATTGCAGTTTTAGCTTGTGCTAGAATTGGTGCAGTACATTCTGTAGTATTTGCAGGTTTCTCTGCAGTAGCACTTTCAACAAGAATTAATGATGCTTCATGTAAAATTCTATTAACTACCGATGGTGTAAATAGAGGTAGTAAAGCAGTTGATTTAAAAATTATAGCTGATGAGGCCCTAGAAACATGTCCAACTATTGAAACTTCAATTGTATTAAATAGAATTAATTCTGAAGTAACTATGGTTGCTGGTAGAGATGTTTGGTGGCACGAAGAATTAGCAAAAGTAGATGATGTTTGCCCTGCGGAAGAAATGGATGCAGAAGATATGCTGTTTATTTTATATACATCAGGCTCAACAGGTAAGCCAAAAGGAATGGTACATACTTGTGCTGGTTATATGGTGCATACTGCTTACAGTTTTAAAAATGTTTTCCAATATAATCATGGTGATGTGTATTTTTGTACCGCTGATATTGGTTGGATTACGGGTCATAGTTATATAGTTTATGGGCCTTTAGCTGCTGGTGCAACTACATTAATGTTTGAAGGAGTTCCTTCATATCCGGATTATGGGCGTTTTTGGCAAATTGTTGAAAAACATCAAGTAAATCAATTCTATACAGCGCCAACTGCAATTAGAGCATTAGCTGCTCAATCAAATGAATTAATAGAAAAGCATGATATTTCATCTATAAAAGTATTAGGAACCGTTGGCGAACCAATTAATGAAGAAGCTTGGCACTGGTACAACGAAAAAATTGGTAAACAAAAATCTCCAATTGTAGATACTTGGTGGCAAACGGAAACTGGAGGAATAATGATTTCTCCATTGGCAGGTGTTACACCTACAAAACCAACATTTGCAACAAGACCTTTACCTGGAATTCAGCCTTGTTTAGTGGATGAAAATGGAGATGAGTTAGAATCAAATCCTTCGGAAGGGAAATTATGTATAAAATATCCTTGGCCTTCAATGGCGAGGACTATTTATGGAAATCACCAACGTTATAAAGAAACATACTTTTCTGCTTTTCCGGGTAAATATTTTACAGGAGACGGATCGTTTAGAGATTTAGAAGGTAATTATAGAATTACCGGTAGAGTAGACGATGTAGTTATAGTTTCTGGTCATAATTTAGGAACAGCTCCAATAGAAAATGTTATTAATGAACATTCAAATGTTGTTGAATCTGCCATTGTTGGATATCCGCACGATATTAAAGGAAATGCTTTGTATGCGTATGTTATTGTATATGAAACACCTGAAAATGAAGATTTTTTAAAGAAAGAAATCAACGGTTTAATTGCAAGAACTATTGGACCTATTGCTAAATTGGATAAAATTCAATTTGTGTTAGGTTTACCAAAAACACGTTCAGGAAAAATTATGCGTAGAATTTTACGTAAAATAGCTGAAAATGAAACATCAAATTTAGGAGATATTTCAACTCTACTTAACCCTGATGTAGTTGCTGCTATTATGGAGGGATCATTAGTTAAATTAATTAACTAAATAAAAAAACCTTCATTTTTGAAGGTTTTTTTATGGAATTTATAAATACATATTTAATATAGTTTTGACTTATTAAAGTTGGGTGAATTTTAATTTTAGAAATCGCTACCCATGGTTTCATCCATTTCTTTTTTTAAATCTACTGCTTGGATGTATATAGAAAGTTTGCTTCTTAAATAATAAAGTATTAAAATGATGATAACTAATATTGGAATTGTATATATAAATTCAATTTCATCTAAAAATTCCTCACTGTCATAAATTACAGATATTAATTGAAATAGATAAACCGAAATAGGAATCAGTATAGCATGTACCCACCAATGTTTATTAGTGATAAACCATATAATTAGAAGAAAAAGAGGTACAAATTTTGAAAAAAAGAAATATACATAAGTTTGTGCAAGTTGATAATACCCACCTTTAATTGTACCTAGAAAAGTTTCTATTTCTGTCAAATCATCAGGTATGTTGTTATGTATATATAATAAATAAGGAGAAATACAAATAATTAATGTAATTAAACTCCCTAGAAGTAACGAAGTTTTTTTGTTTTTTTTCATGTGGGGTTTATTGCTGTAAATAATAATTAACTATAAACAAATATAGATATAATTAATGAAAAGTCAATAAATATAAGCCCAGATAAAAAAAAACCACAACTAATTATGTTGTGGTGTTATTTTTAACTTTTAGTATGATATTTTAATGAGTTTTTTATCCGTTTCTAGGTAAGATAATGTGAGATTTTTTAATTGCTTGATTATCACTAGTAGTGTAGTTTAAAACTGTTACTGCTACAAAAGCAGATACCATAAGTAATCCGAAAATTAATTTTAATTTTTTCATTTTTTGTAAGAATTAAATGATTAGTAAGAGCATCAAATGTAGAAAAATCTTACGTAAAAGCAAAAAAATTCCTGCTTAACTTTTTTAAATTTTTAAAAATCAAGTAAGAGTAAAGTGTCTTAAATTATTAATGTTCTAATAATCAATAATTTAAACCTTTTAAATTTTAATGAAAAAATTTCTATGTTGGAGATTAAAAAAGCAGTTTTATCAATATTAACTATCAGTTAATTGATGTAATAACAAATTCTCTCCGTAAAAATTTGTTATTTTAGGGACTCGCTTTATATGACAAATATAACATTAATTTTTTAAAAACAAGATGTTTAGTAAAATAATAAAAAACGTAATGTTACCTAAAAAACACTGTTTATTTGGTAAATCATGCTATTTGTTTAAATTTAGGATAAGTGTAAATTTAAGCACGCAATTATAATAAGTTTGTTTTGGTTATTAGTAGTGAAAAATAGATAATCATTTCCTCCATCTAAAATTCCTGTTTTTTTTCTGATTTGAGCTACAGAATCTGGAAAGTTTCTAGTTGTAATATTAGCTTTATTATTTTTGAGGTATTTTTTTAAAATCTTTTTGTTGTAGTTTAGAATTGAAACAATTTTAAAAGATCTACCGGGAAAATCTATTAATTCTGTTGAAGTAAATAAATGAGAATTTTTATTTAATTTTTTTACATTGAATTTCTCGGGAATAAAATTGTATCCACCACTTTTTAATATTGCTGCATTTGGTTCGTATAAATAGGTAGTAGGTTGATCAAAAATTAAAGTAGCTTCTTCACCATATTTAAAATTAAATAGTTGAGGTTTGTTTTTTGAAAAATTAATTGTTTTAATTTGTGTGGAACCAGTATATTCCTTTTCAAGTAAAAAGAGTAGTTCTTTAACTTCATTATTTACAGCTACTATACTAATTTCTTTTGTATGTTTCAGTTCATTTAAAGCACTTGTAATATCTAATATAGGAGAAACTTTTAGTAAAATATTTTTAGTTTTCTTAAATAAGAAATCTATATTTTCTGGAACATTTGGAAGGCAATCTTTTAGTAAAAAAACTTTACCTTTTAGGTCGTTTCTTCTTGAAGGATCTATATATATCCAATCTACGCTGTTTATATTATTTAAATATTCAAAACCATCTCCAGTAAAAGTTTCGATATTTACAGTATCTAGTTTGTGAAAGTTATGTTTTACAATTTGTGAAAGCTTTTTGTTTGTTTCACAATGAACTACATTTTTCATTTTTTTTGAAAAATAGTAGCTATCTACTCCAAATCCACCAGTTAAATCTACTAGTGAGTTACCCGAAACTAGGTCAGATTTATATTTTGCTGTAATTTCTGAAGAGGTTTGTTCAAGATTTAACTTATTTGGGTAATAAATTTTTTTGGCTCTAAACCACGTTGTAAGTTTTTTTTCAGCTTTATTTTTTGCTACTATTTGTTCTGCTATTTCTTGAATTGAAATAGTTTCAAAAGGACTTCCTTTTAAAATTAGTTTTGTTATATCTGATTTTAAATTTGAATTTATAAACTCTTGAACTTCCGTATTTAATATTTTTGTATTCAATAATAATTACTTGCTGTATTGTAAAATATGTTTGTATTATAGATTTTTAGTTAAAGATTTAACTATTTTATTTTCAGAAAGAAAAGCTTTTAAAATAACTTTAATTGCTGTGTATGTTGGTATAGCTACTATCATTCCAACTACGCCAAATAAAGTTCCAGCAATCATTATTACTAGAAAAATTTCTAAAGGATGTGATTTAACACTATTTGAAAATATTAAAGGTTGACTTAAAAAATTATCAATTAATTGGGCAATTAAGTACCCTATCATAACATAAATAGTGGTAGGTAAAATTTCTGTTTGAAAGTCTAAACCTAAATTACTACTCATGGTTAAAAACATCATTAAAAAACCTCCAATTAATGGTCCCAAATATGGAATTAGGTTAAGTAAAGCACATAAAAAAGCGATTACAACTGCGTTTTCTATTCCAAAAATTAATAAGGTTATAGTGTAAATTAAAAATAGAATTGTTATTTGAAATACAAGTCCAATAAAATACCTAGAAAGCAAATTTTTGATGGTTGAAACTGATTTTCTAATTTTAGATTCACTTTTATCGTGTACAATTACATAGATTGAATCTTCGACTAAATGAGTATCTTTCATAAAAAAGAAAGCAATAAAAATTACTGAAAATAAACCAATACTTAAATTACCAATGGTACCAACAATTGTGTTAAATAGATTTGGTATTTCTTTTGCATTATTAAATAAATCAGCTTTTTTAATTTCGTTTAAAATGTCAATATTACGTGCTAAAAAATAATTATTTATTTGATTTAAAAGGTTTTCAATATTTCCTTGTAATTGTTCAATGTTAAGAAGTGATAAATTTTCTCCTTGTTTTATTATTAGCGGAACAAACATACCAATTAAACCAGCAAAAATTCCTAAAATAAATAGCATTGCAATTATCACAGCAATTGTATTTGGGAGTTTTAGAGTTCTTTTAAAAAAACGGATTATTGGTCGGGCAATTAATGATAAAACAACAGCTATTGCAATGTATATAAGTATAGATTGAATTTTAAAAAGGAAATAGAGTAATAAAAAAACTCCAATTAATATTCCTATTGCTTTTAAAATTCCGTTTGTTATAGTGTTTGAAGTCATAATTTAGTGTAACTAATCGCAAATATAATGATTATTAAAAACCAACAGCCTCATCATCTCCACGTTTATCTGCTCCAGCCTCTAGTTTTTTATTTTCTAAAACTAAAATACCATTAACTTTACCAATAATAGGTGAATTTGTTTCATCTAAATTATATCCTAAATTCAATAAATTATTTTTAGTAATACTGTCAAATTTATTAGGTTCCATTTTTATAACATCAGGTAACCATTGATGGTGAAATCTAGGTTGGTCTACAGCTTGTTGCATTCCCATGTTAAACTCATGTACATTTAAAATTGTTTGTAAAACCGAAGTTATTATAGTGGAACCTCCTGGAGTTCCTAGAGACATGTATAGTTTATTGTTTTTTTCAATAATAGTTGGTGTCATGGAACTTAACATGCGTTTTTCAGGAGCAATAGAGTTTGCTTCTGCTCCAATTAATCCAAACATGTTTGGTTCTCCAGGTTTACTACTAAAATCATCCATTTCATTATTTAAAAAGAAACCTAATTCATTACAATATAATTTCGATCCATAACCACCATTTAAGGTTGTTGTTGCGGAAATTGCATTTCCAAATTGGTCTATAATAGAATAGTGTGTTGTTTCGTTACTTTCAACAATTTGAATATTACCATGTGAAACAGTTGAAGATAATGTGGCTTTTTCAAAAGAAAAAGATTCCATTCTTTTTTTTGAATAGTTTTTATCTATAAGTGTGTCAATAGGTATTTTAACAAAATCTGGATCTCCCAAAAAATAACTTCTATCTGCATAAGCTCTTCTAGAGGCTTCAGTAATAAGTTGAATAGTTTTAGTTGAGTTGTGTTTGTAATTATGTAAATCAAAGGGTTCTAGGCTATTCATTATTTGCGCTAAACAAATACCACCACTTGAAGGAGGAGACATTGAGATAACTTTTAAGTTATCGTAATTAAAAACTATTGGTTCTCTCCAAACAGCCTTGTATTTGTTTAAATCTTCGAGGGTTATTATTCCTCCTTCTTTTTGAATGAATTTAACTAATTTTTTAGCAGTTTCACCTTTATAAAATTCTTCAACTCCATTTTTTAAAATAGTTTCAAAGGTTATTGCTAAATTTTGATATTTAATGGTGTCGTTTTCTTTCCAAACATTAAAAAATGGAATAGAATCTTTATTTGTTTTTTTAAATGAAGGCAAATAACTCGCTAGTCGTTTTTCTTGTTTTTTAGTTACAACAACTCCTTTTTTTGCTAAATCAATTACTGGTTGAATAATATCTTCAATAGGTAATGAGCCAAATTTTTTATGTACTTCAAACATCCCAGCAACAGTTCCTGGTACTCCAATTGCTAAAGGTCCAATAGTGCTTTTACCTTTGATAATATTTTGATCTTTATCTAGATACATTTTTTTTGAAGCTAATAATGGTGCTTTTTCACGGTAGTCAAGCGCTCCAATTTCACCATTCTTAGTTCGATAAACCATAAACCCGCCACCGCCAAGATTACCGGCAAAAGGATATGCCACAGCTAAAGCAAATTCGGTAGCTATCATTGCGTCAAAGGCATTTCCACCTTTTTTTAAAATTTGCAACCCAATTTTTGAAGCTTCTTTTCTGGCACTAACAACTATTGCTTTTTCAGCAATTAGACCTTGGTAACTAGTTTTTTTAAAAGTTGTTATTTTTTTGCATTGAATACTTATAAATAGTATTAAAAGTAGGGTAATTAGTTTTTTCATTGTAGAGATAAATAGTGGGTTTTTTTTTCTGAAAATAAAATTAAATCTTTAAAAAAAGTGGTAAAATCATTTTCAAATTCGTTGTAATGTTCTTTTAAATCGTTGATAGCTAGATGCATTTGAGATTTTTCTTTAGTACGCTTATTCATTCCAATTAAAACACGTTCAATTCCTTCTAAAGATCTATAAGCTTCAAGCCAATTATACTGTATCATAAATGGAAGCATTTTTTGAATTCTTTCAGGAAAAATATCAATATTTTCATTTAAAAAGTTATATGTTTCTTTTGCATAAAATGGTAAAGGAGTATTAGAGTAAGCATCCCAATTTTTCGCTAAAAAGTGATCGTATAAAATATCAATAATAACTCCATCGTAATGTCTATAGCGTTCATTTAAACGGTGCATACTTTTTTTAACAATTGGATGGGTATCTGTATAAGAATCAATATATCTATGTAATAAAATTCCAATTTGAATTTCTTCTGAATAGTTTTTATAACTTTTACCTTTAACGGCATCAGCAATAAAGTTTCCAATTAGTATATTTTTGTTGCTTTTTGAAAGATAAAGATGAGCAAGTATATTCATAGAATTGATTTCATAAACAATGTTACAAAAAAAGGAGTTTATAAACAATATAAAACTTCAACAAAAATTATGATTTATTTAAAGATTTAGATGTTTTTATTGTTGAATATTTACCTGTTTCCAAGTTTTATTAATAAATTCTACATCTTTTTTAATTTTATGCACTATTTTTGAAGTATCCATTGTTGGAATTTTACCATGTTCTGCACCACCTAAATCATATTCAACATGTAGTGAAATAGGAACTTGAATATTGTATTTTTTAAGTATTGAAAAATAATGGTGAAAGTCAATCATGCCTTCTCCAAGAGGTGTGTAAACAACTTTCCATTTATTATTTATTTTCTCCCATTTAAAATCTTTTAATACTATTGAGTTTATATTGGGTTTTATTAATTTAAGACCTAACTCCCAATTTTTTCCACCTTCAACAGATGCATGCATAATATCGTATTGAGATCCCAAATTTAATGGTGAAATATCTGATAATATTTGAGCTAAATCCCAAATAGGTGATCCAATATAAAGACCATTATGGTTTTGGTAGCCACCACTAATTCCTATTTTTTTATTAAGTTCAGCTAATTGTGTAAATTCGGTTTTTGCTTTTGTTAAATTCTCTTGAATTGAAAAACTACTGTTATATTTTAACCATCCAGTTCTATAAATTTCATAACCTAATTTTTTGGCATTTTCAAGTACAGATATATCTACAGGGTTAGTTGCAGAAATTACATTGGTAGACATCATTTTAGGTGTTAGTCCATGTAATTTCATATGTTCAGTTGCTTTTGGAAGGTCTTCTTTTACATTTTCAGGTAATACATGCCCTTTTGGTCTAACAGTTAAATCTAATCCATCAAAGCCCATTTCTTTAGCGGCAATACATGCTTCTTTATAATTTAAAAACTGTAAACATTTAGAAAAAAGAAAGAGTTCTAATTTTTTTGGAGTTTTAGAGTTTTTAAAAAGTAAATTTTCAGCTAAAATTTCAGTCGGAATTAATAAAGAACTACTAGCTAAAGAAGTTTTTGCAATAAAATCTCTTCTATTAATTTTCATAAGTTTATATGTTAACGGTTTTATATTTTATACTAATTTAAGAATAAATAATTCTAAATAGTAAAAATTGAAAGAGTAGTTTTTAAGTGGTTTATTATTTTGATAGGAACTATATAATTTGTAAATTTAAGTGAATGATAATTAACTAATTAAAAGGTTTATAGCCTATTTAATTTTTTAAAACTTTAAAGTTAAATATACTTATTATTTTGCTTTTACTATTTACAACCTCTATTTAATTTAAAATCTCAATTATGAGTTTTACCATATTTTTTAGTATTCTTTTTGCATTGTTTTTATTAGGAGGAATACGAATTATTTTTGAATATAAAAGAGCATTAAAATTTAGATTTGGAAAATATATCAAAATCCTAGAGCCAGGGTTTAGATGGGTTATTCCATTTGTTGAAACCATTCAAGTAGTTGATATACGTGTAATAACAATTAATATTGTATCACAAGAAGTTATGACTGAAGATAACGTACCTTGTAGTATTGATGGTGTTGTTTTTTTTAAAGTGAATGATCCTGAAAAAGCTGTACTTGAAGTAGAAGAATTTAATTTTGCTATAACTCAATTGTCTCAAGCAGCTTTAAGAGATGTTTGTGGAAAGGTTGAGTTAGATACCATTTTATCAAAAAGAGAAGAAATGGGGAAAAATATTAAGTCTATTGTTGAAAATGAAACTAAAGATTGGGGTATTGAAATTATGGATGTAAAAATTAAAGACATTCAATTACCTGAAAATATGAGACGCATGATGGCGAATCAAGCCGAAGCAGAGCGCTCTAGAAGAGCTCGTATTATTTTAGCACTTGCAGAGGAGCAAGCAGCAGGTAAGTTATTAGAGGCTGGTAAATTAATTGATCAATCTCCTTCAGCAATTAAATTACGTTTATATCAAACGTTGGCTAACATAGCTTCAGAAAAAAATTCAACTATTTTATTCCCATTTCCTGAAGAAGTATTACCAAGAAATAAGAAAAAACAAAAATAATTTTAATTGTATTGCAATAAAAAAACCACAACAAAAAGTTGTGGTTTTATTTATGTTTTTTGTTTGTTAAACTAGCTATTTAGCATAACTGGCATAACTAACATTGTTACAAATTCACCATCATCTACACCATCAGCAGGTGTTAAAATACCTGCGCGGTTTGGTAAACTCATTTCAATTAAAACTTCATCAGAATTTAAGTTGCTTAACATTTCGGTTAAAAAACGAGAGTTAAAACCAATTTGCATATCATCACCTTGGTACTCACAAGCTAAACGCTCTTCTGCTTTATTTGAATAATCTATATCTTCAGCTGAAATGTTTAATTCAGTTCCAGCCATTTTTAATCTAATTTGGTGTGTTGTTTTACTAGAGAAAATAGAAACACGTTTTACAGAGTTTAAAAATGTTCCTCTATCAACAGTAAGTTTATTTGGGTTTTCTTTTGGAATTACCGCTTCGTAATTTGGATATTTTCCGTCAATTAATCTACAAACTAAAACTACATTGTCAAATGTGAATTTTGCATTTGCATCATTATACTCAATAGTAACATCACTATCAATACCACCTAAAATTCCTTTTAATAAATTTAAAGGTTTTTTTGGCATAATAAATTCAGCAGCTGCATCAGCAGTAACATCTGTTCTAGAATATTTCACTAATTTGTGAGCATCAGTTGCTACAAATGTTAAACTTTCTGTACTAAATTGAAAGAATACACCACTCATTACTGGGCGTAAATCATCGTTTCCAGCAGCAAAAATAGTTTTTGAAATAGCAGTTGCTAACACATTTCCAGGAATAACAGTTGTGCTTGGTGAGCTAATTGAAACTGCTTTTGGAAATTCACTTCCATCAAAATAAGCCATATCATATTTACCGTGACTAGAGCTAATTTCAATAGTATTATTCTCTTCAGTTTTAAATGTTAAAGGCTGATTAGGAAATGTTTTTAAAGTATCTAAAAGTAAACGAGCAGAAATAGCTACTGCACCTTCTGAATCCGACTCAACTTCTATACTAGTACTCATGGTAGTTTCTAAATCTGAAGCCGAAATTTTTAATTCGTTGCTGTTAAGTTCAAACAAGAAATTATCTAAAATTGGTAAAGTATTACTGCTATTAATTACACCTCCTAAAACTTGTAATTGTTTTAGTAATTGGCTACTTGATACTATAAATTTCATCTACGTTATTTTTTATTAAGTATAACTACAAATATATTCTAAATATGTTGTATTCAAAAACATATTTATTAACACTTTTAAAGTGATAAATGTAGCTATTAACTTGACTTAAAAAAAGTTATAATTATGTTAATTTGATTTGTTAAAAACTAGCTAGTTTAAATTTAATTTTATATTTGTTTTTACTACTAAATTCAATCTTTTTATGAAGAGTTACTTTTTTGCATTTGTACTTGCATTATGCTGTATTTCAATTTCTTATTCTCAAAAACCAAAGAAATTATCCTCAAATCAAATTTATGAATCTATTCAAAAACTGAATTTTTTGGGTTCAGTTTTATATGTTGCTGCACATCCTGATGATGAAAATACACGAATGATTTCGTATTTTGCTAATAAAGTAAAAGCAAAAACTGCGTATTTAAGTTTAACACGTGGAGATGGTGGACAAAATTTAATTGGGCCCGAAATTAGAGAACTTTTAGGTGTTATTAGAACTCAAGAGTTATTGGCTGCGCGCAGAATTGATGGTGGAGAACAGTTTTTTACAAGAGCAAATGATTTTGGATATTCTAAACATCCAGATGAAACGTTAGAAATTTGGGATGAAAAGGAAGTGTTGGAAGATGTAGTAGCTATTATTAGAAAATATAAGCCTGATGTAATAATCAATAGATTTAATCATAAAACTCCAGGAACAACTCACGGACATCATACATCATCGGCAATGTTAAGTTTTGAAGCTTTTGATTTGGTTGGAGATAGAAATTTTAAAACGCATTTAAAAAATGACGCAGTTTGGCAACCAAAACGCTTGTTATTTAATACATCGTGGTGGTTTTATGGTAGTAGAGAAAATTTTGAAAAGGCCGATAAATCTAAATTGTTAAGCGTTGACATTGGAAAATATTACAAGCAAAAAGGTTTGTCTAACAGTGAAATAGCATCATTAAGTAGAAGTCAACACCAGTCTCAAGGTTTTGGAAGTACTGGAACAAGAGGTGAGCAAATAGAGTATTTAGAGTTTTTAAAAGGTGATTTTCCAAAAAATAACAATGTTTTTGACGGAATTGATACTACTTGGAATAGAGTAGAAGGAGCAAGTGAAATATATAAAATGTTGAAAGAAGTTGAACAGGAGTATAACTTTAGAAAACCTTCGGTAAGTATTGCAAAATTAGTTAAAGCATATAGTTTAATTACTAATTTAAAAAATGGTTATTGGAAACAGATTAAACTGCAAGAAATTAAAGAAATTATAGCTGCTTGTTCTGGTTTATATATGGAAGCTTCAGCTATTGAATCTAATGCTACACTTAATAGTTTGGTAGATTTTAATGTTGAAGTTATTAACAGAAGTGATGTTGAAATGAAGCTAACTTCAATTAGAATTCCTTCAGAAAAAAAAGAAATTGCAAAAGATGTTTATTTAGAAAATAATAAACGTTTTAATAAAAAATCTTCAATACATATTTCTTCCGAAGAAAGTTTTACGTCTCCATATTGGTTGCGTGAAAAGGGAAGTTTGGGAATGTATAAGGTTCAAAATAAAGGTTTTATTGGAAACCCAGAAACACCGAAATCTTTACAGGTATTATTTAACGTAGAAATTGATGGAATTAAAATTCCGTACTATAAAAATATAATTTATAAATATAACGATCCCGTAAAAGGTGAAGTTTACAAGCCTTTTGAGGTTTTACCAGAAGTTTCTGCTTCGTTTACTGAAAAAGTAAACATATTTTCTTCAGATGAAGCTCAAAAAGTACAAGTAAAAGTAAAATCTTTAAAAGATAATTTCACTGGTAAATTGAGTGTTTGTTTACCAAATGACTGGAAAGTTTCTCCTGAAAAAATTGATTTTACAATAGCAAAAAAAGGTGAAGAAACCACGTTTGAATTTATGTTAACGCCACCAGCAAAACAATCGGAAGGTTTTATTTCTCCAATGGTTGAAGTTGGTAATAAAGTTTATACAAGCGAATTGGTGGAGATAGATTACAATCACATTCCTTTTCAATCTGTTGTTATGCCTTCTGAAGCTAAAGTTGTTCGTTTAAATATTGAGAAAAAAGGACAATTAATTGGTTATATTCAAGGAGCTGGTGATGTTGTTCCAACTAGTTTACGCCAAATTGGTTATACAGTTGTAGAACTTAAAGATGATGATGTTACCGAAGAAAAATTAGTCAATTTTGATGCTGTTGTAGTTGGAATTAGAGCATACAATACAAACAATAGAATAAAATTTTATAACAAACATTTACTTAATTATGTTGAAAATGGCGGAACATTAATTACTCAATACAACACTTCTCGCAGGTTAAAAGTGAATGATATTGCTCCTTATAAATTAAAATTATCTAGAGATAGAGTTACCGATGAAAATTCAGAAGTTAAAATATTAAACCCTGCTCATGAAATTATGAGTTTGCCTAATAAAATTACCGATGAAGATTTTAAAGGTTGGGTGCAAGAACGTGGATTGTACTTTCCAAACGAATGGAGTGAAGAATTTGTACCCATTTTAAGTATGCACGATAAAAACGAAACTCCAAAAAAAGGAAGTTTGTTAATTGCTAATTATGGTAAAGGAAAATACATTTATACAGGTTTAAGCTTTTTTAGAGAATTACCAGCTGGTGTTCCTGGAGCTTATAAATTGTTTGCAAATATGCTTTCTGTTGGAAAAAATAAAAAAGAAAACGAATTAAAAAACTAACTATGGAACAGCAAAAATTTACTTGGAAAAAATCATACACAGCTGTTTTAGTAGCTAATGCAGTTTACATTGTGTTGTTTTATATTTTAATGCAAATATTCTCATAATATGCAATCTATAGACTGGATAATTTTAATAGGAACCTTGTTGTTTATAGTTTCTTACGGAGCTTGGAAAACTAAAGGAAGTAAAAATGTTACTGATTATATTAAAGGTGGAAGTGAAGCTAAATGGTGGACCATTGGTTTATCGGTAATGGCAACACAAGCAAGTGCTATTACATTTTTGTCAACTCCTGGTCAAGCTTTTCATAGTGGAATGGGTTTTGTGCAATTCTATTTTGGATTGCCAATTGCAATGGTGGTAATTTGTTTGGTTTTTATTCCAATTTATCATAGACTTAAAGTTTTTACTGCTTATGAATATTTAGAAACTCGTTTCGATTTAAAAACGAGAACTTTAGCGGCTATTTTGTTTTTAATTCAACGTGGTTTAGCTGCTGGAATTACCATTTTTGCACCTGCCATTATTCTATCGGCAGTTTTGGGTTGGAATTTAACAATGCTAAATATTATTATTGGAGTTTTAGTAATTATCTACACGGTTTCTGGTGGTACAAAGGCGGTTAGTGTAACTCAAAAACAGCAAATGGCCATTATTTTTGCAGGAATGTTCACCGCGTTTTTTATTATTTTAAGTTATTTGCCAGATGATATTACGTTTACAAAAGCACTAAAAATAGCTGGAGCAAGTGGAAAAATGGAAGTGCTAGATTTTTCTTTCAATTTAGAAAATAGATACACTTTTTGGAGTGGAATTATTGGAGGAACATTTTTAGCATTGTCTTATTTTGGAACAGATCAAAGTCAGGTACAACGTTATTTATCTGGAAAATCTATAAAAGAAATGCAAATGGGTTTAATTTTTAACGGATTGTTAAAAGTACCAATGCAGTTTTTTATTCTATTGGTTGGTGTTATGGTATTTGTTTTTTATCAATTTAACGCTTCACCATTGCATTTTAATCCACAAGCTGCAGAAAAAATTAAACAAACTAAATATGCTGAAGAATTTAAAAAGTTAGAAGATAAACATAAAGAAATTGAAGTTTTAAAAAATGCTGCAAGTTTAAGTTATGCAAGTGTTTCAGAAGTTGATTTTGTAGAAAATTTAGAAATTAAAAAACAAATTCAAAAAGTTAACAAGCTTGAGCAAAATAATAGAGCAGAAGCTAAAGAGTTAATTGAAAAAGCAAAATTAGATGTTGAAACAAATGATAAAGATTATGTTTTTATTCATTTTATTCTTCATCATTTACCAAAAGGATTGATAGGTTTATTATTAGCTGTTATTTTGTCGGCGGCAATGTCTAGTACAGCTTCAGAATTAAATGCATTGGCAAGTACAACTGCAATGGATTTGTATAAAAGAAATGTAACTGTAGAAAAATCAGGTGCGCATTTTGTAAAAGCTTCAAAATGGTTTACACTAGGTTGGGGAATTTTAGCCATTTTAGTGGCCTGTTTTGCAAGTTTATTTGATAATTTAATACAGTTAGTAAATATTATTGGATCTATTTTCTATGGTAATGTTTTGGGAATATTCTTATTAGCATTTTTTATAAAGTTTGTAAAAAGCAATGCTGTATTTGTTGCTGCAATAATTACACAAGCAATTGTAGTAATGGGTTGGTGGTTTGATTGGATGCCTTATTTATGGCTTAATTTATTTGGTTGTGGTTTGGTTATGGGAATTGCAATACTAATTCAATCTATCAAAAAGAAATAAAAAAAATGCTTTCAGAAATTTCCGAAAGCATTTTTGAATCAATAATAATAAATCAAATTTAAATTACTATTTCTGCCAAGCAGCAATAGACTCTTTATTCATTTTAACATAATCAGCGTTTCCAGCTTTTTCAGCTTCTGCCAATGATTTTTTTGCGGTTGCAATTGCTCCAGCTTTATCTCCTAAATCAGCTTGAATTAAACTCATTCTGCGTAAATGCCAAAATTTAGCATCTTCTCCTGCTGTTGCTTTTTTCATCCATTCTAAAGCTTTGTTTAAGTCTTTACCTGAAGTATGGTAGTAAGTTGCAGCTTGAAAATAATCGTTAGCACTTGGACCATTCATTACAGCATCAATACTTCTTGAAGTAATTTTCTCTGTTGGAACCTCAAAATCAAGTCCTACCCAAGTTTTTTCCCAAATAAATTCTAAACGAGCACCATTATTTGTAATTCCGTTAATATCAATAGTAAATGTTTCAACACTAAATGGAATTTCTTCTGTTTTTACAGTAGCTTTTGCAGCAACTTTAGATTCATCCCATTTTTTTGGATTTCCCCAATTATTAGTGTCCGAATAAAATATAATATCCCAAGAATCTTTATTAGGAATTGTATAGATAGCATACGTACCTTTTTTTAATTCTTGTCCTGCAACGGTAATATTATCACCAAATGTAATTTTTGTATTTGCATTTGCACCAGTTCTCCATACTTTTCCAAACGGAACTAAATTTCCGAATATAACTCTTCCTTTAATTCCTGGGCGAGAATATTCTAATGTTATATCAGTTAAACCAACAACTTGTTCTAATTTAGAAGTTGGGCTAGGTTGTGGAGTTTTAATTTGTGCTTCAACAGCTGTTGATAAACCAACTATTAAAAGTAGAAGTGTGAATTTTTTTAGCATAATTATTTGTTTAAGTTATGTAACAAATATAGCATTAAAGTATACTGTTATTTAGAACTATTCTATTTTTAACAATTATTTAAGATGATGAAATTAATACCTATTGATATTTTTTTCTTCGAAAGAAATTAAAAATAAAGCCAAAAAAAGCAAGTAAAATCAGAGGGAAAAGTAAATTGATGAATTGCCATTTTTTTGATTCTTCAAAAGCTTTTTGCTTGTTTAGAAAGTCAATTTTTACAGTTTTAGAACGGACATTTATTAAGCCAGAATCGTCTAATAAATAATTTATACAGTTTAGTAAAAACTCTTTATTTCCAAAACGTTGCCCAGTCCATTTATCTACTCCAAGTTGTAAAGGTTTTCCTTTAGAAACATCGTTAGCAATTATATCGCCATCAGATATTAAAATTAGTTTAGACTCTTTTCCTTTATCTAGTGCGTTTGAAATAGTAAATGGTTTTACTCTTCCATTAAAGGCAGATTTAAATTCACCTTCTAAAAGTACTGCAATTGATTTGTTACCATTAGCGTAATTTTCCTGTTTTTTTTCTTCGGCAATACTTTTTAATGAAATTATTTGAGGTGTACCCAAAGTTTTAGAAATTGAAGAACTTTGTAAAAGAATGGTTTTTTTAATCTTGTTTTTTAAGGTATCAATACTGTTGGTAAATTTTGTAGTTACCATTTCAATATTGTTGTTTATGGAATGGTTATTCAATGAATTAACAAGAGGGTAATATTCCCACTGAAATTGACTGAATTGCGTTTGATTCCCAATATTTCCTGTGGCTAGTGTTATTTCGGAGCTGTATAAATCTGCGATTAAATCGTGATTAATCCTAGCTCCATAGTTAAAAAAGAAATCGGTTAACCCTAAATCTCTTGGATAAGCTAAAGATTCTCCTGTATTCATTAAACTGTCTAATTCAGCTTGAACATTATCAATTAGCCAAATAGATTTTCCACCATTCATACTGTATTGATCTATAACAAACTTTTCTTCTTCAGAAAATTTTTCAGTAGGTTTTGCAATAATTGCTAGATCAAATGAATTTAGTTGTTCTAAAGTTTTTTGAGGGCTATTTAAAACAGAATCTAATGTAAAGGGAGCTAACAAATAATATTCACTTAAGGTTTTTAAAAAATCAGCTATATAGATATCATCTAGTTCACCATTGCCTTTTAAAATTGCAATAGACTTTGATTTTTTTGAAGTAGTTTTATGAATTGCGTTTGCAAATGCATATTCTAAATTTTGAATAGAATTTTCTAATTGTTCGTCTTGTGAATTAGTTGCATTATCCTTTAATAAGGAAACATTTTCTTTTTTATTTTTGGACTCAACAACCGCCCAAGGTAAAATTACTAACTCTGAAAGCTTTCCATTTTCTTGAATTTGTAGCCTACTAGGCTGTAAACCTTGATTTATTAAATCTTCAATTTCATCTTCTGGATTTATAAATCTAAAACGAATATTTTTATTTACAGCTTTTAATTCTTCTAAATGTAGTTTGGTTTCAGTTTGTAAGCGTTTAAATTCAGCAGGAAAATCACCTTCTAAATAAACTTTAATGGTGACAAAATCATCAATATTTTTTACAATATTTTTGGTGGCTTCAGAAAGTGTATAGCGTTGATCCTCGGTTAAATCAAAACGCTGGTAAAATTTTGAAGCAACAAAATTAAGTAGTACAACTATAGCCAAAGCACCTAATATGTTAGCAAACTTATTTTTCATTTTGAATGCTAATTTTAGTTGCAAATAAAAACAGGTACGAAATAGAAATAAAATAAATTAAATCTCTGGTATCAATAACACCTTTGCTAATACTATTAAAATGTTCTGTAATTCCTAAATTTTTAACGATATAGTCTAAATTTCCAAATAAATTATAACTAGCCAAGGCTTCAAAGCCATAATAAAAAAGAAAACAAATAAGTACAGCAGTTATAAATGCTACTATTTGATTTTTAGAAAGTGTTGAAGCAAAAATTCCAATAGCACAAAATGTTGAAGCTAAAAAAAGTAATCCAATAAACGATCCAAAAGTTACTCCAAATTTTATGTTTCCAACAGGATTTCCTAATTGGTAAACACTATAAATATAGATTAATGTTGGAATTATAGCTAATACTACCAATACAAAAGCACCTAGAAATTTACCCAATGTAATTTGCCATAAATTAATTGGTTTAGTTTTTAAAATTTCAATAGTTCCAGTATTTAGTTCATCTGAAAAACTTCGCATTGTAATTGCTGGAATTAGAAAAATTAACATCCATGGCGCTAAAAAGAAATAACTATTTAAATCGGCAAAACCTGCATGTAAAATATTAAAATCACCATCAAAAACCCATAAAAAAAGACCATTAATTACCAAATAAACACCAATAACTAAATAGCCAATTGGTGAGGCAAAAAACGAGTTTAATTCTTTTTTTAAAATTGAAAGCATTTTATATACTGTTTATTTTTGGTTTCCGTTTTTGTTAACCTTAATTTGTTAAAGGTTGATATTAAATTTGGAAAGCAATATGTTAAGCTTCTGAAACAAGTTCAGAATTACACATTTTATATATTTATATTTTTTTAATTACTTGTTTTTTATACTTCATTTTCACTACTCACTATTTCTAATTTATCAACACTCCAAGCTTCTGGTTTTTCAGCAAATAAAACTTTGGTTTTTGCCCAAACATTTTTAAATAAATCTGAATTTCTATAAGTATTTAAATCTTCTTCACATTCCCAGTAGCTATAAGAGAAAAAGATAGCTGAATTGTTTTTGTCTCTATACAACTCTAATAAACGACAACCATTTGAATTTCGTATTTTTTGTTTGTTTTTATTGAAATTTTCAAGAAATTCTTCAATTTTTGAAGCGTCGAATGTCATTTTTACAATTCGTACAAGCATAATTTAAAAGAATTTTACTGTAATTGGTTTTCTATAATTTAATCCTAATAGGGTCGAAGCTCCACCAACAGTTTTTAAATTGCTTTTAAAAATTGCAATTTCTATATAGTTTGCTGAATTAAAAAGTGCTAGTCTGTTTCCATCATATTGTCTATCTTCTTTTGGGATGGAAAAATCAATAAATTCACTATATTTAGTATAAATTTCTTTAAAAGTATACCTATTTGCATTTACTTCAAAATCTCTTCCTCTACCAATTTCATTAAATAGTTTTTTTGAAATGTTACTAATGGCATTTCCATAGTTATCAACATACATAATACAACCATTAATAGTACTTTTATCTGTGGAAATACTTGGTTGAAGTTCAGTAATTTTTTTATAAGTTTCAATAGGTTTTCCAATAACCTCTAATTTTCCTCCTCGTGCTATATGGCAAGCAACTTTTACAAAAACATCTAACACAGGGAAAATACTTTCAACTCTATCGTGTATATTAATCTCTACAATTTGTTCTGGTTTAATTTCAGAAGCTAATAATGATATTACGCCATTATCTGGGCAAATAAAATAATGATTGTCTAATTTAATAGCAATATGTTTATTTTCTTCGTTTAGTTCAGAGTCTACACCAATAATATGTATACTTCCTTCAGGAAAACCTTTATAGGCATTTTTCAAAACATACGCCGTTTCTGAAATGCTAAAAGGAGAAATATGATGCGTAATATCAACAATTCTGGCATCAGGCAGTTCACTGTAGATAGTGCCTTTTATAGCACCTACAAAGTGGTCTTTTGTCCCAAAATCAGTAGTTAAAGTTATTATTGACATATATTTTTCACTTCAATTTTATAGTAACAAATTTTTTAAAAACCTTTAATAAAATGTTTAAAACTTATTTTTAAAGAATGATTTTTACACATTAGATATGCTTAAATTTGTTATGCAAAGCTAATCAAATATTCGATTATTTTATGCAGAATTTAGTAATTAAACTTAACAATTTTACATTTGAACGAACGCATTATTGAGTTAACAGAAATTAATCCAAACGATTTGTTTGGTACACAAAATTCTAACATAGATATTTTACATAAATATTTTCCAAAACTAAAAATTGTTGCTAGAGGCACAAAGCTTAAAGCATATGGAGAGCCAGAGATTTTAAATGAGTTTGAAAAAAAACTCGATAGTTTAATCAAGTATTTTAACAGATATAATAAATTAGATGAAAATAGTATAGAGCGTATTTTAACATCTAATGGAAATGAGCATAAAAACTCTAAAATGTCTGATGGTGTTTTGGTTCACGGTGTTGGAGGTAGATTAATAAAAGCTCAAACCGTTAATCAACGTAGAATGGTTGAGAGAATGGATAAAAACGATATGCTTTTTGCTATTGGACCTGCGGGAACAGGTAAAACTTACACTGCAGTTGCTCTAGCTGTAAAAGCTTTAAAAGAAAAAGCAGTAAAACGAATTATTTTAACGCGTCCAGCAGTTGAATCTGGAGAGAATTTAGGTTTTTTACCTGGAGATTTAAAGGAGAAATTAGATCCGTATATGCAACCATTATATGATGCTTTACGAGATATGATTCCATTTGAACGATTAGATTCCTATATTGAAAAAGGAGTGATTCAAATTGCGCCATTAGCATTTATGCGTGGTAGAACATTAGATAATGCATTTGTAATTTTGGATGAAGCGCAGAATACAACACATAATCAAATGAAAATGTTTTTAACCAGAATGGGAAAAAGCGCAAAATTTATAATTACTGGAGATCCTGGACAAATAGATTTACCTCGCCGTCAGGTTTCAGGATTAAAAGAAGCCATGTTAACTTTAAAAGAAGTTAAAGGAATTGCATTTGTTCTTTTAGATGATAAAGATGTTATTAGACATAGATTAGTAAAAGAAATAATTTCAGCATATAAAAGTATAGAAACTGAATGATAAAAATAGACGAAGATAAATTAGAGCTCCAAGAGTACTTTTACATAATATATTTATACCTCATTATTTTAGGAATAGTGAGTGATGCAATTTTCTATGGAATTTTTGGTATTTCGTATTTAAATTATACAACAATTTTAGATGCGTTAATGTCTCCGTTAAGTTTATTAATAAATAATTGGTATTTATCTATATTTTTAGGTGTAATGTTTTGGTTAATGCATATGTATTTTTCAAAATGGATGTTTAAATTTTATGCTTATTTACGAGTTAAAAAGTGGTACCAAAAAATTTATAACATTGAAAAATTGGATAAAAAATATGAGAAATTAGGGCAGAAAAAGAATTTGCTTACCGGATTGATGTTTATATTTTTCTTACTTTTTGTTTCTATGAGAATTGGAATGGGAATTGGAACCAAACAAAAATTAATGGAAAAAGAAATAATTCCTAATTACTCTTTATTTTTTAAAGATAATACTCGATTAGATGTAAAAAAAATAGGTCAAAATTCTGCTTATTTTTTCTATGTTATTCCTGGTGAAAAAGTAATTACGGTAACACCAATTTCTGATAATATTAAGCAAATTAAAGTTTTAAAAAAGAAAAAATAAATAATTTTATAAGTTTAAGGAGGAGAAGTAGTTGATTTCAAAAAAAATAATAAATGAGTAATACAATTAATAATACAGCGTTTAATTTTCCAAAACAAAAATCTGTTTACAAAGGAAAAGTAAGAGAAGTTTATAATATTAACAATGAAGTTTTAGTAATGATAGCTTCAGATAGGTTATCTGCATTTGATGTTGTAATGCCAAAACAAATTCCTTACAAAGGTCAAATTTTGAATCAAATAGCAGCAAAAATGTTAGATGCAACAAAAGATATTGTTCCTAATTGGATTTTAGGAATACCAGATCCAAATGTTGCGGTAGGTTATATGTGTGAACCTTTTAAAGTTGAAATGGTAATTAGAGGTTATATGAGCGGTCATGCAGCTCGTGAATACAAAGCTGGAAAAAGGGTGCTTTGCGGTGTTGAGATGCCTGAAGGTATGAAAGAAAATGATAAATTTCCTGAACCAATTATTACACCTGCAACTAAAGCTGAAGATGGTGATCACGATGAAGATATTTCTAAAGAAGATATAATTGCAAAAGGAATTGTGTCTGCTGAAGATTATGCTGTTTTAGAAAAATATACCAAAGCTTTATTCCAAAAAGGAACTGAAATAGCAGCAGAACGAGGTTTAATTCTAGTGGATACTAAATATGAATTTGGTAAAACAAAAGATGGAAAAATTCTATTAATAGATGAAATTCATACACCAGATTCTTCACGTTATTTTTATGCTGAAGGTTATGCAGAAAGACAAAGTAGAGGTGAAGCTCAAAAACAATTATCTAAAGAGTTTGTGCGCCAATGGTTAATTGCTAATAATTTTCAAGGGCTAGAAGGTCAAACTGTTCCAGAGATGAGCGATGAAAAAATAAACGAGATTTCTGATAGATATATTGAGTTATATGAAAATATTACCGGAGAAACTTTTGTTAAATCGGATGTTAGTAATATTACTGAAAGAATAGAAAAAAACGTATTGAATTTTTTAAAGAATTATTGATATTTAAAGTAGTTTGAATATTGAGTATAGTTTACTGGTGTTGAATTATTATTTAAATAATTAATAATGGTTTCAGCAGTAGTAAACTCTTTTGTAGTTGGAGTTGAGGTGAAATAATTACTATGAACAGCCGGAATGTAATCGTTTAAACCTAAAGTAATAGAAGTGTTGTCACTTAAAATATCTCCGTTTTCGTTTTTAATAATTATAGAATCTCCAGATTGTTCTATGGTTAATCCTGCGTAATATAAACCTTCTTTACTTTCTTTTAGAAAATATTTTATTTCTTCAATAGTCATAGAATAAGTTACACTTCCATTATTAAAAGGATCTATAGAAAAAATTTCTCTTTTAGTTATATCACCTTCATTTAATGAATTTCTAATACCACCAGTATTTTGGAAAGTTAAATCAACATTCATTTCGTTTTTTAAAGCATCAGTATAAAAATAACCAACTTGTGTATTACTGTGATAGGCTTCAGCATAGCCAATTACTTCATCTAAATCAGCATTTTTAGTATAGTTATCAGCTATTAATTTTAGTGAACTATCAAAATTTGAAATTGTAGCTAAATCTATAAGGTTATATGTTGTTGTTACATTTTTATCTTTATCAATAATAATTTCTATTTTACCAAGGTAGTTTAAGTTAGAGCTAGCTTGATAAATATATGTGTTGTTATATTTAGAATTTACTTTAGCATGCGAATGTCCACCAATAATAATATCGAAAAATGGATAATTGTTGGCGATTGAAATATCAGAATTAGTACCTAAATGAGATAAACCAATATACACATCAGCATTTTCAGTAGTTTTTAAATTTGAGTAGTTGTTGATAATTTCTGAATATTTGGAAAAATCTATGTTTTTAACTCTCCATGGGTGCGTTGACGGAATTGTTTCATTATCGCTACCATTGGTTTCAACTAATCCAAGAAATGTTATTTTTATATTGTTTACACCTATTGTTTTATACGCTTCTGGTTGAGGTATCACCGAGTTAGATGTGTTCATGTTTGCACATATCCAGTCAAATTCCGATTGTGCTATTCTATCTTTTAAAATAGCTTCACCATAGTCAAATTCATGATTTCCAAGCACAGAAATATCAACACCAGCTTTGTTCATTAAATCGATCATTGGATAGCCTTTTTCTTGGTAATTATCAACTACAGGATTTCCTGAAAAAATATCACCCGCACACACAAATAACACATTGTTATTTTCTTTTTCTTGATCAATTAAATATTTAATTTTTGAAAAATTATCAAAGTTTCCGTGTGGATCATTTATGTGAAATATAGTTATCTTTTTTTCTGATTCTTCAACAATTGGTACTATATTGTTAGACTCTTTAGAACAAGATGTAATAACAAAAATAATAGCAAATAAAAATTGCTTTAAGTTTAGAGACATAGTTAATTTAATTAGAGACTTTTTTCCATTTCAGATAAAATTTCAATTAAATTATCTTGAAAAGGGTTTTTTAGTAACCATTTAAGTGCTTCTTGGTTTGTTGAAAATATTTCAACATCTTGTAATAAATCACTTTTTAAACTTTTATAAATTGTAGTTGAAACTACTTGGTTTGGAGTATTTGTAATTAATGCAAGTCTTCTTTTTCCTAAAATTTCTTTTTTAGAATTCATAAAACTTACAAACTCTTCAATATCTTCAGGTGTAACATTAAATTTAACTTCTTGAAAATTAATAAAATAATTCATATTAGAATCAAATAAAGAATCTTCAGTTAATTTTCTTTTGAATTCTATATATGAATTAGTTTCTAGAATTCCTTTATGATACTCAATTAAGAGTTTATATTTAGGTAATATTTTATATGTGCTTTTTAAAGACATATTTTATAGTGAATGTTTTGATTAATAAAGTTAAAAAAAAAGATGTTTAGAAGCTACTAAAAACCTTATATTCTAATAAATGGTAGGTTTTATCTTTTGATTTACTCAAAATTTAAGGTGGTTCTTTAAGTTGTTGATATGTAGTAGTTTTAATGTTTAAATATTCTGATCCAATTCATTTAAAATTAGATCAATATCTTCATTAAATTTATTTTGGAATAGCCATTGAATTGCTTTTTTATTTGTAGAAAAAATTTCAACATTTTTAGTGAAATGATCTTTATATTCTTTAAATAAAGTTAATGTTACTACTTGATTTGGGGTATCAGTAACAATGGCTATTTTTCTACTATTTTTATTTTTTGAAATTTTACCGATAAATGATTTAAATTCAATAATATCATCAAAATTTTGGTTGTCGAATTTTACGTTTTTAAAATGAATAAAATAATTACATCCAGTTTTAAAAGAGTTATCATTAATAAGTTTTTGTTTAAATTTAATGTAAGAGTTTAAGTCAATATCTCCTTTATGGAGTTCAATAATAAGATTGTGGTTATTTATTATTTTATAAATACTTTTTAATGACATTTTTTGTTACGAGGTTAATATTTTACGTAAAAGTATAAAAAATGCCCACTCATTAAAATGAATGGGCATATAATTTAATAAATGGTAAGATTTATTTTTTCTTTTGCTTTTTTTGTTGAGCTTGTTGTTCCTGCGCTTGTTTCATAGCATCGTTTAAACGTTTACGGAATTTACTCTCTTTTTTAGGTTTTGCCTTTTGTTTTTGCATTTTAGCATGAATTTTATCTTCATCTAAAATGTAATTTTTAATAACTAACATAATAGTAATAGTTAGTAAGTTAGAAACAAAATAGTATAAACTTAATCCACTAGCATAGTTGTTAAAAAAGACAAGCATCATAACAGGTGAGAAGTACATCATCATTTTCATCATCTTTTGCATATCAGGCATACCTTCTTGTGTTGGTTGTTGCATATTCATTTGCTGACTTTGGCTCATTCGCATATAGAAGAAAATTGCAATGGATGCTAAAACAGGAAATAAACTGAAATGATTACCATATAAGCTTGATACTAATGGAATATGAGTGGTCCATTCAAAAACACTATCATAAGCAGATAAATCATTAGCCCATAAGAAACCTTGTTGTCGAATATCTATGTTTGAAGGGAAAAATCTAAATAATGCAAAGAAAACAGGCATTTGTAGTAATGCAGGAATACATCCAGACAATGGACTAACACCAGCTTTACTTTGTAACGCCATAACTTCTTGTTGACGTTTCATGGCATTTTCTTTACCTTTTAAACGCTCGTTAATTTCTTCCATTTCTGGTTTTAAAATCTTCATTTTTGCACTAGACAAATAAGATTTGTAAACCAATGGAGACATTATAATTCTAACAATAATGGTTAGTAGAATAATAATTAGCCCATAATTACCAATAAAACCTTGTAAAAAGTTAAATACAGGAACAAAAACCACTCGGTTAATTACTCCAAATATTCCCCAACCAAGGTTAATAACTTCTTTTATATTTCTGTCGTATTTTTTTAGAATTTGGTAATCATTAGGTCCAATGTACCAATTCATATTGTAATTTAACTCTCCAGCTTCCAATGTTAAAGGAGTTTTTAACGAAAACTCTTTAGTGTAAACACTATCAATTTTTTCATCTTTAAAAATAGATGTAGAATTTAATTGAGCGGTGTTAAATCCTTTTTCTGAAATTAAAATAGAAGAGAAGAAATGTTGTTTAAAAGCTACCCAATTTACATCACTTTCGTTAGCATCATCATCTCCACCCATTGATAAGTAATCAATATCTTCATCTTCTTTTTCATAGTACATTTCAGTTTGCTGATTTTCGTACTTGATACTTTTTTCGTGACGGTAACCTTTTAAATTCCAATCTAACTCAATTTGTTGAGAAGAATTTATGGTTGATGCTAACCCTTGAGAACGAACTGTAAAATCAATCATATATTCGTCTGGTTTCATCTCATATCTGTACTCTAAATATTGAGCATCAGATACTTTAAGCTTCATAGAAAGAATTTGATTATCTCCGCTATTGCTTGGTTCAGCTTCAAAAAATAAATCTTTTGTATTTAAAGTTCTATTATCAGTAGTTCCTAAATTAATATTGAAGGAAGCATTTTGATCTTTTACCATATAAAGCGGTAAAGAATCGTAAGTAACATATTCTTTAATTAAAGCTTCTTTAATATATCCACCTTTATTTGAGATTACTAATTTTAAAACATTGTTTTCTAAAACAGTTTCTCCATCTTTTACGTTTGCAGATTGAGCAAAAGCACCTAGTTGTTTTTGAGCTTGTACAAAAGCTAAAGAATCGTTAGGTTGTAATGTGGTTTCTGTAGTTTTTTGAGAAGTAGCACTTTCAACAGTTTTAGTTTCTTTTTCAACTTGTTCTGTTTTCTGTTTTTCTTGTGCTTCTATTTCTTCAGGTGTTGGTTGGTTAGTATAAGACCACCATAAAAAAATACCAATTAATAGTGCAAAACCTATTAACGTATTAAAATCAAATTTTTTTTCTTCCATTGTAAATGTGTAAATGTCAAATTGTCATAACTTTTTAAAAAATTTTCAAAAAGCCCGACAAATGTACTAAAAGTAACTTTATATCTCTGTTATTATTAATGAAACCTTATTATTGCAAATGGTGTTCCAAAGCAGCCTTTACAAAGTCAACAAATAAAGGATGCGGATTTAAAACAGTACTTTTATATTCAGGATGGTACTGAACACCAACAAACCAAGGGTGTGAAGGAATTTCAACAACTTCAACTAAATTAGTTTTTGGATTTCTACCAGTTGCAATCATTCCAGCTTTTTCAATTTGTTCTAAATACGTATTGTTGAACTCGTATCTATGTCTATGTCGTTCACTAATTAACTTACTATTGTAAATACTTTTTATTTTTGAATTTTCTAAAAGTTCACAATCCCAAGCTCCTAAACGCATAGTTCCTCCTTTTTCAGTAATATCTTTTTGTTCTTCCATTAAGTTAATTACTGGGTTTGGAGTTTTTTCATCCATTTCCAAAGAGTTGGCATCTTCAATTTTTAAAACATTTCTTGAAAATTCAATTACAGCCATTTGCATTCCTAAACAAATTCCTAAAAAAGGTATATTGTTTTCTCTGGCATATCTAACGGCATCAATTTTTCCTTCAATACCACGTTCACCAAAACCAGGAGCAACTAAAATTCCATCTAAATCTTTTAATTTTCTAGGAACATTTAAAACTGTTAAATCTTCTGAATGAATCCAATTAATATTTACTTTAACTTCGTTTTCAGCACCAGCATGTATAAAGGCTTCAGTAATAGATTTGTAGGCGTCATGTAATTCAACATATTTTCCAATTAAACCTATTTCAATGATATTATTAGGGTTTTTAAATTTTTTTAAAAACTTATTCCAGTCTTTTAATTCTGGCTGTATGTCTTCTGGTAGTTGTAATTTTTTTAAAACTACCTTATCCAAACCTTCTTTTAACATTAAATTAGGTACATCATATATAGTTTCAGCATCAATAGATTCTATTACATCTTCTTGTTTTACATTACAGAATAATGCAAGTTTTCGTTTTATGCTATCGTTAATTTTGTGTTCTGTTCTGCATACTAAAACATCTGGACTTACTCCACTTTGCATTAGCATTTTAACAGAGTGCTGTGTAGGTTTTGTTTTTAATTCGCCTGCAGCTGCTAAATAAGGGATTAATGTTAAATGAATAACAATAGCGTTTTCATGACCTAATTCCCACAACAATTGTCTAACAGATTCTACATATGGTAACGATTCAATATCACCAACAGTTCCTCCAATTTCAGTAATTACAATATCAAAATCTCCAGTGTTACCTAAAATTTGAATTCTACGTTTAATTTCATCTGTAATATGTGGAATAACCTGTACAGTTTTTCCTAAAAATTCACCTTTACGTTCCTTATTAATTACACTTTGGTAAATTCTACCAGTAGTTACATTATTAGCTTGAGAGGTTGGAATATTTAAAAAACGCTCATAATGCCCAAGATCTAAATCAGTTTCAGCACCATCATCAGTTACATAGCATTCACCATGTTCGTATGGATTTAACGTTCCTGGATCAATATTAATATATGGGTCTAATTTTTGAATAGTTACCGAATATCCTCGGCCTTGTAAAAGTTTAGCTAATGAAGCTGCAATAATTCCTTTTCCAAGTGATGAAGTAACACCTCCTGTTACAAAAACATATTTTGTTTTATTCATTGTGTATAGGTTTGCGCAAAAGTACTAAAGCTATTTTAGTTGGCAAAAAGGAATAGTTAGAAAGTTTTTATTTATTTTTTGAATACATTAATAAAAAAACTTTAATTTTGAATATACTAATAAATGATATAACTTTATTTGTAATATTGCCCAAGATTAATAAAAATTGCTAAATCCCAATAATAAACAACTTATTTTGAAGATTAAAAAAAAGAAATATATTTCTATTTCCCACTTTACTATAAGATTATGTTTATTTTTTATTGTTCTGTTATCAATTTCAAATAGTTTTTCTCAAAACATACCGGTTCCTGAAAATATTCAGGCGGCACTTTTACCTAAAATTTTAAAATTTAACTCAAACATTGCTTCAAAAGAGAGTATAAAAATGCTTGTGGTATATAACAATAACTCTGAAATAACTAAAAATTTATTGATTAGAGAGCTAGGGGAAAATTTTGAGGTTAAAGGTGTAATAGTGAGTGATTTGGAAAAACAAATTGATGGTGTTGACTTGGTTTATTTTATGCCGGGTTTACAGGATGAAGCTTCTATTTGTAAAAAAGAAAAGGTGTTGTCAGTTACCGGGAACTCGGAGTATGTAGTGCAAGGTAAGGTGTCATTAGGTTTTGGTATTAAAAATAACAAGCCTAAAATATTTTTGAATTTAAAATCATTGGAGGAAGAGAATCAATCGCTTTCTTCTGAAATATTAAGAATTGCTATAATATGTAAATGAGAATGTTATGGAGAGAATGAAAAAATATATAATGTTATTACTATTTCTAAGTAATTTAGGATTTATGGTGGTAGCCCAAGAAAATAAAGTTTATGATGAAATGACTCTAGATGAGTTGTTGGATATTGATGTGGTTGTAACCGCATCAAAAAAACCTGAAGACTTGTTTGAAACACCTTTGTCAACAACTATAATTAGTAAAGAAGAGATTAAACAATCTGGTGTTACTAGTATTCCTGAAGCATTACGTTTATCGCAAGGCGTTATTGTTAGAGAAATTACGCCTGGAAATTATGATATTCATATAAGAGGTTATGATGATATTACTAAAAATGTATATTTAACATTACCATACAATACAACAACTCTTGTTATGATTGATAATAGAGTGGTTTATAGTTATTTTTCTGGAGGAACATCTTGGGAATCTTTACCTGTAGATATTAACGATGTAGAAAGAATTGAAGTAGTTAGAGGGCCAGCATCAGCTTTATATGGTACAAATGCTGTTACTGGAGTTATTAATATTATTACGTCTCACGCAAGTAAAAAAGGAAAGAATATTTTAGTTAATACAAGTGTTGGAAGCAACCAAGCAAAAAATTTAAATACTACTATAGGTTATAATTGGAATGATAAAACCAAACTATCTTTTTCGGGTAACTTTACTGAAAGAAAAAGGTTTGATAATGAGTATTACGATTTTAATAAAAAAGACTATAGCTCTATTGATGATATTTCAATGTTTGTTTCAGCAGTTAAATACAATAACTATGATGAAGAATGGACTTTTGATGAGTATCAAAAAGTTTTAGACGCCTATTATAATGTTGATTTAAGTTTAAGAAAGTTAGCAGGAAATGTATTTTTAACTCATAACTTTTCAGAACAAACTAATATAGATATTGCAATGGGAGCTCAAAAATCTCAAAGTCAAAAGGTTGCATATTTAAATTTTTCAACTGCTTTATCTCAAATTGAAACCGAAAGTTACTATGTAAATGCAAAAATACATCATAAAAACTTCGATGGGCAATTCTCAATAAATTCAGGAGAAGATTTAAGTAATTATCAATATAATTCAGTGAAATTCACCAATATCGAAGCCAATATTGAATATTTTAAACAGTTTAAGCAATTTAGTATTAGACCAGGTTTAAGTTATAAGTTTTTATCATACAATAGTCCTGTAACTTATGATGAGCCTTTTAGTTTAAACAATCTTAATTATGAGTTTAAAGATGAACCTAGAGAAACATCATCATATTCAGCATTTGTATTGGCAGAGTATAAACCTACATCTAAATTAAGAGTAATTGGTGCGGCAAGGGTAGACAAGTTTGGTTTTAATAAAAATTATTTTTTAAGTCACGAAATAGCTTCAACCTATAGAATAGATAAAAATAACTTAATTAGGTTTGCGCATTCTAGAGCTAATAAGTCTCCATTTTTTATAGATACATATTCAAAATTTAGTATTGTAGTAAATTCTGATGTAAGTGTTTCAGATGAAACGTCAATAAGATTGCCAGTTAGTTTAAGTATTCACGGTCAAGAAGATTTAAAATATCCAACAATTACAAGTGAAGAAATTGGTTGGAGAACTAAATTGGGTAAAAATTTGAGTTTAGATTTAGAATTGTTTTATTCAGAAGTTGATAATTTTGTAAACCCAAATGTTTATAGAACTTCAACTATAACAGAGCAATACAATACATCAGGAGAATCTTTAGGAGTTATTGGTATAAATGCCTCTGGAGAAGTTTTATTTGAGAATTACAATTTAGATGCCAATCAATTTGGTGCAGGCTTTACGTTAAATTACAATTTTTCTAAAAAACTGAAAGCTAAACTCTATGGTACATTTCAAAAAACCAATATTAAGGGTAGAAAGAATATAGATTTTACGGTAACTGGAGTAAATGTTGGTGAGCTTACCGCTAGTAATACAGTTACAACAGAAGTTAATACTTTAATGAATCCAACTCAATGGAATGAAGATTTAACACCATCATTTTTTGGAGGTTTTTTAATAAACTTTAAAGCTAATAATAAATGGAATTTTAGTACAGACGCTTATTTTATGTCAAGTCAAGAGTTTTCTAATTCTAATTATTATCAGTTAACAGACGAAGAGAGTGTTGAAGAAGCACTAATTAAAACAAATGTGAATTCTAATTTAATTTTAAATGCAAGAGCATCATATCAGTTAAATAAAAAAACTTCAACCAATATAAGTTTTAAAAATATTTTAGGAAAACATAAAGAATATGGTTTTGTAGATAATATAGGTAGTCAAATTTTAATTGGTTTAAATTGGGAATTTTAGTTGTTGAAATTGCATATGTTTTTTAAAAATTTATCCATAAAATTTAAGATTATTTTAATTATTCAATTAGTATCACTTTTTTCATTACTAATTGGGTTTTCATATGTAATTGTAAATACTATTGCCAATTTTAAAAATGATATGAGAAATAACACCATTATTAATGCTACATTAATTGGTGATTATTGCGCAGTTCCTTTAGACTTTGATATGTCTGAAAACGCTGCCGAAACATTAGAAAAATTACAAAATATTCCTTCAGTTGAAATAGGAATAGTTTTTAATAATAAAAATGAAATATTTGCTGAGTTTTATAAAAAAGGAACCAAAGTTAAGGTTGAATTACCAGATAGTATTGAATCTTGGAGTAAATTTGAAGGCGATTATTTAAATGTTTGTCAACAAATTTTATACGAAAATAATGTTGTAGGTAAAATTTATTTAAAAGTTTCAACCAGTAAATTGTCACAAAAAATAAAAAGTTATTTATTAACAATGCTATATTTGTTAACTGCGTTATTATTTGTAAGTTACTTTATTGCTTTAGGTTTACAAAGAATACTTTCAGACCCAATTTTAAAACTAACAAAAGCTACTAAAAATATTTCAGAAGAAGGAAACTACAAGTTAAGAGTTGAAAAAATAGGAAACGATGAAATAGGTGAGTTAGTAGATGAGTATAACAAAATGTTAGCCAAAGTATATGAAAGAGAAAACGCCTTAAAACAGCGCACAAACCAATTGTCTAAAACTCTTGATGATTTAAAGAAAACACAACAAAAATTAATAGATTCAGAAAAACTAGCAGCTCTAGGACAGTTAATTGCGGGTGTTGCACATGAAATTAATACACCATTAGGAGCTATTAGGTCGTCTATTGGAAATTTTAAAAACTCTTTAAAAACAGTAATAAAAGAGTATCCAAATTTTATAAATGAAATTCCACCTAATTCAAGAAAACTATTTACGGAGCTTTTAGAAGAATCATTAAAAAATCAACATTTATTAACTTCAAAAGAAGAGAGAACTTATAAAAAAAATATCATCAAAATTTTTGATAATAACCATATAGAAAACTCACATTATTTTGCCGATACTTTTGTAGATATGATGGTTGTAAATAATGTAGAAAAGTATTTGAGCTTGTTAAAGCTACCAAATTCAAAAGTTTTAATAGATATGGCCTATAAATTAACAGGTTTGCAAAGAAGTACAAGTAATATACAGTACGCCACCAATAGAGCTTCTAAAGTTGTATTTGCTTTAAAAAATTCATCAAGGTTAGGTCATTCAGATGAACAAATGTTATTTAATATTACAGAAGGTATAGAAACAGTATTAACGCTATACAACAACCAAATAAAACAAGGAATTATAGTTTCTAAAGATTATGAAATTGTACCAAAAATATTATGTAATCCAGATGAATTAAATCAAGTTTGGACAAATATTTTGCACAATGCAATTTATGCAATGAAGCTAAAAGGAAATTTAGATGTTAGCGTTTATAATAAAGAAAATTATGTTGTTGTAGCTATTACCGATAATGGAAAAGGAATACCCGAAACAGAAATAGCTAAAATATTTGATCCTTTTTACACTACAAAACCAGCAGGAGAAGGAACAGGTATAGGTCTAGATATTGTAAAAAGAATAGTGAAAAAGCATAATGGAAAAGTTGAAGTTGAAAGTAAACCAGGAAAAACTACGTTTAAAGTATTTTTACCTGTTGAAGTAGAATAAGTTAGTGTTAATTTACTCTAACTAAAATTAATATTTTAAAGAGTATTGATATAAAATTATTAAATTATGAATAAAGAGATAATTTTTTGTGTTGATGATGAGAAAATTGTTTTAAATAGTTTAAAAACTGAATTAAAAAGTGAGTTTGGTAATAATTGTATTATTGAAACTGCAGAATCGGGAGACGAAGCTATTGAAGCAATTAAAGAGTTACTATCTTTAGGATATAAACTCCCAGTTGTAATTGTTGATTATGTAATGCCAAATATGAAAGGAGATGAGCTGTTAGAAAAAATACATAGCATATCACCAAAAACATTAAAAGTATTACTTACAGGGCAGGCAACTGTTGAAGGAGTCACAAATTCAATAAATAAAGCAGATTTATACAGGTATATAGCTAAACCTTGGAATAATGATGATTTAATTTTAACCATAAGTCAAGCTTTAAAAAGTTACCACCAAGAAAACCAATTAGTTGTTCAAAATCAGCAATTAAAAGAGTTAAGCACTTCTCTTGAAAAAAAAGTTAAAATTAGAACTATTGAACTTGAAAAATATCAAAACCATCTAGAAGAACTTGTAGAATTAAGAACAAAAGAACTATCCATTTCAAAAGAAAAAGCAGAAGAAAGTGATAGGTTAAAAACTGCATTTTTAGCAAATATATCTCATGAAATTAGAACACCAATGAATGGGATAATGGGCTTTGCCAATCTACTTAGCGATCCAAATACATCAATTGAAAATCAGACAAAATTTATTGATATTATTAAAAAAAGTGGAGAGCGCATGCTCGATACTTTAAATGGATTAATGGAAATGTCTAAATTAGAAACTGGGCAAGTAAAAATACATTTAAATAATATAAATTTAAACGAAGAACTTAAAAATTTACATACATTTTTTAAACTTGAGGCAAGTTGTAAAAACCTGTTGTTTAATTTGTTACTACCTGAAAATAGCGATCTGTTGGTGATAGAGACAGACCGTGATAAGTTAAATGGAATTTTAAGTAACCTAATTAAAAACGCTATAAAATACAGTGAAACAGGAAGTGTAGATTTTGGTTATGAAATTTATAATGATTGTATCGAGTTTTTTGTAAGAGATACTGGAATTGGTATACCAAAAGAAAGACAGAAAGCAATTTTTGATCGTTTTGTACAAGCAGATTTGAAAGATGTAAAAGCTTTAGAAGGTTCTGGTTTAGGCTTGTCTATTTCTAAATCATATATAGAAATGCTTAATGGAGAAATTACTTTAGAGTCAAACGAGGGGCAAGGGTCAAAATTTAGATTTACAATACCGTTAACTATAAATAATAAAAAGCAAGTTAAAAAAGAAACTAATATTAAAAATATAGATTATTCTAAATTTAAAATACTTATTGTTGAAGATGAAGAAGTGGCAATGGATTATCTAACAATAATTTTAAAAGATCAATTTGAAAAAATACTTTGTGCAAAAAATGGTATTGAAGCAGTAGAAGTTTTTTCTAAAAATAAAGATATTGATCTAATATTAATGGATGTAAAAATGCCTGAAATGGGCGGTTATGAGGCAACTAAAAAAATAAGAGAAATAAATACAAGTGTTGGTGTAATTGCCCAAACAGCATATGCTTTGCACGGAGATAGAGAAAAAGCAATTAATGCAGGGTGTAATGATTACATTACAAAACCAATAAAAAAAGAAGAATTACTTCTAAAAATTAATAAACTACTTAAACGTAATTTATAGTTTTTTCAGAAATAAATAACACCATAAAATAGAGTAATAAATGTATAAAAAACTAAAAAATAAATTGAAGAATTATTCAAGTATTAAATTTTTTTAATTTTTTTTTAAATTCTATTTGTCAAACATAAAAGGATTTGTATATTTGCCCACGCTTTCAGGGAGTCTACTTCTTAAAGCAAATTAAAAATAAAAGAAACACGATTTAAAATATAAAGTAATGCCAAAAAGAACATTTCAGCCTTCGAAAAGAAAAAGAAGAAACAAACATGGGTTTAGAGAGCGTATGGCTTCTGTAACCGGTAGAAAAGTGCTAGCGAGAAGAAGAGCTAAAGGTAGAAAGAGATTAAGTGTTTCTTCTGATCCAAGACCAAAAAAATAATGAAACTATAGGTTTTATATATAAGGTGTTACTTTTTTTTAGTAACACCTTTTTTTATGACCTATTGATAAGTTTTAATAACTATTCTGTTATAAAAAACGATTTTTATAGATATTTGAAAACAAATTTTTAAGAATGCCAAAAAATACTAACATCAAATCAATTTTAATCATAGGTTCAGGTCCAATAATTATTGGTCAAGCCTGTGAATTCGATTATTCAGGTTCCCAAGCAATTAGATCATTAAAAGAAGAAGGAATTGAAGTTACTTTGATTAACTCTAATCCTGCAACTATTATGACGGATCCCTCGCTTGCAGATAATGTTTATTTAAAACCGCTTACCACAAAATCTATTATAGAGATTTTACAAATGCATCCAAATATTGATGCTGTTTTGCCAACAATGGGAGGGCAAACGGCACTAAATTTATGTATTGAAGCTGATGATAAAGGTATTTGGAAAGATTTTAATATTGAATTAATAGGTGTAGATATTGATGCTATTAATATTACTGAAGATCGAGAGCAGTTTAGAAAGTTAATGATTGAAATTGGTGTAGGCCAAGCACCTTCCACAACAGCAACTTCATTTTTAAAAGGAAAAGAAATTGCACAAGAATATGGTTTTCCATTAGTAATTCGTCCTTCATTTACATTAGGTGGTTATGGAGCTTCAATAGTTTATGATAAAAAAGATTTTGACGATTTATTAAGTAGAGGGCTAGAAGCTTCTCCAATACATGAAGTAATTATAGATAAAGCCTTAATTGGTTGGAAAGAGTATGAGTTGGAGTTATTACGTGATAAAAACGACAATGTTGTAATTATCTGTACTATTGAAAATATGGATCCAATGGGAATTCATACAGGAGATTCAATTACAGTTGCTCCAGCAATGACTTTGAGTGATACTACTTTTCAAAGAATGCGTGATATGGCAATCCATATGATGCGTTCTATAGGTGATTTTGCAGGTGGTTGTAATGTACAATTTGCTGTAAGTCCTGATGAAAAAGAAGATATTATCGCTATTGAAATTAATCCTCGTGTTTCGCGTTCATCAGCATTAGCATCTAAAGCAACTGGATATCCAATTGCAAAAATTGCTTCAAAATTGGCTATAGGTTACAATTTAGATGAATTAAATAACCAAATAACCAAAACAACTTCAGCATTATTTGAGCCAACATTAGATTATGTAATTGTGAAAATTCCACGTTGGAACTTTGATAAATTTGAAGGTTCAGACAGAACTTTAGGTTTGCAAATGAAATCTGTTGGAGAAGTAATGGGAATTGGACGTTCATTTCAAGAAGCATTACACAAAGCAACACAATCTTTAGAAATTAAAAGAAATGGATTAGGTGCAGATGGAAAAGGTGAAAAAAATTATGAAACAATTATTCAAAAATTAAAATACGCAAGCTGGGATAGAGTTTTTGTAATTTACGATGCTATTCAAATTGGAATTCCTTTAAGTAGAATTCATGAAATAACTAAAATAGATTACTGGTTCTTAAAGCAATATGAAGAATTGTTAGCTCTTGAGAATGAAATTTCAACAAACAAACTAGGTACATTAACGTATGAATTGTTATTAGAGGCAAAACAAAAAGGTTTTGCTGATAGACAAATAGCGCATATGTTAGGTTGTTGGGAGAGTGAAGTAAAAGCAAAAAGAACAGAACTAGATATAAATAGGGTTTATAAATTAGTTGATACTTGTGCGGCTGAATTTGCTGCTCAAACACCTTATTATTATTCAACCTTTGAAAATAAAATGATTTCTCCTAAAGGGAAAGCAATTTCAGATAATGAAAGTGTTGTTACCGATAAAAAGAAAATAGTTGTTTTAGGTTCTGGGCCAAATAGAATTGGGCAAGGAATTGAGTTTGATTATTGTTGTGTTCATGGAGTTTTGGCGGCAAAAGAAGCTGGTTATGAAACTATTATGATTAACTGTAATCCTGAAACCGTTTCAACAGACTTTGATACGGCTGATAAACTATATTTTGAACCTGTTTTTTGGGAACATATTTACGATATTATTGAGCACGAAAAACCAGAAGGAGTTATTGTTCAATTAGGTGGACAAACAGCTTTAAAATTAGCAGAGAAACTAGATAAATGGGGTGTTAAAATTATTGGAACTAGTTTTGAGGCTTTAGATTTAGCCGAAGATAGAAAACGTTTTTCTGAATTATTGGTAGATTTAGACATTCCTTTTCCTAAATACGGTACAGCAACAACTGCTGATGAAGCTTCTTTGATAGCAGATGATTTAGATTTTCCAATTTTAGTTCGTCCATCTTATGTATTAGGAGGTCAGGGAATGAAAATTGTAATTAATAAAGAAGAATTAGAAAAGCATGTAGTAGATTTATTACGTAAGATTCCTAATAATATGCTACTTTTAGATCATTATTTAGATGGTGCTATTGAAGCAGAAGCTGATGCAATTTGCGACGGTGAAGATGTATATATTATTGGAATAATGGAGCATATTGAACCTTGTGGAGTACATTCAGGAGATTCAAACGCAACATTACCACCTTTTAATTTAGGTGAATTTGTAATGCAGCAAATTAAAGATCATACTAAAAAAATAGCATTAGCTCTTAAAACACAAGGGTTAATAAATATTCAGTTTGCAGTAAAAGATGATATTGTATATATTATTGAAGCAAATCCAAGAGCTTCACGTACAGTACCGTTTATTGCAAAAGCATACCAAGAGCCTTATGTAAATTATGCTACAAAAGTTATGTTAGGAGAGAATAAGGTAAAAGACTTTAATTTTAATCCAAAACTAGAAGGTTTTGCAATTAAACAGCCAGTTTTCTCATTTAATAAATTTCCTAATGTTGATAAAAAGTTAGGACCTGAAATGAAATCAACAGGAGAGAGTATTTTGTTTATTGATAGTTTAAAAGACGATCAGTTTTACGAATTGTATTCTAGACGAAAAATGTATTTGAGTAAATAATATAATATTCAAAATTAAATTAAAAAAGAGCTTCATAATTGAAGCTCTTTTTTAATTTAAAAATATATACTATATTTGTTCAATAAAAAATCAATTACATTGAACAATATAAAATCTGAATTTACAATTAAAGATCTTGAAAATTTTTCAGGAATTAAAGCGCACACTATTCGCATTTGGGAAAAACGTTATAATTTATTAGAGCCTAATAGAACAGATTCTAACATTAGATATTATAATATTAATAATCTACAAAAGCTTTTAAATGTATCGTTATTAAATAATAACGGGTTAAAAATTTCTAGAATTGCAGACTTGCCAGATTCGCAAATAGCTGTTAAAGTAAGGGAGTTAGTAGCAAAAGAAGGAGCAAATACACAAGCTTCAAATTCATTAAAACTTTCTATGTTAAATTTTGATGAAAACTTATTTAATGTTACTTATAATAATTTAATTGCTCAATCATCTCTTAGAGACGTTTTTAAAAATGTTTTTTTGCCATTTTTAAATGAAATAGGCTTGTTGTGGCAAGTAAATTCTATTACACCTGCGCACGAACATTTTATTACAAACCTTATCAAACAAAAAATATTTATAAATATTGAGAGATTGCAATTGTCATCTCCAACAAATTTTGATAAAATATTTGTTTTGTATTTACCAATGAATGAAATTCATGAATTAGGGTTGTTGTATCTGCATTTTGAGTTGCTATTACATGGTTATCAATCAATATATTTAGGTCAGAGTGTGCCTGTAGCTAATTTAAACGATATTCAAAAAGTTTATAATTCAATATGTTTCATAACATATCTTACTGTTGAACCATCAAGAATATCTGTTGAAGATTATATTACAAATGTAGAAGAACAAGTGTTAAATGAAGGTGAAGGAGAGCTATGGTTACTTGGTAGAAAAGTTGCTGAATCTGATTTTAAATCGTCTAACTCAAAAATAAAAGCTTTTAAAACAATTGATACCTTGTTAAATAATCTATAATTTTTATTAAACAATTTGTTTATGTTTAATAATTGACTATATTTGTTAAACAAAATGGGTAAAAAAATAATCATAATTGGTTCAGGTTTCTCCTCTTTAGCAGCTTCTTGTTATTTAGCAAAGGCAGGTTATAAAGTTGTTGTACTTGAAAAAAATAGTTCTTTGGGAGGAAGAGCTAGAAAATTTGAAAAAGAAGGATTTAAATTTGACATGGGACCAACTTGGTATTGGATGCCAGATGTTTTTGAAAAATTTTTCAAAGATTTTAACAAAAAACCTTCAGATTATTATCATTTAGAAAAATTAAGTCCTGCATATCAAGTTTATTTTGGTAAAAAAGATACAATCACAATTGGTGATAATTTAGAGTCCATATACAGTGTATTTGAAAAAGAAGAAAAGGGAAGTTCTAAATTTCTCAAAAAATTCTTAAAATCAGCCCAATTCAATTACAATGTAGCAATTAACAATTTAGTTTATAAGCCTGGAAATTCACTTTTAGAATTAATCAACTTAACCACTATTACAAGAGTTAATCAATTTTTCACTTCTATTAGTTCAACTGTTAGAAAAAAAATTAAAAGTAATAAACTTCAGCAAATATTAGAGTTTCCAGTGTTGTTTTTAGGAGCTAAACCATCAAATACTCCAAGTTTTTATAATTTTATGAATTATGCAGATTTTGGGTTAGGAACATGGCATCCAAAAGGAGGTATGTATGAAGTGGTAAATGGTTTTGTAAAATTAGCAAAAGATTTAGGTGTTGAAATTAAAACAAACCAAAATGTTGAAGAAATTGTTGTAGAAAATGGTATAGTTAGAGGTGTTAAAACATCAGAATCTTTTTATGAATCTGATTTTGTTGTAAGCGGAGCAGATTATCATCATACAGAAACGCTACTTCCAAAAAAGTTTAGAGCGTATTCTGAAAATTATTGGGATAAAAAAACATTTGCACCTTCTTCATTACTATTTTATGTTGCTTTTGATAAAAAAATAAAAAATGTAAAACATCATACGTTGTTTTTTGATACTAGTTTTGATGTACATGCTAAAGATATTTACGATACGCCAAAATGGCCAAAAGAGCCGCTTTTTTACGCGAGTTTCCCAAGTTTAACCGATAATAGTTTTGCCCCTATTTCAAAGGAAGCGGCTACTTTTTTAATTCCTTTAGCGCCAGGTTTAGATGATATTCCCGAAGTTAGAGAAGAATACTTTATAAAAATTATAAAGCGAATGGAAGAATTAACTGGTCAAGATTTATTAAAAAATGTTATATTTAAAGAATCCTATTGTGTGAAAGATTTTGAAAAGGATTACAATTCATATAAAGGAAACGCATATGGTTTGGCTAATACATTATTTCAAACGGCGTTTTTAAGACCAAAAATTAAAAGTAAAAAAGTGAAAAATTTATTTTTTACAGGTCAATTAACAGTTCCTGGACCAGGTGTTCCTCCATCAATTATTTCAGGAAAAATTGTTTCAGATATGGTTATAAAAAATACTAAATAAACTAAAAACTTACTACTACTACTACTACTACTACTACTACTACTAACTAAAAAAATTAAATTATGAAACAGCTTTTTGATGAAACTTCATTTAAATGCAGTAAAATTGTTACTAAAAAATATAGCACTTCTTTTTCTTTAGCAGTTTATATGTTATCACCCAAAATTAGAGAGGCTATTTATAGTATTTATGCTTTTGTTCGATTTGCTGATGAAATTGTAGATTCTTTTCACTCTCATGAAAAAGAGATATTATTAAACGAATTTGAGGCAGATTACTACAAAGCATATAAAAATGGTATAAGTTTAAATCCTATTTTAAATTGTTTTCAACACACTGTAAAAAAATATAATATTACAGATGATTTAATTCAATCGTTTTTAAAAAGTATGAAAGCCGATTTAAATAAGGAATCGTATAATACAGTTGAAGAATACAATGAGTATATTTATGGTTCTGCAGATGTAGTTGGGTTAATGTGTTTGAAAGTTTTTGTAAATGGAGATAATGAAAAGTATGATGAATTAAAATTTTCTGCAATGAAATTGGGTTCTGCTTTTCAAAAAGTAAATTTTTTACGCGACTTAAAAGATGATTACGAGTTATTAAACCGTTCTTATTTCCCAGGTGTAAATTTAAAAGAATTAAATGCCAATGAAAAAGCTAAAATAATTGAAGATATTGAAGCTGATTTTAACGAAGCACTAACAGGTATTAAAAAGCTACCGTTAGAAGCAAAATTTGGAGTTTATACAGCATATGTCTATTATAAAAGATTGTTGTTTAAGCTTAAAAAAACACCTTCTAAAGAAATTTTAAATACAAGAATTAGAGTTTCTAATCCTATAAAAATTAGTTTGTTAGCAAAATCTTTTGTAGTTTTTAAGTTAAACATGCTCTAATGAAATTTATAATAACACTTTTTTTATTTATTAATATTCAGAGTTTTGCATCTCCCATATTAGACCAAATTCGTTCTAAATTCCCTCTTATTGAAAATAAAGAAGAAGCAGAGAATTTTATTCAGAAATTAGAAAATAGAAAAGATGTAAGTTCTCAAGGGTATTTAGCTGCAATGTATTTTTTTAAATCAAAGTATGTTAAATTTCCTACTACAAAATATAAGTATTTTAAAAAGGGAAAGAATCTTTTGGATTTATTAATAAAAAAGAATCCAAATGTTGTTGAATTACATTATATACGTTTTATATTTCAACATCAGATACCAAGCTTTTTAAATTATAATGAGGATAAAATAGAAGATTTTAAAGCTATTTATAAAGCAGATTTTATTAAAAATAGAGAGCTTAAAATACTATTGAAATTAGATAAATTATCAATTTCACATAAACAAAAAATTAACGAATTATTAAATCAATGATTGTATTTCCACTTATTACAATAGCTACTTTTTTACTAATGGAATGCGTTACGTGGTTAACGCATAAATATGTAATGCACGGTTTTTTGTGGTACTTTCATGAAGATCATCACCAACCAAGATATCAAAATTGGTTTGAGCGTAACGATGTGTTTTTTGTAATTTTTGCCATACCAAGTATTGCTTTATTTTACTTTGGTGTAGAAGGTGGTTTAAACTATTTATTTTTTATAGGTTTAGGTATTTTATTATACGGAATTGCATATTTTTTAGTGCATGATGTTTTAATTCATAAACGTTTTAAGTGGTTTAATAAAACAACAAATAAATATTTAATTGGTTTAAGAAAAGCGCATAAAGTGCATCATAAACATCTAGGTAAGGAGCACGGTGAATGTTTTGGTATGTTATTCGTTCCATTTAAGTATTTTAAAATATGATTGCATTATATTTTATAATAAATATAGCGTCTTTTTTTATTCCGTTTTTGTATAGTTTTCAGAAAAAAATGAGATTTATACAATATTGGAAATCTGTTTTTTTAGCAATTTCAATTGTGGCAATTCCTTTTTTAATTTGGGATGTTTGGTTTACAAATATGGGTGTTTGGGGTTTTAATTCAGCTTACTTATTAGGCCCAAAAATTGCTAATTTACCATTTGAAGAAGTCCTTTTCTTTTTTTGTATACCATATGCAAGTATATTTACACATTATGCTTTGTTACACTTTTTTCCAAAGTTAGCATTGTCAAAACAAGTTACAAAATGGATTACTGTAATCCTTTTATTTATAACTGTTTTAGTGCTATTTTTTAATTATGATAAGTGGTACACATTTGTAAATTTTTCAGTTTTTGTAGTAATACTGTCTTATGCATTTGTAACTAAAAATAGTAGTTTAAATTCTTTTTACCTTACATTTTTAGTGGTTTTAATACCTTTTTTTATAGTAAACGGATTATTAACAGGGAGTTTTATTGAAGAGCAAGTAGTTTGGTATAATAATGCAGAAAATCTAGGAATTAGATTAGGTACTGTTCCTGTTGAAGATATTTTTTATGCGTTTAGTATGTTGTTTGGAGCAACTATGTTAATTGAAAAATTGAAACCAATATTTAATAAAAAAAATGATAGATAAGCAAGAAGTTTCAATTTTTTGGTTTAGAAGAGATGTACGTTTGTACGATAATGTAGGTTTGTTTAATGCGCTTAATTCAGAATATCCGGTTTTACCCATTTTTATTTTTGATGAAGCTATTTTAAATGAATTGCCAAAAGAGGATGCTCGCGTAAATTTTATACATCAATCTTTACATAAAATAAATGAAGATTTACTTGAAAATAATGCCTCGTTATATATTGAAAAAGGGGAAGTTGCAACCGTTTGGAAAGCACTTTTGAATACATTCAACATAAAAAAAGTATTTTTTAATAAAGATTATGAGCCGTATGCTATTAAACGAGATGCTGAAATAACCAATTTATGTATTGAAAATAATGTTGAAGTACATTCTTATAAAGATCAGGTTATTTTTGAAGCTGGTGAAATTTTAAAAGCTGATGGAAAACCGTACACCGTTTATACGCCTTATAAAAATAAGTGGTGGAATTTATTTAATTCACAGGAATTAAAGTTTTTTCCTTCAGAAAATTATAAAGATAATTTCATAAAAAAAATCTTCAATTTTCCTTCATTAGATACTATTGGTTTTACTAAAAGTACTATTAAAGTTAGAGCAATTAATACGAAGGCTATTTTAGATTATCAAAATTTTAGAGATCTTCCGGCTATTGCTACGTCTAACAATTCAGTGTATTTACGTTTTGGTTTGATTAGTACACGTAAACTATTTAAATATGCGCAAACTAAAAACGAGACATATTGTAATGAGCTAATATGGAGAGAGTTTTTTATGCAAATCTTGTATTATTTTCCAAAGGTTGTAAATGAAAATTTTAAAGCGAAATATAATTTTATTCCTTGGAGAAATAATGAAGAAGAGTTTAAAATGTGGTGCGAAGGAAAAACCGGTTACCCAATTGTAGACGCAGGTATGCGAGAATTAAACCAAACAGGTTATATGCATAATAGAGTACGAATGATTGTTGCTAGTTTTTTAAACAAACATTTGTTAATAGATTGGCGTTGGGGAGAAGCTTACTTTGCTGAAAAATTATTGGATTACGATTTAGCGGCAAACAATGGTAATTGGCAGTGGGTTGCCGGAACTGGTTGCGATTCGGCGCCGTATTTTAGAGTTTTTAATCCAACAACACAGCAACAAAAATTTGATCCTAATTTTGAATACATCAAAAAGTGGAATCCTAATTATAAAAATATTCCTGAAATTGTGGAGCATAAATTTGCTCGTTTACGTTATTTAGAAGTTGTAAAGTCTTCGTTAGTGCAATAGGTTTTAAGTTAAACTAACTTCGAAATCATCCCATTAAAAACAAACCAGTGAAAAGGTGTTATGGCATACCAATATAAACGTCCTGCAATACCTTGTGGTCTAAAGGTTGCTGTTTGGTATAGCGTATTATTTTCTATTTTAAATTCTAACCAAGCTTCACCAGGAAGTTTCATTTCGGCATATAATAATAGTTTTTTAGCTTCTTTGTTTACATAAATTACACGCCAAAAATCTAAAGAATCTCCATTATTTAATTCTGTTGGGTGCGTGCGTCCTCGTCTTAAACCAATTCCTCCAAAAAATTTATCTAAATAACCTCGTAATTTCCATAGAAAAGTGCCATAATACCAACCATTTTTACCTCCAATAGACCAAATTTTTTCTAATGTATAGTTTTCATTTTTTATAGTACGTTGTTTTTTATCTTTAAAACAACCGTATGTTGGTACATTAATATGTTTGTGTAAATCACTTACTAAAGCACTGCTAATAAAAGAATCTTTCCAACTAGAAACAATGCTATTTTGCTCAATTTTTACAAAAGCATTTTCTACAGCTTCTTTGTACGAAATAGGTTTAACTTTTAACTGCTGATAAATATTACTAGGTTTACCAATAATTTCTATACCCATACTGTTAACCAATGAGGCTGCAAGTTTGTAAGAAGTTGAAGTAACAAAATAAAGCCAATAAGACGATAGTTTTGGAGTCATTAAAGGAACGGTAATAATATGTCTTTTTAAACCTCTAATTTCTGCAAACTGTAACAGCATTTGTTTATAGGTAAGTATTTCTGGACCAAAAATATCAAACGATTTGTTGTATAATTCTTTTTTTCCGTTCGCTCTTTGTAAGAAGGTTAATACATCTCTAATAGCAATTGGTTGAGTTTTAGTATTTAGCCATTTTGGCGTAATCATAAAAGGTAGTTTTTCAACCAAATCTCTAATAATTTCAAAAGATGAACTTCCAGAACCAACAATAATACCTGCTTTAAAAGTAGTTAATGCATAATTGTTTGAAGCCAACCTGTTTTCTACATTTTTACGAGATAGTAAATGTTTAGACAGTTTTGTGTCGTTTGTAATTCCGCTTAAATAAATTACTTGTTTTACTGCAGTAGTTTCTATATAGTTTTTAAAGTTTTGAGCACATTTTTCTTCTAGTGTATGAAATTCTGTTGAAGAATTAGACATAGAGTGAATTAAATAATAAGCTGTATCAATATTTTTTGGAATATTATTGAAAGTTTCTGGTTTTAAAAAATCAACTTCAACAATAATTATGTTATCATCATTTATAAAATTTTTGGGAACTCTATTTTTATCGCGTACAGTGCAAACAATGCTATGGCCATCACTTAATAACAGTGGTATTAAGCGTTTTCCAATATAGCCGGTTGCTCCTGTAACTAGAATTTTCATTTATTTTATAGGTCTTTGGTACTCAAAACGTTCTTTTAAAGTTGGAATGGCATAACCATTTAATCCATTTATAGTTGCAATATTTCCTTCAGATAAATTAACAAAACCATCCTCTTTTATAAGTTTTTCTTCAATATACAACTCTTGAATTTCCCCTACAATAAGTTTTGTGTTATTTGATTTAATATCATACTCTTCAACATATTTCATTCCAATTTGAATTGGACAATCTTTTACATAAGGCGCAAAGTAGTTGTTTTTATAATCTGTTTCTAAATTAGTAACATCAAATTCAGAAATATCACTTTTATATTTAGCTGATGTGTGGTGCGCATCTTTTAAAATCTCCTTATGAATATGATTAATAGTATAAAAACCCGATTCTAAAATGTTTTCATAGGTGTTTCTAGGAACTGTTGTTGGTCTTAAAATAAAACCTAATAATGGCGGTGCAGAACCTAAATGAATAATTGAGCTAAAAATAGCAACATTAGTGTTGTTTTTGTAAGATTTTGTTGCAATTAAGTTGGCTGACTTATAGCCAGCACAACTATTAATTAAGTTTATTTTATATAAATGATTTAATCGATTAATATCATCAATATTAAAATGCGTCATTATAAATTTTTAAAATTATTAATATGAACTTCGGTTGCTTTTAAATCGAACATTAAATTATACAATCCAAAAAAGGTTCTGTTGATATAAATAAAATGTTTAGAGCCTCTGTTTCCGTTCATTTTTTTAAGTTCAGTGTTTTTTGAATAACGTTCGCCCAATTCTGCAATTTTTTTAAAGAAATTTGCATCAGAAAAATCAAAAACTTCTTGGTGAAAAGGTTGCGTAAACAAGCTTAACATATCGTGAAACATTGCTGTAAAAAAGGCTAATTCTTCTTTAGAATCGTCTTCTCTTAAAATCTCTAATTCAAATAGTTTTTGTTCAAATAATGTTGGATTGTTTATGTTTTCTTTTTTAGCCAATTCAAAATAAGGAATGTAAAAATCATTAGGAATGGTTTTCATACAGCCAAAATCCAACGCAATTAAATTAGCTTCTTTAGAAATTAAAAAGTTACCAGGATGCGGATCGGCGTGTACTTTTTTTAATGAATGAATTTGGTACATATAAAAATCCCATAAGGCTTGCCCCAATTTGTTGGCTTTATTTGTGTTGGTATTATGCGCTGTAAATTCAGACAAATGTTCTCCGTGCATCCAATCCATTGTTATAATTCTTTCTGAAGAATATTCCTCATAATATTTTGGAAACTTTAAGTTAGGTATGTGTTTACAAGCTTCAGAAATTTCCTTACTTTGTTTTATTTCAATTAAATAATTGGTTTCTTCAATTAGTTTATCTTCAACTTCTTTAAAATATTTATCAGAATCTTTTCCTTTAATGTTGAACATACTAATAGCAATTGGTTTTACCATTGTTAAGTCGCTTGAAATACTATTTGCAATGCCAGGATATTGAATTTTTACGGCTAAATTTTTACCATCTTTTACTGCTTTGTGCACTTGACCAATACTTGCTGCGTTTACTGAATTGGCATTAAATGTGTCAAAAATTTCATTTGGAGATTTTCCAAAGTACTTTTTAAATGTTTTAACAACTAAAGGAGCTGACAAAGGCGGAACAGAAAATTGAGATAAAGAAAACTTTTCTACATAAGCTTGTGGCAAAACACTTTTTTCCATACTCAACATTTGAGCAACTTTTAATGCGCTGCCTTTTAACTTTTTAAGTCCATCATAAATATCTTCAGCATTATTTTTGTTTAATTTTTCTTTAGCTTCATCCTCGGTATTTACTAGTTTATCTCCGTAATACTTTAGGTAATTCATACCAACTTTTGCACCAGTTTGCACTAGTTTAGAAGCTCTATGAATTTTAGAAACGGGAATTGTATCAATTGTTTTTAGCATAGTTTATTAGTTTATGTTCATTTTTTCTTTGTATAAAAATTTACCCAAATCTATAATGCTTTTTAAAGGTGTTGAGTCTATAACATCAAAGCTGGTATTTACAGATTTTTCAATAAAAATATCTGTTTTTTCAAAGGAAGCAGAAGTGTCGTTCATCCAAAATTTCAACGTTATTAAAAGTTGAATCCAAGCAGACTCTTTAATGCTTTTTTGCTGAATTTGAGCAATGTTTTTTTGTTTTAAATCAATTGTTTCAATTTCAAGACTATCAATATAATTTGTAAAACTAGTTTTAAGGCTAGACAATACATCTAATTTTTTTAAATCTAACTTTTTAGAATCTAAAGTTGCAATAACATAACTTCTGTTGGCGGTTAAGTTTTCGAAAAATGTATAATAGAAACTTAACAACTTATTGCGAGCATCAAAAGTTTGGTAGTCCTTACTTTTTTCTAGAATTGAAATGGTGTTTTTGAAAAACGTATTGAAAATTTCTTTTTCAATAGCTTCAAACGACCCAAAATAGTTGTAGAAAATAGCTTCTTCAAATTTGTTTTCTTTAGCAAAAGTGTAAACAGAGCTTGGTTTTGTGTTATGCTCTAAAACATAGCTCATATACAATGTTAAAATTTCTAACGCGTTTATTTCTTTCTTTTTTGACATTTTTACTTAATTTTATATTGTTTAATGTAAATATAAACAAATTAAACAAAAAATAATAACTTACAAGTTAATTAACTATGTTAAATGTTTATTAAAGCATCAATAAAATTGATTGTGTATTGTTGAATGTTAACTTAAAATGTTTAACTTTGTTTAAATAATAATAAACAAAATGAATTTTAAGGTAGCAATATCAAGAAGAGAACATTTTAATTCGGCTCATAGATTACATAATAAACATTGGTCTAATGAAAAGAATTTAAAAGTATTTGGTAAATGTAACAATCCAAATTACCACGGTCATAATTATGAATTAGAGGTAAAAGTTATTGGCACGGTTAATGAACAGACTGGTTATGTTATAGATACCAAACTGCTATCGGATTTAATAAAAAAGTACGTGCTTGATAAATTTGATCATAAAAATTTGAATTTAGATGTTGCTGAATTTGAAAATTTAAATCCAACTGCTGAGAATATTGCAATTGTTATTTATAACATATTAAGACCTTATATAGAGGAAAACTACGAACTAAAAATTAAGCTTTATGAGACACAACGAAACTTTGTTGAATATCCCTACTAACGGAACTGAACTGAACGGTTTTACTTTTGATGAAATAGGAGATGATCATTTATATACTGGAATAGAAACTCCTTTAACTGATAATGCTTTTGATATTTCAGATGAAGAAAAAAAAGAAAAAATAGCCGATTTATTTTCACAAATTATGGAAGTTATGGGCTTGGATTTAACAGATGACTCCTTAAAAGGAACACCTAAAAGAGTTGCTAAAATGTATATTGAAGAAATTTTTTCGGGTTTAAATCCTGAAAACAAGCCTAAAATAGCATTGTTTGAAAATAAATATAAGTACAACCAAATGTTGGTTGAAAAAAACATACAATTTTATTCAAATTGTGAACATCATTTTGTGCCAATTTTTGGAAAAGTTCACGTGGCGTATGTTTCTTCGGGGAAAGTTATTGGGCTTTCAAAAATTAATAGAATTGTGCAATATTTTGCAAATAGACCACAAGTACAAGAGCGTTTAACCAATCAAATTGCATTAGAACTTTCAAGTATATTGGAAACAGATGATATTGCAGTAATTATAGATGCAAAGCATTTGTGCGTTGCCTCTAGAGGTATTAAAGATGATTCTTCAGCAACAGTTACAAGTTACTATGGAGGTGTTTTTAATACACCAGAAAAAATTGTAGAACTTCAAAATTATTTAAAATTATAAGTATGGAATTAATAGAACAAGCGTTAGAATTTGAAAAACGTAAACTTTCATTAAAATCTACGAACGATAGAATAATTGCTTCAAAAAAAGTTAAAGCACTAATATTAGGAATAAACGAGGTTTACAAAAAAACAAAAAATCCTGAATTAATGGATATGATGAAGCGCTTAACTGTGATTAAGAAAAAAATTGAAAAACGATTAAAATTGCGCATTACCGTTTAAAATAGAAAGTATGAAAACAATTCTAATAGTTGGAGGTAGTAAAGGTATAGGGAAAGAAATATCTAATCTACTAGTAAGTACTAACAAAATAATTAATATTAGTAGAACTAGGCCAGAACTTACGCATCAAAATTTAACACATTTTGGTTGTGATATTTTAGCTGATGAATTACCTGATTTAGATAGTGTTGATACACTTATTTACTGTCCTGGTAGTATTAATTTAAAACCTTTTGAACGTTTAAAAATAGAAGATTTTAAAACTGATTATGAGTTGAATTTTATAGGAGCAGTAAAAGCTATTCAAAAGTATTTGCCAAATTTAAAACAAGTAGATAATTCGAGCATCTTATTATTTAGTACTGTTGCTTCAAAATTAGGAATGCCATTTCACGCAAGTGTTGCAAGTGTAAAATCTGCTGTTGAAGGTTTAGTAAAATCTTTAGCTGCCGAATATGCTCCAAAAATAAGAGTAAATGCTATTGCACCAACGGTTACTGATACAACTTTAGCATCTAAATTATTAAGAAACGATAGGCAAAAGGAACAAATGATTGAAAGACATCCGCTAAAAAAATATTTAACTTCTAAAGAAGTTGCTGAAATGGCTTCGTATTTAATTTCAGAAAAAGCAGCATCTATGTCAGGTCAAATTTTTGAAATGGATTGCGGAATTACTACATTTAAAAGTTAATTTAAAATAAAACGAATGAAAATAGCAGGTTTAGTAACAAGTATAATACTTTCAGTATTTTTTATAAATAAAACAACTACAACAAAAATGGATAAAATGGAGCAATCATCATTATATGCTATTTCAATTAATAGTATTACAGGTGAACAGATTAACCTAAAAGATTTTAAAGGTAAAAAAATATTGTTTGTAAATACAGCTTCAAAATGCGGGTTTACAAAACAGTATGAAGATTTAGAAAAATTGCACAAAACCTATAAAGATAAATTGGTTGTTATAGGTGTACCTTGTAATCAATTTGGCGGGCAGGAGCCAGGAACTTTAACAGAAATTCAAAATTTTTGTAAAGTTAACTATGGAGTAACATTTTTAATGACTGAAAAGATTAATGTAAAAGGTGATGACCAACATCCACTATATGCTTGGTTAACAAAAAAAGAATTAAATGGCGTAAAAAGTTCATCTGTAAAATGGAACTTTCAAAAATATTTAATTGATGAAAACGGAAAGTATATTGATTTTTATTACTCATTAACAAATCCAATGAGTAGTAAAATTACAAAGCAACTATAATGAAACAATTAATGTGGTTAGTATTATTTTTAATAATAAATTTCGCAGCGCTTGGTATAGGTAGCTGGTTAATGAATAATGGTCCAACATCGGGTTGGTACTTAACTTTAAATAAAGCGCCCTGGACACCACCAGGATGGGTTTTTGGTGTAGCTTGGACAACCATAATGATTTGTTTTTCAGTATACTTATCGTATCTAGTAACTGTAAAAGAAACAAATACCTTTTGGGTTTTGTTTAGTATTCAATTTTTGCTAAATGTATCTTGGAACTTTATATTTTTTAATCAACATGCTATAGGATTAGCCTTAATAGTAATTATTTTACTCACTGTAATAGTTGGTTATTATTTGTTCAGTTTTCTTTCTGAAATGAAGTATAAATCAATTTTGATAGCGCCTTACTTTATATGGTTATTGATTGCAACAAGTTTAAATGCTTACTCTTATTTAAAAAATTGATTTATGAATTTTAGTACAAAAGGAACTGTTTATCGTTTGTCTTCAAAACAAAAATTACCAATTTCTGTAAATGAAGCTTGGGAGTTTTTGTCAAGTCCAAAAAATTTAAAAACAATTACGCCAGATTATATGAGTTTTGATATATTATCTGGAGCCGAAAAACCAATGTTTGCAGGGCAGATAATACAATATATAGTAACTCCAATATTAGGTATTAAAACAAATTGGGTAACCGAAATTACACACGTTGTAGATAAAAAGTATTTTGTAGATGAGCAACGTTTTGGTCCTTATGCACTTTGGCATCACAAACATTTTATTAAAGAAATTGATGGTGGTGTTGAAATGGAAGATATTATAGATTATAAAATACCTTTAGGTTTTTTAGGTAGGTTAGTACATCCAATTATAGTAAAACCAAAGCTTACTGAAATTTTTAACTACAGAACTAAAAAGCTGAATCAATTATTTGGAACATATAAATAATAGTATATGTATTTAGTTCAATCATTTTTTATAACACTTTTAATAATGAATACTTTAACCATTTTTGATTTTAAAAAACAAAGTAATACTTCAGATTGGAAAATTGTAGATGATGTGGTTATGGGAGGAAAGTCTAATGGAAGTTTTTATTTAGATACAAATGGAAATGGAGTTTTTGAGGGGAATGTTTCTTTAGAAAACAATGGAGGATTTTCATCGGTAAAATATCAATTTGAACAATTAAAAGTTTCGAAATACAAAAAAATCATACTTCGTGTAAAAGGTGATGGTAAAAAATATCAACTTCGATTTAAACCAGATAAATATCATCAGTTTGCGTATACTACACGTTTTCAAACAACAAAAGATTGGCAAAGTATTGAAATTTTGTTTTCAGAATTAGAGTCAACATATAGAGGTCGAAAATTAAATTATCCAAATTTCCCAGGTCAAGAATTAGAAGAGATAGGATTTTTGTTTGGAAATAAAAAGAATGAAAATTTTAAACTTTTAATTGATAAAATTGAAATAGAATAATTTTCTTTTTTTGATATAAAACTACAATAAAAGACACTTAAATTTCCTTAATAATTCAAGTTAACGGATTGTTAAAAATGTTACACAAGCTTTATTAATTGGTTAACCAAACAGGTAAACCACATGTTAATCAGTACTTTAAAACCTTTATTTTGATTAATTCTAAATAAATTTCATTCGATTTTAGCTGACATATATCAGTATAAGTCTTGTTTTGTTCTTCTAAATTTACAGAACTAAAATAAATAATTGAATTTAATAGTTTGTAACAATTCCTGAATCTTTACTGCAAATTATTTTATGTAAATACAAAATAAAATGAAATTAAAAACAAAAAAATTAATTTGTGATGCTAATGAGGCGGTTGCTAGAGTAGCTCACAAAACAAATGAAGTTTGTGCAATTTACCCTATTACACCAGCATCACCTATGGGTGAGCATGTTGATGTTTATAGTGCAAAAGGACAAGAGAACATTTGGGGTGATGTTCCTAGAATTATTGAAATGCAAAGTGAAGCCGGAGCTGCAGGTACAGTTCATGGATCATTACAAGGAGGAGCATTAACAACTACATTTACAGCATCACAAGGTTTATTATTAATGATACCTAATATGTATAAAATGGCTGGTGAATTATTACCAACTGTAATACATGTTGCTGCAAGAACTATTGCAACACACGCTTTATCAATATTTGGAGACCATTCAGATGTTATGGCAGCTCGTCAAACAGGATTTTCAATGTTATTTGGAGGTTCAGTTCAAGAAGCTCAAGATTTTGCTTTAATTGCTCAAGTAGCAGCTTTAAAAAGTAAAGTTCCTGTTATGAATATTTTTGATGGTTTTAGAACTTCTCACGAAATTTCTAAAATTGATGCTATTCCTGATGAAGTAATTAAAGCAATGATGCCAGAAGAGGAAATAATGAAACATAAAAAGAATTCATTAGATCCAGATAATCCAGTATTAAGAGGTACAGCTCAAAACCCAGACGTATTTTTCCAAGCGCGTGAAGCTGCAAATAAATATTACGAAAAAGTTCCTGGAATAGTACAAGATACTATGGATGAGTTTTATAAACACACAGGTAGAAAATACAGTATATTCTATTATGTAGGTCATCCTGAAGCAGAAAAAGTAGTTGTAGTTATGGGGTCTGGTCAAGGTCCAGTAATGGAAACTATAGATACTATGGTAGAAAATGGTGAAAAAGTTGGAGCATTATTTGTTAGACTATATCGTCCATTCTCTGTAGAAAACTTTATTGAACAAATGCCAAAAACAGTTAAAAAAGTAGCTGTTTTAGATAGAACAAAAGAACCTGGTAGTGTTGGAGAACCACTTTATCAAGATGTTGTAACATCTTATGTAGAAATGGGTGTTGAAATGCCTTCAGTTGTTGGTGGTAGATATGGTCTTTCTTCAAAAGAATTTACACCATCAATGGTGAAAGGAATTTTTGATGAATTAGATAATAATACTCCAAAAAATCACTTTACAATTGGTATTAATGATGATGTAACACATACAAGTTTACCTTACGAATCAGGATTCCAAACTAAAAAATCTACATTTAACTGTATGTTCTATGGTTTAGGATCTGATGGTACTGTTGGGGCAAACAAAAACTCAATTAAAATTATTGGTGAAACTACCGATAATTTTGTACAAGGATATTTTGTGTATGACTCTAAAAAAGCGGGAGCTCAAACAGTTTCTCACTTACGTTTTGGTCCAGACCCAATTTATTCTAATTATTTAATTACAACAGCAAACTTTATTGCTTGTCATCAATTTAGTTTTATTCATAAATATGATGTATTAGATCATATTAAAGAAGGTGGAACATTCTTATTAAATTCACCTTACGATAAATATAAAGTATGGTCAGAGTTACCAAGTACAATGCAGCAAACTATAATCGATAAAAATATTGATTTTTATGTAATTGATGCAACTCAAGTAGCTCAAGATGCAAAATTAGGTAAACGTACAAATACAGTATTACAAACTTGTTTCTTTGCTATTTCTGGAGTACTTCCAAAAGACGAAGCAATTAAGAAAATTAAAGAAGCTATTGTAAAATCATACTCTAAAAAAGGTGATGCGGTAGTACAAATGAACTTTAACGCAGTAGATAAATCATTAGAAAATTTAGAAAGAGTTGAATATCCTCATCATGTAACTAATGAAGATGGATTATTACCAATGATGGATGAAAAAGCGGATGATTTTGTAAAAGAAATTTTAGGTACCATTTTAGCTGGTAAAGGAGATTCACTTCCTGTAAGTGCTTTTGCACCTGACGGAACGTTCCCAACAGGAACAACTCAATACGAAAAACGTGGTATTGCAGATGCCGTTCCAACTTGGGATGATGCAGATTTATGTACACAATGTAATAAGTGTGTTAACATTTGTCCTCATGCAGCAATTAGAGCTAAAGTAGTTTCAAATGATTTATTAGCCGATGCTCCAGAAGGATTAAAATATGTACCAGCAAAAGGTAGACCATTTGATAAAGAAACTGAAAGTTATGTATTACAAGTTTCTCCTCAAGATTGTACAGGTTGTGATCTTTGTGTGCAAGTTTGTCCAGCAGAAAGTAAAGAGGTTGAAGGCTTATTTGCAATTAACTTACATAAAAAACTAGAAGTAGAAGAAGTAGAAAATAAAAACTGGGATTACTTTATTGATTTACCAGATTATGATAGAAAAGAGCTTAAAACTAGTACTGTAAAAGGTTCACAGTTCTTACGACCATTATTTGAGTTCTCTGGAGCTTGTTCTGGTTGTGGTGAAACACCTTACATTAAACTAATTACTCAATTATTTGGAGATAGTATTATGATTGCAAATGCAACAGGATGTTCTTCAATTTATGGAGGTAATTTACCAACAACACCTTATACAACTAATAAAGATGGTCGTGGACCAGCTTGGGCAAACTCTTTATTTGAAGATAATGCAGAGTATGGATTAGGTATGCAATTAGCTTTAACTAAAAAACAAGACATTGCTGTTGGTTTATTAAAACGTTTAGAAGACAAAGTAGGAAGTACTTTAGTAAATGATATTATCTCTAACACTGAAGATACAGAAACTTTAAAAGAGCTTAAATTAGATCATATTGCTGAATTAAATGAAAAACTTGATTTAATAGCTACTCCTGAAGCTAAAAAACTTAAAAATCTTTCTGAATATTTACGTAAAAAAGCGGTTTGGATATTTGGTGGAGACGGATGGGCTTATGATATAGGTTACGGTGGTGTAGATCACGTATTAGCTTCTGGTGAGAATATTAACATTTTAGTAATGGATACTGAAATTTATTCTAACACTGGTGGACAAGCATCAAAAGCGACACAAACTGGAGCAAGTGCTAAATTTGCTATGAATGGTAAATTAAGTAATAAGAAAAGTTTAGCATTACAAGCAGTTTCTTATGGAAATGTTTATGTAGCTCAAATAGCAATTGGAGCTAAAGATATGCAAACATTAAAAGCTATTGAAGAAGCAGCAGCTTATCCAGGACCATCTATTATTATAGCTTACTCACATTGTGGAGATCATGGTTATGATTTAAAATTTGGAGCAGCACACCAAGAAAAAGCGGTTGAAACAGGTTATTGGCCATTATTTAGATTTAATCCTTTAGCACCTAAAGGAAAGAAATTTAAATTAGATTCTAAAGCACCTTCAGCTCCGCTAGAAGAATTCATGTATCAAGAAACTCGTTTTACAAGAGTTGTAAAAGATGATGCAGAACGTGGAAAAATGTTACTAGATAAAGCTCAAGAACAAGTAGAAGTTCAATGGGAAAGACTAGAGTTGTTTAAAAATTTATAATAAATTATAAATACATAAGTGCTGCACGTAATTTCGTGCAGCACTTTTTTTTAATATTAAAATAAAATTATGGAAACTAGAGCACAAGCTTTCTTTAAAAAAGCAAATGAAAAGTTAGTTGAGGCAAAAGAAGAACTGTTTAAGCCTTCAGAAGATTTAGTAAGTTATTCTGTATGTAAAAATGCCCAAATTTCTATCGAAAATTATTTGAAAGGTTTTTTAATAAAAAACAATGTAAACGTTACAATAGAAGATACTATTGAAAGTTTATACAATAAATGTATTGAAGTTGATAAAGATTTTAAAAAAATAGATATGAAAGCTGTTAGCTGTCGTGGTCATAAAATGGATTCTCGTTATTGTACAGACGTAGAAACTATTAGTGCTTGTTTTGATACAGCTGATAATATAGATACTTACTTAAAAAAAATTAAAGCTATCTAAAATACTTTTTACATTTGAGAACGTAAAAACTTACCGTACATTTGTGTAAACCTAATTTATTATGAATTACATTCTGTTTGATGGTACGGTACGCAATGCTCTATTGCCTTTAACTTATACAAAACCAGTTGCTGAATTACGTGTAGGAATTCTAACTATTCGTGAAAAATGGGAAAACTATCTTGGTTTTACTACCACAACACTTACTGAAGATTATTTGGAAGAAAAATTTCCAATGGTTGAAATGGAGCAAAATATTATGATAAATGCTTCGTTTTTACCAACAAAATTATTGGTTGATAAGATTAAAGAATTAAAAGAAAATGAAGCAATATTTTATGAAGAAGAAGTTGTTGCGTTTTATACTACAGATACTCAAGAAGAAGTAGATTTTGATTCCTATAAGCAAATTGATTTTTCAGAAAAAGTACTTCAAATAAAAAATACGTGGGATATTTTTTCATTAAATAACAAAGCTATTCAACAAGATTTTGATTTTTTAACTGAAGGAAGAAAATCGCAACCAATCCCAAAAGGTGTTCAGTTTTTAAATAAAGAAAATATTTTTATTGAAGAAGGAGCAGAGATCTTATTTTCTACCTTAAATGCTACTGATGGTCCTATTTATATTGGTAAAGACGCTACAATTATGGAAGGTTGTTCGGTAAGAGCGCCATTTGCATTAGGAGAGCATTCAACGCTTAAAATGGGTGCTAAAATTTATGGAGGTACAACTATTGGACCACATTGTAAAGTTGGAGGAGAAGTAAATAATTCTGTAATTTCTGGATATTCAAATAAAGGACACGATGGATTTTTAGGAAATTCTGTTTTAGGTGAATGGTGTAATCTAGGAGCAGATACAAATACTTCAAACTTAAAAAATAATTATGCACCGGTGCGTTTATGGAGTTATGAGACCGAAAGTTTTGCAAAAACAGGACTTCAATTTTGTGGTTTAATTATGGGAGATCATTCTAAATGTGGAATAAATACTATGTTTAATACGGGAACTGTAATTGGAGTAAGCACCAACATATATGGTAGTAACTTTCCAAGAAATATTGTTCCTTCTTTTAGTTGGGGAGGAGCTTCAGGTTTTACAACCTATCAATTAAAAAAGGCTGCTGAAACTGCTAAAATTGTAATGAGCAGAAGAGGAATTGAATTAGACCAAGTTGAGGAACGTATATTAGAAAATGTATTTAATCTCTCTAAAAAGTATAGAAATTATTAAAAAAAAATCCTGCTTATTGCAGGATTTTTTTTGAGTTTATATTTTGAATTAGTTTATTTTTTTAAAACTTCCAGAACCAATTTTTGAAGATTTTTCAATTTTTGGATTTCCTAAATATCTAACATCTCCAGACCCAACAATACTTGCGTGTATTTCGTTTACAGCATGTACCTTTACGTTACCCGAACCGGCAATACTAATACTTACAATATCTGCTTTAAAATCTAAAGCATTCAAATTTCCAGATCCAGCAATACTTGTTTTTAAATTAGAAGTATTCCCTTCTAAATTTAAATTTCCTGAACCAGCTAAACTTGTTGAGGTTGAATTAGTGTCTACTAATAAATCAACGTTTCCACTACCAGCCATAGAAATTTTAAGTTCGTTTTGTTTTATAGTATCTTCAGAAAAAACATTTCCAGAACCTGCAAGTGATAGTTTTTCAAAGTCTTCAAAAGTTAGTTTAATTTTTATGCTTTTTGAAGGGCGAAGATTGTATTTATCTTTAGGTTTTATTTTTAAAGTACTTTGTTCTGTTTCTGTTATAATGTATTCTAATAAATTATCATCTGCTGTAATGGTGATATCTCCTTCGTTGTTTTTAATTAATTCAACATCAAAACTTCCTGAAATGGATATTTTATCAAAATTTTTAACAGATCTAGTTTCAGTTTTAATAGTTCCACTTCCTTTAATTTTTTTGTTCCATTGTGCGTTTACCGATACGCAAATAACTAGTGCCAAAATTGTTGTTAAAATTCTCATGATTTGTAGTTTAGTTTTTTAATGAAATACTTCCGTAGCTTGTTTTAATATGTATAGAGCTTTCAGAGTTTTCAGTTCCATAATATCCTTCATAATATTTTGAAGTATTTTCTTTAATTTCTTTGTTAAAAGTAAATCCGTCTCTGTAAGAGAATCCACCATAGCTTGTAGATGCAGTAATATTAAAATTAGCATTATCAGGAATTCCAACTTTTACGCTTGTATATTCAGCCTTTACTTTTAGCGTTTTAAAATTTTCACCTAAATTGTCAATATGTATACCACCATAATCTACATCAAAATCACCTGATCCACTTAACTTATTTATTTTTATAGAAAGGTAATCCGTATTTCCAAAAGCGTTACCTGCATTGTCAATTTTTAAACTTCCATAATCACAGTTAAAATCTAAATTTGTTACCATTTCAAAAGAAATGTTTGAATAATCGGCGTTTAAGTTTGTTCTACCAGAGCGTTCAATATGCAGTGTAGAATAATCGGCATTAATATCACCATCTTTCATAAAATCTATTTGAGATTTATTAGTGTAATCTATATTAATGTTGTTTTTAGAGTTTAGTAACTCTCCAATATTTAGTTTACCGTAATCAACATCAAATTTAGTTGTCCCTTCAATTTTGTCTAGGTTTACACCACCATAATCATTACTAACTTCTAAATTATTTGTAATAGGCATTTGAATTTGATAGTTAATTTCAATGTTTATGCTGTTTCTTTTTCCAAACCAACTCCAATAGCTAGTATTTTTTTCGATAATAGTTTTTGCAGAAACAAAACTTGAACTAGCATCAAAATCAACATCTATTTGATCGAGTCTTTGTTCAACTTTTTCTTCATCATTTCCATTTGTAGTAATGCTAACTTTAATTATAATTTGGTTGCTATTAGACGTTATTATATTTACATTACCATACTTGTTAGAAATTTCTAGGGTGGCATTTTTGGATACTTTAAACTCTTTATTTATTACTTTGTTTCTTGTATATTTTCCTTTTTCAGATGCAAATATGGTTAGTGGAACAAATAACAGAATAAGTAGTGTTTTATATATAAGTTTCATTGTTTTGTGTTTTTAATTGTTTAACATTTTCTATCTGCTGCATTAGTGTTTGTAATAGTTCAATACGTTGTTGAAAATTCGAAATCATAGCGTAAATAATTCGTTTATCTTCAGCACTTTCTTTGAGCTCTAGAGTAAGTATATGGTATTGATTTTCTAGTTTGTTAAGCTGATTCAAAGCATCGTTAATCAATTGCTCTGTATCAGAATTTTGTTCTGTTTTTATAGTTTGTAATTCTTTTTCAATAGTTGCTACAAAATAGCTTTGTGTTTCTTCCATTTCATTTGAAACCTGTGCTAATTCCATTCCGTTTGTTGAATTTAAATTTGATCCAATCCAAATACCAACCATTAAAATAATAGAAGCTGCAGCGGCAATACGCGCAAATAATGTTTTGATTGTAAAGTGTTGAGGTTTTACTGGATTCAGTTTTTCTTCAAACCTTTTAAAATGGCCAATTCTTGGTTCTTCAATATCAAATTGATTCTCAAATTTTTCGAAAATATGTTTTAAATTATCTGGCATATTCAGTAACTAATAATTGTCTTAATTTATTTTTTGCTCTTGAAACAGTAGTTCTACTGTTTTCATAACTTATATTCATTATTTGGGCAATTTCTTCATAATCATAGCCTTCAATTAAATTTAAAGTAAGCGCAACTTTATAATTGTTTTTTAGCTCTTTTACTTTATTAAGTATTATTTTAGGATTTAAATTATTGTAATCAATTGGTTCTTCTTCAATGTTTTTAATGTTTACTTTTTCTAAAGAAACGGCTTCAAATTTGTGATTCTTTTTTAATGCTGAAATACTTTTGTTAATTACTATTCTTTTTAACCAAGCTCCAAATGTTACTTTTTCGCTCCAACTATCTAATTTTGTGAAAGCTGCTAAAAATGATTCTTGCATAATATCTTCTGCTTCAAATTGATTGTTCACAATTCTATAAGCAGTATTAAACATAGCTTTGTAGTATAATTTATATACTTTAAACTGTGCTGATTTATCTCCTTTTTTACAGCGATAAATTAGTTGGTTGTTATGTTGATTTTCTACCTTCAAAAATCTGGTTTCTATTAAAAAGACAAACTATAATTTAATCTGTTACAGTTTTAATTAAAATTACTAAAAAAAATATGGTTGTACTTCTAATTTTTGGCATAACAATTGAAAAATAGTTAATAGAAATACATAAGAATATATTTTAAATTACTGTAAAACAGATAAATGAGTTATTTTTGTTAATTCTAAATTAAATACATAAAGGTTAGGAGTGACAAAATGACCCCAATAAAGAGATATGAGTAAATCAAATTTTATAAAATTAGACAATCTGTCATTAGAACATATTTTGGACGAAGATGCGGATTTAATACCGTTAATGACTCCAGAGGACGAGGAAGAAATTAATAATGAAGATGTTCCTGAAGTTCTACCAATTCTGCCATTAAGAAATACGGCATTATTTCCTGGTGTAGTAATTCCAATTACTGCAGGTAGAGATAAGTCTATTCAATTAATAAAAGAAGCAAATAAAGGAAGTAAAATTATTGGTATTGTAGCGCAAAAAAATGAGGCTGTTGAAGATCCAACTATAAATGATATTTATAAAGTAGGAACAGTAGCTAGAATTTTGCGTATGCTTAAAATGCCCGATGGTAATACAACTGTTATTATTCAGGGGAAAAAACGTTTTGAAGTAGAACAATTTGTAAAAGAAAAGCCTTATATACAGGCAATTACAAAGGAAAGAAAAGAAGATAGATCAGAAGAAAAAGACCCTGAATTTTTAGCTATTATCGATTCTATTAAAGAAATGGCGGTAAAAATTATTAAGGAAAATCCAAGCCTTCCTTCTGAAGCTTCATTTGCAATTAAAAATATAGAAAGTAATCCGTTTTTAATCAATTTTGTTTCTTCAAACATGAATTTAAGAGTGGAGGAAAAGCAAGAGTTACTTCAAGTAGATAACTTAAAGGAAAGAGCTTTATTGACTTTGCGTAAAATGGATGAAGAATTACAACGTTTAGAGTTGAAAAACGATATTCAGTCTAAAACTAGAACGGATATGGATCAACAACAACGTGAGTATTATTTACATCAGCAGTTAAAAACCATTCAAGAAGAATTAGGTGGAGTTTCATACGATGAAGAATTGGATGAAATGCGAGTAAAAGCTAAAACAAAAAAATGGAATAAAGAAGTTAAAGCTGCTTTTGAAAAAGAGTTAGGAAGATTACAACGTATGAATCCTCAAGTAGCTGAATATTCTGTTCAGCGTAACTATTTAGATTTATTATTAGAACTTCCTTGGAATGAGTACTCTGAAGATTTATTTGACCTTAAACGTGCTCAAAAAATATTAGATAGAGATCACTTTGGTTTAGAAAAAGTGAAGGATAGAATTATTGAGCATTTAGCTGTATTAAAATTAAAAGGTGATATGAAATCGCCAATTATTTGTTTATACGGACCTCCTGGTGTTGGTAAAACTTCATTAGGTAAATCTATTGCAGAATCATTAGGAAGAAAATATGTGCGTATGTCATTAGGTGGTGTGCGTGATGAAGCTGAAATTAGAGGACATAGAAAAACTTATATTGGAGCAATGCCTGGTAGAATTATTAAAGATTTGAAAAAAGCAGGAACTTCAAATCCAGTTTTTGTATTGGATGAGATTGATAAATTAGCAGGTTCTAGCCATAATGGAGATCCATCTTCGGCAATGTTAGAAGTTTTAGATCCAGAGCAAAATACAGCATTCTATGATAATTATTTAGAATTAGATTATGACCTTTCTAAAGTATTGTTTGTAGCTACAGCAAATAGTTTATCTACAATACCTTGGGCGTTGAGAGATCGAATGGAAATTATTAATGTTACTGGTTATACTATTGAAGAAAAGGTTGAAATAGCTAAACGTCATTTATTACCAAAACAATTAAAAGAACACGGTTTAACAAAAACTCATTTACAAATAGGGAAGAGGCAATTAGAAAAAATTGTAGAAGCTTATACACGTGAATCTGGTGTACGTGGTTTAGAAAAAATGATTGCAAAAATGGTGCGTTATGCAGCTAAATCTATTGCAATGGAAGAAGATTATGAAGTAAAGGTTTCTGTTGAAACTATTGAAAAAGTATTAGGACCATCTCATTTAGAACGCGATAAATACGAAAGTAATAATGTTGCAGGTGTGGTAACTGGTTTAGCTTGGACAAGAGTTGGTGGAGATATTTTATTTATTGAATCTATTATTTCTAAAGGGAAAGGTTTAAGTATTACAGGAAATTTAGGAACTGTAATGAAAGAATCTGCAACCATAGCAATGGAATATATTAAAGCAAATGCTGAAAGTTTTGGAATTAAACCAAAAGTTTTAGACGATTATAAAGTGCATATTCACGTTCCGGAAGGTGCAACACCAAAAGATGGACCAAGTGCAGGTATTACCATGTTAACATCTTTAGTTTCGGTGTTTACACAACGCAAGGTTAAAGCTCATTTAGCTATGACTGGTGAGATTACTTTAAGAGGTAAAGTATTACCAGTTGGAGGAATTAAAGAAAAAATATTAGCAGCTAAACGTGCAAATATTAAAGAGCTTATTTTATGTGCAAGCAATCAAAAGGATGTTGAAGAAATAAAAGCATCTTACTTAAAAGGATTGAAATTTCATTATGTAACTGAAATGAGTGAAGTTATAGATTTAGCACTTATGAAACAGAAAGTAAAAAATGCGAAGAAATTATAATTAGTAATTACTTGTAAATAAAAAAAGCAGCCAATTGGCTGCTTTTTTTATACATTTCTAACATCTAAAATAGTTCCGTTGGTTAGTTTTCCACTCATATCTAATTCGTATATTTTTTTAGCAACATAAGATGGAGAATAAAGTTGTCCTTTTTCGTGTAGGTCCTTAAATTTATCAAGTTTTTTAAATTGTTTTTTAGGTGTATTTCTTAATTCAGCTTGCATATCTGTATCTACAACTCCAGGGTAAATAGAAACTATACTAACACCGTTTAAGTTATCTTCTTGCTCTTTAGATACAACTTTGGTCATCATATCTAAACCAGCTTTAGACGAACAATATTTTGCCCAGCTTTCATAAGCAGAAACTGCTGCGCCAGATGAAATATTAAAAATTTGTTTTTTTGAAGTCCAATTTTTAGTATGCTTTATAAATTGCGATGTTAAAATTAAAGGAGCAATTAAATTTACAGATAATGCGTAATTTATATCTGAAGCTATAATATTTTCAATAGTGTTTACTTCTCCTAAATATCCAGCATTATTAATAAGTGTAATATTTTCAGTATTTTCACTATCTATATGTAAAAATATTTCGTTTAAAATAGGTTCAATATTTTCAAATTTACTTAAATCACATTGATATTGTTCAATGGAATATAAACGTTCAATTTTACTTCTAGAAATTGAAATTATTCGATAACCTTGTTTGTGGTATTCTTTAGCAAGTCCAAGACCTAAACCTTTGCTTCCGCCAGTAATAATTACTATTTTTTTCATTATTTTTTTACATTAGTTTCGTAAATGTTTATCCATTCATCTACTGTTATTTTTTGCATTAGTTCAGCAATTAGTTTAAAAGGAATTTCTTCAGCTTTTTTAAAACGAATACAGCTTTTTCCCATATCTAATTTACGTTTACAATATTTTGGGTATTCAGCAACAAACCAATCTAAAATTTCTTTGTTGGCATATATTCCTGAATGATATAAAGCAATAAAATTCTTTTGTGAAGCAATATTTGTAAAAGGTAATGGTAAAGTTGTATCACAATGGTAACCATCAGGGTAAATGCTTTTAGGTACTACATAACCTATCATTCCATAGCTCATTTGTTCTTCAAAACCTTTTGGAATATTATCTAAAATAGTTTGGCGTAGTTTTTTAAAATACGGAATTCTATTTTCTGGGATTTGAGCAATATACTCTTCTGGATTATTGGCTTTTAGTTGCATAGTTAATTTAGGATTGGTTAACTTGTCATTGCGAACATCGAGAAGCAATCTACTAAATATATACAGACAGATTTTTTCGTTGTTATATTCTTTGTAATGACAATTGTAAAATACAAATTAATTATGAAATGTCAAGAAGTATTATTTGTAGAACTTTTTAGATTCGTTCCAAAAAACATCCATTTCGGCTAAAGACATATTGTGTAATTCTTTACCTAATTTTTTAGCTTCTTTTTCTAAATATTGAAAGCGATTGATGAATTTCTTGTTGGTGCGCTCTAAAGCATTTTCAGGATTTACTTTAATAAAACGTGAATAATTTATCATTGAAAATAGAACATCTCCAAATTCCGATTCTATTTTATCGGTATTTCCTTTTTTAATTTCTTCGTTTAGTTCTGCAAGTTCTTCTTGTACTTTTTCCCAAACTTGTTCGGGCTTTTCCCAATCAAAACCAACGCCGGCAACTTTATCTTGTATTCTATTTGCTTTTACCAATGCAGGTAAAGATTTTGGAACACCTTCTAAAACCGATTTTTTTCCTTCTTTTAGCTTAATTTGTTCCCAATTCTTTTTTACATCTTCTTCGTTTTCAACATTTACATCTCCGTAAATGTGTGGATGACGTGTAATTAACTTATCGCAAATAGAATTGGCAACATCAGCAATGTCAAAGTCATTAGTTTCTGAACCTATTTTTGAGTAAAAAACAATGTGAAGCAGTACATCTCCTAATTCTTTTTTAACTTCCTCAAGGTCATTATCTAAAATTGCGTCACCTAACTCATAAGTTTCCTCAATAGTTAAATGACGCAATGATTGTAAAGTTTGTTTTTTGTCCCAAGGACATTGAGAGCGCAACTCGTCCATAATAGTTAACAATCTGTCAAAGGCTGCAAGTTGTTGTTCTCTTGTATTCATTTTATGCTTCTTCTTCAGTTATTTCTTCCTCTTCTTTAATAGCAGTAAAGTCAAAGTTTTTTGAAGCTAGTAAATTATACCATTGTAATACTTTTTTAATGTTAGAAGTATACACACGTTCTTCATCAAAATTTGGTAAAATTTCTCTAAAATATGAAGTTAATACTTTTCCACTTTCTTTATGGCTTAATGCTTCTTTTCCTGCTTCTTTTTCTCCAATAGATTTTAAAATAATACGTAAAGGAACTTCTTCTTCGTACGTATAAATAGCAATCTCGTTTAAAGCGCTAATATTGTGTGTAATAGTTACAGGAAATTTTTTGTTATCTAATAAAGATTGTACAATAATTCCACCTTTAGATTGTGCTTTAATTTCGTATAAACCTGGTTTACCGTTAATTGCTACTATATCTTTTAACTCCATAAATTATCTTCTTTTTAATGTAGGAAACTTCATTCTGTAATCAGCTTTTACTTTCCCTTTAGTAATGTTTTCTAATTTTTTCTTAATTAATCTTTTCTTTAATGAAGAAATTAAATCTGTAAATAAAATTCCTTCAATATGGTCATATTCATGTTGAACAACTCTCGCTGCTAAACCATCTAAAACTTCGGTGTGTTTTTCAAAGTTTTCATCTAAATATTCAATAGTAATTTTTTCTTCTCTAAAAACATCTTCTCTTACATCAGGTATACTTAAACAACCTTCGGTAAAAGGCCATTCATCACCTTCTTCTTTGGTAATTTTAGCATTTATAAATACTTTTTTATAATCAGCTAAAAATTTTTGATCTTCTTCACTTAAATCTGGATCTTCAGCAAAAGGAGAAGTGTCTACAATAAATAATCGAATTGCTTTACCAATTTGTTGAGCTGCTAATCCAACACCTTGAGCGTTGTACATAGTCTCTTTCATATTTTCAATTAACTCACTTAAATTTGGATAATCTTTATCTATGTCAACGCCAACTTTGCGTAAAACAGGATCTCCGTATGCTATTACTGGTAAAATCATTTCTTATTTATTTAAGAATGCAAAAATACGAATTAATATTATTTATTTGAAAGGTAAGTTTGTAAAATAATTGTAGCACTAATTTCATCAATCAAAGCTTTATTTTGGCGTTGCTTTTTTTTCAACCCACCATCAATCATACTTTGAAATGCCATTTTAGAGGTGAAGCGTTCATCTACTCTAACAACTTCAATTTTAGGAAAAGTACTTTTTAGTTTTTCAATAAATATTTTTATAAACTGCTCACTTTCACTGTGTTGATTGTTCATTTGTTTAGGTTCACCAACTACAAACAATTCAACATTCTCATTTTTTAGATAATTAGTTAAAAACGAAAATATTTCTTTGGTATTAACCGTTGTTAAACCAGATGCAATTATTTGAAAATCATCTGTAACAGCTATTCCTGTTCTTTTAGTACCATAATCAAAAGCTAAAATACGTGCCAAAATTTTACATAAGTTTTAAAAGTGTGCAAATTTAGTCATTTCTATTGACATAAGATTATAAGTAATATATTTGCAAAAATTACAATTAAATACAATGAAAGAAATAAGAGCGCTTATTGAACAAGCTTGGGAAAATAGAGAACTTTTAAAGGAAACAAAAACACAAGAAACTATTAGAAAAGTAGTTGCTTTATTAGATTCAGGAGAATTAAGAGTTGCTGAACCAATTGAAGGTGGTTGGCAAGTAAATGAATGGGTAAAAAAAGCAGTTGTTTTATACTTTCCTATTCAAAAAATGGAAACTATTGAAGTTGGATGTTTTGAATTTCACGATAAAATTCCGTTAAAAACAGGGTATAAAGAAAAAGGAATAAGAGTGGTGCCACACGCAGTTGCACGTCACGGAGCATATATTTCAGCTGGTACTATTTTAATGCCAAGTTATGTAAATATTGGAGCTTATGTAGATAAAGGTACTATGGTAGATACTTGGGCAACAGTTGGTAGTTGTGCGCAAATTGGTAAAAACGTTCATTTAAGTGGTGGAGTTGGAATTGGTGGTGTTTTAGAACCATTACAAGCTGCACCAGTAATTATTGAAGATGATGTTTTTATTGGTTCGCGTTGTATAGTTGTTGAAGGTGTTCGTGTTGAAAAAGAAGCTGTTTTAGGTGCTGGGGTAGTTTTAACAATGAGTACTAAAATTATAGATGTAACTGGAGATAAACCAGTTGAAATTAAAGGTCGAGTTCCTGCACGTTCTGTAGTGATTCCTGGAAGTTATAAAAAACAGTTTCCAGCTGGTGAATTTAATGTACCTTGTGCTATGATTATAGGTAAGCGTAAAGAAAGTACAAATAAAAAAACATCATTAAACGATGCTTTAAGAGAAAATGAGGTAGCTGTTTAATAATATTTAAAATATAAACCATCCAAAAATCCTGCTTAAAAAGCAGGATTTTTTTTCTTTGATTTTAAATACTTTGCATATTTCATATAAGAAAAAAATGCTTGGATAAGTGAAAATGTAAACCCATCAACACCGTTTATTATGCCTTTTTTTAAAAAATAACATTTAAAAAAAGATGAAAAACCATGTAAAAATGGTGAAAACGAATTTACTTTTTTATTCTGTTCGATAAATTGTTTAGATTGCCAATCAGTGTATTGATTTTTTTTCGCTATAATTTGATGAAAGTCATCCCAGCCATAATGGATTAAATGAACATTTTCTCTTTTTATATTTTCACCTTCAACTCTTTGATGAACTATGTCATTTGAAGGTGAAGCAGTTTTTTTATTAAAAAACCTACAAGCATAATCTGGATACCAACAGGCAAATCCAATTTCTTCATCTCCTAAAAAATTTCTTCTTCTGAATTCATAACCATCATAAACATCATTTATGTAAGAACCGCTTTTTATAAAGGATTCCGAATCTTCATCAAGAAACTCATCTGCATCTGGGTTATAAATCCAATCATTTTTACAAAATTGCAACCCATAAATTCTTTGAGGACCATCTCCTAAAAAATCTTGAGAATAAACTTTAGCTCCAAGGTTTTTGGCAATTTCAACTGTTTTATCTTTACTATTAGAATCTATAATTATTACTTCATCACATACTTTAAAGAGTGTGTTTATGCAATCTTCAATATATTTTTGTTCATTATAAGTAATAACCAATCCACTTATTTTCATAGTTTTTATTTTAAATATTTATCATACTTTTGTGTAAACAAAAATAAGGAAAAAATGATTCCAAAAAAAATTCATTATTGTTGGTATGGTAAGGGTGAATATAACGATGTTATTAAAAAGTGTATAGTTTCTTGGGAAGAAAAATTACCTGATTATGAAATAAAAAAATGGGATGAAACAAACACTCCTTTTGAAAAATTACCTTTTCTAAGGTTATTGTATAAGCAAAAAAAATGGTCGTTTATTACTGATTTTATGAGGTTATATTCAATATATACCGAAGGAGGTATCTATTTAGATACAGATATAGAGATTTTAAAGGATTTTGGGAAATTATTAAAAGAAAAATCATTTGTTGGGTTTCAGTCGGGTTTAGATACAAAGTACCCTTTAAATTCAGCTGTTATTGGGGCGGAAAAGGGAAATTTATTTGTTTTAGATTGTATAAAAGAAACTGAAAAAAAACAACGATTAGAATATAATGCAATGGGTGGTCCGCCAATTGTGACCAAAGTTATTTTTGATTATGGCCTAACAAATTATGGAACTCAATTATTAAATAATGTTAAATTACTTTCAACAGAATATTTTTATCCGTTTTCTTGGAATGAGAAATTTACTGTTGAATGTGTTAAGGTTAATACAATGGCAATACATTGGTGGGAAGATTCTTGGTCAAATAAAAAGAAAGGGATTACATACTATATAGATAGTATTAAAAGAAAAATCCAAAAAACACCACTTATATTAATAAATAATTTAAAATATTTTTTAACTAGTAAAAAGAATTTTTATCATATTGATAATATGTAATTTTATTATAAGTGTATGGTATTGAGTGATGTAAGTAAAGGTGTAGAAGTTTTAAATAAACAACAAGTATTATTGTACCCAACAGATACAGTATGGGGAATTGGCTGTGATGCAACTTCAGAAAAAGCGGTTCAAAAAATATTTACTATTAAGAAAAGAAGCGAAAGTAAAAGTTTAATTATTTTAGTTTCATGTATTAAAATGTTACAAAAATACATTCCAAATATTTCTTCTGAAGTACTAGTATTGTTGAAAACGGTAAAAAAACCAACTTCAATAATATATTCAAACCCGGTTGGTTTAGCAAAAAATGTGATTGCCGAAGATAATACAGTTGCTATTAGAATACCACAAAATGATTTTTGTATTGAATTAATTCAGCAATTTGGAAAACCTATTGTTTCAACTTCAGCAAATGTAAGCGGAGAACCAACTCCAAAAAGCTTTTCTGAAATATCGCAAACAATTTTGGATAGCGTTGACTATGTTGTAAGTTTGCAGCGCGAAGAAAAAAACATAAAATCTTCAACCATTTTAAAGGTTGAAGAAAATGGAAAAATTATTGTGCTTCGTAAGTAATTTAAATCAATAGTATTAAGTATCGTCAACCTGAACTAGATTCAGGTTCGCATCATAATTAGAAAATTGCCTTGATAAGATTCTGAATCAAGTTCAGAATGACGTTTTTATTAGAATTTTATTGTTTAGAAAACATGACAAAAAACTCGATATACACAGATGCTTTAAAACATCCTGTTTTCAACTATATAAAACAAGCTGCTAATGAGTTACAAATAGACTCGTATGTAATTGGTGGTTTTGTACGCGATTATATTTTAAAAAGAGGAAAAGCAAAAGATGTTGATGTTGTAGCTATTGGAAGCGGAATAGATTTAGCTAAAAAAGTTGCTCAATTATTGCCAAATAAACCAAAAGTACAGGTTTTTAAAACCTACGGAACTGCCATGCTGCGATTTGAAGATTTAGAAGTTGAATTTGTGGGTGCAAGAAAAGAGTCTTATAACGAAGATAGTAGAAATCCTATTGTTGAAAATGGCACTTTAGAAGACGACCAAAATAGAAGAGATTTTACTATTAACGCATTGGCTTTAAGTTTGAAAGCATCTAATTATGGTGAATTATTAGATCCTTTTGATGGAGTAGGAGATTTAGAACGTAAACTGATTAAAACACCTTTAAATCCTGATATTACGTATTCTGATGATCCTTTGCGAATGCTTCGTGCTATTCGATTTGCAACGCAGTTAGATTTTAGAATTGAAGATGAATCGTTAAGTTCAATTACTAAAAATGCTGAAAGAATAGATATTATTACGCGTGAAAGAATTGTAGTTGAGATTGATAAAATATTAGAATCGGATAAGCCTTCTATTGGATTTTTATTGTTAAATAAAACCAATTTATTAGAGCGTTTTTTACCAGAATTATCCGCTTTAAAAGGAGTAGAAGAGGTAGAAGGACAAAAGCATAAAGATAATTTTTACCATTCATTAGAAGTGGTTGATAATATTGCCCAAAACACCAATAATTTATGGTTGCGTTGGGCGGCGTTATTACACGATATAGGTAAAGCACCAACTAAAAAATTTGATAAAGTTATTGGCTGGACTTTTCACGCACACGAGTTTGTGGGTTCAAAAATGGTGTACAAATTATTTAAAAGGTTAAAAATGCCTTTAAATGAAAAAATGAAGTTTGTACAAAAAATGGTACTCTTAAGTTCTAGACCAATTGTTTTAGCAACAGATGTTACCGATTCTGCTGTTAGAAGATTAGTTTTTGATACTGGTGATGATATTGATAGTTTAATGACGCTTTGCGAAGCTGATATTACTACAAAAAATCCTCATAAATTTCAAAAATATCATAACAATTTTAAAATTGTACGTGATAAAATTAAAGAAGTTGAAGAGCGTGATCACGTTCGTAATTTTCAACCACCAATTTCAGGTGAGTTAATTATGGAGACGTTTAAGTTGAAGCCTTGTAGAGAAATTGGTATTATTAAAGATGCTATTAAAGAAGCTATTTTAGATGGTAAAATTGCAAATGACTATAATGAAGCTTTTACCTTTATGTTAAAAAGAGCCGAAAAATTAGGATTGAAAAAAGCCTAAAGTAAAACTTTAGACTCTTTATATTTTTTTAGATTGTCATTCCTGCCAAGGAATGACAGTTGTTATATAAAACTCTTTATTAAAAATACGTATAACCTTATAAAGATTGCATACTTACTAACTTAAAGTATTCACCTTTGTTAGCTAATAACTCTTCGTGTTTACCTTGTTCAACAATTTCGCCTTTTTTCATTACAACAATTTTATCGGCTTTTTGGATGGTAGATAATCGATGAGCAATAACTAAAGATGTTCTGTTTTCCATCATTTTCTCCAAAGCTATTTGTACCAATTGTTCACTTTCAGTATCTAAAGCAGAAGTTGCTTCATCTAAAATCATAATTGGAGGGTTTTTAAGTACAGCACGCGCAATACTTAAACGTTGTTTTTGTCCACCAGAAAGTGTATTCCCACTATCTCCAATATTGGTTTCATATTGTAGTGGTAAGTTTTTTATAAATTCATGTGCATTTGCAATATTGGCAGCATCTTTAACTTGTTCTAATGTAGCATTTTCAACACCTAAACTTATATTGTTTTTAACAGTATCATTAAACAAAATAGACTCTTGTGAGACAATTCCCATTAAATTTCTTAATGATTTTTGAGGGATATCTTTAATATCTATTCCATCAATTTTAATACAACCTTTATTAACATCGTAAAAACGTGTTATCAAATTTGCTAAAGTAGATTTTCCACTTCCAGATTGACCAACTAGTGCAACTGTTTGCCCTTTTGGAATGGTTAATGAAAAGTCTTTTAAAACATAGTCATCTTTATATTTAAATGAAATATTTTCAAAAGAGATAGTTTTATCAAATGACTCTTTTTTTATTGTAGTTGGTTTGTCTACAATAGTATTTTCAGTTTCTAAAATATCAATAATTCGTTCTGCTGAAGCATTTCCTTTTTGTATGCTGTAAAATGCTGTTGAAATTGCCTTTGCAGGATTTAATACTAAATAAAACAACCCAATATATCCAAAAAATTCTTGAGGTTGCATATCACTATTATCAGCTAAAACCAATCTTCCTCCAAACCATAAAATTGCAATTATAGTTGCTGAACCTAAAAATTCGCTCATTGGAGAAGCCAAAGTTTTACGTTGAATAACACTGGTCATTAAATTTCTAAATTTAGTTGTTGAATTGTTGAATTTAGCTTCAATTTTAGTTTCAGCATTAAAACCTTTAATAATACGTAAACCTGATAAAGTTTCTTCAATAAAAGATAGAAAATTACCAGTTTCTTGCTGTGCTAATAATGAATTTGCTTTTAACTTTTTACTAATTGCAGAAATAATAAATCCAGAAACAGGTAATAGAATAAATACAAATAATGTCAATTTTGCACTAATAGCAAACATTGATATTAATGTTAAAACAATGGTTAAAGGTTCGCGTACAATGGTTTCTAACGAAGTTAAAAAAGAGTTTTCAACTTCTTGAACATCAGAAGTCATACGTGCAATAATATCTCCTTTTTTCTTTTCAGAAAAGTAGGCGAGTGGTAATTCTATTATTTTATGGTACAAGCTGTCGCGTAAGTCTTTTACAACTCCATTGCGTAAAAAAGCCAATACGTAAGAAGCTAAATATCTAAATAAATTTTTAAAGAAAAACAAACTAAAAGATAAAATACAAATAAACAGCAACGCTTTATCAATTCCACCACTTTCCATTAATTCGGTAACCTTATAATTTAAAGAGCCTGAAACAAAATCATACAAACTCGAAATTCCGCTGTAAACTGGTTTTGAATAGGTTTTTTCTTCTTTTCCAAATAAAATTCCGAGTACAGGTATAAAACCTAAAACAGAAAGTACATTAAATAATGCATACAAAATGTTGAAAACAACATTTAAGTATGCATATTTAAGATAAGGTTTTGAGTATTTTAATATCTTTTTGAAATAATCCATTAAGCTAATTTCATTTCAGCAATAATACGTTGAATTTTTGTATCTAAACCAGCTTCAATTTCTTTAGCTTTTTCAATACAACATAATTCATCTTTTACACTAAAATAAAATTTAATTTTAGGTTCAGTTCCACTAGGTCTAGCAGCAACTTTAGTTCCATCTTCAGTATGGTAAATTAAAACATTTGATTTTGGAACATCTATAGATTCAACATCACCAGTTAAAAGATTTGTTTTAGTTGATGCATCATAATCAAACAAAAAAGTAACTTTAGAGCCATCTATTTCTTTCACAGGGTTTTGACGTAAATCAACCATCATTTGAGCAATTTGTTGTGCTCCATCCATTCCTTTTTTAACTATTGAAATTAAATGTTCTTTATAAAAATTATTATCTACATAAATTTGTAATAACTCTTGGTACATTGAGCTTCCATTAGCTTTTGCGCTAGTTGCAATCTCACAAGCTAATAAAGTTGCGGTAACAGCATCTTTATCTCTAACAAAATCTCCAACCATATAACCAAAACTTTCTTCACCACCACCAATAAAATCTTGTTTACCTTCAGCTTCACGAACCATTTTAGCAATCCATTTAAAACCAGTTAAACCAACTTTGGTTTCAACTCCAAAGCTATCAGCAATTTCATTTACTAAATTAGTAGAAACTATAGTAGAACCAACAAATTGCTTGCCGTTTAATTTACCTTCTTCTTTCCATTTTTTAATTAAGAAGCTAGTCATTAAACACATAGTTTGGTTACCGTTTAACAACTTCATATTTCCTTCTAAATCTCTAACAGCAATACCTAATCTATCACAATCAGGATCTGTACCAATTACAATATCAGCATTGGTTTTTTCAGCTAAATCTGTTGCCATTTTTAATGCTGCAGGTTCTTCTGGATTTGGTGAAGCTACTGTTGGAAAATCTCCATTAGGTACACGTTGTTCTTCAACAATATTAACATCAGTATATCCAGCTTTTTCTAAAGCGTTTGGAATAGCTGTAATTGATGTACCGTGTAATGATGTAAATACAATTTTTAAGTTTTCTCTTTGTTTTGTTGTTGAAAAAGTTCCGTTTTTTACTGAAGCATCAATAAAAGCATTGTCTACTTTTTCGCCAATCATTTCAATTAAATCTTCTTGAGCTTCAAAATTAACTTCATCAAAACCTAATTTGTTAACTTCGTTAATAATATCACCATCTTGTGGAGGTACAATTTGACCACCATCATTCCAATATACTTTATAACCATTGTATTCTGGAGGATTGTGAGAAGCTGTTAAAACAATACCAGCATCACAACCTAAATGTTTTACTGAAAATGAAAGTTCTGGTGTAGGACGTAAATCTTCAAATATGAAAACTTTAATTCCGTTAGCTGATAATACATCGGCTACTAATTTTCCAAATGTTTTACTATTGTGGCGACAATCAAAAGCAATTGCAACTTTTAGTTCTTTATTTGGAAATGTTTTTAAAAGGTAATTAGATAAACCTTGCGTAGCTTTACCTAGTGTATATTTATTAATTCGGTTAATTCCTGCGCCCATAATTCCACGCATTCCACCAGTTCCAAATTCCATATTTTTATAAAATCTATCAGCTAGTTGATCTTGATCTGTATCTATTAAATTTTGGATTTCTTTTTGAGTTTCAACATCAAAAGTGTCTGTTAACCAAAGTTTTGCTTTTTCTAATATTGTGTCCATAATTAAGGCTTAAAATTGAATGTAATATGTTGTAAAAATAATGCTAATTATACTAATTTTTAGAACTTTTTACTAAAACGTTATAAATTAATTTTTGAAGTTATAGTATATCTTTTTTCATTGTTTTTTGTGCGTAAAATCATTTCACCTAAAAAACCAGCTAAAAAGAATTGAGTTCCAATAGTCATAGTAATTAATGAAATGTAAAATTCAGGGCGTTGTGTAATTAAACGTCCTTCTGTATGTATAAAAAGTTTATCTATTCCTAAATAAAATGCAAATAGAAAACCAATAGCAAACATAATAGTACCTAATAAACCAAAAAGGTGCATTGGACGTTTACCAAATTTAGAGATAAACCAAATGGTAATTAAATCTAAAAAACCATTTATAAATCTTTCCATTCCAAATTTAGTAACTCCGTATTTTCTGGCTTGGTGAATTACTACTTTTTCATCTATTTTAGTAAAACCTGCATTTTTTGCAAGTACAGGAATATAACGGTGCATTTCACCTCTAACATCAACACTTTTTACAACTTGTTTTTTATAGGCTTTTAAACCACAATTAAAATCGTGTAATTTTAATCCAGAAGTTTTTCGTGCAGCTGCGTTAAATAATTTTGAAGGTATGTTTTTTCTAATTTTAGAATCGTAACGTTTCTTTTTCCAACCAGATATTAAGTCAAAACCTTTAGTGTTAATTAGATTATAAAGTTCTGGAATCTCATCTGGACTATCTTGTAAATCGGCATCCATGGTAATAACAACATCACCTTGTACTTCTAAAAAACCAGCGTTTAATGCTTGGGATTTTCCATAATTTTTTTGAAAGCGAATACCTTTAACATTTTTATCTTTTTCCGAAAGTTTTTCAATTACTTCCCAAGAAGTATCTGTACTACCATCATCAATAAAAAGTATTTCATAAGAATAACGATTGGATTGCATAACTTTTGCAATCCAATCGTATAATTCGTTTAAAGATTCCTCTTCGTTTAGTAGTGGAATTACTACTGATATATTCATTTAAAATGTTTTTATTCTTCTTCAGATTTTTTCATTATTAATCCTGCAATCAAAGATATGATAAAACCAAAGAATAAACTACCTGCTAATGTAAAAGCTGTAGTAACTCCAGGACCAATAAATTTTGAAGCCATTTCTTTTGAGGTTTCAAGTTGTTCATCACTCATATTTGGATATTGCTCTAGAATTGTAGCTTCTTGGACTTTTGCCATGTTTAGGTAAAATTCTGGCTCAATATAACTTGTAAAAATAAATAAGTAGATAACGTAAATAATACTTGATATAAGAGCTATTCCTAATCCTGTTTTAAGAGCTTCACCTAAATTTAAATATCCACCATTGTTTTCTTTAACTTTTTTTAGTCCTAATACAATTAGTGCAGTTGTTAATACAAAACTTAATACTGCAATTCCCCAGTGAGGTTTATAAATGTCTCCTATTGCATAATTGACAACAGCCATTAAAATTGAAATAAATCCTAATATTAAACCATAGTTTAACATTACACTTGTAGCTGATGATTTTTGGTTTTCCATAATAAAGTTTGATTTTAGTTAAACAAATATACTAATTAAGGTCTAATAGTAACATTGTTATAGTTTATTAATTGATTTATATTTTTATAATTTATTAGTAAACAGATGCTTAAAAATGTTACATAAAAATATAAAAAAAATGATTGTGTAAACTAAAAAATGATTGTAAATTTGCATCGGCAAGTCCTACACAACTAGCTCCCTTTGAATCCTCCAGGGCGGGAACGCAGCAAAGGTATTAGGTTGTAGCAGTGTGATGTAGGTAGCTTGCCATTTTTTATGCGCTAAAGTTACGTTTAAAAAAACTTTTTTCTTCAAATAAAATCGTTATTAAAATGCTATCATATTAGTTTGAAAATGTATTTTTGAACTAAAATTTTAATCATTTATTTAATAATTCTTCAATAAAATGTCAAAAGTTGTATTAATTACAGGAGGTTCATCAGGAATTGGAAAATCTGTTGGTGAGTTTCTAACTTCAAAAGGATTTATAGTTTACGGAACTAGTAGAAATCCTTCAAAAATTGAAAATCACCCATTTAAATTAGTGGCTTTAGATGTTAGGAATGTTGAAACTATTGAATCTGCAATTGCTGAAGTTATTAAAAACGAAGGAAAATTAGATGTTTTGGTAAACAATGCAGGAATGGGAATAACAGGCCCAATTGAAGAAACTCCAACCGAAGAAATGCGTAATGTATTTGAAACCAATTTTTTTGGAGCCATTGAAGTAATGAAAGCGGTTATACCTCAAATGCGTAAGCAAAAAGATGGATTAATTGTAAATGTAACCTCAATTGCTGGTTATATGGGTTTACCATTTAGAGGCGTTTATTCTGCAACAAAAGGAGCTTTAGAATTAATTACGGAAGCTTTGCGTATGGAAGTAAAGCAATTTGGTATTAGAGTTACCAATGTTGCTCCAGGAGATTTCGCAACCAATATTGCTTCTGGTAGATATCATACACCCGTTTTTGAAACTTCACCATATAAAGATATATATCAGTCAAATTTAGATTTAATGGATGCACACGTTGATAGTGGAAGTGATCCCATTGAAATGGCTGAAGCTATTTATAAAATTATAAATAATGTCAATCCAAAAGTGCATTATAAAGTAGGTGATTTTATGCAAAAATTCTCAATTGCTTTAAAACGTATTTTACCTGATAAAGTTTACGAAAAGTTATTAATGAATCATTATAAAATGTAATAAGTTTAATTACTTTTGCATTCATACAGAACAACTTAAAATAAGTAATATGAAATTTTTTATAGACACAGCTAATTTAGAGCAAATAAAAGAAGCACAAGCTTTAGGAATTTTAGATGGAGTTACAACAAACCCATCGTTAATGGCTAAAGAAGGTATAACAGGGCAAGACAATATTTTACAACATTATGTAGATATTTGTAATATTGTTGATGGTGATGTTTCTGCTGAAGTAATTTCAACAGATTTTGCAGGAATGATAAAAGAAGGAGAGGCTTTAGCTGCTTTACATCCACAAATTGTAATTAAATTACCAATGATTGCTGATGGAGTAAAAGCGTGTAAATATTTTTCTGATAAAGGAATTAAAACAAATGTAACATTAGTGTTTTCTGCTGGTCAAGCTTTATTGGCTGCAAAAGCAGGAGCAACGTATGTTTCTCCTTTTTTAGGACGTTTAGATGATATTTCAACTGATGGTTTAAACTTAATTTCTGAAATTAGATTAATTTATGATAACTATGCTTTTGAAACTCAAATTTTAGCAGCTTCAATTCGTCACACAATGCATGTAATTGATTGTGCAAAATTAGGAAGTGATGTTATGACTGGACCTTTAAGTTCTATTACAGGATTGTTAAGACATCCATTAACTGATAGTGGTTTAGCTAAATTTTTAGAAGATTACGCAAAAGGAAACTAATTCTATTTTAGAATATAGTTACTATATAAGAGGCTGTCCAAAAAGTGATTTTAGTGTCAAATTAATTTCAAATACTTTTTAGACAGTTTTTTTATTAAAATCTTTTGTGACCACCAAACTCCATTGCTTCTCCTTTTCCAAATCCATAACTTATACCAAAAACTACAAACCTTCCTCTAGAACTTTTACTAAAAGTGTTATAATCTGTTTGAATAATTGTAGATTCATATTCTCTGCTTTCAAATAAATCTCTAATACTTAAATTTAAGATAATTTTTCCTTTAGCAATTTTTTTTCTTATTCCTAAATTGGCATAATAATTAGATGCAATTTCACCTTGTATAGTTTCAAAACCAGAATTGTATTGATTTGTTATTTCAATATCTAAATCTCTAGGTAATTTTATTTTAGTAGTAAATTTTGATCGCCAAGAATTAGTTTCAAAATCAAAACTTTCACCTTCAAATTCACCATCTCTTTTATAAAAACCATAATTTAAATCTGCATTAAAATTTAGCCATTTTGTAGGAGTATATTTTCCGTTTAATTCAATTCCTGTTGATTTTTTTGTTCCAATATTTTCTGGCATTCTAGTTTGAATTTGATTTTCATAAGTAGTAATACGTTCTATAACATCGGTAGTGTAAATGTAATACAAACCCAAATTGAAATTTATTTTATTAAATTTATAAATAGAAGTAATTTCATAAGAATCAGAGTATTCAGGTTGTAAATTTGAATTTCCAACAGTTTGATTGTAAGAGTCTCTTATGCTAAAAAATGGATTTAAATTTCGCATTCTAGGTCTATAAATTCTTTTTGAATAACCTGCTTGGACAGAAACTTTTTTAGATAAATTATAGGATGTATGAGCACTAGGGAAAAAATCAGTATAATTTTGTTTGTTTTCTTGATTTGTGTTTTCAAGTAGCGTAGATATATTGGTGTTTTCTGTTCGTAATCCAATTTTTAATCCCCAAAAATCATTTTCATAGGCAGTTGTAACATACCCAGCCAATACGTTTTGTTTGTATTCAAAAACATTTGATAAATAGTTGTCTTTTACCCAAACATTATCTATAAGATCTCTTATCACATAATCGTTTGTAACATTATTTATTAGGTATTGTGATCCAGTTTCAATGGTAAATGTATTGTTTATTGGGTGAACATAATCTAATTTAAACGTGTATTCTGCTCGTTTAAAATCAGTTTCATTTTGTTCTGAATTACTGTTAGAATTTGTGAAATTAGATAGTTTATCTTTCCCAAAGAAAGAACCTAAAGCGCTGAATAATAATTCTTGTTTTTTATGACGATTAAAATCCTTTTTATATTGAAGTTCATATTCATATTTTGGATTATCAGCTTTTGTGTCTTCATCTCTTGTCCATTCAGATGAACTACTAGTTGAAGGTTTTGAATAGTTGTAAATTAAATGTGAATCTTCATCTTCTTTTTCAAAAGCATAATGTCCTGAAAGTGTTAAAACATTATTTTTATTAATATAGTAATCTGTGCCTAATACAATATTGTAAAATTTTTCTTGTTTATCGTTTTCACTAGCTGTTATTAATGTAGTTTCTTCGATTAAATCATTAGTTTCAGTATAACTATCTCTAGGGAAAATTCTTTTTCCAATTCCAAATTGACTGAATAAATTAAATTTTTCGGTGCGTTTATTTAAACTTAAACCAATACTTTGGTTTGTAGGTGTTCCAACATTTAGGCTAACAGCTCCATTTAGTCCTTTTTTATCATTTTTATTTAAAATAATATTGATAATTCCGGTAGTTCCTTCTGCGTCATATTTTGCTGAAGGATTGGTAATAACTTCAACGCTACTTATCATATCAGCAGTAATTGAACCCAAAGCATTTCCTTCGGTGCTAGTTAAAACACTTGGTTTACCATTTATTAAAACTTGGACTCCTGAACTTCCTCTTAAACTTATTTCTCCTTCTATATCTACATTTACCGATGGGACATTATTTAAAATTTCTAACGCACTTGCTCCGGTACTGCTTAAATCTTTTCCAACATTAAAAACACGTTTATCTAATTTAAATTCGGTAGTAGATTTTTCGGCTCTAACAACAACAGTATTTAAACTTTCGGCATTTTCAGTTAGTGAAATTGTACCTAAATTTAAAACATTATTATTAATAGAAAACTCTTTTATATTCAATGTTTTATAACCTATAAAACTAATTTGAATATAAAAATTTTGATTTTTTATATTGAAAGAAAATGTACCATTTGTACTTGTTGTATTTCCTGTGATAGCTTCAGAAGTAGTAGATTTTAGTATGGCAACAGTAGCAAATTCTATTGGAGATTTACTTTTTTCATCAACAACTTTTCCAGAAATTTTTAGTTGATTTTGTCCATAGTTTTGAAAAGTAATCAGGAAACAAAAGATAGTTAATAGATATTTTAAAGTATTCATAAATGTTCTTGATTTTTTACAAATATGAAACATTTATTTGAAATTGTATAAAAAACACTATAAATCAAATTTTTTGTAAGATCGAAGAATTTTTTAATTATGAATTGTGAGATTGCTTCACTGTGTTCGCAACGACTTTTTTATAGGTTCTCTTTCAATATTTTAATTTCATCACGTAATTGAGCGGCAACAATAAAATCTAAACCTTTTGCTGCTTCCTCCATGAGTTTGCGTTTTTCTTTTATTCTACTTTCTATTTCATGTTTAGGTAAGTAACCTAATTCTTCTTCAGCAGCCATTGCAGCAGAATCATCGTATTGGTATGATGATCCTGTATTTTTTCCTAGTGTATTTTCTATACTTTTTTTAATTTGAGTAGGCGTAATGTTATTTGCCGTATTGTAAGCAATTTGTTTTTCTCTTCGTCTTTCAGTTTCATCAATTGTTTGCTGCATACTTCTAGTTATTTTATCTGCATACATAATAGCTTTACCTTCTACATTTCTAGCAGCTCTACCTATGGTTTGTGTTAATGAACGATGAGAACGTAAAAAACCTTCTTTGTCAGCATCTAAAATAGCAACAAGTGAAACTTCAGGTAAATCTAAACCTTCACGTAATAAGTTTACACCAATTAACACATCAAATAAACCTTTACGTAAATCGGCCATAATTTCAACACGTTCTAATGTGTCAACATCAGAATGAATATATCTACATCTAATTTGAATTCGAGTTAAATATTTAGTCAACTCTTCGGCCATACGTTTGGTTAATGTTGTAACTAAAACGCGTTCATCTTTTTCAACTCTAATTTGAATTTCTTCAATTAAATCATCTATTTGGTTGATACTTGGACGAACCTCAATTTCAGGATCTAATAATCCTGTAGGTCTAATAACCTGTTCAATAAAAACGCCTTCTGTTTTTTGCAATTCATAATCAGCAGGTGTGGCGCTAACATAAATTACTTGGTTTTGAATTACTTCAAATTCTTCAAACTTTAAAGGTCTGTTATCCATTGCTGATGGTAATCTAAAACCATATTCAACCAAGTTTTCTTTTCTACTTCTATCTCCACCGTACATAGCGTGAACTTGAGGAACTGTAACATGACTTTCATCAATAACCATTAAATAATCATCTGGGAAATAATCTAACAAACAGAAAGGACGTGTTCCAGGATTTCTTCCATCTAAATAGCGAGAATAATTTTCAATTCCGCTACAATAACCCAATTCACGTATCATTTCTAAATCAAATTCTGTACGCTCCTTTAAACGTTTTGCTTCAAGGTGTTTACCAATTTCTTTGTAATAGTCGTATTGCTTCATCAAATCTTCCTGAATTGCATGAATTGCATTTTGTAAAACATCAGGAGAAGTCACAAACAGGTTTGCAGGGTAAATGGTTAGTTCTTCAAATTTTTCAATTACCGTATTATTTTCAACATCAAAACTTTCTAGTTCTTCAATTTCGTCACCAAAAAAATGAATTCTATACGCGTGCTCACCATAAGAAGGAAAAATAGTTATAGTATCTCCTTTTACTTTAAACGTTCCCGAAGAAACTTCAGTTTCAGTTCTAGAGTATAATGAAGTTACTAATTGATGTAAAAATTTGGTACGCGAAATTGCTTGATCAACTTCAATTTTAATTACGTTCTTTTTAAATTCTATTGGGTTTCCAATACCATACAAACAAGAAACTGAAGCAACTACAATTACATCACGTCTACCAGATAATAAAGCAGAAGAAGCACTGATACGAAGTTTTTCAATGTCTTCGTTTATAGATAAATCTTTTTCTATATATGTTCCAGTAACTGGGATGTATGCTTCAGGTTGGTAATAATCGTAATACGAAACAAAATATTCAACAGAATTGTTTGGGAAAAACTGTTTAAATTCAGAATATAATTGAGCAGCTAACGTTTTGTTATGTGCTAAAATTAACGTTGGTTTTTCAACCTTTTCAATTAAATTAGCAACCGTAAATGTTTTACCAGACCCAGTAACACCAAGTAAAGTTTGATATTTTTCTTCATTATTAATACCATCAACTAATTGTTTTATAGCTTCAGGTTGATCTCCGGTTGGTTTAAAATTGGCTTCTAATTTGAATTGCATTTTGCAAAAATAAGGTAATAATTTTTATTGCCGAATTTTTTAGATTAGCGAATTAAACTAAAATGACCTTTTAAAACTCGTCCATCTTCTAATTCTATTTTATACCAATAATCTGTAGATGGTAATTTATTTCCTTTATATAAACCATCCCATCCTGGTCCAAGAGGATCTAACACTTTTAATAATTTTCCAAACCTATCAAAAATGTAAATATTTGAATTAGGTTGAAATTCTATACCAGATATTTGCCAAGTATCATTAGTTCCATCAAAATTTGGAGTAAAAAAGTTAGGTACACTAATTAAAAATGTTTGTATTTGTGATGCTGTACAATTTTCTAAATCTCTTATATAAATAGTATGTTCACCTCCATAAACTGGTGTAAATATATTTTCTGTTTGATACATTCCATTGTCCAAAGCAAATTCTAAATTTCCGCTTGGTAAGTTATCCGTTAAAATAGTTATGGTGTTATTTAAACTGTTTGATTGAATTTGTAAGTTAGTTTCTGAAAACTCGCTTAATGGAGTTATTGGAGCTTCAATAACTTGGATTGATGCTATTTTATCACATGCTGAAGCAGAATTATTTTGAACTATTACTGTGTACAATTCTGCAGAGTCAACTTCTATTTCTTGCGTATTTCCAACACTAATACCCGATTCATTTTGCCATTCATATATATAATCATCTTGAGGGTTTTCAACACTAATTTTTGAATTTGATGAAGTTAAACAAAGTGTTACTTCAGTTTGTAAAGTAAAGGTAGGTAAAGGTTCTACATTTAAAGTGATGTAATTTCCTAAAGCAAAACAATCGTTATTTAAATCGTCAACTCTAACAATTATTTCTTGTGTAAAAGGAATTGAGTTTCTAAAATTAGTTGGGTCAATTACATTAGTTTCTGCTAAAGCATCTGCTATAGTTTCGTAATAATAAACTTCTAAATTTGTTTCAGGAAGTAATTCATTTAGAATAGTAGTTGTAGCGGAACTAAAATCGAAAGTTTTAATTCCATTAGTATCGTTATTGTCAATTAGAGCATCATCACATTCATTAAAAGTAATCATTAAATCACTTGGAATACTTGTGGCAGCTAACGATAAATTAACTTGAGCTGTAACATAACAATTTGAAGCGTTTTCTATTCTTGCCCAAACCGTTGTAGCTATACTATTAGAAAAACTAGTAGGATTTGTTATTGGATTTGTGTTTGCTAATGCATTTATTTCATCTAAAAAGTAAGTAATTGTTGGAGCTGGTGTTTCAGAAGATATTGCAGCATTGGCTTCTTCTAAATTAAAATCAACAATACCATCTAAATCATCATCACATTGAATTAAAGTTACTGGAGTTGTAATAACTGGAATTGGGTTTATTGTAACCTGTATTGTTTTAGAATTTTCACAAGAAATACCACCTACAATATTTTGACTGGTAGCTGTTACTATATAATCTCCACTTGTTGTTGCTGTAAATGAAGAAGTATTGCTTAAAATAGTTCCTAATGAATCTTCCCATTGATAATCGTACACATCAGTTGGATTCGAAATTTCAACAGTTTTATTGGTGTCATTTGCACAGAATTCAATAGTAGTATCTAAATCAAATTGAGGAATTGATTTTACATTGAGTGTTACATGATAGCCTAAACCATAGCAGCCATTATTTAAATCATCTACTCTAACTATAATTTGTTGTGTTGTTGGAGTTGTATTTGTATAGTTGGTTTCATCAATAGCGTTTGTTTCAGCTAAAGCATTTATCATATCTTCATAATATGTAATCAATAAATTAGTTGCAGGTAAAAGAGCAGTTTCAATTTGACTTGTAGCTGTACTAAAATCAAAATTTATAATTCCATCAGTATCATTATCACATTCATAAAAGTTTAACATTAAGCTTGCTGGAATTTGAGTTGAAGTGGTTTGTAAATTTACTTCAGCAGTTGTATAACAACCTACAGCATTTTCAATTCTGGCCCAAACAGTATTTGGGGTAACTGAATCTGCATTGGAAAATGTAGTTGGGTTTGGAATAGAAGACGTATTATTTTCAGCATTTGTTTGTGATAAAAAATATGTTATTGTTGGAGCTGGAGTTTCAGAAGATATAGCAGTGTTTGCTTCTTCTAAATTAAAATCAGTAATTCCATCTAAATCATTATCACATTGTATTAAAGTTAAGGGTGAAGTAATAATTGGTAAACTATAAATAGTTATTTCTAAAGTAATATCAGTTGTAATCAATCCAACGGTAACACTTGCTGTAACGGTATATACTCCTGGAGCAGAAAATACATGTGTAGGATTTTCTAATGTTGAAGTGTTGTTTATTCCTGAAGCCGGATCACCAAAATCCCAAAGAATACTATCTGGAATTGATGTAGAGCTTAAGTTAAATTGGGTGGCATCTCCAAAGCAAACATCATTGGCATAAATATTTGTTCTAAAAAAAGATTGAATAAAAGGAGGTAAGCCTTCTACCACTTTTCGGTTTGGGTCACCAGCACTTATATCTAAATTGTTATGAAGGTAATTACTAGCAGCTCCACTTGCATTAGGGTTGTGTATTACTCCTAAAAAGTTGGTTCCTAGTTGATTTACTGCAGAAACAGAGAGCGCTCTATATATTTTACCGTCAATAGCAAGTTGAAGTCCACCTCTGGTATTCACATTAGATGAGTGAATTAATACTCTAGATGTTGAAATATTTGCACTTAATAAATCATACTGAATTAATTTACCAGGTGTTATGTGTGTGTTTCCGCTTAATTTACTTGTTGTAGCGTATAATTTAGAGTTGTCTGGAGAAAATTCTACACCATAAGGAATATCATCGTTTTCATCTAGAGTTAAAGTTTGTTCATTAGAAACTGCACCAGTTGTATCGTTAAAATCATATAAGCGTAAACTTTGTCCGCTTCCAAAATTTGCACAAACTATTTTTGTTCCATCTGGAGAAATTTTTAGGCAACCTCTAGTTGCACTTGTTGAAGAAACATTGCTTACTACTGCAGTTGTATTAACTCCTGTAGCATCAATTCTCCAGGAGTAAAAACTATTTTGAACAAAAGTAACTACCCAATAGGTGTTATTATCTGAATGATTTATAGCCGATATTTTTTCGTATGCATTACCTAATAGGCCCAAGTTTTTTTCAGCGACTACAACATCTCCTAAACCACCGTTTAAGGTCATATCAATAGTAGTATAGTTTATTCCGTTAGAACCCACTGTAGTTGCTGGTCTATCATCAACAGTAAAAATATAATATTGATCAGTATTATTGGGTTTTGGAATAATTATAGCAGATTGTGTACTACTAACATCTCCAAGTAAACCTGTTCCGTTTGGCATAATGGTATGAGTTCTATCCCAAACAGTTACACCATCAGAATAAAACAATAAATTTCCATTTGAATCACTTATAGTAGCACAGCCTTCAAAAGTGTCCAATTGCCCATCAGTTAATACAACAGGACTTCCAGAATTAAAGTCTAACCCTGCATTTTCCCCAAAATACCATATAGCAGCTTCTTTTTGAGCTAATGATATGTAGGGAATAATTATTAACCAAAAAAATAAGATTCTTTTCATAGGGAAAAGATTTTTCGTTTCTTATAAAGATATGATAAATATCTTATTTCTAATAAATTAAAAACGAAAAAGAAGCAAAAAAATATTGTTTTAAGCTATCTAATTAAGCTAAAATGGCCTTTACGAAGTTTTACATTTCCATTGCTATCTATTAATTCAATAGAAAACCAATAATCAGTTGAGGGTAAAGTTTTGTTATTAAATAATCCATCCCAACCTTCGCTTTCAGGATTTACTTTTGCAACTAGTTTTCCAAATCTATCGAAAATATAGATTTTAGAATTTGCATAAAAGCCTTCGGTTAAACCTTGAATTTGCCAAGTATCATTTAGGCCATCTCCATTTGGTGTAAAAAACTTTGGAAAACCAATTATAGGTACTTCGATAGAAACAATTGGACTACATCCATTTTGGTCAGCAACATAAATTTGGTGAATACCAGGAGAAATATTATCAAAATAAGGTTCATCTTGATAACTTCCATTATCTAAAGCAAACCAATAATTTCCAATACCTAAATTACTTGCATTTATTGTTATTGAATTGTTTGTAGAATCGTCTATTATTGTTAAATCATCTATTGTAATAAGAGGGCTATTAGACTCTTCAATAATAAATGTATTATATGCTGAACAGTAGTTATCATCAGAAGTATCAGTAGTGTTATTTAAATATTCTCTAGTAGCTTCAACTTTATAAGTACCTTTTTCAAAAACATCGAGATTGCTAGATGTGGCTCCAGATATTGGAGTATTGTTTAAATACCATTGAAAAGTATCAGTAGAATTAGATGTAGAACCGTCTATATTTAAAGAAATTAATTGAGGACTATCAATTGGATTATTTACACATAAAATTAAAGGTTCATCTTCTCCTTCAGGATCAGGTAGTGAATTTAGTTGAAGTTTTAATGTACCAGCAGAATCGCAATTTTTTGTTAATTTATTTGAAATTACTACAATTATTTCTGTATTAGAATATTCATTTACACCAGTAATTGGATTTGATTGAAGTTGTGCATTTTCGGCGGTTTCATAAAAACTAACTTCAATGTCTGGGTTTGTATATAAATTATAAATTGATGTTCTTATTTCTTCAAAATCAAAATAACCAGTGTTACTTGGAATACTTTTAAGCTGATCTGTTAAACCTAATGATAAATCGTTTTCACAAGTATACCTAATTCCAAAATCACTTAAACTAGTTGGAATTACATTTAATTCAATAGAGCCTTTTACATAACAGCCCGTTAGTATGTTTGTTAGTTTAACAATTAGAGTTGTGCTATTTGAAACTTGATAATTTTCGGGTGATGTAATAAAATTATCATTAGAAAAGTCGGTTTCATTTTCAAAAAAAGTAACCTCTAAATCACTAACATTATTTGTAATTTCTTCAATTTTATAATTTAAGTTAAATAGTAGATTACTATCTGTACTGTTAGAATCTATATCACATTGATTGTAAATAATTGTTGGAAATGTATTTGGAAGTTCGTTAACATTAATCTCAAAGCTACCTTTGTATGTAGTATTAAAACCGCAATCATCTACTGTAGATATCTCAATTTCATAACTTCCTGAATCAGTTAGTTGTAAATTTGTAAAGGTTAGATTAGGAGAATTACTTATTTCTATATTATTATAAAACCATTTATAAACGGGAGAACCTTCAATATTTTGAGGTGTAAGCGTAAGGTTATCTCCAATACATTTTTGAATGGTTGTATTATTGAGGTTTTCAGTTGAGATACCATCTGTAATTTCAATAGGTATTAATAGTGAAGCTATAAATGGAGGTAAACCCTGCATAGACATTCCATTTAACGTAAAACCATCTGTTTCGTAATTACAAGCTATACCTTCATTATCTGGTTCGTGAATTATATCTAAAGTGTTTGTTCCTTGATCATAACTAACAGGAACAGTTGCATAAATTTTTCCATTTGGTGCTAATTGTAATCCACCTCTAAAACCTATTTGTTGTTTTATTAAGGTTTTACTGTTTGGAATATCTGTACTTTCAATATCAAATTGGTATAATTTGTTATATGTTCCGTTGAATGTTGAGGTGTATAATTTAGTTGAATTAGGTGAAAATTCTACACCATAAGGTGCTCCATCAGTTGTTACATTAATTAATTCAATTCCATTATTAGAAACTATTCCAGTTGTATCATCAAAACTGTATAAATGAAGTTTTCCATTACCAATTATATTATTACCACTTCCATCTGTATATTGTGTAAATGTTGCACTTGCTAATTTCTCACCATTAGGAGAAACTTTTAAATAACCACGTCTATCTGAAAAGGCATAATCAACAGTTGAAATTACTGGTGTTGTATTTAATCCGTTTAAATCTATTTTATAACTGTAATACGTATTACTTACTAATGATATTACCCAGAATTCATTACATTCAGAACCTTTTACTGAAGTAACTTTCTCACTCCAATTTGTATTTAATCCGTTAGATAAATCTGTATTTCCACCTTGTATATCTCCTAAACCACCATCTAATGTCATGTTTACAATATAAGAGTGAAATCCAAATTCTCCAACTTGACCAACTCTAGCACCAACAGTAAAAATATAATAAAGGTCGCTATTTCCAGGATGCGGAACTATAATTGCAGATTGGGTACTAGATGGATGACCTTTTAAGGTTCCATTACCATTTGGCATTGGATTATGATTTTTGTTCCAAACTGTAGTTCCATCAGAGTAGAATAATAAATTTCCATCTTTATCAGAAAATGAAGAGCAACCTTCGTTAGTAGAAAGGCTTCCAGTTATAGCAGTTACAGTATCACCATTAAAATTTATTCCTGCATTTAACCCAAAATACCAATTGTTAGCTTCACCTTGGCTAAAAATAAACATTGGTATTAATAAAAGAAGACAAAATATATAATTTTTCATTAAGAAGTATTCAAATAAACAATACCCAAATATATTTAAAGTAAATGAAATATTATATTACTATTGAATTAAACTATAATGATTTTTTTATATTTCCCCAAATATGAATAAGTTACTTGGAAAATTATTGTTGAAGTATGGCTTGTACTAGTTTGTTAATGTGTTATTATGTGTAGTTTGTTTTGCGTTTTTATTTTGTACTTGTATTCAACTTTTATAAACGCGTAATTTAATATATATTATCTACCGTAGCCATTATAGATGCGAAGATTAAATTTTAAACTTTAACACTATAACCTTTAATGTTGTAAGCATTTATTAGCGAAGGAGTAAACAGTTATAAATCACGTTTTTTTAGTAAAGCATACGATAAATAGATAAAAATTGCTGTCCAAAATAGTACAATTACTATATCAAAAAATTGTACTGAAAAGTCTTTAGATAGATCTTCACCAACTTGTTTTGCAACCGTTTTAACAGCGCTTAATCTGGTAAAAGGTTCTTTTATTAGATTGCTCATAGCTTCTAATGGAAAAATTCTCATTAAATCATCAGCATTTGGTTTAAATTTCCAATAGAGTATACCTTTTGCAAAACCTTCAAACATAGCCCAAATAAGCATGGCTCCAACAGCAAAAGCTGAACGTTTTACCAAAATTCCAAGAAATAACCCAAAAGAGAAAAAACCAACTAATTTTATAAAAAAGGCAAATAGATATTCTAAATCAGTAGTAATAATAGAAATTTCATTAAAGTCAGAATATACATAACCTAGAATTAGTGAAACTACAAATACAAAAATAGTTGAAATAGCTGCTAATAGAATAACAGTATAAAATTTAGAGAGTATAAATTCCTTTTTACTTAAGCCATCAATTAAATTTTGTTTTAGTGTTTTATTACTGTATTCATTCGCCATCATAGATACAATTACAAGCAATAAGAAAAATTTGAATGTGGATGCCATATAAGTGTTAAAATGCCAGATATAAGGAAAATTAAAAATTCCTTGTTCCGCTAAATGAAATTTAACAGGTCCAATATCAAATTTAATAGCCGCAATTAAAGCGATTGATGTGAGCAATAAAAAGTAAATTAAAATTAAAATTTTACTTGCTCTATTATGTTTTAATTTATGAATTTCTATATTTAAAAGTCGTAGCATTTTAATTGTTCTTTGTTAGTGATAAAAATTGTTGTTCTAAACTAGGTTTACGTTTAACCAAATGTGTTAAAACAACACCGTTTTCAAATAAGAATTTATTAATTTCTGAAGCTGAAATGGGTTTGTTGAGTGTAGCAATAATTATAGAATTATCAGTTTTTGTAGATGCAATTCCATCAAATTTAGAAAGTAATTCTAACAATGTTTCTTTATTTTCTTCAACATTCAATTCAAATAAACCATGCGAGGCGGTCATTTCATCCACTCTTCCAGAGTATAATTTTACACCTTCTCTAATAACAACAACATGAGAACACACTTTTTCAACTTCATCTAATAAATGCGAAGCTAAAAGAATGGTTGTGCCATTTGCCGCAATATCTTTAATTATTTTTCTAATTTCATGAATTCCTTGTGGATCTAAACCATTGGTTGGTTCATCTAAAATTAAAATTTCTGGATCGTTTAACAATGCAGAAGCAATAGCTAAACGTTGTTTCATACCTAATGAAAAAGTTCTAAATTTACTATGTCTTCTTTCAAATAAATTAACTGTTTTTAATTTTTCTTCAATTTTGTTAAAAGGAATTTCTTTGATTTTACACACTAATTCTAAATTCTGAATAGCAGTCATGTATGGATAAAAGTTAGGTCTTTCAATAATAGCGCCTACTTTTTTTAGTGCCTCATGTGTAGATAAATCTCCATTAAACCAACTAAATTCTCCTGAAGTTTTGTTTACTACATTTAAAATTATTCCAAGCGTTGTAGATTTTCCACTTCCGTTTGGACCAAGAATACCATAAACGGTTCCTTTTTTAATTTCAAAAGATAAATTATTTACCGCATGAATATGTCCAAATTTTTTGTTTAAATTGCTAATAGATAGAATTGTTTCCAATATTTTGAAGTTTAGTATAGTTTTAAGACGACTTTTAGAGAGATTTGTTACAGCAATATAGGAAATTAGATTTTTTATAATATTTTTGAGGTATGGAAGAAGAGAAGATAGTTTTATTAAAAAAACCTGCATTTCCAATAAATAAGGATTTGTATGAATACTTATCTATTTATAACAGAAGTATTAAAATTCCTGTTTGTTATGATGATTTATTGCGTTTTTCTGGAGCAATTGAAGTATATGACAAAAATGGAGATGATACGTTATGGATTCGAGTTTACTATCCTGAACATGAGCGTGATGAAATTGATATGAGTTTAAAGCGCATGTACATGATTTTACATGGAGATGGGAGTGAAGAGTCTTTAAGTTTTTTATCTGTTGATGCCATAGATTATTGTACGTTCGGAAACTCTAAACCCTTCCGTATAAAAGTAAGAAATATTTTAAACGATAACCATACCTATTTATACGTTAAAACTGCAGATGCTTCACGTGTTTATGGTTTGGAACTAGAGCATATTTTATCACCAAATAATATTAATTTTTTAGTTTATGAAGACACTTTAATTGAAGAACATGTTTTAGGTATTCCAGGAGATGTTTTTTTAGCTGAAGATGTTCAACGTGTTTCGGTAAATGGTAAAAAAAGACTAGCTAAAGAGTTTGTAAAGTTTAATGAACGTTGTATGATTCGTTTATTAGGTGATATGAGAGCTTATAATTATGTAATTGTAGCTTCGTATGATTTTGATCAAGTGCAATATAGAATTAGAGCAATGGATTTTGATCAGCAAAGTTATGAAGGAAATTTAAGGTTATACTTTCCTCAATTTTTTAAAGAAAACTATCCGTTTGTTAAAATGGTTGCTGATAATTTACAACCAGAATCTATTGAACAATATAAGCGTGAAGAGCGTTCAGCTATTGCTAGAAGATTAAAAGGTTCTCAAAAGCGAATTCGTAGATTGGTAAAATGTATGAAAAACGATACAATATCAACTCCTGAAAAAATTAATGAGTTGAAAATGGGTTTAGTAGAATATACAAAAGATGTAAAGTTTAAAAAAGCAAAATCTATGGGCGATATTTTAGGTGTAGCTTTTGAATTTGTTGTTAGAAATTATGAGAATGTAAATTCTTATTTAATTAAAAAGAATCATTTAAGATAACTAGTAATTATCCAAATCTAAATCGTCTATATTTTCAAAACCATCTTCTCTGTCAAAGGCATCAAAATCATCAAAATCATTGTCTTCGGCAGTAAATTCTTTTTCTGGAGCTTCATCTGGAGCTTCACCAAAAGAAAGTGCTATAAAAGGTAATTCTTCAGTAGTTTTGTAAGCAATATCTGTAACTTCAATATAAAAAGTCCACATACTAAAAAAATCGTACACATAAATAAGTTTAGCACCTTCCAATTTTAGAACTTGTTCAACGGTAAACTTTGACATAGTTAAAGCCGAACCATCTTCAGAAACATCAAATAAAGGAATTTCTTCGCCTTGCTCCCAATCATCATCAGTTAAATAGAACGAAGCCATTTCTTGACCTTTAAATCCAAACGATTTTGCAATGGTAAAGTGTAAATCTTCTAAACTAGAAGTTTCATATACCAAAACATCTCTAAAAACATCTTCTTTTACGTCTAAAATTGCTCTAATTTTATATGCCATAATTCTTTTTTATATTGCGGCAAAGTTAGTACTTTTAATTAGTATTTTTACCAATCAATTGTTAATTAAAATGGATAAAAAATCAACATTAGATAAGTTTAATGCAATGTGCAAAAACACATTGATGGAAACTTTAGATATTAAATATACCGATTATGGAGAAGATTTTTTGGTAGCCACAATGCCAGTAACTTCAAAAGTACATCAACCAGATGGAATTTTAAATGGTGGCGCTACTATGGCTTTGGCTGAAAGTGTTGGAAGTCCAACATCATTATTAGCAATAGATATGGAAAAATACACTGTTAGAGGTATTGAATTTTCTGCAAATCATTTACGAAGTGTAAAAAGTGGAATGGTTACTGCTACTGGCAAAATTATTCATAAAGGAAAAACAATTCATTTGGTTGAAATTAAAGTAGTTGATGATAGAGGTAGAGTAATTTCACTATGTAAACTAACCAATTTTATTCTTGCCAAATAGTAGGTTGAAAAAACTAAAAAAAATACTAAAACTAATAGGGATTATTTTACTATTGCTAGTGATTGTTTTATACATTTTGTTTTATAAAATGTCTACTCCAAAAACTGATGAGAAAATTAATGAATCTTTTAAAGCCGAAAATACAGAAGTATTTATTTCAACAAAAAAATTTGAAGGGTTTACATATAGAGTGTTAGCACTTCAGAAAAAAAATGATTCTACACTTCCAACAGTAGTATTTATTCATGGCTCTATAGGTTCAGCAATTAATTTTAAAAAGTATTTGACCGATAAAGATTTAAATAAAAAAGCAAATTTAATTGCTTATGATAGAGTAGGTTATGGAGTGTTTCAAACTGGAGATGTTCAGGAATCAATTGAGTTTGAAAAGAATTTATTAGAAGATTTAATTAAAAATATTCCTTCTGAAAAAATAATTTTGGTAGGCTATTCATACGGAGGACCAATTGCTTTAGCTTCTAATAAAACGTATAAAAAAGTAATTTTATTAGCTCCAGCTGTATATTCTAAAGTAGAGCCAATGCCTTGGGCGTTGAATTTTTATAAGTGGAAATTAACACAGTGGTTAGTTCCTGAAGTATGGAAAGCGGCATCAAAAGAGAAAATATCGCACCCAAAAGATTTAAAGAATTTTGAAAACAAATGGAATTTAAATGTTAATGAAATTATTAGTTTTCATGGAGATAAAGATTGGATTGTACCCTATGATAATTCAGTTTATTTAAAAAAACAATATATTAATGGAAACTATAAATTAATAACTTTACCTAATGCTGGTCATGGTTTGGTGTGGACTAGATTTAAAGAAATTAAAACAACTTTATTACAACAATTAAATTAAAACAAATTGCAATTAAATAATTTAGATTTTTTTGACAAAATAACTCAAAAGCTTAAAGCTAAAACACCTTTTGTAATGTATAGAAACATTAATGAAGTTGAGGTTTTTGGATTGCTTCAAAATACAGATAATTTAATAAGTTTAGACTCGTTTAATAGCAAAGGGTTTGTTTTTTGTCCGTTTACTAATTCAGAAAATAGTTATATAATTTCATTAAATAATTCTTCAAAAATTTCAACAGTTGTTGAAGATAGTAACTTTGAATATTTAAACTCTAATTTTAGTGTTTTATCTTCTTCATTAGAAAAAAAAGAATATGAAAATTTAATTGAAAGTACAGTTAAACACATTAATAAAACTAAAATTGAAAAGATTGTAATTTCTAGAAAAGAAAATGTTGAGGTGGCTAATATGGATGTTATAAAAACATTTATTAATATGCTGCATAAATACAAAAATGCGTTTGTTTATTGCTGGTTTCATCCAAAAACAGGACTTTGGATGGGAGCATCTCCAGAGCGTTTAATACAAATTGATAAAGGTGTTTTTAAAACAATGTCTTTAGCTTCAACACAAAATTATGAAGGTAGTTTAAATGTAAATTGGGGAACTAAAGAATTGGAAGAGCAAAAAATTGTAACAGATTATATTTTAGATAATTTAAAACCAATTCTCTCTACAATTAAAACTGTTGGTCCATATACTGTAAAAGCTGGAAGTTTATTGCATTTAAAAACCGATATTACTTCTAAAGTAGTTTCTGAAAATACGGTTGAACAATTGATACATAAATTGCATCCAACACCTGCAGTTTGTGGAATGCCTAAAGAAAATGCTAAAGAGTTTATTTTGAATAATGAACAATATAATAGAAAGTATTACACAGGTTTTTTAGGAGAACTAAATATAAATTCATCAACAAACTTATTTGTAAATTTAAGATGTATGGAAGTAAATACTAACGTGGTTTCAATTTATATTGGTGGAGGTATAACTGCAAGTAGTATTCCAAGTAAAGAGTGGAATGAAACTGTATTTAAATCTAATGTTATGAAAACGATTTTATAGAATAAAACTAAGTCCAAAGTTTTTGAAAGTAATTTAAAAAAGTGTCTGTGGGAAACACTATAAATTTCCTTTTAGCAATTCATTCCCAATAGTATTTAACAATGAACTTAGTTTTGTATAGTAAAGTTAAATATGATTGTTTTATTTTAGTGTTTAAATCGTAAAAAGGAATCCTTAAATCGTATAAACTTACAGCTACATTCTATATTGGTTAGGCGTACACAACTCTGAAGCTTTAAATATTCTTATAAAAGAATTTACAGAGCCAAACCCAGAAAGTTCGCTAATTTCAGATATAGGAATTAAGGGTGTTTTTGTTAATAATTTTTTAGCTTCTTCTATTCTATATCCGTTAACAAATTGATTGAAATTACAACCAATTTCTTCATTAATAACTTTTGAAACGTATGTTCTGTTAGAACCAATATTTTTAGATACATCCCAAATATTTAAATCGGGTTGAAGCCAAGGTTTCTTTTTGTCAAAGTAGTTCATTAAATTTTGATGTATTTCATTTAAATCAAAATCAGCTTCAATATTGCTTAATGAAATTTTATTTTCGGTTTTATCTTCTTTAGAACTAATATTAATTTTTGCTGGGATTTGTTTTAAACCAACAATAGCCAATATTATATAAAGTAGTGTAAACAAAGAGCATAAAACTAAATAAGAAATAATATCAGTATTAATAGGTTTTCTTCCTAAAATAGTAACAAAAACACCTGGCACAGACATACAAATAATAAATGATATGTTTGCTATATAAAAATATTTTAATTGATATTTATCTAAATTCGAAAACAAATTATTCATTTGTTTTCTGGCTTTTAATATAAATCGAATTGCAAGAAAATTATAGATTACTATTTGTATTAAATGAAATGCTCTACTGCCTTTGTATAAGTACGATAAAATTTTTGAAGTAGTATTTTTTAAAGGTGTACCATTTAAGTTGTTTTGCATATACTCATAATATTCATTCCAACTAGCAGTATAGGAAATAATAAGCATTACTAAACCAATTACAATAGCAGGTATAAAATGAACAATAAATTTAGCCTTAATAAAATTCATGTTAAAAGCACTATATAGGTACAAATAATAAAAAGGATAAAATGCTACTATTGAAGTTATAAATAAGAAATCGAAATATTTGAAAGTATGCCAAACTTCATTAAAAGATAAAAAATGACCTGTAAATAAAATAAAGCTGTCAAAAAAAAATAAACTTAAAAAAAAGCGATTTTTAAATTGCTTATCGGAAGTTCCTAACAAAATTATTCCTGCAAATAAGTTAATAAATACTGTAGATAAAAGCGCTATTAGTTTAATCAAAATGGTTAGTTTATTATTAACAAGAATAAAAATAGCTTTTAACTTGTTAAAAAGGCATGATAAAAGTCAATGTATTTGTTATTTCAATGGTATAATTAGGTTACTTAAGTTTTGTACCTTTGTGCTTGCTTAAAAATATAAAATGCCACAATACCCAAAAAATAAATTAGCTCAATCTGTTATTGCCAGTTGCATAGCAAATTCAGTTAAGCATATTGTTATTTCACCTGGATCTAGAAATGCTCCATTAACTATTGGGTTTTCAAATTATCCAACTATAAAAACATATAGTATTGTGGATGAGCGAAGTGCAGGTTTTTTTGCGTTAGGTTTGGCTCAACAACTTCAACAACCAGTTGCTGTTGTTTGCACATCAGGTTCTGCGTTGTTAAATTATTATCCAGCAGTTGCAGAAGCATTTTATAGTGATATTCCGTTGGTGGTTATTTCAGCAGATAGACCAAAACATTTAATAGATATTGGTGATGGTCAAACAATTAGGCAAGAGCATGTGTTTTCAAATCATATTTTATATGAAGCTAATTTAGCTATAGAATCTGACCATAGCTTTAATTTAAACGAAGTAAATTTAGCGCTTTCAATTTCAAAAAATAATCAAGGTCCAGTACATATTAATGTACCTTTTGACGAACCTTTGTACGAAACAACTTCCAGCTTAATTCAAGTAGAGACTAAAAAACAACTAGTTGAAAATAAAGAGGAAATTGATTATAAGTATTATGCAGAAATTTGGAATAAAGCTTCAAAAAAAATAGTGTTAGTTGGGCAACATTTTCCTAATAAACAGTTGCAACAATATTTAGAAGAAATAGTTAAAGATCCATCGGTTTTAGTATTGGTAGAAAATACAGCAAATGTTTCGCATCCAAATTTTATTAATAGTATAGATAAATTAATTTTTCCTTTTGAAGAAGATCAAGCCGAAGCGTTTCAAGCTGATATAGTAATAAGTATTGGAGGACTTATAGTTTCAAAAAAAATAAAACAACACTTACGAAACTTTAAACCAAAACACCATTGGCATGTTGATTCCAAAAAGGCGTTAGATACTTTTTTATGTTTAACAAAGCATTTTAAAACAAACTCAAGCAATTTTTTCTCAAAGTTTATACCTTTAATTAATTTTAAAGAAAGTAATTATCAGCAATTTTGGATGGAGAAAAAGTCAAAACGACTTCAAAATCATGCTTCATTTTTAAGTTCTTGTAAATATTCCGATTTAAAGGTTTTTGAAACTATATTAAATGCAATTCCTGCAAATATTCAACTACAAGTTGGTAATAGTTCTGTAATTAGATATACACAATTATTTGATATACACACTTCAATAAAAGTATTTTGCAATAGAGGAACAAGTGGAATTGATGGAAGTACAAGTACAGCTATTGGAGCGTCAGTTGCAGTAAAAGAACAAACCATATTTATAACTGGTGATATTAGTTTTTTTTACGATAGTAATGCACTTTGGAACACCTACATTCCTTCAAACTTTAGAATTATTTTAATTAATAATAACGGTGGAGGTATTTTTAGATTTATTCCGGGACCACAACAATCAAATGCGTTAAATTATTTTGAAACACCACATAATTTAACTGCAAAACCGCTTTCTAAATTGTATAATTTAGAATATTCATCTACTAATACAATTGATGAATTACAACAAGAATTAAAAGTCTTTTTTAAGAACAGTGAAAAAGCAAAAATATTGGAGGTTTTTACACCTCAAAATGTAAATGATAAAGTGCTAAAAGCATATTTTAAAAATTTAAAAGCTTAAAAAATGAATTTAAAAGTAGGAGATAAGGTAGAATTATTAGTAGTGAGACATACAGATTTGGGTTTTACAGTTTTAATTGATGATGAATTTGAAGGAATGTTATACAAAAATGAAATGTATCAAATTGTTTCTGAAGGCGAAAGATTAACAGGTTATATTAAAAAAATTAGAGAAGACAATAAAATTGATGTAAGTCTGCAACCAATTGGATTTAAACAAACTATAGTTGGTAATGAATTAATAATTCTAAATGCTTTACGCAAGAATGATGGTTTTTTAGCATTGCATGATAAAAGTGATCCATTTGAAATTAAAAGTCAGTTAGAAATGAGTAAAAAGGCTTTTAAAAGTGCAATTGGAGGTTTATATCGTCAAAAATTAATTACGCTTTCCAATGAAGGGATTAGCTTAACGGAATACGTTAAATAATAGCCTTAATAATATAATTAAAAAAGGATTACAGTATAAATAGCTTTAAGTTGTTACAATGTTTAGTTGTAAAATTATGAAATACAACTTATTTCTATTTGCGCATTAATTCCTCTAATCCTTTTTTAATTCCTTTATAAAAATTTCCTTGTTTAAATTCTGGAATTATAATAGTATCAATGGTGTTTTTACAAATTTTATTGGTTAATATTTTTTGAGTATTGTTTCCAGTAGAAATTCGTAAATTTTTTAAACTTGTACTAAATACAAGTACCAAACCATTATCTTTTTGATACTTTCCTACTTTCCAATAATATTCCCAAATAAAAAGGCAATCCCAAAATTAATTGCAATAATTAAAAATGGAGATGCAATAACAATTTGTTTTTTTGTTAATTTCATTTTTGGGTATTATTATCAAAGGTTTTGAAATATATTTTTAGGTTAGTTTTATAAACCTAAATCTTGTATTAACTCTTTTTGCAATCCATCTTTATGTACTAAAACTGAAATAGTTTTTAGTCTAAAAAAAGCTTTACTCATATACACATATCCATTATTTCCAATACGCTCACTATTTCCTCCCCAAGAGTTTTTTACTTTATAATATTCATTCCCTTTTTGATCTTTTACCATACCAACAATATGCATTAAATGATCATCAGTAGTATTAAAATTTTCAAATTCTTGCTGTCTAAATTCTGGAGTAATAACGGCTTCTTCAACAATGTATGTCATGCCTTTTGTATTGTTTTCTGGATTTTTTGGAAGAATAGCAACACCGTATTTTGAAGAAAATGTTTTTTCAGAAACATCACAATCTAGCGCAACAGTATATCCTTTTTTTAATGCATTATCAACTTGAGTTTCTAAAGTATTTAATTCAATATTATAAAATCTACCGTTTGAAAAATTATCAGGGATATTTAATATAAATTCTGTATTAAATGGTTGGTGTAAAAACGAAGTTAATGTAACATAATTAGACGTATTTATTTTTGTTCTTTCTAAAAAAGTTGTTGGAGTATAGGTAACACCTTTATAAAAAAATGTTTCTGGAACTTTACCTAAATGAACATCTAAAATAGAATCTACAGCTACTTTCCAATTTGGGTGTAAAGAATTTTTATCGTTTTTAATATATGCATCTAAAACCTTTTTTAATTCAGGGACAATTTTAGCATGATTATGTTTTTTACTTCCATTTAAAAGTCCTGAATAAGCTGATTCTGGAACCAATCCGTATTTTTCAACAGAGTTTAAAACATCATGTGCTAAACCACCTTCACTAAATTGAATTTTACCTTGTCGCATAACATAATTCCATGCTTTTGCAGGATACGTATACCGTACGTTGTACATTTCTGAAATATCAACTAATTCTCCAGAGTTTCTAAATATTTCAGACTCAATAAATGAAGAGGCTGAAAAACTCCAACAAGTTCCAGTATTTCCTTGGCTTTTAACGGCAGAAGCTTCAATATCTATAATTGGAGTAAATTCGTATTTTTCTTCGTTTTGAAGATTAACTTTTACAACATTATCTTCTTGTGCAAAAAGAAATGTATTTGTAAGAATAGCAATAGCTAAAATGTATTTTTTCATTTATTTAAATTTAATTATTTGTTGGTTCAACATAAATTCCATCTCGTTTATCCATAACTCGTTCAATATTTTGATAATAACCATCTGAATTTGGATCACCTTCAGGTAATTTCATATAACCATTTTTGTAATGTTTTAGAGCTGTTTTGTATTTTTTTCCGGTTTCATAGTAACGGCCAATATAATAATCGCCAAGAGGAGATTCTTTATATAGTTTATTAATCATTTCTCCAAAGTTTTTTAGGTAATCACCATTTTCTTTATCTAAAATAATACCTTCAACAGCATAAATATCTCGTTCTCTAATTTTTAGATTACTTCCAAAAAGGTATTCTATTTCAACATATTTATTTTCTAAATAAGCAATGGCATCTGCAGGAGATAAATTTTTAATGTTATTTTCGTATTCTAATTTTGAAATAGGAGAATATAATTCAAATATAAATGCCAATGCATTGGCTATTGATTGGCCAATAGATGAAGTGTTTGTACTCTTTTCAAAATAGTTGTATTTGTACTTAAATAAAGTGTTTTCACTACTTTTTAAAACAACATTGGTAGTTTCTATTTGTTTTTTTCTTTTTTCTGAATTGTAGTTTCCATTACTTAAATAATAATAAATATTTTCATCTTTTAAAGTAGCAATTTTATTTTGAAGCATTGTAGGCATATCCATAGCGTAGTATGGATTTATGTTTATAAAAGCGTTAAAGCCTGGATAATCTTCCACTAAAAAATAATTTGTAAAGTTTGCTGTTAAGGTATTTCCAATTATTGTTTTAAAAGGTGAAATTCGATAATTTTCATCAAAGTAATTGAAAAGTTCTCCTCTAATAAATCTATAAAATGCTTCGCCTTGTTCGGTAGGAAAACTATTTTCTTTTAAATAGGAGCAATCTTCATAACGTTCATCATACATATTTTGATTAATTCCAACAATAATTTGCTCGGGAGCTTCTTCTTTTTTAGCAAAAAGAATGGCGTTTCCAACATAAGCATCAAATAAATATTCTGCATCTAAAACTACTGTAAGCGGATATACTTTTGTTGAGTCAATTGAATAACTAGGAGGAATATAAATTTTTAAATAACGATCGTTTTCTAACTCTATTGAGTTAAACTTTTTGGTTATTATATTTTGCGAATAGCTATTACTAAAAGCTATTAAAATTAGTAGTGTTAAAATAAAATTTTTCATATTTATATTTTTTTAGAATCCAAAACCTAATCCAAATTGTACATATGGACCTTCGTTAGAATTAAACATTGCTAAATTTAGGTTTATCATATTTGCGCCAACTAGCCAAAGACCACCTCCGTAGGAAGTTTTCCAATTGTTAGAATTTTCTCCATTTAGCCAAACTCTTCCGTAGTCAAAACCACCATACAAACCTAGTTGTAAAGGTACTAATTCAGTTTTTACCTTTTTAAAGCTCCATCTTAAATCGGTATTTTGATAAAAAGCCTTATTTCCAATAAAACGTTGGTTTCTATAACCTCTTAAACCATCTAAACCGCCAATGCTTGCTGCATTATAGAACTCAAAGTTGTCACCAATTAGTATGTTTCCTTTTAATTTTGTTGCTAAAACTAGTTTTCCGTTGGATACTAATTTATAGTTTACACTAATAGCAGGTGAAATATATGCATGGTTTTCATTGCTTTCTTCTATATTGGTTTTCCACCCAGTTTTTAACTCAAATCCCATGCCTAAAGTTGGAAATGTATGATTGTCTGCATTTTTATAGGTGTATGAAGCATCTATACTTGCATAGTTTTTTCGTTCTTCTATAAAGTTTGGAACTGTATTTATATATCTATTTGAAGTGTCTTCAACTTCTAAACTTTCAAATGATGCTCCAAGCTTTATTTCAGCACCGCTTCGTCCAATCCATTTTAAGGTTGGTTTTGCATAGAGTGTACTTATTTTTACTCTGTGATAATTGTCTCCTAAATCGTCTTCTAAATTTATAGATTTGTTTCCAAATCCATAATAGTTAATGCTAAAATTAGGACTTGTTACTCTGGTTTCTAATAAAAAATTCCATTTATTTATAATGTTTGCAAACTCAACACTATAATTTAAATCAAAACCACTTGTAGCTGTATAGTGTGAAGCGTTTAAAATATGTTGCCTAGTAAACGGATTTCTTTCAAAACCATAAACGGTGTATGTATTATTAATTCCAATTTTTAAACCGTCGTCTGGATTTGATCCAATTGAAGGAATAATTTGATTTTGGCTGTATTTTATTTTTTTATAATTGTAAACATTAGTTTTATAACTATTGGTCAATTTTTGTTTTCCTTTTGAAGTTTTAAACGTGTTTTTTTTCGATTTGTAATCGTAGATACTTACTTTTTTTCCATGTTCAATAGTATATACATCATTATTTTGTCCACCAACAATTTTTAATGGAATAACATTGTGCTCTTTACCTTTGACATTAAATATATCATCACTATCTAACCCATAAATCCAAATCTCATTTGTTTCAGATTTTGAATATGTTTTTTCAAATGTTTTGCTTCCTTTTTCGCCTTTTTTTATGTTAAAAATTTTGATGTTTGTTTTACCATTAGGTAAACGTTTAATATCAAACCAATTATCTTTATCGTCACCTTTTACTATAGCATATTTAGAGAAGTGTTTGTAATACGTTTTTGCGATTTTAGGAAGATTATTTAATCTACCTAGTAGTTTTTGTTTAATATCTTCAACTGTTTTACCTCTAACTTCAACAGGCATTTCTAAAAAGGCTTGTTCAACTACTTCAGGAGTTATATTTTTCTGAATATAATCAACTTCTTTAAGCCAATTTTTATAAGTAGCATGGTTTATAAATGAAATATCTAATGGATAAGGTTCTAAATTAAACCATTTAACATTACGCATTTCTTTATCATACACTTGCATTAATTTTAAAGCTGGAATTGCTCTGGTTAAAAAGCCTAAAATTAGTCCATCGTTTTTTGAAAAAGCTTGATCTCTATCTCTTGGAACTGGTTTATAAATAGTTTGTTTTCCTTTTTTAAATTCAGCCCAACGCCATTGATCTTCGTGTCTATCCCAATCTCCAATTAACATATCAAATAAACGTGCTCGAATGTATGTTTGTTCATCAATACTATTATCATCAGATTTTCTTAATTCTTTTAGTAAATCATCTGTACTAATTAATTCATCAGAATAACCAAAACTAGCCAAATCACCATGTCCTTCAGTTGTTCGTTCTTCAATCATATACAATTCATTTCCAAAATCTTCGTTAAATTCTAGTAATGCATTTTGTTTTGGAATATAGTATAGTTTTGGATTTGTATGATAAATGTCTATTGCATCGGCTAATTTTCCTATGGTAAAAGGTGCGTATGGATGTGCAGCTGTATATATGTCTAATAGTAGTTTTTCAGCTAACGTATTATCGTACTGTCCTTCAATATAATTATTTTTAAAAGCAACGGCTTGCATGTATTGTATAGCACTTTTACGTAAGGCTCTCATTACATATTCTTTACCATTTTTATCTTTTAATCTGATGGAGCGAGATTGATTTCCGCCACCTTTTCTAATAGGTGTTAAACCACCCATTAGAGTATCTAATAAAACTGTAGGTGCATTTATTTTAGTTCCATAGTATTTTCTGTAATGTTTTCCCCAAAAAGTTTTAAACAATTCACTTTTCTCAATTTCTTTTTCAGAATAAATAGAAGCAGAAAAACTTTTAGGAAATTTTGTAGGGTAGGTTGTTATTTTATTGTTATTTGATGGTGGAAAAATTTCAGTACTATATAACAATTCTTGTTTGTTATTTTTTTCAGTAAAGAAAGAAACTTTTGAAGCACCGTTTTTATAAATATCAACTTTTGCATATCCTAAACCACCATAAGAAAACTTACTTCCGTTTATAGTTCTAACAGGATTTATTTTTGAACCGCCACCACTAACTATTTGCACTTTACTATCTTTAATAATGTATTGTAAATTATGCTCATGACCAGAAACAAAAATGGTTTTTTCTGCTTTTTGTGAAATAGTTACCAATCGTTTTTTTAATTCCAAATAAAATGGATTATTCATGTCTTGTGGAGATATACCACTTGTTTTTCTAAAAATATTTGCTGCAGTTCCTATAATAGGAAGTGGAATACTTCCTTTTACGGGATATAATTGTTGTTTAAAAGAACTTTGACCAGCATGGTTTCCATAACTAAACATTGGGTGGTGTAGTGCAATAACAACAGTTTTATCTTCATTTTTTTTAATTAAACTTTCATATTCATCAAAAAACTTTTCGCGTGTTTTTATTTCGCAATCATCATTCATAGTTGGGTTTTTATCCCAATTTTCTAAATACCATTGCGTATCCACAATAATTAAAACTACATTATCAGAAATTTCTATTTTTTCTAAAGGGCAACCATTTTCTGGTTGAAAAGTGTTTTTTCCTAGTTTTTTTTCAATATAATCTTGTTCTCTTTTTAAGCCTTTTACGCCGTTGCTGTAATAATCGTGATTTCCAGGGATAAATATTGTTTGACCTTTGTAATTTTTAACCAAATCAATTTGAGCATCTAATCTATGTTCAGCAAGTTCTCTGTTGGAATGTTCTTTTTTTACAAGTCCGTTAGGGTATAAATTATCTCCAAGAAATAAAGTTGTAGAATTTTTTGAAGCTTCTTCTAATTCGTTTTTTAGCAAAGTTAAATGTTCTAAAGGCATATTAGCTTTTGCGTAACCAGCATCACCAATTAAATAAAATGAATGAATAATTTCTGAATTATATTCAGGGATATTTTGCTTCCAATTAACTTCATTTTTATTATAATTTACTTTGTAAGTAGCACAGCTAGAAACAATTAAAAGTAAGAATAATAATATAGGTTTTAGGATAAAATATCTACTCATAAATGGCGTTTAATAAAAGCTTTAAAAGTACATAAAAATATGTATTTTTGACTAAACTTATTTAACGATGTTAGAAAACGATTTTTTTATTGAAGTTAAAACGTTTGTATTTGATATTTTCAAAAACAAATTATCACAAAAAACAGTTTATCATAATTACAACCATACATATCAGGTAGTTACTGCTGCTGAAGAAATTGGAAAAGCTGAAAATATAAGCGATGCTGATTTGGAATTATTGTTAATTGCGGCTTGGTTTCATGATACAGGCTTTGTTGTAAGTCACAAAAAACATGAAGAACACAGTAAAAATATTGCTACAAAATTTCTAAAAGAAAAAAGTTTTAGCGAAGATAAAATTGCAAAAGTTTGCTCAATTATTGATGCTACAAAAATGCCTCAAACTCCAAAAAATAAATTAGATAAAATTATTTGCGATGCAGATTTATATCATTTAGGAACAGATGACTTTAAGGTAAAATCAGATTTAATTAGAACTGAAATTGAACAAATTTGTAATGAGCATTATACTGATATTGAATGGCTTGAACAAAATGAAAATTTTATAAAAGAGCATAAATATTTTACCAATTATGCTTTTACAACGTTAAACGAACGGAAAACACAAAATTGGTTAAAAGCAAAAAAAGATTTAAAAAAAGCAATTGTTAAAGACGAAGAACAAAAACAAAAACAAAAATTAAAAAAAGCTGAATTAAAACGTAAAAAAGAAAAAGAAGAAAGACCAGAACGTGGCATTGAAACTATGTATAGAGTTACACTTCGTAACCATATAAAATTAAGTGATATTGCAGACACAAAAGCAAATATTTTACTTTCAGTAAGTGCAATTGTTTTATCTATTGCACTTTCTAGTTTATTTCCAAAATTAGATAAACCAGCAAATGCGTATTTAATTTTTCCAACATTACTTTTTTTAATAATTACTGTTATAACTATGATATTTAGTATTTTATCTACTAGACCTAAAGTTACTTCAGGAAAGTTTACAAAAGAAGATGTTCAAAATAAAAAAGTGAACTTATTGTTTTTTGGAAATTTTCATAAAATGCCTCTACTAGATTTTCAAGATGGGATGAAAGAATTAATGAAGGATCGAGATTATTTGTACGAATCTTTAACTAAAGATTTATATTTTCTAGGTATAGTTTTACAACGTAAATATAAATTATTGCGTATTGCGTATACTATTTTTATGATTGGGATAGTACTTTCAGTAATTTCTTTTATAATTTCTTTTGAATTATTGAATGCTGTAAGCTAGGTTAATTTTTTTGTTGTTCAATAGTTCCAATAATTTCTTCTAATGAAGTGTTACTCTCATTAATTTGATTATAATTTACACTTACGCGCAATGCTTTTAAACCTGTAATGCCTTGTAAATCTTCTAAATCTAAATATTCAATAGCGCCATTTTTTAAGTAATTGTTTGCTTGTAGGTATTGAATGTATTTTAAATATTCTTGAGCATCTTTATATTGACTGTAAACAATTGCAATTTTTCCAGGTTGTGTTAATCGTTCGTCGGTGTTTTTAATTAAAGCCTTATCAATACGTTTTTTAATAATTTCATATCTAATATTATAAGCACCATCAACATCAAAACGTTTTTCATCCATTCTAAATTTTATAGAAAGTGGATTGCTATGGATTAAAATTAAACTAGCAACCTCTAAAGGGTGTTGTAATTTAGATTTTAAATTGTAAGCTACATTTTCTAATTCACACATCATTTGTAATTGCCATAAACGTAGATTTTCTAAATAAATCTCGTTATAAGTATGGTTTTTAACTAAAGATTGACCAATGTACATGTTATAATCAATACCATCAGTTTTATAACGCTCAAAATAGTGTGGAAACATTTTTTGAGCTTCTTCTTGTTTTTTGTCTATAAATTTAGCTAATTCTTCATTTAATTTATTAACGCTTCTTTCGTATTCTTTACGTTTTTCATAAACAACATGAATTTCAGGATCTATATGCGACATGTATTCATCAACATCTTTTTTAAATTTTGAATCTAATTGCTTTAAGTGATTAAAAGCAGGATAAATATCTTTTCTTAAAAAATCAGTTAGAGAAATTTCGTCTCCCGAATCAAGTCCTTTTCTAATATTTTGTAAACATTCTTTTATTCTGAATAGTAAATCGTTATAAATAGGTAAATTGTATATTAGTTTGGCCTTTTCAATAACTTTTGAAGCTAGTTTTAATTGCTTCACTAAATCTTGTTGAATAGCTTCGTTTCTAGCTATAGAAGAGCCTTTAATATCGCTTTGGCCATATAACGGAATTACATTTTCAAAAATAATATCATCTAAATTAATTTCTGCTTTTGGGTTTAGTTCTAATTCGTATAAATACGTTTCTACTTCATCAAAAAATTTCCATTTTACTGAAGGGTGTAGCGAGGTGTAGTTTTCTTGAATTATAGACTCTAATTTATTTTCATATTCTTCCATATAGCGTTCAACAGCAATTTTAAACACCGGAATAACATCATTTAACTTGTAAGCATTTATAGAGTTTAGTTCTTGTTTTTTTGTTGAAACAAGTTCTAAAATACCCATAACATTATCTTTTAATTTTATAGGGACTAAAATTAAACTTTGAATAAGTTGATTTTTTAAACTTTGGTAAAACTTGTTGTTATTTGTTTTTTTACCGTAGTTTTCAATATTTGATATAGCTATTAATTCTTCATTTTTAAATACTTTATCTAGAACTCCTTCACAGAAAAAATCAGCGCAAGATTTTGCACAATTATCATGTTTAATAAAACTTTTTTCAGTTTTATTATTGTCAAATGTTACTCCTTCTTTTACTAAATTGTAGGTTGAAAAACCTAATTGTATGGTTTGAGATTGATATAATTTAGAGATGCTTTTTTCAAGTTCAATAAAAGTGTTTTGATCTACTCGCAATAAATTTTCTTTAATTTTTGAAATAGATTGATCTGCAGAAACATCAAATAAATTCATAATTCCAAAACCTTCAAACAAATAACTTTTAGGTGGAAATTTCTCAATCCATAAATCTATATTGTCAAAATTATCTATTAAAATATCGATATCTTCCTTTGTTATTTTTGGAGCATTTTCTAAAGGAGTTACTTTAAAAAAATCACCATTGTATAAAGATCTGTAATGTTTTTCAATACCGTTTTTATCAGGAATATCAAAGTAGAATGGTCTTCTAAAATCTATATAAGTGTCGTAGCAATAAGCTAAAATAAACGCACAAGACAAAATAAAAACTTTAGAATCTTCATAATTACGTAATTGATATTCGTAATCTTCTCCAGCGTCATTAATTATATTTTCAAATCGTTTTGATAGTTTAAAAGCAGTAAAATCAAATGGAATACTTATAGCTTTAATCTCGTTTGTTTGTAAAATGTCTGGAAATAACAAATCTAATAATCTATCAATCTGACTATTGTATTTAGTTAACAAACTCATATCTTCAAAACCATCCTTAAGTTCAGGGTATGCTTTGTACTCTTCTAAAAGTTTAATTGCAGAAGCGTTTAAATAGTGATTTTCCTCATTTGAAATCAATTCAAGATAATTAAAAATAGGTTTAAAACTCACCTTTAATTTCAATGGTAACTCACAATTTTTTTGATATGTAGATTTTAATATTTTCATTCAAAATTTATTAAACACACTTACTTTGTCGTAAAACTTTAGGCAAAGTTACTGTATTATTTTTTTTAATTAGTTTCCATATTTATTATTAAATAAAATGAAGTAATATTTGTTATAAGATAACAATAAGATTTATTGGTTGCTTCAATCTAATTAATTTAATTTGTAAGGCTATTTCAAAGTAAATAAATTAGATTATTTTTACAATTAAAATTATGCCAATTATGAGTGAAATTAAATGGGAAACCGTTCGGAAATTTGAAGATATAACCTATAAAAAATGCAATGGAGTTGCAAGAATAGCATTTAACAGACCAAATATTAGAAATGCTTTTAGACCAAAAACAACTAGTGAATTATTAGTAGCATTTCATGATGCGCAAGAAGATACTTCTATTGGAGTAGTTTTACTATCTGCTGAAGGGCCTTCAAGCAAAGATGGAGTGTATAGTTTTTGTAGCGGAGGAGATCAAAAAGCACGTGGACATCAAGGTTATGTTGGAGAAGATAATTATCACCGTTTAAACATATTAGATGTACAAAGGTTAATAAGATTTATGCCTAAAGTTGTAATTGCAGTTGTTCCAGGTTGGGCAGTTGGAGGAGGACATAGTTTACACGTAGTTTGTGATATGACGTTGGCAAGTAAAGAACACGCTATTTTTAAACAAACGGATGCAGATGTAACAAGTTTTGATGGAGGTTATGGTTCTGCGTATTTAGCAAAAATGGTAGGGCAGAAGAAGGCTAGAGAAATTTTCTTTTTAGGAAGAAATTATTCAGCACAAGAAGCTTTTGAAATGGGAATGGTAAATGCGGTTGTTCCTCATGATGAGTTAGAAAATACAGCTTATGAATGGGCACAAGAAGTTTTAGGTAAATCGCCAACATCTATAAAAATGTTGAAATTTGCCATGAATTTAACTGATGATGGAATGGTTGGACAACAAGTATTTGCTGGTGAAGCAACACGTTTGGCGTATATGACTGATGAAGCGAAAGAAGGAAGAGATGCATTTTTAGAAAAACGTAAACCAAATTTTGAAAAGAAATATTTACCTTAAAAAATAAACTGTGAAAATAATTTGTATTGGGCGTAATTATGCCAAGCATATTGAAGAATTACAAAACGAAAAACCTGAAAATCCGGTAATATTTTTAAAGCCAGATTCAGCTGTGTTGTCTAAAAATATGCCTTTTGTAATCCCTTCATTTTCTAATAATGTACATTATGAAGTAGAAATTTTAGTAAAAATTTGTAAAGTAGGTAAACATATTTCTCAAAAGTTCGCGCCAAATTATTATAATGAAATTGGTTTAGGGATAGATTTTACAGCACGAGATTTGCAAAATCAATTACGCGAAAAAGGTTTGCCGTGGGAAAAAGCAAAAGCTTTTGATGGAAGTGCTTTAATAGGTAATTTTATTCAAAAAGAAAAATTAGGAGATTTAGGTAATTTATCTTTTTCATTACAAAAAAACAAAGAGCTAGTTCAAGATGGAAATACAAAAGCTATGTTGTGGAAAATTGACGAAATAATTGCATATGTTTCACAATTTTTTACATTAAAAATAGGAGATGTTATTTTTACAGGAACACCTGCAGGTGTAGGTAAAGTAAATGAAAATGATATTTTAACAGGAATTTTAAATGGAAAAGAAAACTTTCAGATTAACATAAGATAGAAACAACTAATTATTCTTTAAAAAACCAATTGTAACCTTAAAAAACCTATTTGTTTTACTAATAACATTTTGACTGCTGTATTTTTGAGTCAAAATTTAAAAGTAAATGAACGTAAAAAAATTACTATTAATAGTAGTTACTTTTTTTGTGCTATCGAATGTTTATTCAAAAGATATTTATGTAGCTAAAAATGGTAACGACTCTAATTCAGGTACGGAAGAGTCACCATACTTAACTATAAGTAAAGCAGCCAGTGTTGCCGTAGCTGGTGATACAGTATTTATTAAAGAAGGAACTTATGAAGAAACATTAGCTCCTAGTAATTCTGGTACTGCAGGAAGTCCTATAATATTTCAATCTTTTCCAGGAGATCAGGTAATCATTTCAGCAATGGAAGCTTTATCGGGTTGGACATTAGATAGTGGCTCTATTTATAAAACAACCATTTCTTTTTCAAGTCTTGAACAAGAAAATTTTGTAATGAACGGAGAATCGGCTTGCAATTTAGCACGTTGGCCAAATAAAACTAATGAAGATCCGTTTCAATTAAATTCATTAAGAAATACAGGAGGAAGTGGTCCAGATGTTATTACCAATGCATATTTAACTGAAGCAAGTATTCCTGGTTTTGATTGGACGGGTGGAGCTGTTTGGTTTTATGGTGATAAAGCTGGTTCTGGTTGGACAGCTTGGAAAAGAATTATTACAAGTAGTTCTGCGGGTAGAGTAAACTTTAATTTGAATTTTGGCGATAATGAATCTTGGGTTAGAACTTATCATGCTCCAGCAGATTTGGGAGATTTTTATTTAGAGGGTGTAAAAGATGCTCTAGATTATGAAAACGAATGGTATTTTGATTCTTCAACAAATGAATTGTTTATTCAATTACCTAATGGAGCAGCTCCAGTTGATGGTGTGGTAAAGATGAGAAGAAGACTCGAAACTATTAATCTTAAGGATAAAAAATATATTGAAATAAGAAATTTAGCTGTTTTTGGTGGAAGCATTAATATGGAAGATTCTTCAACTTGGCAGTCAAATGGAAATACTAGAACTACAAACAATGTGCTGTACGGAATTTCTTCTTTCTATGGAAATCATACACAAGGTGCTGTTGAATCTTCGCGTTCTGGTAAAGCAAGTCTTAATTTACAAGGATCCAATAATATAATTGAAAAATGTGAAATAGCATTTAATGCCTCTGCAGGAATTCAGGTAAGAGGTGATAACCAAACAATTTTAGATAATTATATCCACGATTTTGATTTTCTATCTAATTATGATGCGCCATTAGTTGCTAGAGGTATTAACAATAGTCTTATTAAAAATAACACTATTGCAAATGGAGGAAGAGATGCTATTCAATATTATGGAACAGATAATGAGCTATCATATAATGATGTTTCTAGAAGTAACTTACTAGCTGATGACTGTGGGTTATTTTACACTACAGGTTCACAATATACTACTGAAATTCATCATAATTGGTTTCATGATGCCGCTTCAAGTGGAGAAAAATATAAAGCTGCTGGAATTTATTTAGATAATGATGCAGCAGGGTTTTCAGTTCACCATAATGTAGTTTGGAACACAGAATGGACCAATGTTCAAATAAATTGGAATGGAGAGGATATTGACATATTTAATAATACTTTATGGAATGGTTCTGGAGTTATGGGAGCATGGCATAAAGATGGTACTTCTTTTACCAATGTTAGGGTATGGAATAATTTAGGAAGTGATGCAAATTGGGAACCACAATCTGATCAACAAAATAACCTTGTTGTTACTTCAGATGTTTTTATAGATTCAGATAATGGAAATTTTAATTTAAAGGACAGTTCTAGCCCCATTGATGCAGGTAAAATAATTAGTGGAATTACAGATGATTATATAGGTAATAACCCTGATGTTGGTGCATATGAATATGGAGGTGAGAATTGGGTAGCAGGTATAACATGGAATTATCTATACGGACCAACAGGGTTAGGTTGTTACGGACTTCCAGGTGAAGATTGTATTCAATTACCAAAAGAAGATCAAGATAGTGATGGTGTATCTGACGAGAATGATGATTGCCCAGATACCCCAATTGGAACAACAGTAAACACAAATGGTTGTGCAGTTTTTGTATTGGCTTCTGATAATTTTAAGGTTTTAGTTTCTGGTGAGAATTGTGCTAGTAGTAATAATGGTTCAATCTTAATAACTTCAAATGAAAACTTACCATTTACAGCTAAAATTCAAGGAACGTCTATTGAAAAGAGTTTTACAACTAATGTTGAATTTACAGATTTAGAAGCTGGTGATTATACTGTTTGCATTACAACTTCAGAAGATACAGAGTATAAACAGTGCTTTGATTTAACAATATCGGAACCGGAGGCATTAAATGTTTCATCTAAAATAAATAAAGTTAATAAAGAAGTTGTGTTAAGTTTAAAAGGTGCGAAAATATATAGGGTAGAGCTAAATGATGTAGTTTTTGCGACTGATCAAAGTGAGTTAAAGTTACAACTAAAAAATGGAGTGAATAGTTTAAAAGTAACTACAGAATTAGATTGCCAAGGTGAGTATTTAGAAAAAATTAATGTTTTTGAATCGGTTAAAATTTACCCTAATTCTGTTAAAAATAACTTAATAATAGCTGTGCCTGTTTCTAGTTTAGGAGAAGAAATTAATTATCAAATAGTTAATCAAACTGGACAAGTAATATTTCAAAAAACAGAAAAAATTAAAAATCAAAATATACAAGTGAACGTTGAAGGTTTAAGTAATGGTATTTACTTTATTCATATTGTTTCAACATCAATTAATTCTCAATCTAAAATTATTAAACAATGATAAACTTATTAAAAAAAATCACTTTTATTTCGATTTTAGCATTGGTAGTGTCTTGCGGTGGTGGTGGAGATGATCCTGATATTCCTGTTGTTGAAAATCCAGAAGCAGCAGTTTTAGTATCTCCATTAAAAAATACAGAATGTAATCAAGGAAATATAATTTCAGATGAAGAAAGTAATGTTGAATTTGAATGGAATGCTTCAGAAAATACGGATAATTATGTGCTAATTCTTAAAAATTTAGAATCAAATAAAACAACGGAAAACTCTACATCTAACACATATATAACGTTAACTTTAACAAGAGGTGTTGCATATTCATGGAAAGTAGTTTCTAAGGCGTCTGGTACAACTAAAACAGCTACTAGTGAAATATGGAAGTTGTATAATGCCGGTTTACCTGTTGAAAATTACGCACCTTTTCCTGCGGGAGTTGTAAGTCCACCAATGGGTGGATTAACCAATTCAATAGTTTCTTTAGAGTGGGATGGAGGCGATGTAGATAATGATATAGAATCTTATGATGTGTATTTATCAGTTGATAATCCTCCAACAAGTTTACTGAAAAATACAACAAGCACTAAAATTGAAGATGTAGCATTAAATGCTGATGAAGTGTATTACTGGAAGGTAATAACCCATGATAAACATGGAAACAGTTCAGAATCTCAAGTATTTGATTTTAGGACTCAATAATATAAAAAATAAAAAAACAGCTAACTGAATTATTAGCTGTTTTTTATTGAATTTTAAAAGGTTAAATGTTTTAATCTATTAGAAGATGGAAAAGATTTTTTTTCAAAGAAATTTAAAAAGTAAATAGAATTGGTTTCATTCCTTTAGGTTCTTCTTTTCTATGTTCTTTTAGAATGTTATAACCATAATGCGTTTTAACTAAATTTCTAAAGTTGTATTTTAATCTAGGAAAAGCATTTAATATTCTATTAAAATCTTGCGGATGGGAAGATTGTTCCATAAAATAGTACATTATCTCAACATATGCTCTAGAAAGTGAGATGTTAAATTTTTCACTGTTCATGGCATTAATAAAATAGTTTTCTTTTAACGCTGCATTTTTCGCTATTGCTTTTTCTACACCATATTTATTTATTAAAATCCATGCTAATTTTAGCATAGTTTCATGGTTAAATTCGCTAGTTGGTAAGGTGCAATTTTCAATTTTTTCGAGTAAATCAGTATTACTCATTGTTTCAGTAGTAGTCATAGCTAGGTGAGTTTTAGTTTTCCTTTTATAAATAGATGTGATTTATGTATAAAGGTTGCGTTGTTATTAGTATTTTTACACAATTATTATACCAAAAATATTTTTAATTAATGCAAGCTGAAATAATAACTATTGGAGATGAAATTTTAATTGGACAAATTTTAGACTCAAATTCAAAATGGATTGCTGAAGAACTAAATAAAATTGGAGTATCAGTATATCAAATAACATCAATTCAAGATAATTGTGAGCATATATTATCTGCTATAGAAAACGCTTATATACATTCTAATATTATTATTTTAACTGGTGGTTTAGGTCCAACAAAAGACGATATTACAAAACGAGTAATTGCAGAATATTTTAATGATGAATTAGTGTTAAATGAAGAAATAGTTGAGCATATAAAAAAAATGTTTAAAAAAATGAACTATCCTTTTTCTGAAGCAAATAGAAGACAAGGGTTAGTTCCTTCTAAATGTACACCATTAAAAAATGAATTGGGAACTGCTCCAGGAATGTGGTTTAATAAAAATGGTAAAGTTTTGGTTTCACTACCAGGTGTGCCTTATGAAATGAAAGGTCTCATATCAAATCAAGTACTACCTAAAATTCAAAAAACATTTAACCTACCTTATATTTTGCATAAAACTATTTTAACTTACGGTTTAGGAGAAAGTGTTTTAGCAGAAAAAATTGAAGATTGGGAGAATAATTTACCATCTACTATAAAGTTAGCATATTTACCTTCTTTTGGAAAAGTTAGATTAAGATTATCTACAAAAGGTGAGAGTAAAGAAAAAATTGAAAAAGCAATAGAGCAACAAATTTTTAAATTACAAAAAATTATACCAAATAATATTATAGGTTTTGATAATGAAGCTTTAGAAATTGTAGTTGGAAAGTTGTTAAAAGAAAAAAATCAAACAGTGTCAGCTGCTGAAAGCTGTACAGGAGGAAATATTGCAAGTATAATAACTACTATTCCTGGTTCTTCTAACTATTTTATAGGTAGTATTGTCGCTTATAATGTGCGTATTAAAATGTTAGAACTAAATGTTTCAGAAGAAGTTATTAAAAAATATTCAGTAGTTAGCGCAGAAGTTGCTAAAGCAATGGCACTAGGAATTCAACAAAAATATAAAACAGATTATGCTATTGCAACAACAGGTAACGCTGGCCCAACTACTGATAATACAGATAAAACTGTAGGAATAGTATATATTGCAATTGCTACACCAGTAGGTGTTGAGGTAGAAGAATTTTCGTTTGGGAAACCAAGAGAAAAGGTAATTCAACGAGCTTCCATAAAAGCATTAGAATTGTTAAGAAAAGAAATTTTAAAAAACTAATAAAATAAGTTTGTGTAATTAGAATGAATGTTATAATTTTGCATCTCGTTTCAGATTACACTAAATAAGGTAAAGAATTATGTCAAGAGTTTGTGAACTTACAGGTAAAAAAGCAATGGTTGGGAACAATGTTTCTCACGCTTTGAATAGAACAAAAAGAAAGTTTGACGCTAATTTAATAAAAAAGCGTTTTTACATTCCAGAAGAAGATAAGTGGGTTACTTTAAAAGTATCAACTTCAGCTTTAAAAAATATTAACAAATTAGGAATCTCTGCTGTGATTAAAGAAGCAAGAGAAAAAGGTTTCTTAAAAAAATAATAAATAATGGCAAAGACTAAAGGTAATAGAATTCAAGTAATTTTAGAGTGTACAGAGCACAAAGCTACTGGATTACCAGGTACTTCTCGTTATATTACAACAAAGAACAAAAAGAACACTCCAGATAGAATGGAAATTAAAAAATTCAATCCTATCTTGAAGAAAATGACTGTTCATAAAGAAATTAAATAATAAAGGACCATGGCAAAGAAATCAGTAGCATCGTTACAGACAGGATCTAAAAGATTAAGTAAAGCTATCAAAATGAAAAAATCTCCAAAAACAGGAGCTTATACATTTGTGGAAGCTATTATGGATCCAGCACAAGTAAAAGACTTTTTTAGCAAAAAATAAATTTTTTGCTCATAAAATATACAAGCTACTTTCATTTTATTGAGAGTAGCTTTTTCTTTTTTATATTTACATCTTAAAATTGATATAAATGAGTTTGTTTAAAAAAATATTTTCGAAAGAAAAAAAGGAAACACTAGACAAAGGTCTTGAAAAAAGTAAAACTTCTTTTTTTTCAAAATTATCTAAAGCAGTTGCAGGAAAATCAACAGTTGATGTGGATGTTCTTGATAATCTAGAAGAAATTTTAGTAACTTCAGATGTTGGTGTAGAAACTACCTTAAAAGTTATTAATAGAATTGAAGCTCGTGTTGCTAAAGATAAATATTTGGGAACCGATGAATTAAATTCGATTTTACGAGAAGAAATTGCAGGTTTATTATCTGAAACTAATGTTGGAAATGAAACTGAATTTACAATTCCTTTAACTAAAAAACCATACGTAATTATGGTGGTTGGAGTAAATGGAGTCGGAAAAACAACTACTATTGGAAAATTAGCGGCTCAATTTTCAAAAGCAGGAAAAAAAGTTGTTTTGGGTGCGGCAGATACATTTAGAGCAGCTGCAATTGACCAATTACAAGTTTGGGCAGATAGAGTTGGAGTACCTATTGTTAGACAAGAAATGGGAAGTGATCCAGCTTCAGTGGCTTTTGATACTTTAAAATCTGGAGTTGCACAAGATGCTGATGTTGTAATTATTGATACTGCTGGTCGTTTACATAATAAAGTAAACCTAATGAACGAATTGACAAAAATAAAACGAGTAATGCAAAAAGTGGTTGGAGATGCTCCACACGAGGTGTTGTTAGTTTTAGATGGTTCAACAGGTCAAAATGCTTTTGAGCAAGCTAAACAATTTACATTGGCTACCGAAGTAACTTCACTTGCTGTTACTAAATTAGATGGAACAGCAAAAGGTGGTGTAGTAATTGGAATATCTGATCAATTTCAAATTCCAGTTAAATATATTGGAGTAGGTGAAGGTATTGATGATTTGCAAGTATTTAATAAATTTGAATTTGTTGATTCTTTTTTTAAATAGAATCAATTAAAATATATTTTAAAAACTTCTTATCTATTTTTTGATAAGAGGTTTTTTTTTATGTTTAAAACTTAAATTAGTTTATAATAGAATTTAGAATTTCCCATAAATCATTGTCAAAAGTGGAAACTGCAAAGTTTTCATTATCAGCGCTTTCTCCCATTCTAACAATTACTAGTTTTTTACTTGGTATTACATAAATTTTTTGATCGTTTTTACCTAAAGCGGCATACATATCGCTAGGAGCATTTGGTATTATTTCACCTGAAAATTCTAGTTGTGATTGTGGGAGCATATAACTTTTTTTTCCATTTAGCCACCATAAATAACCATAAGATTTATTTATTGATTGTGAGGTGTTTATTGAATTTTTGAAATAGGTTTTGTTAACAATTGCAGTTGTACCCCAAGTACCATTATTCATAGCTAGTAAACCAAACCTTGCCATGCTTCTTGTGTTGCTATAATATAAATTGTATTCTCCTGTTTTGTACCAAAAACCTGTCATACCAATTTTTTCATTCACTTCCGTTTCAAAATAAGTTTCAAATTCAACATTTGTAGTTGTTGATATTATATTTTGTAGTTTTTTATAAACATTGTGGTATGCCCAACGTTCACCTGCATTAGCTATGTATTGTAAGTTTTCTGAATCAACACTATCTCCCAACTCATCATCTAAACCACTTGTCATTGTTAAAAGGTGTTTGCAAGTAATTAAATTTTCTTTTTCAAAAGTAGTATTAGTCCAACCTTCACCTAAATAGCTAGAAACACTATTATTAATATTTAAATAACCATTTTCTTCAGCAATTCCTGTGGTAATTGAAGTTAAAGTTTTACCAGCACTTGCCCAGTACCAAACTTTAGAATTAGAGTGCTCATTAAAATATTTTTCTAAAACTATTCTACCGTTGTAAAGTATAATAAAGCCTTTGGTATTATTTTCTTCTAAAAAAGTGTTTAAAGTTTCAATTTCAGAAGTGTTCCAATTCAATTCTTCAGCAGTTAATGTTTCCCAAGAATTTTCATTAATAGGTGGAAAATATAATGTAGTTAAAGAAGTTTCATTTATTATAATTTCATTATTATTTGAACATGAAATAAAAATAATGAGTAAAAGATAAATATATTTCTTCATTTAATCAGTTTATAGTAAGTTATTTAATTTAGACTAAATTTAATTAAAAAGGTTTGATTACTTTTGCAAAACTAAATTTCAAAATACAAATTTGTGCGTACAAAATCTAAAAAAGAGAATAAAATTAATGTAGTAACACTAGGTTGTTCTAAAAACGTTTATGATAGTGAGGTTTTAATGGGACAATTACAAGCGAATAATAAAAACGTGGTTCATGAAGATGAGAATGATGATGGTAATATTGTAGTGATAAATACTTGTGGTTTTATTGGTGATGCTAAAGAGGAATCTATTAATACAATTCTTCATTATGTAAATAAAAAAGAAGAAGGTGAAGTTGATAGAGTATATGTTTCAGGTTGTTTAAGTGAGCGTTACAAGCCAGATTTAGAGAAAGAAATACCAAATGTAGATGAGTATTTTGGAACCCACGATTTGCCAAATTTATTAAAAGTTTTAGATGCAGATTATAAGCATGAACTAATTGGTGAGCGTTTAACAACTACACCAACTCATTATGCATATTTGAAAATTGCTGAAGGTTGCGATAGACCTTGTTCTTTTTGTGCAATTCCTTTAATGAGGGGAAAACATGTTTCTACTCCAATAGAAAATTTAGTTATTGAAGCAGAAAAATTAGCAAAAAAAGGTATTAAAGAGCTTATTTTAATTGCTCAAGATTTAACCTATTACGGTTTAGATATTTATAAAAAAAGAGCTTTAGCGGATTTATTAAAAGAGCTAGTGAAAATTGATGGAATTGAATGGATTCGTTTGCATTATGCCTTTCCAACAGGTTTTCCTTTGGATGTTTTAGAAGTAATTAAAAACGAACCAAAAGTTTGTAATTATTTAGACATTCCACTGCAACATATAAATGATGAAGTTTTAAAATCTATGCGTAGAGGAACTTCTCATGAAAAAACTACTAATTTATTAAAAGAGTTTAGAAAAGCTGTACCTAATATGGCTATTAGAACTACACTTATTGTTGGCTATCCTGGTGAAACCGAAGAAGCTTTTGAGGAATTGAAAGATTGGGTAAAAGAAATGCGTTTTGAGCGTATGGGAGCTTTTACTTATTCTCATGAAGAAAACACACACGCTGCTACTTTGGAAGATGATGTGCCTGAAGATGTTAAACAACAACGTGTTAATGAAATTATGGAATTACAAAGTCAAGTTTCTTTTGAAGTAAATCAAGAAAAAGTTGGGTTAGAATTAAAAGTACTTATTGATAGAAAAGATGGAAATCATTTTATTGGTAGAACTGAATTTGATTCACCTGATGTAGATAATGAGGTTTTAATTGATGCAACTAAACATTATGTGCAAGTTGGGAAATTTGCTCAAATTAAAATTACATCGGCTACAGAATTTGATTTGTATGGTGAGCCAGTTTAAGAATAAAAATTAATAAAAAAAAGGGAGCAATTTTGCTCCCTTTTTTTATTTTCTTTTTTAATTTAAGAATACAGCATTGGCAAAAAACAGTTTACCATTTTCCCAAAACCCTCTAAATAAAGGATTGTCAACCATATAAATAACTTTTCCTTTACCAATATATTCAGAACCAAATAATAATGAGTTTGGAATATTTTTTAAAGCCTTATACCCAGCAAAACCAGCAATATTAGTTGTGTTTTTAGAAAAATAACCAATGTTATTTCCTTTTTCTAAAAGTTTGTATGAAGTTGCGTTTAGTTTTAAACTGTAATAAGTGTTTTCATACCCAAATGCTAATGGATGTGTTGTATCAATTATACTATTAAAAATACTTCCAGTTATAGAATTTTCAATTTGATTTCTGTAATATTCACTATAAGGTTTTATAATGTCATTATTTTTTGATTCAATATTTTTCCTTTTTATAGAAAACCCTTTTTTGTCAATAAAATTATTAATTGAATTTCCAATGGAAATTAAGGTTCCTCCATTTCTTGCAAATTCTTTTAGTTTTTTGAACTGATTATCGTTAGCGCTAAAATTAGAGGGTAGAATTAATACATTGTAATTACTTAAAGATAATCTATTGAAATTACGTGTGTTAATTATATTTAATGGGTATTTTAAATCATTTTCAAAAAAGTGCCAAATTTCTCCAAAGTTTAGTGAAGAAGTTCCTTCACCAGCTAATACAGCTATGTTTTTGTACGGAATTAATTTGTAATCAGAAGAACCAAAATCACTTCCGTAATCAACAAATCCAGTAGAGACATTTGTTAGTTGAACTCTAGATTTATCAGCTAAATGTGTAATTATTTCATCAAAGTTTTTAATAGATTTATTATCACCTCTTTGAATTAACAAGGTTCCTTTTTTGTAAGAATTTCCTTCAATATTAAATTCTTTTGTAGCAAATTTTACAAGAATATTATTTTCTAATAAATTTCCTAAAAAATTAGAGTCATTTATAGTTGTCCAATTTTTTAGATACGCTACGCAACTATAGTTTGGTTCGTTTTTTTTAAGTTTAGTTGGCAGAGTTTCGTAATTTAACTTCAATAAATACTCTTTTTCAGAAGCAAAACAGTTTAAGCCATAAGCATACGGTAAACTCCAAGCTGTGATATCGTAAGTTAAAGAATCCGTTAATTTAGTTTGTTTTTCAAACAACACTTTAACCATTTTTCCTTTAGGTTGATTTGTAGGAATTACAAAATCCGAAGTAGTTGTAGTTACAGTAGAGTTCTTATTTTTTATATAATCAAATGCTTTTATAGTTTCGTTGTTTGCTGGAAAATAGTTGATTTGGTGTTTATTTAATAATTCGAATAGAAGATTCATTTTTAAAGAATCACCTCTTAAAACATAACTTTTATGTTTTAAATTTTGGTTGTTAAAATACAATTCAAATTCTGAAATTAATTTATCAACGTTTTTTGAAGCAACTTCAACAGTTGATAAACCAGTAGTTGTATGGTGTTCTATTCTATCAATTAGTTTTAATTCGTCACCAGTTTTTGTAATAACTCCGAGTCCAGCTTTTCCATGTCCGGCTTGCTCGTAGGTCATACCAATTGCTCCCATGTACATTGGATATGTATCTCCATAACTTGGATACAACAAATCAAAATGTTGTTTGGTAAAATAACTCCAACCATTTTTATCGAAATATGAGGCATGATTTTTTCCAATTAGTTGCTGAAATTCTATTTGCCAATCTGTTACAATTTCATGATAAGGTTCTGCAGCTGGAGGAAAATAATATGGATTGTTGTAACCTTGTTCGTGAAAATCTACATGCACATGTGGCATCCATGTATTGTAAATTTTTAAACGCTGTTGAGTTTCAATTTGTGTTGCCCATGCCCAATCTCTATTTAAATCAAACAAATAATGATTTGGTCTTCCACTTGGCCAAGGTTCGTTATGTTCTGCAACATAAGGATTTGAATTGTATGGTGTGTTTTTTGTTTGGTTGTACCAATTTACGTATCGATCTCTTCCATCAGGATTTACACAAGGATCAATTATTACAACAGTATTTTTTAGATAATTGTTGTTTGCGGTTAAAAGTTCGTATGCAGTTTTCATAGCGGCTTCGGTAGCAGAAGCTTCATTACCATGTACGTTGTAACTTAACCAAGTAATTGCAATTTCTTTTTCAGAAGAACCTTTTAAAATTCCTATTCTTTTTAAATTATCTGTTCTTATTTCTTCTAAATTTTTAATATTTTCTTCAGATGAAATAAATACTAAATCTAAACTTCTAAACTCATTAGTTTCACCATATTTTTTATACTCAACTTGTAAAGAGTTTTTAGCTAAATATTTAAAGTAATTAGTTACGTTATAATGTCTTGTAAATCTTGATCCTAGCTCGTAACCTAAATATTCAGAAGGGTTTTTAATTTGAGAATGAATTGAAAAACAAATAAGTAAAAATAGAGTAGAAAAAAATAGTTTCTTCATGTTAAAATAATTTAAAACCAAATATAATTTAATTAGTTAAAAATATATTGAATATAATTTATAAATTACTAAACAATTCTGGATGATTTAACAAATCATTCAGAATTATTGAAACTAAAAAAAGTAGATTTGTGTAGTAATAGTTCTGTATTTCATTTGTTATTAATAATGAAAATAATAAGTTTATTTTAAGTTAAAACCACTAATTAATACAAGAAACTATATTTACACTTTATACTAAAGAAGTAATTATTAATGAAAATACACAATATTCCATTTAAACAAACAGGTTATTTTTCAAATTTAATCTGTGATTATTTAGATAAAAAAGAAGGTTTAACCAGCTTTTATGAAGGTTATCCATCTATTAATGGTTTTAGAAAACAATTAGAATTAAAACAAAATTTTTCAGTTAAAAATAGAACTGTTTTAGTGGATTCACTGCAAAATCAATACAAATCTATTAGTGTTTCAAAAGGTACATCTGAAAACGTAAAGCTATTAAAACAAGATACTACTTTTACTATAACTACGGGGCATCAGTTAAATATTTTTACTGGGCCGTTATATTTTTTGTATAAAATTGTATCGGTTATTAACTTAACAAAACAATTAAAAACTGAATTTCCTTCAAAAAACTTTGTACCAGTTTATTGGATGGCAACGGAAGACCATGATTTTGAAGAAATTAATTATTTTAATTTTAAAGGTCAAAAAGTTCTATGGAATAGAGAAAGCAGTGGAGGAGTTGGTAGGTTAGATTTAGAAGGATTTGATAGTGTTTTTGAGGCTTTCTCTAATAAATTAGGAAATTCAACTAATGCAAACTATATAAAGCAGTTATTTAAAAATGCTTATTTAAAGCATTCAAACTTAACTGAAGCAACACGTTTTTTAGTAAATGAATTGTTTGGGAAATACGGATTGGTTATTGTTGATGGAGATGATACTAATTTAAAAGAGTTATTTGTTCCAGTTGTAAAAGAGGAATTATTAAAGACTACTTCATTTATTAAAGTTTCTGAAACTAATGAAAAGCTTTCAGATTCCTATAAAATTCAAGTAAATCCACGAGAAATAAATCTATTTTATTTAAAAAATAATTTACGAGAAAGAATTGTAAAAGATGGTGAACTTTACAAAGTAAACAATACAACAATTACTTTTTCTGAAGAAGAAATTTTAAATGAAGTTGAAAACTACCCAAAACGTTTTAGTCCAAATGTAATTTTACGACCAGTTTATCAAGAGGTAATTTTACCAAATTTAGCCTATATTGGAGGTGGAGGAGAACTAGCTTATTGGTTTCAATTAAAATCTAATTTCTCTAGCCTAGAGATTCCTTTTCCTATTTTAATGTTGAGGAATTCAGTTTTATTAATTACTGAAAAGCAGAAGAAAAAACTAGATAAACTAAACATAAGTATAGATGAAATATTTTATAAGCAAGAAGTTTTAATTAACAAAAAAGTAAAAGAAATTTCAGAGGTAAATATAGATTTTACAAATCAGAAATTATTTTTACAAGAACAATTTAAGGCTTTAAAGAAAGTTGCTTTAAAAACAGATAAATCTTTTGAAGGTGCTGTAAATGCTCAAGAGAAAAAACAACTAAATGGACTTCAAAAGTTAGAAAAAAGATTACTTAAAGCTCAAAAGCGCAAGTTAACAAATGAAGTTGAAAGAGTTAAAGCTATTCAAAATGAGTTGTTTCCAAATCAAAGTTTAGAAGAACGTTCTAGAAACTTTTCAGAGTATTATTTAGAGCTAGGAGACAACCTTATTCCTATGTTGCTTGAAGCGTTAGATCCGTTAAAGCAACAATTTACTATTGTTGAATATTAAAATTAATTCAAATCTATACTATTAGTTTTATAGATTTGAATTAATTTTTTTCATTAAAAACTATTTACCTATTTTAAATAATTTTTAATGTATTTTAAGTTTATAATGCAAATCTTCTTTTAGTGTTCCAAGTTGAACTTTTAGTATTTCTAAAATTTGAAGAATTAGAAAATTTATTTTTGTCTTCTTGATTTCTTAATGTTTTGATAATTTTCATTTTTTTAGTTTTTTAGTTTTTGAGCGTGCAAAAGTATCGTAATCAATAATTCCTGTAAAATATAAAGTTATTTTTCTACGAAAACGATTGCATACACAATTTTATAAAAAACTAAATGCAATTAAATTTTGTTGAATATGTGTTAGTTGCTACATATTCAGTTATTTATACGTGATATGTTTAAAAAGTAAAAAGAAGATTAGCTTATAAAATGATAAGTGTAGAAAACTAATTAAATTAAAATTAAACAGTTTTAAAGGTTAAAATGGTATTTTTAAAAGTGTATTTAACTTCAGTTACTTTATGAGATTGAATTTTTTTAGCTTGTTCTTCATCTAATTCAAAATCAATAGGAGTGTAGTGTACTCCTGATTTATTAATTTGGTTAGATTCAACAGTGGTATTATCAGAATCTAATAGTATTTCTTCATTATTTAAAATAAAACTAATGGAACAACCTTTACGTTTAATATTCACTTTTGTATCTCCAATTAATACTGTTTTTAAGTACGGAAATCCACCTAATTCTTCAATATCTATATAGATTTTGTTGGTATCGTTTTGGGCAAATAAAGTTCCTTCTTTATAGTCTATATCTTTAATAATATCTGAAGTATTTACAACTTCTTTGTTTTTTTTATTAAATAGTTTATTGAAGATTCCCATGGTTTGTTATTATGAATTGTAAAGTTAATTATTTAATTAAACCTTTTAAATTATACTATTGGTATTATTAAAAAAAAGCCCAAACCTTTACGTTTGAGCTTTTAATATGTGTTTATTGTATTTTATAAGTGAATTACTTCGCCGTAAGCAGCAGCAACAGCTTCCATAACAGCTTCACTCATGGTAGGGTGAGGGTGAATTGCTTTTAAAACTTCATGTCCAGTAGTTTCTAATTTTCTACCTAAAACAGCTTCAGCAATCATATCAGTTACACCTGCACCAATCATATGGCAACCTAGCCATTCTCCATATTTAGCATCAAAAATTACTTTTACAAAACCATCTGGAGTACCAGCTGCTTTTGCTTTTCCAGAAGCAGAGAATGGGAATTTACCAACTTTAATTTCGTATCCAGCTTCAATTGCTTTTGCTTCAGTTAAACCAACGCTTGCAATTTCTGGAGTAGCATATGTACAACCTGGAACATTTCCATAGTCTATTTTTTCTGTATGTAAACCTGCAATTTTTTCAACACAAGTAATTCCTTCAGCAGAAGCTACGTGAGCTAAAGCTTGACCAGGAACAACATCTCCAATTGCGTAATAACCAGGAATGTTAGTTTGATAAAAATCGTTTACTAATATTTTATCTCTGTCTACTATTATTCCAACATCTTCTAAACCAATGTTTTCAATATTAGATTTAATTCCAACAGCAGATAAAACAATATCAGCTTCTAAAATTTCTTCTCCTTTTTTTGTTTTTACAACAGCTTTTACACCTTTACCAGAAGTATCGACAGATTCTACAGAAGAATTTGTCATTACTTTAATTCCAGATTTTTTTAATGCACGTTCAAATTGTTTAGATACGTCAATATCTTCAACAGGAACTACATTTGGCATAAACTCTACAATAGTAACATCAGTTCCCATTGAGTTATAAAAATGTGCAAATTCAACACCAATAGCACCAGAACCAACAACAATCATTTTTTTAGGTTGTTTTGGAAGAGTCATAGCTTGGCGGTAACCAATTACTTTTTTACCATCTTGAGGTAAATTTGGTAATTCTCTTGAACGAGCACCAGTAGCAATAATAATATGGTCTGCACTATATTCTGTTACTTTTCCATTTGCATCAGTTACATCAACTTTTTTACCAGTTTTTATTTTACCAAAACCGTCAATAACATCAATTTTGTTTTTCTTCATTAAAAATTGAACACCTTTGCTCATTCCTTCTGCAACACCACGGCTACGTTTAACAACTGCTTCAAAATCTTTATCAATTGCTTCTGCTTTTAAACCGTATTCATCAACGTGTTTTAAATAATCGTAAACTTGAGCACTTTTTAACAATGCTTTTGTAGGTATACAACCCCAGTTTAAGCAAATTCCACCTAAATTTTCTCTTTCAACAACGGCAACTTTAAATCCTAATTGCGATGCTCTAATGGCTGTAACGTATCCTCCTGGACCACTACCTATAATTATTACGTTGTATTTCATATTTCTTTTGGTTTTGGTTGGCTATTAAGCGCAAATTTAACTTTTTTATTTTAAAAATTTAGTCAATTTAGTTAAGATTGTTTTAATCTTTAACAATATGCTATTTAGATTCTGCTCAATGACTAATTCTTTATATTTTCGATTTTTTTACATTCTTTCAGGAACATTAATTCCTAGAAGTTTAAAAGCATCTTTTATTATTTCGCCAACTTTTTTAGAAAGCTGAACTCTAAATATCATTTCATTTTCAACATCACAACCTAAAATTGGTACAGTTTGGTAAAATGAGTTGTATTGTTTTACCAAATCATATGTGTAATTAGCAATTAGTGCTGGGCTGTGATTTAATGCTGCATTTTGAATGGTTTCTGGAAACAATTCCATTATTTTAATTAATTCTTTTTCTTTAGAATGAAGTGAAACTTTAACTTCAGTTGAATAATTAAAATCTGCTTTACGTAAAATTGATTGAATTCTAGCGTATGTATATTGTATAAACGGTCCTGTATTACCGTTAAAATCTACTGATTCTTCTGGGTTGAATAAGATTCGTTTTTTTGGATCTACTTTTAGAATATAATATTTTAAAGCGCCTAAACCAATGGTTTTGTAAAGCGTTTCTTTTTCTTCTTCAGAGTATCCATCTAGTTTTCCTAATTCTTGAGAAATAGTTCTAGCAGTGTTTGTCATCTCAAACATTAAATCATCTGCATCTACAACAGTACCTTCTCTCGATTTCATTTTACCACTTGGTAAATCTACCATTCCATAAGAAAGATGGTACATATTTTTAGCCCAATCGTATCCTAATTTAGATAAGATTAAAAACAACACTTTAAAGTGATAATCTTGTTCGTTACCAACGGTGTAAACCAATTCGTTTAAATCATAATCTTTAAAACGTTCAATAGCGGTTCCAATATCTTGTGTCATATAAACAGCAGTTCCATCGGCACGTAAAACTATTTTTTCGTCTAAACCTTCAGCACTTAAATCTATCCAAACAGAACCATCTTCTTTTTTAAAGAAAACACCTTTTTCTAAACCTTTTGCAACAACGTCTTTTCCTAAAAGGTAGGTATTACTTTCGTAATAGTTTTTATCAAAATCTACACCAAGTTCTTTATACGTTTGGTCAAAACCTTTGTAAACCCACTCGTTCATAGTTTTCCAAAGTGTTACAACTTCTTCATCTCCAGCTTCCCATTTTAGTAACATTGCTTGAGCTTCTAACAATATTGGCGCTTGTTTTTTAGCTTCGTCTTCTGTTTTACCTTCAGAAATTAATTGTGCAATTTCTTCTTTGTAAGCTTTATCAAAGGCAACATAGTAGTTCCCAACTAATTTATCGCCTTTTAAGCCTGTACTTTCAGGAGTTTCATTATTTCCAAAACGTTGCCAAGCCAACATACTTTTACAAATATGTATACCACGGTCGTTTATAATTTGTGTTTTATACACTTTTTTACCTGAAGCTTTTATAATTTCAGCAACAGAATAACCTAATAAGTTATTTCTAATATGACCTAAATGCAAAGGTTTGTTAGTGTTTGGTGAAGAGTATTCAACCATTACAGCTTTTTCACCATCTTTTGCTTCAATAATTCCATAATTGCTTGAAGCATTTATGTTTTTAAAGCTATTAGCGTAATAAACATCAGCAATTACTAGGTTTAAAAAACCTTTTACAACATTAAAATCTGCAACTTCGGCAACATTTTCTTTTAAATATTCACCAATTTTTGTACCTATTTCAACAGGATTTCCTTTAACGTGGCGTAAAAAAGCAAATACAACAATAGTTATATCTCCATCAAAATCTTTACGTGTTGCTTGAAACTCAACGTTTTCAATAGTTGCATCGTAAATTTGTTTGAATCCTTCTTTAACGGCTTTTTCTAAAATGTTTTGCATTGTTATTTAAGTGGTAAAATTTAAGAGGTGCAAAAATAATAAATTCATACTGATTATTACTGTTTTACAAAATCAAATTCAGTGAAATAAAAATCTGGGTTTGGAACATCTATGTGTAATTTTGAGACTTTTCCTTTTTTATTTAAATCAAACCATAATTTTCCTTCAGGAAGTGAGCTTAAATTTTTGGGAAAATCAAAGGTGAAAATATGATGATTCCAATGCTCTAAATTAGCATAAAAAATAGGTGTATTATCCATTTTAAAATGAAGCTTTTCATTTTTTACTGAAACGGTTATTGTACCATACATTTTATCTTTGTAGATACCAATATATTCTGAATAATCTAAATGATTTGAGTTTTGTTTACCTCTTTCTTCTTCAATTTCAACATATTTTTTTATGCTATCTTCGTCTTGTTTTTTCTTATAACCTAGATAATCAGCAGACCAATCTTTTCCTTCTAAATTATTTGTTAAAATAACATCCATAATTTTGTTTCCAATAGCACTTGGTAACCAGTTAATACTGTTGGTTAGAATTACTACACCAATGCCTTTTTCCGGAATAAAAAACGATTTTGATATCATTCCATCATAACCACCACCGTGACCAATAATTTTATAACCTTGATAATCTTGTAGACTCCAACCTAAACCATAACCTTTAAAATTAACTTTTTCATCATTTTTTCTAACTTGATTATTGATATGCGGTGTAGTCATTTTTCGATAACTTTTTTCTGAAAAAATGGGATTATTATTTAATTTACCTTCATTTAAATTTAATTGTAACCATTTTGAAAAATCATTAACTGAAGAAATTAATGCGCCAGCAGGCGCAATATTGTCCCAATTTACCCATTCAACAATATTGTTTTGTCCGTTTTCAAAATAATAAGGTGTAGCCACATTTTTTGTTGTATTTAATTGAGAAGTAGAAGTTAAAGTTCTACTCATTTGCAATGGTTTTAAAAAGTTTTCTGAAACATAATTTTGCCAAGTTTTACCACTTAATTTTTCTACAATTTTTCCTGCAGCTAAAAATGAAATGTTTGAATAGCCATAGGTAGATCTAAATTCATATTTTGGCTTTAAATATTGTTGCGAAGCAATAATTTCTTCAGGTGTTTTGGTAGTTCCGTACCATAATAGATCACCACTAAAAGTTACCAATCCGTTTCTATGACATAATAAATCTTCAACGGTCATATTATTAGTTACATAATCATTATACATTTTATAGTATGGTAAATAATCAACAACTTTATCAGTCCAATTTAGTTTTCCTTCTTCTACCAATTTAGCTAAAGAAGTTGCTGTAAATGCTTTTGAGTTTGATGCTACGGCAAACAAAGTGTTTCCATCAACCTTTTGTTTTTTTTCAATATTTGAAAATCCATAACCTTTACTAAAAATTATAGAATCTTTAGTTACAATTGCAATTGCCATTCCTGGAATTTGCCATTCGTTAAGTGATTTTTGAAAGTAAGTATCTAAATGTTGAAGTTGTTCTTTTGTTTGCGCAAATGTTAAACTTACAACAAAAAAAAGAATGAGCGATTTGAAGAATTTCATTTTAAAATATTTTTGTGAAACGAATTTAATAATAAATTTAGTAGTTCTTCAAAATAATAACATTATATATTTGCACTATGGAAAAACGTTTGCAGGAATTACCAGAACTTTCAAAAGAGAAATTAGCAGAATCTAAAAAGTATTTTCAAAAACTAAAGAAAAGAACGCCTAAAAATCTTGATTTAATTATGCAAGATTTACACGATAAAGAATTTGAAAAAACAGATTGTTTAGCGTGTGGAAATTGCTGTAAAACAACAAGTCCTATATTTACAGATGTTGATATTAAACGTATTGCAAAGCATTTAAAAATGAAGGAATATCAGTTTGTAGATCAATATTTACAAGTAGATGAAGATGATTATTATGTTTTGAAAAGCGCTCCTTGTCCGTTTTTAGATTTAAATGATAATATGTGTTTTATTTACGATGTTAGACCAAAGGCGTGTAAAGAATATCCGCATACGAATAGACGTAAATTTATTCAATTAACAGATTTAACACTTAAAAATACAGAAGTTTGTCCTGCTGTTTATAGTATTATAGAAGAGTTGAAAAAGAAATTACCGTTGTAAACTATAATAACGTAAGTCTTCGGGATCATTAGGTATATTAATAATTTTCTCAAATTTTAATCCAAGTTTTTCTATTAGTTTTTGAGAATCAATATTCTCTTTTGTTGTAATTGCAGAAATTTGAGAAATATTAAATTCATTAAAACCAACGTCTACTATTTTTTGAGCAGCTTCAAAACCATAGCCATGTTTTTCAAATTGTGGTAAAAACGCAAAACCTATATCTATACCTTCAATACCTTCACGGTTGTATAATCCACACGTTCCAATTTTGGAATTGTCAGCTTTTCTAACTATTAAATAGTTTCCATAGCCAAGTTCTTTTAATTGAGGAAACATTTTAATTTTAATGTATTCTTCAGCTTCTTTAATTGTGTGTACATTTCTATCTCCTATATGTTTAATCCATTTGGGAGTATTTAGCAGTTCTAATAAAAATGCTGCATCTTCAATTTGCATTGGTTTAAGCACTAACCGTTCGGTTTTAAAAGTTTTAAAATCATTCATAATAACAGACTGTATAGTTACATTATTTTTTTAATTTTGATGCTTTAAAATATATAATGAAAAATAATATTAAACTTACTATTTTATTAATAATAGGATTGAATTTATGTCAATTTTTAATTGCTCAAAATACAACTTTAGGCTTAAGATTGTATAATGAAGGAGTTTCAGATGGTTATGTGTTATTTACTCCAGGGGGAAATAATAGTGTTTATTTAGTTAATAATTGTGGTTATTTAGTTAACTCATGGGAGTTTGATGAAACTCCCGGATCTACTTGTTATTTCCTAGAAAATGGGAATTTACTTAGAGCAGGTAAAAAATCAATAGAAATTAGAGATTGGGATAATAATATTATTTGGTCTTATGATATGAGTACTATAGGTAATCAGCACCATGACATAGAACCATTGCCAAATGGCAACATATTATGTCTGGTTAAAGATTTATATACAAGTTCTGCAATGGCTGAATATGGTAGAAACCCTAAAAATTTAGATGATAATGATTTTAAATTAGAGAAAATTGTTGAAATTGAACCACTTGGATCAAATGATGCAAATATAGTTTGGGAGTGGAAATTTATTGATCATATAATTCAAGATTATGATAAAACTAAATTTAATTATGGAAATGTTTCAGAAAATTCTCAATTGATTGATATAAATTATTACGACGATGAATTAAGTATATCGGATTTTATACACGGTAATGCAATTGATTATAATAAAGAATTAGATCAAATATTAATTTCAGCTAGAAATTTAAATGAAATATATATAATAGATCACAGCACAACTACAAGTGAAGCAAAAGGAAGCACAGGAGGAACTTACAATAGAGGAGGCGATATATTATGGAGGTGGGGAAATCCTAAAGTTTATCAACAAGGAGATACTAAAGATCAAAAATTGTTTTTACAACACGATGCTAAATGGGTGGAAGAAGGCTATTTAGATGAAGGAAAAATTTCTGTGTTTAACAATGGTGGAAATGGAACTGAAATTTTTAGTTCTATTCATTTAATAGTTCCTGAAATTGACAATAATTCTTATAAAAAAGAGAAAAGTATTTTTTTGCCTAATGAATTTAATTGGAGTTGGAGCGGTTCAGTTTTTGGAGAAGTAGTTTATCAAAGTAATAAATCAGGAGCTCAATCTTTACCTAATGGAAATTTTATATTTTGCGAAACATCAAAAGGGCAAATAACTGAAATTAATAAAAATGGCGATATTTTATGGGTCTATAAAAATCCTTCTGGATCTAGAATATACAACCAAGCAGAAGATCCAATTAGTAATGCAATTTTTAGAGCAGAAAGGTATCCTATTGATTACGATGGTTTTTCATCTATAGAAAAACGTAAATTATCAATAATAGAGGACGAAAATTCTCTTTCATCTTCTTGTGAATCTAATTTAAGTGTTGAGTTAATTGAAGCATCTGAATTTAATGTGAAAAACCCTGTGGAAAATGGAATATTAAAATTTACTAAATATGTTACATTAGAAGAAATAACTGTTTATAGTTTTTCTGGTAATAAGGTGTTTTTTCAGAAAAGTTTTACTGGAGAAAGTTTAAATGTTCCTGTACAACCTGGTATTTATATTTTAACGTTCAAGCAAAATGCACAACAGTATCAAAAAAAAATACTGATTATTTAGTTGTAAATTAAATACTTTTTTCTAATTTTTTTGAATGTTTCAATTTTTGGTTGCCAAGATGCTCTAATTTTTTTAGGTGATATTTTATTTTTTAGTTGATATTCTAAAATGGTATCACCAGCATGAATAGTAAATGTATTTCCAAAAAACTTTTCTGTTTTTGGTGTTTTAGAATACGCATCTACTAACCAACCAATATTTATAGAGTCTAATTTTTGACTATTTTTTAAATTCACTCCAAAGCACAATTTATTTTTATGTTTTGGATATTTTGAACCAAAATTTGGTTGTGGAGTATAGCTAAATTCACTGTTCGGAAAAAAAGGAGCACCATATTGTTGAAACTGATTTTCAGTTCCACGCCCAGCATTTATAGTAGTTCCTTCAAAAAAACCTAAACTTGGATATAAATTAATTGAAATATTATTTGGTAAATTAGGTGAAGGTCTAATAGGTAAATTATAGTCACTAGAATGAGCATAATTTTTTAAAGGAATTACTGTTAAATCACATTTTACATTATTTTTCAACCAGTTTTCTCCATTAATCATTTGTGCATATTCTCCAATAGTCATTCCATAAACTAATGGAATAGGGTGCATGCCAACAAAACTTTTATATTCCAAATTTAAAGTTGGCCCATCAATATAATGTCCGTTTGGATTTGGTCTATCTAAAACTATTACAGGAATATTATTTTCGGCACAAGCCTCCATTACATAATGTAACGTAGAAATGTAGGTATAAAATCGAACGCCAACATCTTGAATATCAAATAAAACGATATCAATTTCTTGTAAATTTTCAGCAGTAGGTTTTTTATTTTTTCCGTATAATGAAATAATTGGTAAACCTGTTTTAATATCAATTCCATCAGCTACTTTTTCAGCCGCATCCGCTTTTCCTCTAAAACCATGTTCAGGTGAAAACACTTTTTTTACTTTAACATTTAACTTCAAAAGAGAATCGACTAAATGTATATAATTTCCATTTTTTTTAAAAATTACACTTGTTTGATTGGCTACAACTGCACTATTTTTATTTTTAAGAAGTTTTAAATAGCTATCGGTTTGATTTGCTGCGGTCTCAATTTTTTTAGGAATTAAAGGTAATTGTGAAGCAATAGTTGGAGTTTTAGATTGTTTGCAAGAATTCAAACTAAAACATATTAAAACCAATAAGAAATATGTATTTTTGAACAGTTTATAAATCATTTTAATTGAATTACGAGTTATTTATTGCCAAACGAATTATAGCGTCAAAGCGCTATAAAAGTAGTATTTCATCGCCAATAATAAAAATTGCAATTATTGCCATTGCTTTGGGTATTACAATTATGATGATTTCTTTAGCAACTGGCTTTGGTTTACAGCAAAAAATTAGAGAAAAACTATCAGGATTTAACGGTCATGTTCAAATAACTAATTTTGATAATAACAATTCTGAAATTACACTAGAACCTGTTTCTACAGAACAAGATTTTTATCCAGAATTCAGCACAGTTTCTGGTATAAATAATATTCAAGTATACGCTACAAAAGCAGGTATAATTAGAACAGCATCCGATTTTGAAGGTATTATATTTAAAGGTGTTGCAAGCGATTATAATTGGAGCTTTTTTAAAGATTATTTAGTTGAAGGTGTATTACCAAATTATTCTGAAGAAGTATCGAATGAGGTTTTAATTTCGAAAGAAATAGCAAATAGAATGCAATTGAATTTAGGTGATACTTGCAATATTTTATTTGTAAAAAAAGATACAAATAAACCACCTTGGTTAAGAGTTGTAACTATTGTTGGGATTTACAATTCTGGATTTCAAGATTTTGATGAAAATTTTGTAATTGCAGATATTCGTCATATTCAAAAAATGAATAGATGGGAAGCCAATCAGGTTGGAGGTTTTGAAGTTATTTTAAATGATTTTAATGAAATTGAATCTAAAAGCGATGAAATTTACTTGCAAACTTCTTCAACATTGAATAGCATTAGTATTTTAGAAAAATATCCTGCAATTTTTGAATGGATTAATCTTTTTGATAATAATATTTACTTAATTATTGCTATTATGATTTTAGTTTCTGGAATTAATATGGTTACTGCTTTATTGGTTTTAATATTAGAAAGAACTCAAATGATTGGTATTTTAAAAGCATTAGGAAGTAATAACTTAAGTATTCGAAAAGTGTTTTTATACAATGCTGGTTACCTAATTTTAAAAGGATTGTTTTGGGGAAATCTAATAGGATTTATAATTTTATTTATTCAATATAAATTTGAGATTATAAATTTAAACCCAGAAACATATTACGTAGATACTGTGCCAATTGCATTTAATATTGTATATATTTTATTGTTGAATATTGGAACTTTATTACTTTGTTTATTAATGCTTATTATTCCTTCAATTATTGTCTCAAAAATTAGCCCAGCAAAAGCTATTAAGTTTGAGTAAAAATTAATTAATCCCTTTTACTTAAAAAAAAGTATTGATAAGTAAACGTTATTATTTACAAAGTTCTATTTAATTCGTTTAGCATGTGTTGTGAAAGATAAGCCTTGTTGCCCCATTGTTGAACTCATAACACCTTCAAATAAAGGTTCAGGACAGTTTTGTGGTGTTTTCCATTCAAATATAAAGTTAGAGCCTGTACCACCAGATACATCAATTTCATCAATAATTATTTCTGTGGTTTCCATTGGAGCTAAAAATATAGGGTTTTCAAAATATGTACGTAAAGATTTTCCATGAGTATCGTAATATTCTGCTTTTAGAATGTAAATTGAATCTAAATCGCTTGTATTTCTCATGCTAACCATAACCGTTAAATTGTGTGTTCTGTGTTGGGTTTTACTGTAGATTTGAGAGTAAACAGAAAGATATGATTTTCCATATTCTAGAGAGTCTTTACCTTTTAAATTTACAGTGCGTTTTAACCAGTTTTCAGGATTTATTGAGCTATTTTCTTTAGTTTCCTCACAACTGATTAGGAAAATAGATATGGCTATTATTACAAATATTTTTCTCATTTTAAAACGGTGTTTATATGATATTTACTTCTATTTCTAAATCAATATTAAAGATTGATTTTATTGTTTCCTGAATTTTTTGTGCTAATTCATAGACTTCTTTACCAGTAGCATTGCCATAATTAACAAGTACTAAAGCTTGTTTTTCATGAACACCAGTTTCTCCAAAACGTTCTCCTTTAAAACCACTTTTTTCAATTAACCAACCAGCTGGAATTTTTACTTCAGTATTAGAAACAATATAATGTGGTATTTCAGGATATTTTTCTTGAAGTTTTTGAAATTCACTTATTAAAATTACGGGATTCTTAAAAAAACTACCGCTATTTCCAATTATTTTTGGATCAGGAAGTTTACTTTCTCTAATGGAAATTACAGCTTTAGCTATTTCTTGTAGAGTTGGATGCGTACTATTTTTTAAAAATTCTTTAATAGCTCCGTAAGAAATATTGAAATTATGATTGTTTTTTGTTAATTTAAAAGTCACATTAACAATAATGTATTTACCTTTTAATTCATTTTTAAAAACAGAATTTCTATACCCAAAATTACATTGGTTTTTAGTAAAAATTTTCAGTGCTCCAGTTTCAATTTCAATTGCTTCTAATTGCTGAAAAGTATCTTTAATTTCAACGCCATACGCACCAATATTTTGAATAGGAGAGGTGCCAACATTTCCAGGAATTAGCGATAAGTTTTCTAAACCACCATAATTTTGAGAAATACACCATTGTACAAAATCGTGCCAATTTTCACCAGCTTCAGCGGTAACAAAAACCTCGTCTTTTTTGGTGTCATTAACAATTATTCCTTTTAAATTTAATAGAACAACAAGTTTGTCAATATTTTTGGTGAGTAACATATTGCTACCTCCACCAATTAAAAATAAGTCTTTTTCTGTTTTTATTAGGTTTTGAAGTTCTGTTAAAGTAGATACTATAACAAAACGTTTAGCAATAGTATCTATGCCAAATGTATTGTAATTTTTAAGCGATATATTTTCTTGTATTTTCAATTATAATGTGTTGTATTTTTGAATAGCTTCTTTTAAAATTTCAACCGATCTAATTAGGTTTTCTTTTTTTAGAACATAGGCAATTCTAACTTGATTAGTTCCGTAGCCATCAGTTGAGTAAAAACCTGCAGCAGGTGCAACCATAACAGTTTGGTTGTTTGAACTAAAATCTTCCAACAACCATTTTGCAAAAGAGTCAGCATTATCAATAGGTAGTTCAGCAACACAGTAAAATGCACCTTTTGGTTTTGCTATTTTAACACCTTCAATTTTAGAAAGTTCATTAATTAAAGTATCTCTTCGGTCTTTATATTCTACAATTACTTCATCAAAATAACTTTGAGGAGTTTCTAATGCAGCTTCACTTGCTATTTGGGCAAAAGTAGGAGGACTTAAGCGTGCTTGGGCAAATTTTAAAGCTGTGGTAATAACTTCTTTATTTTTAGAAACTATACATCCAATTCTTGCGCCGCACATACTGTAACGTTTTGATACAGAATCAACAATTATAGCGTTATTTTCTAGTCCAAACCCAGATAAAACAGATTGGTGTTGAGCATTATCATACACAAACTCTCTATAAACTTCATCAGCAATTAAAAATATATCATGTTTTTTAACAATAGCTGCGAGTTTTTCAATTTCTTGTTTTGAATATAAATAACCTGTTGGGTTTCCAGGATTACAAATTAATATTGCTTTTGTTTTGGGTGTAATTAATTTTTCAAATTCTTCAATTGGAGGTAACTCAAAGTTATTTTCTATTTTTGAAATTATAGGAATAATTTTAATACCAGAAAAAATTGAAAACCCGTTGTAATTAGCATAGAATGGTTCAGGAATAATAATTTCATCACCAAAATCAGTAACACTTCCTAAAGTAAATAATAAAGCTTCAGAACCACCAGTAGTAACAATTATATCTTCAGCCGTAACATTAATATTTTTATTAACGTAATAATTTGCAATTTTTTCACGATATTCTTCTGAACCTTCAGAATGCGTATAAGATAATACTTCAATAGTATTATTTTTAACAGCCTCTAATGCGCAGTCTGGAGTTTTAATATCTGGCTGCCCAATATTTAAATGAAAAACTTCAATTCCTCTTTTTATTGCTTTTTCAGCATAAGGAACTAATTTACGTATTGGAGATTCAGGCATTTTAATACCTTTTTTAGAAATTTTAGGCATATTAGTATATCTATTTGATTCTCCTACAAAATTGACGAAAAAAAACAAGATAACGTAATTATTTAGTAACTAAAGGTTAAAATTATTGTAAAAGTTAGGTAGTCAAACGGCTATTTTGTAATTTAAAGAGCCAAATTTGAATAGTTTGAAATCTAAATTATTATACATTTCTTTTATTGTATTTACGCTATTTTATTATAGTGTTGTTTCTGCACAGGGAAGTTTTAAACTACCAAATAGATTAGATAAGCAAACTATTAATTTTAAATTGTTAAGTAACTTAATAATTTTACCTATTGAAGTGAATGGGAAAGAATTAAACTTTATACTGGATTCTGGTGTAAATCAAAGTATATTGTTTAATCTTAAAACAAAAGATTCAATTGATTTAAAAAATGTAAAAAGCATAAAGTTAAGAGGTCTAGGAAGTGAAGAGCCAGTTGATGCTATTGTTTCAACAGGCAATGTTTTTAAACTTAAAAATATTCTTGGTAATAGTCAGAAGTTGTATGTGATTTTTAATAATAATTTCGATTTATCTTCAAAAGTAGGTATAACTATTCATGGAATTATTGGCTATAAGTTATTAAAGAATTTTGTAGTAAAAATAAATTATAATTCAAAAAAAATAACGTTTTATAAAAGTGGTGTTTATAATTATTCAAACTGTAAAAAGTGTGAAATTTTTGATTTAGAGTTTTATCAAAATAAACCATTTATAAAGGCTGAAGTTAAGTTAACAAATGCTAAAATTACACCTGTTAAGTTACTGATAGATTTAGGAGGAAGTGATGCCATGTGGTTGTTTGAAAATAGTCATCCAGATATTTTAAGTCCTACAAAATATTTTGATGATTTTTTAGGCGAAGGTTTAAGTGGAGCAATTTACGGAAAAAGAGCAAAAATTAAAGCTTTAATTTTTGGGAAATTTGAAATAAAAAATCCCACAGTATCTTACCCAGATTCTATCTCAATTGCTTTTGCAAAAAAGTTTAAAGAACGAAATGGAAGTATGGGAGGAAGTATTCTTAAAAGGTTTATTGTAACTTTTGATTATAAGAATAGTAAAATTTCATTAAAAAAAGGCGCTCATTTTAAAGAAGCTTTTAGGTATAATATGAGTGGTATTGATTTAGTATACAATGGAAAAATTTTAGTAAAAGAAAGAGATAATTCTTCTTTTTCTTATGAAAATAAACAAAAAGGAGGGAACAAAGTTGTAATAGATTATAACTATAAATACAAGTTTAAACCATCTTATAGAATTTTTAAAATATTAGAAGGTTCACCAGCTTATGATGCGGGTTTATTAAAAGATGATATATTAATAAAGGTAAATGGTAAGTATGTGCACACAATGGATTTTGAAGAAGTGCTTTCTAATTTTTATTATAAAAGAAAGAAAAAAGTATCAGTTACTGTTGAACGAAATGGACAACATCACGTTTTCCAATTCTATTTAAAAAATATTTTAGAATAAAAAAGGCTTCCAATTTGGAAGCCTTTTTTATATATATTTTAAAGTTTATTATACTTTAGAAGAAACCATTGGTTTCTTTTTATCTACAGGAGATTCAGATTTTACAACAATCCCTTTAATTCTAAGGCGTTTTACTTTTTCAGTAGCATTAGAATAAACAGTAATCATTTTAGAAAATCCACCAGCTCTGTTAGTAGCGTATTTTACTTCAATTTCTCCAGTTTCTCCAGGTAAAATTGGTTCAGTAGGTTTTTTTGGAACCGTACAACCACAACTAGACTGAATTCTAGAAATAACTAATGGAGATTTTCCAGTATTTTTAAATACAAATTTTCTAACTCCATCACCATTGAATTCAACTTTTCCGTAATCAATAACTTCAGCTTCAAATTCAAATGCAGCTGCATTTGGATCTGCTGGAGTAGTAGTTTCTTGTTGTTGAGCATTCATTGAGAATGTTAACAAACCTATAAATAATAGTGTAACTATTTTTTTCATAATTTAAATTTTAAAGTGTAAAGGTAATTATTTTTTTATGCTTTCAAAATATTTTATGTTAATGCTTATAATTGTACATTTGCAAACTGTATTACAAATATTAGACCAAAAATGAGTTTAGCAACAAAATATTCACCTCAAGAAGTAGAAGGTAAGTGGTATAAATATTGGATGGAAAATAATTATTTTCATTCTATACCAAATAAAAAAGAACCTTATACCATAGTAATTCCACCACCAAATGTAACTGGAGTTTTACATATGGGACACATGCTAAATAATACTATTCAAGATGTATTAATTAGACGTGCTCGTTTAAAAGGAAAAAATGCTTGTTGGGTTCCTGGAACCGATCATGCATCTATTGCTACAGAAGCTAAAGTTGTTGCTAAATTAAAAGAACAAGGAATTAACAAAGCAGATTTAACGCGTGATGAATTTTTAAAACACGCTTGGGATTGGACTGATGAGCACGGAGGAATTATTTTAGAACAACTTAAAAAGCTTGGAGCATCTTGCGATTGGGAACGTACAAAGTTTACCATGGATGCTGATTTAAGTGAAGCTGTTTCTAAAGTTTTTATAGATTTATATAACAAAGGTTTAATTTACCGTGGTTATAGAATGGTAAATTGGGATCCTGAAGCTAAAACTACATTATCTGATGAAGAAGTTGTTTTTGAAGAAAAACAAGGAAATCTTTACTATGTAAATTATAAAATTGAAGGTAGTGATGATGTGCTAACAATTGCAACTACACGTCCTGAAACAATTTTAGGTGATACTGCAATATGTATCAATCCAACTGATGAACGTTTTACACATTTAAAGGGTAAAAAAGCAATTGTACCAATTGTAAATAGAGTGATTCCTATTATTGAAGATGAATATGTAGATCTTGAATTTGGTACAGGTTGTTTAAAAGTTACACCTGCACACGATCAAAACGATAAAGTTTTAGGTGAAAAACATAATCTTGAAGTCATTGATATTTTTAATGATGATGCATCTTTAAATTCTAATGGTTTACATTATGAAGGAAAAGATAGGTTTGTTGTTCAAAAGGAAATAACAAAAGAATTAGACGAATTAGGTTGTTTAGTTAAAGTTGAACAGCATTTACATAAAGTTGGAACTTCTGAAAGAACAAAAGCAGTTATTGAACCTAAAATTTCGGCACAATGGTTCTTAAAAATGGATACTATTGTTGAGCCTGCTTTAAAAGCTGTATTGGAAGATGAAGAAGTAAAATTCTTTCCAAAACATTACAATAGTACTTATAAGCATTGGTTAACAAATATTAGAGATTGGAATATTTCTCGTCAATTATGGTGGGGACACCGTATTCCTGCATTTTTCTATGGAGATGGTGTTGAAGATTATGTAATTGCTGAAACCATTGAGGAAGCTGTAAAATTAGCTTCAGAAAAAGTAGGGAAGGAGTTTAAAGTTGAAGATTTAACACAAGATCCTGATGCTTTAGATACTTGGTTCTCTTCTTGGTTATGGCCAATATCTGTTTTCGACGGAATTAGAAAACCAAATAATGAAGAAATTGAATACTATTATCCAACAAACGATTTAGTTACTGGACCAGATATTATTTTCTTTTGGGTTGCTCGTATGATTTTTGCTGGTTACGAATTTAGAAATGAGAAACCTTTTACAAATGTTTATTTCACAGGAATTGTACGTGATAGTAAAGGAAGAAAAATGTCTAAATCGTTAGGGAATTCTCCAGATCCAATTAAATTAATGGAGAAATATGGTGCAGATGGTGTACGTGTTGGTATGTTATTGTGTTCTGCTGCGGGTAACGATTTATTGTTTGATGAAGAATTATGTGCCCAAGGTCGTAATTTCTCTAACAAAATATGGAATGCATTCCGATTAATTAAAGGATGGGAAGTTTCTGAAGATATAGAACAACCAAAATCAGCTAAAATTGCTATTGATTGGTATCAAGCTAAATTTCAACAAACATTAGTAGATTTAGAAAAATCTTTTGACCAATACAGAATTAGTGAAGCTTTAATGAGTATTTACAAATTAGTTTGGGACGATTTTTCTTCATGGTTTTTGGAAATGGTTAAACCAGGTTATCAACAACCAATAGATGCTAAAACTTACAAAGCAGTTATTTCATTTTTAGAAGATAATTTAAAAATATTGCATCCGTTTATGCCTTTCTTAACTGAAGAAATTTGGCAAACTATTACTGAAAGAACTTCAGAAGAAGCATTAATTATTGCCGAATACCCTAAAGCCATTGAAGTTAACGAAAGTTTAATTGAAGGTTTTAAAGTTGCTTCAGAAGTAATTTCAGGAATTAGAACTGTTAGAAAAGATAAAAATATTTCGTTTAAAGATCAGATTGAATTTTCTGTATTGAATAACGATAAAGTTTCTACCGATTTTGATGCAGTTATTGAAAAATTAGGTAACTTGTCATCACTTAATTATGTTGAAGAAAAAGTAGATGGAGCGTTGAGTTTTAGAGTAAAATCTAACGAGTATTTTATTCCAATGGGTGATGCAATTGATGTGGAAGCTGAAAAAGCAAAGTTGGAAGAAGAACTAAAATATAACGAAGGTTTCTTAAAATCTGTTCAAAAGAAATTGAGTAATGAGCGTTTTGTAAACAATGCACCAGAGCAAGTAATAGCTATGGAACGCAAAAAAGAAGCAGATGCTTTATCAAAAATAGAAACAATAAAAGCTAGTTTAAGCAGCTTATAAAAAACGATGCACAAGCTATGGCTGGCGAATGCATAATAGAAAAGGGATTCCATTTTATTGGAATCCCTTTTTGCTTTTTAGTATCCCTGTGAAAACAGAAATTCTACTAATATTCTATAGATTTTTATTTGCGTAGAAATAAGAACAGAATTGTTATTTTTTCATTCAAAATAATAACAAATTATTTATTTCAAAATATTTTCAATTTTCTCTAATTCTTCATTAGAGAATTTTGTGTTTTCAGTTGCTTTTAAACTATCTAAAATTTGTTCAGTTTTACTAGCTCCAATTAGAACAGAAGTAATTCGTTCATCTTTTAAAATCCACGCAATTGCCATTTGAGCTAAATTTTGATTTCTGTTTTTAGCAATTTTGTTTAATGCTCTAATTTTATCTAACTGCTCATTAATTTGTTCAGTTTTTAAATAACGTCCATCTTTTACAGCTCTAGAATCTTTAGGAAAACCATTTAAATATTTATCAGTTAACATTCCTTGTCCTAATGGTGAGAATGCGATTGTACCAACACCTTCATTTCCTAACAAATCAAGTAATCCATCCTCAACCCAACGATCTAATAAGCTATATCTAGGTTGATGAATTAAGCATGGAGTTCCTAAATCCTTTAAAATTTTAAAAGCTTCAGCAGCTCTTTCTGGTTGGTAATTTGAAAGTCCAACATATAGTGCTTTTCCTTGTCTTACTATTAAATCAAGTGCTCCCATAGTTTCTTCTAAAGGAGTATTGTAATCGGGTCTATGATGATAGAAAATATCTACATAATCTAATCCCATACGTTTTAAACTTTGGTCTAAACTTGAAACCAAGTATTTTTTAGAACCTAAATCTCCATAAGGTCCAGGCCACATATCGTAACCAGCTTTTGAAGAAATTATTAATTCATCTCTATATTTTTTGAAATCTTTCTTTAAAATTTTTCCAAAAGTAGTTTCAGCTGAACTGTAAGGTGGTCCATAATTATTAGCTAAATCAAAATGTGTAATTCCGTTGTCAAAAGCACATTTTAGTAGATTTCTAGCATTGTCAAAATCATCATTTTTTCCAAAATTATGCCATAAACCTAGAGATAGTTCAGGTAATAATAGTCCACTATTTCCAGTTCTACGATAATTCATTTTTTGGTAACGAGATTCGTTTGCTTGGTATTTTTTCTTTTTACTCATTGGTTTGTTTTTTGAAATCGTCACCTTGAACTTGATTACTTGTTTTTTTATTCTTATGTTGAATTCGTGATTCTTTGAGTTCAGGGTCTCATTTGCTTAATGTGACAAATTTGATGTGATGCTGAAACGAGTTCAGCATGACGAAAGTTATTTATATTATTTTAATGCTTCTTTTAATAGTGTAATTGGGTGTTTACTAGTTCTTTTTGTTCCATCATAAATTTGATGTCTACAACTTGTTCCTGCAGCAGAAATTTCAATTTCTTCTGAAGTATTTCTAATTTTTGGAAACAAAGTATCTTCACCAACTTGCATTGAAACGTTGTAATGCTCTTTCTCATAACCAAAACTTCCAGCCATTCCACAACAGCCTGTATTCATAATAACAGGTTTATAATTAGTAGGAATATTTAGCATTTCAAAAGTTGCTTTTGAAGAACTCAACGATTTTTGTTGACAATGTACGTGTATTTTAAGTTCTTTTGAATTTGAGGTAAACAGTTCTGATGAAATGTTTCCTTTTTTAAATTCATTTTTTATAAACTCTTCAAAAGTAAAAGTGTTTTTTGAAATTTCTTTAGCAGATGTTTTATCATCAGCTAATCTCAAATATTCATCTCTAAAACCTAAAATGGCAGAAGGTTCTATTCCAATAAGTGGTGTTTTTTCAGAAATTAAATTTTTGAATGTTTCAATGTTTTTATCAATTACTATTTTCGCTTTGTCTAAAAATCCTTTAGAAATGGCACTTCTGCCGCTTTCTTCGTGATTTACAATAATTGCTTTATAGCCTAAATTAGTTAATAATTTAATTGCATCTATACCTATTTCAACATCGTAATAATTGGTGAATTCATCACAAAATAGATACACTTCACCATTTTTAAATTCCTTTTGTTGAAGTTTAGCTACATTACGCTTATACCATTTTTTTAAAGTGGTTTTATATAATTTAGGAATACTACGTTTTGGTGCAATTCCAATTATTTTTTTAGTAATAGGATTGTTTAAAGCAACGTTGGTTATAAAAGGAGCAATGCTTCCTAGCTTGTTATATTTTACATTTTCAGCGAAAAGTTTTGTTCGTAATGTTGGTTTATTGCTTTTGTAGTATTGGTGTAAAAACTCTGCCTTTAAAGCTGCAATATCAACGTTACTAGGACATTCACTTGCGCAAGCTTTGCAACTTAAACATAAATCAAAAACATCTTTTAATTCCTCGTAATCAAACTTGTTTATTTTGTCTGAATTTGTTAAAAATTCTCGTAATGCATTTGCTCTTGCACGTGTTGTGTCTTTTTCATTTTTTGTAGCTCTATAACTTGGGCACATTGTACCACCAGCAGAAACTGGTTTTCTACAATCTCCAGAACCATTACATTTTTCGGCAACTTTTAAAATTCCTTCACTTTCAGTAAAATCTTGAATGGTTTCAATATCAGGTTCAATTCTGTCAACTTCATAACGTAAACTTTTATCCATAGGAAACGCATCTACAATTTTTCCTTTGTTGAATATATTATTAGGATCAAAATCAGCTTTTATTCGTTTTAATAAATCATAGTTTTTAGTTCCAATCATTAACGGAATAAATTCAGCACGAACAATTCCATCGCCATGCTCACCACTAAAAGAACCTCTGTATTTTTTTACTAGTTTTGCAACATCGGTTGTAATTGTTCTAAAAAGTGCAACGTCTTCATTTTTCTTTAAATTAAGAATAGGTCGTAAATGTATTTCTCCAGCACCTGCGTGTGCGTAATACACTGCATTTTGATTGTATTTTTTCATCATTTCAGAAAATTCTGAAATATAATTAGGCAAATCGCTCATTTCAACTGCAGTATCTTCAATACAAGCAACTGCTTTTTTATCACCAATAATGTTTCCTAATAACCCTAAACCTGCTTTACGAAGATTAACGGCTTTCTGAATTTCTTCACCTTTTAAAACAGGAAAAGCATATCCGAAATTATTATTTTGTAAATCTTTAATTAAATCTTGCGCCAATATTTCAACTTCTTTTTTTGAAGTCGCTTTTACTTCCAACATTAAAATTGCTGCAGGATCACCTTCAACAAAATCTCTGTTTTTTAGTTGTTCTCTGTTATTTTTAGTGCAATCTAAAATGGTTTTATCCATTAATTCACACATGTGTAGGTTATGTTGCATTGTTAATACAACGGCTTTTAAACTTTCTTCAATACTTGTAAAATGAGCAGCAACCAGCATACTTTCAGTAGGTGGTAAGTCATCTAGTTTTAAGGTGATTTCTGTAGTAAAAGCGAGTGTTCCTTCACTTCCACAGAGCAATTTAGCTATATTTATATTTTCTTCTGAATTGTTAAAAACATTTGTATTTATTAACGCATCAATGGCATAACCTGTATTTCTTCTATGTATTTCTTTTTTAGGAAATTGATTTATAATTTCTTGTTGAACTTCTTTAGAAGAAAGTTCATTAAATATAGATTTGTAAATTTGATTTTCTAAAGAATTACCTATTTTTTTTTGGTTGAATTCATCATTTGAGACTTCATTAAAAATCGCTTCAGAACCATCACTTAAAATAGTTTTTAGTTGAATAACTTTATCGCGAGTAACGCCATATTGAATGGAAGTTGTACCAGAAGAATTGTTTCCAACCATACCGCCAATCATACATCTATTGCTTGTAGAAGTGTTTGGACTAAAAAATAATTTGTATGGTTTTAGAAATAGATTTAACTCATCCCTAATTACTCCTGGTTGAACAGTTATGGTTTTATGGTGCTCATCAAACTTAAGTATTTTAGTAAAATGTTTTGAAACATCAACCACAATTCCATCACCAACACATTGTCCAGCTAATGAAGTTCCTGCAGCTCTTGGAATTAAGGTAATATTGTTTTTTGAAGCAAAATTTATTAGAATTTTTAAATCTGTATTATTTTTCGGAAAAGCTACAGCTAATGGAATTTTTCTATAAACTGAAGCGTCTGTAGCGTAGATGCTTTTGTGTAGGTTGTCGAAAACTAATTCGCCATTTATTTCACTAGAAAGCACTTTTAATTGTTGTTGAATCACAAATATTATTTTAGTAATTCAAAGATAAAAAATAGGTGGAAAAAAACTTCTTTTTGGTTAAATCAATTTAAGAAACTTGTTCACCATTTTTTATGTCAGTTTTTGAGGATTGTAGTAAAACTACATGATTATTAGAATTATAAACACCTAAAACTAAACACTCGCTAAAAAAATTGGCGATTTGTTTTTTTTTAAAATTAATAATTGCGGTAACTTGTTTGTTTAACAAATCCTTTTTGCTGTATAAATGCGTAATTTGGGCGCTTGATTTTTTTACTCCAAGTGCACCAAAATCTATTTTAAGTTGATAGGCTGGTAATTTAGCTTTAGGAAAATCATTAACTTCAATAATTGTCCCAATTCTAATATCTACTTTTTGAAAATCTTCAAATGTAATTTCTTCTTTCATTCTTTATCAATTACTATAAACTCGGTTCTTCTGTTTAATTGATGTTCTGTTTCTGTACATTTTACGCCGTTAGAGCATTTATTAATTAATTGTGTTTCACCATATCCTTTACCAAATATTCTTTCAGAATCAATGCCTTGAGAAATAATGTAATCTATAGTAGATTTTGCTCTAGAGTTTGATAATTTATAGTTATATGAGTCTGGAGCTCTACTGTCTGTATGTGCTTTAACTTCAATTTTTATTGTAGGATATTTTTTTAAAACATCTACAACTTTAGAAAGTTCTATAGCTGCATCTGGTCTAATGTTTGATTTGTCCAAATCAAAATAAATAGGATTTGTTTTTACCATTTTTTGTTTTCGAACGGTTACAAATTCAATATCTTTTTCTACTTTTTCAATTTCTTTAAGACGTAGAATTTTATAGAATATTTTATGATTTTCTTTTGTAGTTACTAATAAAACTGAATCTTTTTTAAAGTTATTTAATTTGGCTGACAACTTGTAGTTAGATTCACAGTCAATTTGAACTTTAAATTCAGCAGAATTATTAATAGGAATATTAGAAATTAAAGAATCATTTTTAAATAAACTAACTATTGCGTTAGAAAGAGGTAAGTTTGTTTTTGAATTTAAAATCTTACCACTAACAATGTTTCTACATTTTATTGGAGTTAGCAGTAGTTGTTTTTTTAAGTTAGTTAGATTGGTATTGTTTGTTGAAAATTCAATTTCGTTAGGTAAATAACCATTTTTTTTTGCAACTATTTTGTAGTTTTTTTCACATTCTAATTTAAAAGAAAACTCTTCAGAGTTATTTAATTCAATAGCTTCAACTATTTGAGAATCATTATATAAAAAAACTTGAATATTGTTTAGTAGTTTATTTGATTCACTATCTATAATAGTACCTGTAATTAATTGCTCACAAGGTGGTTCTTCAATTTCGATTTCTAATTCATTATAATTAAATGCATAAATGTCAACATCGCCTTTACTTTGTGGTCTGTTAGATGTAAAAAATCCACTTTTTGATGTATTATTAACTATAAAAGCAAAATCATCAAAACTTGAATTTATAGGTGTAGGTAATGGTTCTATTTCACTTAATTCATTATTTAAATTTACTTTAAAAATATCAAACCCACCAAAGCCTTTATGTCCGTTTGAGGCAAAATATAATGTGTTATTTTCATCAATAAAAGGAAATATTTCAGAAGCTTCACTATTTATTTTGGCGTTTAATTTTTTAGGAACTCCGTAAGTATTATTTTTTAAAATATCAACTACATAAATATCTGTCTCTCCTTTTTTAGTATCTCTATTTGAAACAAAAAAAAGTTTGGTCTCATCTTTATTTAAAACTGGATTTTTATTTGAAAATTTATCACTATTTATAGGTAATTGATGAACATTATGTATTTGAAAGTTTTCATCAATGTTTGCCTTTACTATTCTTAATGTTTTCCAATTTGTAGAATCTCTTCTATTATCAACATTATAATAGTTATTCCAAGTAAAATAAACTGTTTTTAAATCAGATGTAAATGCTACATCTGATTCAAAAAATTTGTTGTCGGTTTCATTATAAAATTTATTAGATTGTATAATGTCTCCATTTTTTGTTATAACACCTACGTATAAATCTAAAAAAAGTTGGCGATTATTTTTACGTCTGTTTTTTTTAAATGCACCATCGTTTTCATTTTTTTTAGAAGTTGCAAAAATTAATTTTGAAGGCCCAAAGTATTTGGTGCCGAGCTCTGCATATTTACTGTTTATTGATGTGTTAAATACATTAAATTCGATTTCTTGCGATTGAATTACTGAATAGAATAAAATGGTGATAAATACCAAATGTTTTTTCATTGTTTATTTTGTAAGTTTTTCAAAAACCCAAGCTGGCCCAATTAAAAGAAACTGAAGATCTTTTAAAAAGGAAGGTTTTTTACCTTCAATTTTATGTCCATAGAATTGACCAATCCAAGCTATAACAAAAATAAATAAAGAAATGTAAATTAAGGGTATTAAATAGGATAAATAAAAATTGCCAACTATGCAAAGTACACCAAATAATAACATTTTTATAAATGTGCTTATTGAAAGGCTTGCGTAGAAAAATAATAAGAGAACTAAAACAATGGTAGCCCAATTCTCAATTAAAGGTAAATTAAGTTTAGTTATTGATTGTATAAAGTTAGAAGGAATACTCATTAAAAGGCCTACAATACTAAAAAATATTGCAGGAACACATATGTAATGTATTAATTGATTTGTTTTAATTTGATGACTAACAGCGTACTCACTGAACCATTGTTTTTGTGTTTTCATTATTTTTATTTTTAAATGTAAAACTGACGTTTATTAATAAACCATTTACTACTTTTGAATATTCAAAAAAAATGAATTTATGTTCGCTAAATATATAAAATTTGAAATACTATCTAAAGTATTGAATTTGAGTGTTTTTAATAGCTGTTCTATAGTTTATAAAAAATTAGTGTTTATTGCGATTTTATTTTTAGTTACATTAAATCTGTTTTCTCAAAGTATTTCTGGAATTGTTTTAGACGAAGAAAAAAAACCTTTAGAATTTGCTTCAGTTTCATTACTAAATCCTGTAGATTCTATGTTGGTTAAATACACAACAACTGGAATTAAAGGTGAATTTGAAATTAAAAATTTTAAAGAAGGTGCATATTTAATTCAAATTTATATGATGACTTACCAAGTAGATCAACGTAAAATAGATCTATCAAAAACTCCAAAAAACCTTGGCAATGTTATTCTTAAACGAGAAGTTAATCAGTTAGATGAAGTTGTTGTAAAAGCCATTATTCCTGTAAAAATAAAACAAGATACAATGGCATATAATACAAAAGCCTTTAAAGTTCGGCAAGATGATAATGTTGGAGATTTGGTGAAAAAATTACCAGGAGTAGAAGTAGAAGCAAATGGTGAGGTTAGTGCTCAAGGGCAAGTAGTAATGAAAATTCTAGTAGATGGAAAAGAGTTTTTTAATAATGATCCAACAATTGCGCTTCAAAATTTATCTGCTGATGCAATTGAAAGTATTGAAATTATAGATGAAGATAGCGAAGACACTAAAGTAACAGGTGTTAAAGATGGTGAAAAATATAAAGTTCTAAACCTTGTTTTAAAGGAAGGTAAAAAAGTTGGTTATTTTGGGAAAGCTGGTGTTGGTGTTGGAACCAATAATAGATACACTACTAATTTAGATATTAATGCTTTTACATCTGATATTCAACTAGCAGTTTTTGGAAAGTTAAATAATATTAATAATACCGGAGCCTCTGTTTTTGAGCGTGACGGTTCAAAAACAAGTAGTAGTTCTGGGGAATTAACTACAGGAACATCTGGAGCTAATTTTAATTATGAAATTAAAAAGGATTTAGATTTTAATGTAGATTATTATTATGGTTATTCAGAAAACCTACAAGAAGTAAACTCTAATAGAACTGAATTTATAAATAACGATGAAACATTGAATTCAAAAATTGATTATAATTCTGATAATGTTTCCAACAATCATAATATAAATTTTAGTTTAAGAGATCGTTCTAAAAAAAATAGTTATTTAGCTTTAAGAGGAAACTTTAAAAGTGATAATAGAGTTTCTGATGGAACTTCAAAAACTATATATTTAGATGCAAACGAAAATGAGGATATTTTGAATGATAGAATTACGCATAGTGAAGATTCTAGGAAAGATGGGAAGTTAGATTTTTCTTATAGAAAAAAAATGAATAAAAATGGCCGAAGTATTAAGGTTGTTTCTGGTTTTTCGTTTACTGATTATTTTGATGAAAATTTTCAACAAAACTTTACTAAATATCAATTACAAGATCCTGATTCGGATAATGAGAAGGACGTAATTACAACTCAAGACGATATAAAAAAGGGTGTAAAATATAACTTATCTTTTAGATATTCAGAGCCTATAATAGAACACCATCATTTAAGTTTTACTTCATCAATAAGAAATGAAATACGAGATATTGAACTAATTCAAAATAAAACGGTAAATACTATCGAAAATCCTTATAATTATGTACAAGATTATTATAGAGATAATTATTCAAATCAATTAAGTTATAATTTTAGTATTAACAAATTTCAATTTAGTTTATCGGGTATTTTAGATGTTAAAGAACATAAACTTGAAGTTGATGATGAGGTATTGGTAAAGAAAGAATATAACAATTTATTACCACGAGCTTCATTTAGTTATCAGCCTAGAAAAGGAAGTAACTTTAGAGTTATTTACAATAAAAATATAGGATTGCCAGGTTACAATCAAATGTCGCCTGTTATTAACGATTTTAATCCTTTGCGAATATCATTTGGTAATCCTGATTTAACACCTTCAGAAACAGAAAACATACAATTAAAATATTACAAGTATAATTTTAAAAATGCCAATAATTTTTATGCTTTTGTTAGATATTCAAACGTAAAAAATGCAATTATACCAAAACGTTATTTTGATGAAGATAATATTAGATATTCCACATATGAAAACTATGGATCAAGATTTAATTTTAAAAGTATTATCCATTTTAGTAAAAAAATAAGTAGATTGGGTTTACGTTATGTTGTAAAAATAAATACAAACTTGTACGATAGAATTACAAATGTAGATGATAATTATAATAAAATAGATTATACAAAAGCAGGTTTTGGGTTAAGTTTTAATAACACAAATAAAAATATATTGGATATAATTATTGGAACTAATTTTGATTATACAAATTCCAAATATTCAATTGATAATAGTGAGAATAATAACTACAACCAAAACTATTACACAAAAGTAGATTGGGATTTTTTGAATAGTTTAAATGTTAATTCTCAATTTAATTATACTATTATTTCTGACACTAACTTTGATACACAAACTTTGCCTATTTGGAATGTAGCGTTAGAATATGCTTTTTTAAAAGGGCAAAGAGGGAACTTAAAACTACAGGTTTTTGATTTGTTAAATAAAGATGTTGGAGTACATATAAAAAGTACAGCAGATTATTATGAAGAGTCTTTTAGAAAAAGTTTAGGAACGTACACTATGGTAAGTTTTACATACAGTTTAAAACCGCCAAAAGGCAAACGTAGCTACAGAGAAAAAAAGAAAAAAAGAACTTAAATTAAGTTTTTTTAATTTCTAAAAAAAAATGAAACTTACCAATAGCATGTTTTAGTTACTCTAATATTATTTTTGGTCATATTTTTCTATAAATTTTTTAGCTCTTTTATTACCTGAATCTATTACTAACGATTTTTTATAGTAAATTAAAGCTTGTATTGTATCTCCTTGTCTTTTTAAAGCATCTGCATAACTATCATAAGTATTAGCGCTATATGGATATAGCTCTATATTTAATTTAAAAATGGCTAGCGCTTTTTCGATTTCTTTATTGTTTAACTTATTATAACCTAATTTATTAAAATAATGTTCGTCAATAATTTTATTTAGAGAATCGGTTTGTTTAATTGCTAAATAACCAGCTAATGCTTTTTCAAAATTTCCATTGTTTAGATATTCGCTTGGGATTTTTTCGTTAATGCTTAACTTTCTAAATTTACGTACAATAGTGTCGTTTTCTTTTGGAACAATGGTTATATAAGTTTCATTTTTATTGTTTTGAGTGAATTCTAATTTTTCATTCATTTCTTTAACAAAAAATGTAGTAGCGTTTACCTTTAAAGGTTTAATATTGTTTGCGCCTCGCCATTTTAATTGAAGTATATTATTTTCAAAATAAACTTCTAAAACTTCATCGGAAGTATATAAATAGCGCCCTTCTGTTTTTTTAATAAATTCATTAGTGTTTGTAGAAGAAGAACAGCTAACAATTATACTAAAAGAGATTAAAAAAATAAAGTAATTGAACTTCATAGAGAAATATATGTGGTTTAAAAATAAAAAAAATCGTTTGATTATTAATAATCAGACGATTTGAATATAAATTTGTTTCAAAAAAATTAACCTATTTTACTTATTTGAGTTAATTTATCTTTATCTAAAATTTTAATTTTTCTATCAGCCACCTTTATAATTCCTTCTTTATTAAATTTAGAAAGTGTATTAATTACACTTTCTTTAGAATAGCCTAACATATTTGCCAAATCTTTTCTAACCATAGGTAATATGTAATTATCAGATTTGTAAACTCTAGCAAAATCTAATAGAAGCATAGAAAGTGCACCATCAATATTTTTTTGTGAAAGTGTGGTTATTTTATGAAATAAGCCATTAGACACACCAGACATATGTTTAATTAAATTAAGGGCAAAATCGCCATTTAGTTTAATAAAATCTTCAAAAACATTTTTTTTAATAAAGCTAACTTTAGTTTTTTCAAGAGCAGTAGCTGTAAAATCAAAGTTTTTAAAAGCAAAACAGCATATAATCCCAATAAAAGAGTGAGATTCAACTAATGCTATAGTAGATGGTTTTCCTTCATTTATAATTTCTAGTTTAACTAAACCTTCATTTAAATAAAGTATATTACTAACAGCAATCCCTCTTTTAATAATAGTTTCACCAGCGTCAAATTCAACATCAGTTTTATTATTAATTAATTGTTGTTTTTCTTCATTTGTTAGTATATTTAAACACTCTTTAGCGTCTAAAAAGTCATAATTAAATTGAGTTTCGGTATTAAAAAAATCTGGCATACTACAGAGTAGATTTAAAATTACATCATATTTAATGTAAAATTACATTAATCTTATGTAATTATTAAATTAATACCGATTTAAAATTGAGATACATTAAATTTTATGAAAACATTAGGGTGTTGTAATTTTATACTATAGATAAGTAATACAATAATTGCATTAAATTGTTAATTGTAATTTATCTAATTGTTTGTTTAATTATTTGTATAATTTTTAAGCTGTTATTATGAAGGATGTAGTACTAAAATCCTTAATTATTTTACCACTAATTGCATTTGTTGATTATGTGATAATGATTTTGGTAGGGTGTGCAAGTCATTTATTTGGTTCTACAATTAATTTTTATCAATGTACTTTTTGTACCATAGGTAAAATTGTATTTGTTGTCTCGATAGTAGCATTTTTGGTTATTGTATTTCTCGACATTAAGTCTATTCAACAACAAAAACCACATCTAGAAAACTAATTTTTTAGATAACATTTTAGAATTATACAATCTATTTCATGATTTGTTTAGTGACTTTAGCCGAAGTTACTAACAAAAAAAGCATTGACTGATTATCAATGCTTTTTTTTTGTTTATGTTTTTTTGAAGAATTTATTTTACATCCATCAATTCAACATCAAATATTAATGTTGCATTTGGAGGAATAACTCCACCAGCACCTTGACTTCCGTAAGCTAATTGAGAAGGTATAACTAAACGGGCTTTATCACCAACTTTTAATAATTGAATACCTTCGTCCCAACCAGGAATAACTTGTCCAACACCAATTGTAAAATCTATTGGTTGTTTACGTTGGTATGAAGAATCAAAAACTTGACCATCTAATAACTGACCTTTGTAATGTACAGAAACCGTACTACCTTTAGTTGCAGGTTTTCCGTTACCTTCTTGTAAAATTTTATAACGTAATCCGCTTGGAGTTTCATTATAACCAGCAGCAATTTTATCTAATTCTGCTTTCATAGTAGCTTTAGCTTCTGCTTCACGTTTTTCTCTAGCACCTTCAAATACTCTAAATGCTTCAATTGGATTAAATGCTTCAGCAGCTTCACCAACTCTAACAATTTCTAATGTTTCAATTAAATCGTCTTGAGCAATAGTGTCCACAACATCTTGTCCTTCAACAACTTTTCCAAATACAGTATGTTTGTTATCTAACCAAGGTGTTGCTACATGTGTAATAAAAAACTGACTTCCATTAGAAGCAGGTCCAGAGTTTGCCATAGATAATACTCCAGGAGCATCGTGTTTTAATTCTGGATGAAATTCATCGTCAAAGCTATATCCAGGAGAACCTGTTCCTGTTCCTTGTGGGCAACCACCTTGAATCATAAAATCAGCAATTACTCTATGAAATTTTAAACCATCGTAATAAGGTGTTCCTTGTGGTTTTGATTTGTTTTCTAAATTTCCTTCAGCTAAAGCAACAAAGTTACCAACTGTTCCAGGAGTTTTTTCAAACTCTAAATTTACTAAAATAACACCTTTTGAAGTGTTGAATTTTGCGTATAATCCGTTATTCATTTCTTGTTTTTTTATTTTGTGCAAAGATACACGGTTATTTGAAATAAAAAATCCGCTATTTAGCGGATTATTTATTATAGATATTTTTTATTTATTCTATTTCAGAAACAAGTGTTTGTTGCTCTAAAACTGTTGTATTTAATTCAACTTTATTGGCATCACCAGTTAATCCACAGCCACAATTTGTAGAACCACAACTTATAAATAAACCTGTAAGTGCTACTATTGAAATATAAATTTTAAAATTTTTCATTGTATAAAGTTTTAATTTTTAACGCAATAACTAAAAAAATATTTTATTGAGCAAGTTTATTTAATGTATAAACTATTAATTCTTCAACTGGTTTGTATGGGTCAGGACTAAAAGTACCATTTGCTCTGTTAGCTATTATAGCATTCATAGAGCATGCATTATGGCCTAATAATTTAGATAAACCATAAATAGCAGATGTTTCCATTTCTAAATTGGTAACTTTTGTATTATTGAACTCAAAGTTATCAATTTTTTTGTTTAATTCTGGATCTTGAATGGCTAAACGTAGCACTCTTCCTTGTGGTCCGTAAAAACCTCCAGCGGTAGCTGTAACACCAGAAAAAACTTTATCGCTTATCAATTTTTCTTCAAGTTCACTACTGTTTTTTACAATATATGGTCTTGCTTTTCTTGGGCTCCAGTTGGTATGTTTTATAAAGGCATCTTCAACATCAGCTTCTAAAATAGCTTCACAATCGTAAGAGTGGAGCATACCGTCAAATCCTAAACCGTATTTAGCTAAAACAAAACTGTCTACAGGTATATCTGCTTGTAATGATCCTGAAGTTCCAATACGTACAATATTTAATTTAGTGTGTGTTTTTTTAGGAACACGGTTTACTAAATCTATATTAACAAGTGCATCTAATTCATTCATTACAATATCTATATTATCTGGTCCAATACCAGTAGACATAACTGTAATTCTTTTTCCTTTATAAGTTCCTGTAATGGTTTTAAATTCTCTTTTTTGAATTTCAAATTCAATAGAGTCAAAATGTTTTGTCACTTTTGAAACACGGTTTTGATCACCAACAAAAATAATATTGTTGGCAACTTGTTCTGGTTTTAAATTTAAGTGATATATACTTCCGTCAGGGTTCAGAATTAATTCTGAAGGTGCTATTTTATTCATAATTTTATCCGCCTACGCGTTTTACGTTATATCCTTGTTTTTTAAGGATTTGCATTAGTTTATCTCTGTGGTTTCCTTGGATAATTATTTCGTTATCTTTTACGCTTCCACCAACTCCACATTTTTGTTTTAACATTTTTCCAAGTGCTTTTAAATCTTCATCAGATCCTTCAAAACCAGTAATTACGGTAACTATTTTTCCGCCTCTGCCTTTGTTGGAAAATAAAGCTTCAAGAAATTGTTTATTAGGAGGAAGTGTTTCTTGTGTTTCTTCTTGATCGTATTTAAATTCATTATTAGTAGAAAATACAAATCCGCCTAAATCTTCAAGACTGTTTAATTTTTTTTTACTCATTTTTTGTTGAAAAAGAAATGTAAAATTAATGAAAGTTTATTTATTTTTTAAGTTTATTCCAAACAAAAATTAAAATTGCTATTAGTTCAAAAATTAAACCTATGGTCATAATTATTGTAGCTTGTGGATTTTTAGTAAACATTAATATAATGCCTGCAATTAAAAGAAATACACCAAAGGTGAAGAATGAAATTACTTTTTTTGAAATCATTTTATTAATCCTAGTTCACGTAAACGTTCGTTTAAAAATTCTCCAGCTGTAATATCTTCATACATTTTAGGGTGTTCTTTATCAACACATTTTTCTAAACAATTTAGTTTCATCTCACTAATTGGATGTGTAAAAAACGGAATTGAATAACGTGGTTTATTCCAATCTTTTTTTGGCGGATTTACAACACGGTGAATTGTAGATCGTAGTTTGTTGTTTGTTAAACGTTCTAACATATCACCAACATTAACAACTATTTGTTCAGGTAAAGCAGTTACTGCAATCCAGTCTCCTTTTTTATTTTGTACTTCTAAACCAGAAGCTGAAGCTCCCATTAATAAGGTTATTAAATTAATATCTCCATGAGCAGCAGCTCTAACGGCTCCTTTTGGTTCACCTTGAATAGGAGGATAGTGAATTGCACGTAAAATACTGTTTCCATTAGTAACGTATTTATCGAAATATAATTCATCTAAACCTATGTACAAGGCTAGTGCTCTTAATACATAAATTGCTGTTTTTTCTAGGTTTTTATATGTTTCAGAACCAATATTATTAAAGTTAGGGACTTCGTTTACTAGAACATTTTTTGGGTATTGTGCTTTTAACTTTTCGTTTCCAACAACTTCTTGTCCAAAATGCCAAAACTCTTTTAAATCGCCTTCTTTTTTCCCTTTTGCACTTTCTTTTCCAAATGAAGTATAACCGCGTTGACCACCAATACCTTCAATTTCATACGATTCTTTTACTTCTTCAGGTAAATCGAAAAAGGCTTTTACTTCTTTGTATAAGTTTTCTGAAAGTTGGTCGCTTAAAAAATGACCACGCAGCGCTACAAAACCTATTTCTTCGTAAGCTTCGCCAATTTCTTTGATAAATTTCTGTTTTCTGTTAGCATCATCTGATAAAAAATCAGACAAATCAACACTTGGTATATTTTGCATTATTTTTAATAGTTAGGTTAACTTTTTAAAAATACAAAATTATTTTTTACTTATAGGTATTTGGTAGCTTATTGTATAGTTGAAGCCTATTCCGGCATCGTTTGAAAATACACGGTTAAAACCTGGAACATATAAATTGCTAAAATTTTCAGGCTCTTTGGTAGAAAGCATTTTGTTAAAGGAAATTGAAACGCCTAAAAATAGATTTTTAAAAGTTTCTACTTTCATTCCTGCAATAAATTCAACCCAATGCGCAGAAAGTCCATCGAATGTTGTTCCATCTTCAATAGTTTCGCCTTCAAAATAAGTTCCATAAACATTTGGAGTGTATGAATTTAATGTTTGATCGAACAAAGCAAATCCATATCTAGCTCCGATATATATTTCATTGTTCATACCAACCCAATTTTCGTAGGCGTTAAAGTTTGCTCCTAATTTAAAATAGCTTCCTTTAGTTGTAAAATCTAAATAATCTTCAATAGTATTTTTATCGCTTATACCTAATTCAATAGCAGCATACCATTTTTCTGAAAATCTTAAATCGGCAACTATTTCAAATTCTGTTCGGTCTTCGTCATTTGTAAAACCAATAATAGGTTTACTTATATCTAAACCAACACGTAGTGCATAATATTTCTTATTAGAAATTGTAGAATCTTGAGCTTTATTTTCTTGTGCTTTAAGCTGAAAATTAAAAATATTAATGAAAAATATGAATATGAGCAGTTTCTTCATCGGAAATTGAATTGTTAATTATTTCTATATCTTTTATCCAGTTTGAAGTGCTTAAATCAGCTTCAAAATCTTCATAATTTATAATATACCCACAAGAACGTGAAACATAAATTTCATTTCTTATGTAGGTAAAATTAATGGTATCTGTTAATCCTTCAGATTCAAAATAGTATTTTGTAAAATCGTTATTTAAATCTAAAGGTATAGCAATTGAATCTGTTTCTTCACTAGTTGTATCATCAACTGCGTATAAACCATCTGCATAAATAGAATCTAATTCAACAGTTTTTGTTTCGTCTTGGTCATTAATATCATAAAAACGAATGATTAAGCTTGGTGTTTTATCTTCCAAACAAATATCATCTTTGTCGCAACCAGCAAACATTATTGCTAAAATTAATAATGTGAAGTATTTTTTCATTTTATATTTTTTCTAAAAGTACTACATTTTCAACATGATGTGTTTGTGGAAACATATCAACTGCTTGTGTTTTAATAATTTTATAATGTTCTTTCATTAAGGCCAAGTCGCGTGCTTGTGTTGCTGAATTACAACTAACATATACAATACGTTTTGGCGAAATTTCTAACATTTTTGCAATTACATTTTTATGCATTCCATCTCGTGGTGGATCTGTAATTATAACATCAGGTTTTCCATGTTTTGCAATAAAAGCATTGTTAAAAACATCTTTCATATCACCTGCATAAAACTCAACGTTATTTATGTTGTTTAATTGTGCATTTATTTTAGCATCTTCAATAGCTTCAGGAACCGATTCAACACCAATAACTTTTCCTGCTTTTTTTGCAACAAATTGTGCTATAGTTCCTGTTCCTGTATAAAAGTCATAAACAGTTTCGTTACCTTCTAAATTTGCAAAATCACGTGTTATTTTATACAACTCATATGCTTGTTCAGAGTTTGTTTGGTAAAAAGATTTTGGTCCAATTTTAAATTTTAATCCTTCCATTTCTTCAAAAATATGATCTTTTCCTTTAAAAAGAATAATATTTTGATCGTACAACGTATCATTTGCTTTTCCGTTAATAACATATTGAAGCGATGTTATTTCAGGAAATTTTTCAGCAATAGCATGTAGCATTTTTTCTCTTTCTTCTTTAAGTTCTTCAAACAACTGAATAACTAGCATTATTTCAGCTGTTGAAGAAATACGTAACATTATAGTTCTTAAAAAACCACTTTGTTCACGAGGATTGAAAAAAGGAAGATTGTGTTCAATTCCGTATTGTTTAATAAAATTTCTAATTTGGTTAGAAGGATCTTCTTGTAAATGGCATTTTTCAATATCTAAAATTTTATCCCACATTCCAGCAATATGAAATCCACAAGCGTTTCGGTTATCAACTTCTTTTTTTGAATTTATTTCTTCAAAAGTTAACCAACGGCTATTTGAAAAAGAAAATTCCATTTTATTACGATAGAAATATTGTTTTTTACAGCCTAAAATAGGAGTAACTTCTGGCAGTTCTAAATGCCCAATTCTAATTAAGTTGTTGGTAACTTCGTTTTGTTTATATGCAAGTTGATGCTCATAACCCATATTTTGCCATTTACAACCTCCACAATGTTCAAAATACTCACAAACAGGTTCTGTTCTTTTTTCAGAATGTTTATGTATTTTTATTACAGTACCTTCAAAATAAGATTTTCGTTTTCTTCCTGTTCTAATATCTACAATATCTCCAGGTACTGCATTGTTTAAGAAAATAACTTGCCCTTCTGGTGATTTTGCTATTGATTTTCCTCTAGCTCCAGCATCAATTACTTCAATATTTTCAAAAATGTATTGTTTCTTTTTTCTTGCCATTGTGCAAATGTACATTTTTACGCATAAAAAAAGCATTCCAAAATAGGAATGCTTTTAAATTTTATGTGTATTAAATTATTTTACACTTCTCATGTAAGCAGCTACAGCAGCTAATTCATCACCACTCATATCTTTTACAAAACCATCAAGGTTTGCTTTCATAATAGCAACTTGTCCTGGATCTTTATCTACAATTGCTTCAGCTTCACCTTTTAAAAACGTTACAATATTTCCTTTTTGTTCAGCATAAACCTTTACAATTTCTTTAATTGAAGGCCCAATTACTTTAGCATCTGGTTGGTGACAAGTAGCACATGTTTTTTCAGCAAATAATTTTTTACCTAATTCAATATTATCTACAGCAGCAACTTCTGTTTTAACCTCTTCTTTAACAGTTTCTACTTTAGTTTCCACTTCTTTCTTAACTTCTTCTTTCTTTTTTTCTCCACAGCTTACAAATAGTACTGCAGCTATACCTAGTACAAATAGTGATTTTTTCATTTTTTTGATTTTAATTTAAAATTGATTAAACAAATTTATCTATTTATTTTAAAATAAAGTGTAATTATTATAACAAATTTCAACATTTTTTTTAATGAATAATATTATTGGATTATGAATTTTTAGCAAGGTTAGGTTAATAAAATACTATGTTTTTTGTAAAAATATATTGTAATTTGCAGAATAGAATAGGATGATTTCTCTCCTTTAAGAAGGAATTGATTAGTTTTTCAATTTAAAATTTTTAAAAAAGATGATTTCAGAACAAATTTCATCACAAAAAGCTGTTGAGTTAGAGGATAAGTATGGAGCTCATAATTATCATCCATTACCAGTAGTTTTAAGTAAAGGAGAAGGCGTGTATGTTTGGGATGTTGAAGGAAAAAAATATTACGATTTTCTTTCGGCATATTCAGCTGTGAATCAAGGGCATTGTCATCCTAGAATAATTAATGCTTTAAAATCACAAGCAGAAACATTAACCTTAACTTCAAGAGCGTTTTATAATGATGTTTTAGGAAAGTATGAGAAATTTGTAACCAATTTTTTTGGTTTTGACAAAGTGTTACCAATGAATACTGGAGCTGAAGCTGTAGAAACTGCGATTAAATTATGTAGAAAATATGCATATGAAGTAAAGGGAATTGTAGAAAATGAAGCACAAATTATTGTTTGTAAAAATAATTTTCATGGTAGAACAACAACTATTATTTCTTTTTCAAACGATGAAGATGCACGTAAAAACTTTGGACCTTATACATCGGGATTTATAAAAATTGAATATGATAATTTACAAGCTTTAGAAGAAGTACTAACTTCAACTAAAAATGTAGCTGGATTTTTAGTTGAACCTATTCAAGGTGAAGCTGGAGTTTATGTTCCAAGCGAGGGATATTTATCAAAAGCTAAAGCTCTATGTGAAAAATATGGAGTTTTATTTATTGCTGATGAAGTACAAACAGGAATTGCAAGAACAGGAAAGTTATTAGCCGTTAATCACGAAAATGTTCAACCAGACATTTTAATTTTAGGAAAAGCGTTAAGTGGAGGTGTGTATCCTGTATCTGCAGTTTTAGCTAATAATGAGATTATGAATGTGATTAAACCAGGTCAACACGGTTCTACGTTTGGTGGAAATCCTGTAGCTTGTGCTGTGGCAATTGAAGCGCTAAATGTAATTAAAGATGAGGCATTAGCTGAAAACGCGGAAGTATTAGGGCAATTATTTAGAAGTGAAATTCAAAAATTGGTAGATTCTAGTGATTTACTTCTTAAAGTTAGAGGTAAAGGATTGTTAAATGCAATTTTAATTAACGATACTGAAGATAGTTCAACAGCTTGGGATATTTGTATAAAATTACGTGATAATGGTTTATTAGCAAAACCAACACATGGAAACATTATTCGTTTTGCACCACCTTTAGTTATGAATAAAGAGCAATTGTTAGAGTGTGTGGAAATAATAAAAAAGACTATTTCAGAATTTTAGAAATTAGAAATACATTTTAAAAGCAGCCAATTGGCTGCTTTTTTTGTTTTTAAAAATATCGGTTTTACATTTCATCCTAAAAAAAATACAGTTCGGTAATTTATAATTTTAAGTGTTGTAATAAAAAAGGACTTTTGAACTATCAAAAAATAAGTATTAACTCAAAAACAAAAAATTATGCAACATTCAATTTTAATTATCGCACTTTTAATTTCATCAGTTCTATTTGCTCAAACTAGTAAAGAAACAGAACTAGAAGAAGGACAAACTATTGAAGTATCTGTAACAAATGCTTTAAGTGATAAAGGAATTATCTATTTTTCACTTCATACAAAAGAAACTTTTAGAAAGGCAAAAGCAATGTATTCTGAATCTTCAAAAATTGAAAATGGAAAAGCTGAAGTAACATTTAAAAATGTACCAGAAGGTGAGTATGCTATTATATGTTTTCATGATGAAAACGAAAACAATAAAATGGATTTTGAATTAAATGGAATGCCTAAAGAAAGTTATGGAACATCTAATAACCCTATGAGTTATGGACCTCCACAATTTGAGCCATCAAAATTTGAAGTGACTAACAAAAATTTATCTTTAGAAATTAAGTTTTAAATTGCAAGTATAAAAAGTAACAACCATTTCAATGAAAACAGATTTAAAATCGCTACTTAAAGTTTCGCTAATTCTTGGATTTGCTATATTTATTATAGAACGATTAATTTCAGCAAAAGGTTTTAATTTACCTATAAGTGAACTAGTAAAAGTTTTAAGTGTTCATTTTATGTATGCCTTTGTTTTATCAGTTATAAATGGTTATTTCTACAATTATATAGGAACTAAATTTACCTGGAAAGAGAATTCAAAAAGCAGATTAATTTATGGAGCATTAGGTTCTATAGCTCTTACAATGCTTGGGTTAGTTGTTTTAAGATTTGTAACTATTGTTTTAATATCTGGTAAGCCAGTAGAAAGTTTTATTAACGATGCGTATGCTATAAATTACTACACATTTGGATTGGTAATTACGTTAATTGTAAGTTTAGTTTTTCATGCTATATTCTTTTACAAAACTTTAACTGAAAAAAAAGTAACAGAACAAAAAATAGTTGCTAAAACAGAATCAGCCAAATTTGAAAGTTTAAAAAGCCAAATTGATCCACATTTTTTATTCAATAGTTTAAATGTTTTAACTTCATTAATAGGTGAAAATCCAAAACTAGCTGAAAAGTTTACTACCAAACTATCTAAAGTTTATAGATATGTTTTAGAACAAAAAAATAAAGATTTAATTGATTTAGATGAAGAGTTACATTTTGCAAAAACATATATGGAACTATTAAAAATGCGTTTTGAAGATGCTGTTACATTTGAAATTCCAGATTCTGCTAGTAATCCTTCATTAAAAATTATACCTCTTTCGTTACAATTATTATTAGAAAACACTATAAAACACAATGCTGTTTCAGAGGAGAATCCATTAAAAGTAGTGATAACTGAAGAAAATGGTTATTTAAAAATCACAAACAATTATAACCCAAAAGCTACTGTAGAAAAAAGTACAAAGGTTGGATTAAACAATATTGTAGATCGTTATAACTTAATCACATTAAAAAAAGTATTTATTGAAAAAACTTCAGAAAGTTTTACAGTACAAATACCATTATTAACACAACAAACTAAAAAAATGAGAACATCAGAAAATATAGAAAGTAGCAGATATTTAAGAGCAGTAGAACAAGTAGAAGAAATAAAGGCTTTTTATGGAGGTATTATTGCCTATTGCATAGTAATTCCAATAATAATTTATATAAACTTAACATATATTCCACAATTTCACTGGTTTTGGTTTCCAATGCTTGGTTGGGGAATTGGAATGACAGTACAAGGATTTAAAGCCTTTGGACGTAATAAAATTTTAGGTAGAAATTGGGAGGAACGTAAAATTAAAGAGTTTATGGAAAGTGATCAAAAACAATATTGGGAGTAGAGTTGAGTTGAAACCTAAAATTAATATAGTACGTCATTACGAGGAGTATGCGACGAAGTAATCTCAAATTGAAACAATAGATTGCTTCACTCAATTAAATTTCATTCGCAATCATAAAACAAAAAACAATAGTATGAAAACTGATTTTACAGAAGAACAAAAATATATTAGAGCAAAAAAGAAAGTTGATGAAATTAAAGGATTTTATTGGAATCTAATATCCTACTGTTTAGTTATACCTTTTTTAATATTTATAAACCTTATGACATCGCCAGGGTATCAATGGTTTTGGTGGCCAATGTTAGGTTGGGGAATTGGAATTGTTTTTCACGCTTATGGAGTTTTTGGTCAACAGATACTTTTTGGGAAAGATTGGGAAGAGCGTAAAATTAAAGAGATAATGAAAAAAGATTCAAACAATAAATTTTAAAAAAATGGAAAATAATAATTTAGAAAATCAAAAATATATAAGAGCTCAAAAAAGAGTAAAAGCAATAAAAGGATTTTACATTCATTTATTTGTTTATATCGGTGTAAATGCTTTTTTAATTTTAGCAAGAATAATATCAGGTGAAGGTGTTGGGCTTTTATTAGATTGGAGTTCATACGGAACACTATTTTTCTGGGGAATTGGGATCGCATTTCATGCATTTGGAGTGTTTGGAATGGACTTTGTTTTAGGTAAAAACTGGGAAGATAGAAAGATTAAAGAACTAATGGATCGCGATAAAAAAGATATGTGGGAATAATTTTTTAAACTAAATTATAAAAAAAACAATTGATATTTTTTTTAATTTTAACCAGCAATCAGCAACCAAATGAACGTACTAATAATTGAAGACGAAAAACCAGCAGCAAGAAGGTTAAATAGAATGTTAAATGAGCTTGGGTTAGAACCCAAAACTATGCTACATTCTGTAGAAGAATCACTTAATTGGTTAACAAATAATCAGCATCCAGATTTAATATTTTTAGACATTCAGCTTTCCGATGGCTTATCTTTTGAAATATTTGATGAAATAGAGGTAAATAGCGCAATAATTTTTACCACAGCGTATGATGAGTATGCTTTGAAAGCTTTTAAACTAAATAGTATCGATTATTTGTTAAAGCCAATAGATAGTGATGAATTAGAAAATGCTGTTTCAAAATTTAAAAAATTTCAACAAACAGAAATAGATACAAAATTAGATTTAAGTAAATTAAAAAGTTTATTATCTAATGAAACAAATAACTATAAATCAAGGTTTACCGTAAAAATTGGTCAGCATTTAAAAATGATTTCAGTAGAAAATATTGAGTGTTTTTATAGCGAAAATAAGGCTACAAATATTTATACTGTAAATGGTAGAAATTATTTATTAGATGATACACTTGAGCAACTAGATCCTAAATTAAATCCAAATATTTTTTTTAGAGTAAATAGAAAATATTTTGTAAATATAAATGCAATAAAAGATATTGTTGCGTACACAAATAGTAGATTAAAACTTGTTTTAAAGTCCTATAAAAACAATGAAATTATTGTTAGTCGTGAACGCGTTAAAGAGTTTAAAAATTGGATTGATTAATCTATAACTTTTTATTAATGAATTCAGATTTTAACAATTCTTAATACAATATTTCTACTTAAATTTGAACTTAACCATTAATACTTTAACATGATAAGTACAAATTCCCCAGTTTCCTTCTCTTGCCGATTAAAAATGAATAACAGATTTATGTTGGCTCCTCTAACAAACCAACAAAGTTATGAAGATGGAAAGCTTTCTAATGATGAACTAAAATGGTTAGCTATGCGAGCAGAAGGTGGTTTTGGTTTAGTTATGACTTGTGCATCACATGTTCAAAAAATAGGCAAAGGGTTTCCTGGTCAACTTGGTATTTTTAATGATAGTTTAATTGATGGACATATTAAATTGACAGCAAAAATAAAAGAACATGGAAGTTTAGCTGTTATTCAATTACATCATGCAGGTATGCGAACACCTTCAGAATTAATAGAAGGTCAACCAGTTTGTCCTTCAAATAATGAGAAAACAAATGCAAGAGAACTTTCATTAAAAGAAGTAAAGCAATTGCGAGATGATTTTATTTCCGCGGCTATTCGTTCTAAAAAAGCTGGATACAATGGTGTAGAAGTTCACGGAGCTCATGGATACATAATAACTCAATTTTTAAGTTCAGAAGTTAATAAAAGAACAGATGAATATGGTGGTTCATTAATAAATAGAGCGAGGCTTCTTTTTGAAATAGTTGATGGAATTAGAGAACAATGTGGTAATAATTTTTTGCTTGGTGTTAGATTATCTCCTGAAAGATTTGGAATGGATATTAATGAGATAAAATTAGTTTGTCAGCGATTAATTGATGAAGGAAATATTGATTTTTTAGACATATCCTTATGGGATTGTTTTAAAATTCCTGATGATAAAAAATATCAAAACTTAACCTTATTAGAACACTTTAAAAGTTTAGATTTTAAAAAGGTAAAATGGACAGTTGCTGGAAAAATATACAATGCTGTTGATGTACAAAAAGTTTTAGATGCTGGTGTAGATTTTGTATCTATTGGAACTTCAGCCATATTACACCATAATTTTCCAAAATTGGTAATTGCTAATTCTAATTTTGAACCAATTGCAATTCCAGTTTCAGAGGAACATTTAAAAAAAGAAGGATTAGGAGAGAAGTTTATTACGTATTTAAAAAGATGGCCAGATTTTGTTAAGTAAAGCGTTAAATATATAAGTATTAAAATAAACTCAATATCTATATATAGAAATCCATAAAGCAAAACAGTCAAAAAAAGCTTTTTTTTAAACTGTAAAGGCACATAAATGGAATGATTCTAAATTTCAATAAAATTTATAAGATTATAAATATATATAATCGTTTTTTTTTAAATTTGAGTAACATAATAGAATTGCTAAAGATCAAATAAATTTTTATACCACACTTATTAAACAAGGTTGGATTATTAGTGTTTTTTCTAAAAATAAACACTGCTGAACTAGATTGTTTGTTTAAATTAATTTTTAATTAATATTAGTGTTTTATTCTTAATATAATGCTTTTAAGTACTTCTATTTTTCAAGATGTACCTAGTTGTAATTATCACAAAACAGCTAGTTATAGATGTTTAAATATTACTAAAATAATAATATACTATGAAAACAATTTTAACCTTTTTTTGTATTACTCTATTGAGTTTAAACTCTTTTTCTCAACAACTTATGAATATGACTATTTTTAAAACCGATAGTTCACAAATAAAAACTTCTGGAATATTTATTTATGAAAATGATCTTATTAAAAATATTCGTTTTGAAAATTCAAATTCAAATTTAGATAATATTACAAAAGTAGTAATTGAAGACAAATCATATCTTGTAAAAGACTATGGTTGGGGAAGATACTTATTCCTTCAAATTTCAAGTGGAGAATTATCTCTTTATAAAAGTAAAAGCAACTATTATTTAGAAAACAGTAAATTTGGTTTAAAAGAAATAGCTAAAAAAGAATATTTAAATTATCCTGTATTCAAATCAGGAGTAGTTTCTTTATTTATTAATAACTGTAAATTAGCAGTAAATAAATTAGAACAAAATGCTACAAATCTTACCTTAAGAAATTTAAAAAATATTATTAAAATTTACAACTCTTGTAATTTAGAATCAGAAATACAAATTGCTGATGAAGCAATAGAAAAATCAATGGCGCCAATCGAAAAAATTGAATTTGGAGTATCTCTCGGATTAATGAATTTAAATACTGATTATAATAATATAATTGATATTTCAGCAACTAATACAATCCTTACATCAGTAGGCGCTAAATTATACTTTCATTCAAATATGTTGGATGAAAATTTAGATTTCAATATCTCTGTGGATTACTTTATGAAAAATAAACAAAAGATTAACAATTTAGATTATACTTTATATAGTGAAACTCAACTTACAAAACTTATGTTAGGTACTAATTATTTATTTAATAATCTTAATACAAATATTAAACCATATATAGGGATTTCAGGTGGAATAATTCTAAATTCAAACTCTTCAATTTTTTTGACTTCAAATTCAAATAGCCTAACTTACACAAACTATACTACTAATAATGAATTGTGTTATAATATAAATGCAGGAGCAGTGTTTAATATATTAAATCAAAAAATTGACTTTTTAATAGAATACCAACCTAAATTAGATATGTCAATTTTAAAATCATCAAGTTTAAATACAGAAAATAATTCATACAATATTACAGGGATAAGTTTTAGATTAACGTATGTATTTTAAAATTAGAATTTAACAAAAACTGGTTGCAACACCTTGTAAAATTAATGTAGAACTTTAAATAAAAATACGGATCATTAAATAACTTGCCATTTTAAAAATAACCCCAAAAAGCAAAAATGAAACAATCAAAAATAGAAATGTTAACCCAAGAAATTAAATCCGAGAAAGATTTTGACAAACTAGATAATTTAATTTCAAAAATAAGTATAGAATTTAAAAATGGTGAAATATCAAAAGAAGATATCTCTAAGATAAATGGAAGTTTTGGAAAAGATTTTTTAGAAAATACAATCCAGGGATATGGGTTGAGAAAACCTTTTGGATATGCTGGTGATTTTTTAATGATTGATAAAATTTACACTTTTCATAAATCATCAATTGAAAAATATCAAATTTGGGACGAATATTTCCACCGTCAATCAGCTCCAAAAGCCGTAAGAAATAGAAAAGAGTATCTTAAAAAAGATATAAAGTCAAAAATCAAAAATAAACAACCTTTAAACCTTATGAATGTTGCAAGTGGACCCGCGAGAGATTTATTTGAACTATATGAGGAAAATATTGGGCTTAATATGAATACTGTTTGTATTGATATGGATGAAGCTGCAATTAAATATGCAAAAAAATTGAATAAGAAATACCTTAATCAAATCACATTCATTCATAAAAATATTTTTAGACACTCTGAAAATAATAAATACGATGTAATTTGGTCAGCAGGGCTATTTGATTATTTTAATGATAAAGCATTTATCTTAATTTTAAAGAAATTTAAAAATTGGTTAAATCCAGATGGTGAAATAATTATCGGAAATTTCAACAAAAACCACAATCCTAGTAGAGATTATATGGAACTTTTGGGAGAATGGTATTTAATTCATAGAACGGAAATTGAATTAAAAGAACTTGCCGAAAAAGCAGGTTATAAACCTGAAAATATTAGAATAGGAAAAGAAGAAGAGAATGTAAATTTATTTTTACATATTAAATTGGAAAAATAAAAAAAAAGAGAATTCTGATTTTTATTATCCAAAACAGTTAACCAATGATAAAACTCTTTAGAAAAATTAGATAAAATTCACCTCTCAATTTATTTTTTTTAGTGCTATGGTCAGCTTCATTTTTTACACAAAAAAGTGAAAAAAATGATACTTTAGAAATTATTAAAGCAAAAAATCATCATTATAAAGCTTATATTTTAAGAGAACATTTTAATGCTAATAATCCTACTCATTTAGTTTCCATAGCAAAAGATTTAGGTTTAGTTTAATATTTTTTAGAAAAACTAACTGTTTACGGAAATCCGTATAAAAGTTAGCATAGAACACCTTATTTTTGAAGTGAAATTAATTGCTATGAAAAAGATTAATTTTAATTATCAATATAGAGTCTTATAGATTTTAATCTATAAAAAAATAAGGGAAATTGTTGTAAATATTGAAAAAGATTCTAAAGCTTTACGGGTAACCGTAAGGCTTTATTTTTTTGTTAAAGTACATTTGAGGTAAACTAATGAGGGTAGCCGAAAACTGAATAGAGTAGGCATTTAAAAAGAATGAAAAAATTGTAAAACAAACCCTCTTGTTCGTTATAATTTCGATACAACATTTAGCAATCCCTTTATTTATAGGCTTTCAGAAGAATTGAGGTACAAAAAGGCAAAACATTTAGCACAAAAGTTTGCAATTGTTAGTAACTTTTTCAAAGGTAATCATTTCTCCCTTAATTTCACCACCCTGTGAGCCCTTATTATCACTGGGTTTATTGAAATTATCACTTTTTTGATGGGAGAAGTTGGCCAAGTTCAAAAAGAGCATTTTTTGTTGCTTTTTTTTGTCAAAATTCCCCACCGACATTTAGGAAGTGAGCAAAATAAGGAAAAATGACTCTTTTTTGAGGTACAATAGGTACAAAACTAGAATGATTTTAAATTTTGATAAAAATTGTAAGATTTATATTTATTTAGACATATTTTTTTAAATTTGAGTAACAAAAATAGAATTGCTAAAAACAAAACATATTTAATTCTATACTTTTAACTATAGTTGGTTTATCAGTGTATATTTTAGAGATAAAAGTGGTTGAGTTATATCATTTATTTTAAAAGGTATTTTTACTAATAAAGTAATTATTGTTTTATCTGGGGTATAATATGTTTAAGTAGTGCTATTAGTAATTATATAAGGAGTTGGGCAGAATATAAAAAAATTGCAAATGTCAAAAATTACAGAAACAAGATTAACATTAGCTGCATTAATTTATGGAGTTGAAATAGATTTGAAAAACTCTATTAAAAAAAACATTACCCCATATTTTGAAAATTTAGCATTTTTTAAAAATGCAGAATTAGAAAAAAAAATAATTGAACGATTTGAAAAAGATAATCCTGGTGTAAATTATTCAGAAAATTTAGATGAAGTAATTGAATTTCTTGATTTTCAAGATACATTTACAATCCTAAATCAAAACAAGGAATTCTTAAAAAAAGAAACAGTTAATTATCTAAAAGGAAGATTTAAACAATTAAGTGATTTAACACCAATAAGGAATCGTGTAATGCACACTCGTCCTTTATTAGGTGGTGATTTTTCTTTCACATATAATTTCATTTCTAACCTTAAAAAATCAGATCCAATTGAATGGTCAGTAACGATTGATACGAGAGATAAAATTGAAAAAGATCCTTCATATGTATTAACATTAAAGTTCCCAACTAACCATTTAGATGAAGAAATCTCAAAAGTAAGTCATAATTTACCTGTTCCTGACTTTGACGAAACAGGTTTTATAGGTAGAAGCCAAGATATTGAAGCTTTAACAAAATTAGTTCTTTCAAATAAAGTTGTTTCTGTTTTAGGAGATGGAGGAATTGGTAAAACGGCACTAGCATTAAAAGTTGCCTATGACATTGTCGATATGAATGAAAATTGTCCATTTGAATTAATAATTTGGACGTCCGCCAAAACAACAATGCTAACATCTAAAGGGATAGAGGATATCTTTACAGCAATTACTGATTATTCTGGATTGATTTCTGAAATCAGTGATTCAATAGGAACAGATAGTAAACTTCATGAAATTTTAGAATATCTTGATTATTTTAAAACTTTATTAGTAATTGATAATTTAGAAACAATTCAAAGTCCAGAGGTAAGAGAGTTTATTAGGGAAGCTCAAACTAAATGTAATATTTTGATTACTTCAAGAATTGGTTTAGGAGAGCTAGAATATCCTAGAAAATTAAAAGGTCTTTCCGAAACTGAATCAGCCAAATTAATTAGAGAGATTGCAAGAATTAGAAATAGTGAAACCTTAATGAAACTTCCTCAAAAAACTTTGGTAGAAATTTCAAGTAAACTTTACTTTAACCCTTTAGCAATTAAATGGTTTGTTAGTACTGTAGAAACTGGAATTGCTCCTCACGAAGTAATTAATAATAAAGAGGATTTACTTGATTTCTGTTTAACCAATGTTTATGAAAAATTAAGTGAAGGAGCAATTTCAATTTTAAAAACGATAAGAGCTTCTAGAAAAAAAGTTACTATTGCTGAAATTATTTATCTGTCATCATATCAACCTCTTGAAACTCGAAAATTTTTAATTGAACTATTTAAAACTACCTTAATTTCTAGACAAATTGAAGATGGTAATAACTATGAAGAAGTAATTTATTATATATCAGACTTTGCAAAAGATTTTCTATCTAAAAAGTACCCAATTGAACAATCTTACGTCAAAGCCAATATTAAAAAATCTAAAGAATTAAGTTCAGGAATTAGGCAAATAAACAAAGTCCAAAAGTACAATGAATTTGCTCTCAACGCTTTAGTTTATGATAATCAAAATCAAATGATTAGTGCTAAATTTTTACACGAAGCCTTACTTTTTTCAAAAAATGGAGATTTTGATAATGCATTACTAAAGGTAAAAGAGGCTAAAAACATTGATCCAAATTATTTTGAAGTTTATAGAGTAGGTGCTTTTATTAAAGCTACACAAGGAGATTTATTAAGTGCAGAAGAGGATTATCAATTAGGATTAGAGATTGCACCTGAAAACCCAAGGCTTTTATTCTATTATGCACAATTTTTAGTGTTCAAATTAGAAGATGTCGAAAGTGCATTAGTATATGCTAAAAAAGTATATGAACAAAAACCGAATCATCCATTTACAGCATTCTTAATAGCAAGATGTTTCAATTCAGCACAAGAATTTAATAAGGCTATTCAAGTTGTAAGAAATCTTAAGGAAAATGTTGCACTTGACCCTAAAAACTTAAGAATCGCGAATACAGAATTAATATCATATTATTCAGAAACAGGTAAAAGTGAACTTACAATTCAAACAGATATTGATAATGGAATAAGACACTATAAAAAAGCTTTTGAATTATTTGAGGATTGCGTACAAGAAAAGATTGTCGATTATAAAATGGCAAAGAATTTTAGTGTTGCCATATTAACTTTTATTAGAATATTACCAGTTGTAAAAATTCAAGATTATAAGGAATATATAAAAGAATTAATCCTAGATAATGACAAATTCATCAATTTAACAGTTGATTTAAAGGAAAAAATAATTTTACATTATAAAGATAAATTTTCAGATGATTCTTTAAATAGCTTAATTAATTTTAAATCAGAAGAAGAAAAATTAGTTGGAAACATTCGTAGAACAAAAAATCCTAAAGATAATTACGTTTTTATAGAAACTAAAGACAGTAGAGTGTTCGCTCACCGATATGATTTTATTGACATAGCAAATTGGAGCGATTGGAAACAACTTGAAAACGGTCAATTAGTTACTTATGAAATGGGAAAAAATAAAACTGGACCGTGTGCACAAACAGTAAAGATGATATAAATACTGTGCCCAACACAGAGTTTATTGAAAAAGCAAAGAAAGTCCATGGCGATAAATTTGACTATTCAAAAGTAGAATATACAGGCAGCCACAACGAAGTTTGCATAATATGTCCAGAACATGGCGAATTTTATCAAAAAGCAACTAATCATCTATCAGGAAATGGTTGTAAGAAATGTGCTTATAAGTACAGTCATGGAAAATATAGACTGACTTCTTTCGAAAAATTTCTTTCACAAGCTCAAGAAATACATGGTAAAAAATATGATTATTCTAAAGTAGAATGGAAAAATACTAGAACTAAAATAACAATCATATGTCAAATTCATGGGGAATTTGAGCAAGTGCCACAAAATCATATCAGACTTAAATGTGGATGTAGAAAATGTGGTAGAGAAATAGCTAAATCCAAAGTAAATAAATACAACACTAGATATTTCATAAAAAATGCTAAAAAGGTCCATGGAGATAAGTATGACTATTCTGTGACCCAATGTTTTAATGCTACAGATAAATTAGAGATAAATTGTCTTACTCATGGAATCTTTAAACAAAGCGCAGTTCAGCATTTAAAGGGTCGTGGTTGTCCTAAATGTCATTTTGACCAAATGGCAAAAGACAGAGCAATGGGTAAAGAACTATTCATTAATAAAGCAAAAGAGTTGTTTGGAGATAAGTTTAACTACTCAAAAGTTAAATACGTAAATGGACAAACAAAAGTTAGTCTTATTTGTCCTGAACATGGCGTGTTTGAGGTTACACCGAATAGTCACTTATCCAGAAAAAGCGGTTGTCCAATATGCAATGAATCTAAATTAGAAAGAGAACTCGCATTAATATTGGATGAACAAAAAATAACATATAAAAGACAAAAAAGGTTCAAATGGTTAGGTCGGCAATCGTTAGACTTTTATCTTCCAGAGTTGAACATAGCAGTTGAATGTCAAGGAGTTCAACATTTTAAACCAGTCGATTTTGGTGGTAATGGAGAAAAATCTGCTAATCAATTATTTGAAAAGAATAAAAAAAGGGATGAAAGGAAACTCAAAAAATGTTTAGCTCATAACATAAAAATGACTTACGTAATTGACAATGAAGAATTTCTTGAAAACAATTATCACTTTGATACTGTAGAACCGTTTTCAGAAAATGTAAGTTATAAGATTTTAAACATTAGTCATTTCAAGAATTATATAATCCATTTGATTGATACATCTCGTCTTTTAAGCATATATAAAGAAAAAAATATAATGAAATAATTAAAAAAACCAGCGCACAACAACGTACATAAAAAATAGCTTCATTTATTAAAATAGAATGTTTCTAAACCTAAAAAATATTAAATTTAAACATCGGAAAATATCGTTTTCAAAAACGCTACTTTTCATTTATTAAACCGTTACCACACATTTGAAAAAATACGCTGACATAATATTAATAAATCTAGTTTCAATGGTGATTGGAATCGGATTATTCTATTTAACTAAAGAAAAAGTTGAAGTGCTAGGTGCTGTTATCGCAACTGGAATTTCATTATCACTCGGAATTAGACAATCTAAAACTGAAAATGATAAACTCTTTAAAGAACTATTTACGGAATTCAACTATAAATATGACCAAACATTTAATAACGTCTTACAAGAAATTGTTGAGAAATCGGAAGAAGATAAAGAGTATCAAATATCATCAGAATATGAAAAGTTTATAATTGACTATTTAAATTTTTGCGCAGAAGAATATTTATGGAAAACTATGGGAAGAATACCCAATGAGGTTTGGAATTCTTGGGAAAATGGAATGGTATATTATTTAAACAATAGATTAATTAAAGAAGTAGTTTCAAAACAAAAGGGACAAAAGGATTCCTATTATGGACTGTTTGAAAAAATTAAAAAACGTTTAGAAATATGAATACACAAATTGGAGTTGGCTTATTAGTTGGAGCAGTTACAGGCACATCAATTTACATTTGGAATTCAGATAATTTTACTAAACCTCAAAAGATAATCTTACTCTTTTGTATTATATTCCCACCAGCACAATGGATTTTAGCAATTATTTTTTTTTTCTACAATTCTTCTATTAAACCTTCATTAAATGTCAATATAAATTCATCATCAAAAGAAAGTACACCTAAAACAAAAAAACAAGGATTTTCAAAAACGGAACAAAAACAGAGTGTTGAAATTCTTAAAGAAAAAGGATTGCTAAATGAATCTGAATATCGAGAGAAAATAGATATTATAGAAAATCAGATTAAAATTGATAGAATTTATAAATCAAAAGGTTATCTCAATTTAAAAAATCTATTTGAAAGTGGACTCTTTACGAAAGACGAATTTGAAAGTAAAGTTGAGCTACTAAAAACAAAAGTCAGTGAAAACAAAAGTTTCAATCAATCAGATATTGTACGAGAAAAATTAATTGGAATTTGGAAAGATAATTTAGGCACAATTGAATTTTGGGATGACGACACTTTTGTTTTTAATGATAAAAATAAAGATGTAACAAATGGTATCTGGTCTATTGACGATAGTGATATAATTGATATTCGATTCAATTCAAGACTGGAGAAGTTTTATATATTGGAATTATCAGAAGAAACGTTGTCATATGAACATAATAATTCACGTTTTACACTAAAAAAAGAAAATTGAAAATAAAAACGTGTGGTATCAACTGGTATATTTTATATTTTGGTTTTAGCACATTTACGAAAATCCTATCGGATTTTCTTGGTCGGTAATTATTTACTAAATTAGTTGCTTAAAAACGCAACGAAATCATACACAATCACGTTATAGCCAATGCTAAGTGCGTCTATAATATAGGTATACTGGAAATTATTCTAATATGCTATTTTAATAATCAAAATAGAAGACAATGAAAGAATGGAATATATTACTAGTATTTTTTTTCCTGTATTTATCGTTTGATATATCTGCGCAGGAGAACAAGAATGTTTTGCTTATAAGTTCATATAATTCCCGGTTTCCGACTTATTTTCAGCAAATAAACGGTATTAAATCGATTCTAGATACAACTGATGTTAACCTTGATGTAGAGTTTATGGATAGTAAAAGATTTACTAAGCCTGCAACGTATGATTTATTCTACAAATCACTAAAAAACAAGCTTGCAAACAGCACAAAATATGATGAGGTGCTTACTGCAGATGATGATGCTTTTAACTTTGTATTGCGACACGAGGATGAATTGTTTAAAAATATTCCTATTGTATTTTTTGGGGTAAATAACATCGAAAAAGCACTAAAACAAAATTCTAATCCCTATGTAACAGGAATAGTTGAATCTGTTTCGATGAAAGAGACAATTGAACTTATGATACGACTCTTTCCTGAAACCGGCAGCGTATATTGTATAACGGATAGTACAAGTAGCGGTTTGTCTGATTTAGAATTGTACAGAAAAATATCGGCACAAATACCTAATACAAAGTTCAAAGAAATTAACCTGTCGCAGCTTACCTATTCCGAATATAAAGCCAAATTAAAAACAATCTCCTCCAATACACCCGTATTGCTTCTTTCTGCCTATAGCGACAAAATACATAACACTGTTGATTTTCACAATACAATTAATCACCTTCATAAAAACCTTAATGCACCGCTTTTCCATTTATGGGAGCATGGGATGGGTAATGGTGTTTTTGGAGGGAAGATTATCTCGCATTTCGACCAAGGGAAAAAAGCGGCAGAAGTTGTCTGCAATATTCTTTCAGGGCAATCTATTTCTGATATAAGGGTGGTTAATGAGAGTCCGAATGTTTTTATGTTTGACTACAATCAACTAATACGATATAATGTTCCACTTAATAAACTTCCCGATAATTCAATCATCATTAATCAACCAGTTTCATTTTGGAATAAGTATAAACAAGCTATACTTATTACGCTTTTGATTTTATTGGCATTACTTGCTTTAATTGCTGTATTGTCTGCTAATATTATTAAAAGAAAAAAAATTGAGAAGCTACTTAAAATTCAGAACTCAGATATTTTAAAATTAAACCATGATTTAGTGACAGCCAAGTTAAAAGCAGAAGAAGGCGAGAAAAAATTTAAACAACTATTTTACGACCATACGGCGGTTAAATTATTAATATGTGCTGAAACCGGACAAATTTTCGATGCCAATCCTGCTGCTGCTGCATTTTATGGATGGAGTTTACAGGAACTTTGCCAAATGAATATTGGCGATATTAACACATTGCCAATTTCGGAAATAAAAAAAATTATTGCGCTTGCCAAAAAAAATGGAAAAGTGTACCTAGAGTTTAAACACAGAAAAGCTAATGGTGTTGCTACTGCCGTGGAAGTTTTTTCGAGTACTATCAACATTTCAGGGAAGCAATATTTATATTCCATTGTCCACGATATTAGTGAGAAGAAAAAACAGGAGCATCTAATTCGCTTACTAAGCCGTTCGGTTGAACAAAGCCCGGTTGCAATTACAATTACCGATAAAAAAGGGATTATTGAGTATGTAAATCAGGCGTTTGTTAAAATAACTGGTTATACATCCGATGAAGCTATTGGTCAAAATACAACACGCTTGCTCAAATCAGGTAAAACTCCCAATACGGTTTATAAAGAATTGTGGAATACAATAAATGCCGGAAAAACCTGGTCTGGTGAATTTCAAAATAAAAAATCAAACGGGGAATTTTATTGGGTAAACAAGGCAATTTCACCCATTTATGAAGACCAGGTATTGACCAACTTTGTGTCGGTTAGCGAAGATATTACGGAAAGAAAAAGAATTATAGAGGATTTAGTTGTCGCCAAAGAAAAAGCTCAAGAAAGCACCCAATTAAAATCAGCCTTTCTGGCTAATATGAGTCATGAAATCAGAACTCCAATGAATGGAATTCTTGGTTTTGCCGGACTACTGAAAGAACCTTATTTAACTGACAAAAAACAACAGAAGTATATTCAGATTATCGAAAAAAGCGGTGCCCGAATGCTGAATATTATTAATAATATTGTAAGTATCTCTAAAATAGAAGCGGGGATTGTGGATATTAACCTTTCCGAAACAAACATAAATAATCAGTTGCAATTTGTTTACGATTCTTTAAAACTCGATGCCGACCATAAAAATCTTAAACTATGTTTTACATGTGAGTTGCCGGAAAAGGAATCAACGATTAATACGGATAGTGAAAAGTTTTATGGTACACTCTCTAACTTGGTTAAAAATGCCATAAAATATACAGATGAAGGAACAATAGAATTTGGTTGTATTAATAAAGGTGAAGAAGTGGAATTTTATGTGAAAGATAGCGGAATAGGTATTTCAACTGAAAAGGCAGAAGTGATTTTCGAACGTTTTATTCAAGCTGATATTACAGATAAAATGGCTCGGCAAGGGGCTGGGTTGGGATTGGCTATTTCGAGAGCCTATGTTGAAATGCTGGGTGGCAGAATTTGGGTAGAAAGTGAAGAATCTAAAGGTTCAACCTTCTTTTTTACTCTTCCTTGTAATATAAATTCAAAGAAGGAAAACGATATCTTAATTGATAAAATACCCGAAAACGAAACAGAATCAATAATTTCGGAAGTTTCTGACTTGAAAGTATTAATTGCCGAGGATGATGAAGCATCCGAAATGTTAATTTCGATAAAACTGAAAAAGTTCAGCAAAGAAATACTTAAAGCAACAAATGGTATAGATGCGATAGAAACTTGTCGTCAGCATTCAGATATTGATTTAGTACTTATGGATATACAAATGCCCAAAATGAACGGATATCAAGCGACTCGCGAAATTCGCAAATTCAATAAAAACGTGATTATTATTGCACAAACGGCTTTTGCTCTTACAGGAGACAAGGACAAAGCAATAGAAGCAGGGTGTAATGACTATATAACTAAACCGGTTAATGAAATGGAATTACAGGAGATGATACGAAGGTATTTTGGAGAATAAAGCAAATGGCTATAACATTTTGTATAAGTAATGGCAGGTATAATGCTTAATATCAAGGTTTATAGCCCGCTCAAACTGCGTATCGGCTTGACAGAAAAGTATCACGCAATCTACCACTACTCATACAATTTACCATTGGCAGTAATTTAATACGAAACACTTATGAAAACTCAAAAATTATCAATATTTGAAAAAGAAATTGATGAGTTAAATAAAAGACTTGAAAATCATTATGAGTTACTTGAGACAAGAGATAGAAAATGGATTAAAGATGGTATTGTTGATTTAAAGACTTATTTCGAGTCAAATTATAAGATTTTATGGATACTTAAAGAACCTAGAGATGGTGAAAATAATACTGGTGGTGGTTGGTCAATTGTTGAAAATATTAGAAAGGTAAGGTCAGAAGGATTAAATAAAGATTCATCAGCAACATTTCATCCTATCACATACGTAACATACGCAATATTGAACAATATTGATGAATTTGATAAACTTGATAAAAATAAAATTTACAAGGAGTATAGTAAGTCATTAAAAAATATTGGTTATATAAATATTCAGAAATTACCAGCATCATCAAAATCAAATAACAAAAATATTTTAAAATATTTCAATGAAAATAAGGTTGCGCTTCTTGACCAAATTAAAACAATTAATCCAGATATTATAATTTGTACAGCGGGTAATGATACGTTTAAAAAACTGAAGGAAAGTGTATTAAGTGATTGTGAATTAAAAGGTAAAATTTTAATAAATGCTTATCATCCAGCACAGACGTCTATAAAGAGAGAAATCTATGTGAATAAAATAATACATGAGGTAAAAACTGCTTACAACACCGTGTGTAAAAAATAAAAAATTCTAAAGAGTAGTACTTATATTTGATAAATTTCTTTCTTATGCCAATCTAAAGATTCTGTTGAAGGGTAATGTTTTGGGTTTATAGGAAGGCTAATTTGTTTACCATCAAATTGCCTAATTGAATAAACTGAATTATTATCAGATACGGTTGGTGAGATTCTAACTATAAAATCTTTACTTATTGTTAATAATCCTCTATCAAATGCTCTATGCAAGTTGGGAGATAAACTAATTCCATTTTGAATAGTGTCATTATGAGATTCGCTAAATGGTATAATATGACAGGCATCAATCATTTGAGCATTTACAGTTGATTCAATTTTCATTTCTGAAATACAGCATTGATAATTATAAATTTTTGGGATCGTTTTTTTGAAAATTCCACTTCTAACAAAGATTTCTTCTTCAAATTCTTCTTCATTTAGCTTATTATGAAGTTCTTCAATTTTGGAAGTATAAGAATGCTTACCCTCATTTAAGATTTGATCTTCAATTTCAATTTGAAGTTGAGGTGTTTCAGTAAGCGTAAAATTAGATGCTTTAAAATAATTCTTTAATAGTAACTCCGCTAAAATTAATGAGGTTTTAGTTGATTTAAATAAATCAAAAAGAGCCTTGTCAATTTCAGCATATGCAATTGTTTCATTTAAATTCTTAAAACTTTTTATACTCTTTGAAGATGTAATTGTTGGCCTCATACCAAGTTTAGGAATAAGATTCCAAAACGGCTCACTTTTCATGTGAAAAAAGGGTAGCGCAAAATTAGGCGTATGTTTGGTTTCAACTAGTTGATTCCAGTTTGATTTGAAGGCTAAAACAAGTTCAGAGGTTATAAAAATTTTATTAGAATCAATATTTCCTGATCTAATTAATTGAAGAATTGATAATAATAGTATAGGCTTATGAGGTGCTCGACCCAAACCCTTATTATACCCTCTATTTAATTTTAATAAATATAAGCTGTATTTCTCTGTGTTTTCTTCCATATCACTATCAGCGAATTTAAATAAAATTAACCAATAGCACTATTAAAAGTGTTTTTAACAAAACAATTAATTTGATAAATATCATAGTTCATATGGTAAGGTTAACTTATATTTGATTTGGAAAAATTGCACTCCGAACAAATATTATTATTAAACAACAAACAGGTATTAACTGTAATAAAATTACTATGAACCAAACCCAATTAAATGATTTTTTATTAAAAAAAACCGAACGTCAAACTATTTTAAGAGAAAGAAAAAAACAACTTGAAAATATAGATGTTGAATTATTTTCATCTAAATTTTCAAGATCCTTTAGAAACGTATATTATTTTTTAAAACGACTTATTCTAATTGTTTTATCTATAGTTTTAATAGGATTAGGTGCTTTTTTTTATTTCAACCCTGAAACTATTTTTAAAGATAAAACTTTAAAAGAAGAATTGATTAACGATTATAAAAAGGAATATAAAGAAATGGCTGGAAATACACTAAAAGATGGTGTTTTTGCAGTAATAACTTCAGATGACCCAAGAAGAGTTGATGTTTTCTTAAATGAATTGGATAAGTCAATCGAAAAAACAGCTGAAAAAGAAATTGTTGACTCAATAGGTGTTTTAGCAATTGTTTTTATTCTATTAGGTTTATCATTTTTATACATAAGTAGATTGACTAAAAAGTTAAAACATCGAAACAAATTAATAAGCAAAGCCGATAGTTTAACACAAGAAATATTAAGGGACTATCAATTAACTATTGAAGAGGAAGAAAAAGAACTTCAAATTTTAAAAGATTTAGTTCAAAATAAAACTTCAACAACTTCAATTTAAAAAATGTTTTCATGAAAGAGAATAGTGTTTTTGGATATACCATAGCATCAAAATCAGATAGATTTCTAGCTAATTTATTTCAAACCTTTATATTCATCCTTTTTGTCTTATTTATTTCTTGGGTATTTAATATTTCAATATTAAATATTGTTGGTGAAGAATCAAGCTTGTTAGAGGTCTTGTGGTCTGGATTAGCAGGAGCAATAGTAGGAATTATTTTCTACCCTAGATTTTGTGGTAATTTAGGACATAGAATTTTAAAGATTAAAGTTATATCGGCAGAAACAGGCATTGACTATAACAACGCTAAAGAAGGTGCATTACGTGAATTTTTAAAAAACGTTTTAGGATATTTATTTATACCTTCAATTTGGATTTTATGGGATGATAAAAATCAAAACTTATACGATAAAATTACAAAAACCTATGTGGTTTATGTTAAAAATTAAAAACTATGGGAATATTCAATAAAATATTAGGAAACGCAAGTGAGGTTTCTTCAGAAAAATTAACAGATAAATATGCACGTTTATTAGCAGATGGTGAGCAAGTAGAACTTGGGTTTAAATTGTTTAGAGACGTTTTTATGTTTACTAATAAACGATTGATTTTAATCGATATACAAGGCATAACAGGTAGTAAAGTTGAATATAAATCAATGCCATATAAAAACATTTCAAGGTTTTCACTTGAAACTGCTGGAACCTTTGATTTAGATGCTGAATTGAAAATTTGGATATCGAGCGAAAATACACCTACTGTAAGTAAAAAATTTAATAGTAAAGTAGATGTATATGAGGTTCAAAAGTATTTAGCTGAAAAAGTAATGTAGATTTTTCTAAATTTAACGTTCAAAACAAAGAAAAACCATTTAAAAGGCGGGTTTCATGCATAAACTTAAAAAAATTAACGCAACATCTAAAAGTGGAAACGAGTGTATTTCAGATCAAGGAAAACAAATTAAATACAGTGTTTTAGATTTCTGGCGTTGGAGTGTTTCAGATTTATTAAGCAATGCTACACGTGGTAGTTTTGCTGAATTTATTGTTGGCTCTGCTGTTGGGCTTAATCCTGAAAATTTAAGAGAAGAATGGGATGCTTATGATTTAACAACAGAAAACGGAATAAAAATAGAGGTTAAATCTGCTGCATATATTCAAAGCTGGAATCAAAATAAATATTCTTCTATTTCTTTTTCAGTGAAACCAACTAGAGGTTGGGATTATGACACAAATCAACGTGGAGAACCAAAAAGACAAGCGGATTTGTATGTGTTTTGTCATTTAAAACATAAAGACCAAAATACAATAGATCCATTAAAAATGGAACAATGGGACTTTTATGTTTTACCAACTTGCCAGCTTAATAGTGCTCTAAAAGATCAAAGTACTGTTTCTTTAAATTCGTTAAAAAAAATAGCAAACGCAATTGAGTACAGTGAATTAGGAAAGAAAATAACGGCTGCACATAAAGAGCAGATGAATCACAAGTAAAAGATAAAATAATTTTATAATAAGGAAAATTAAAAAGATTAATAATTTCAACCTATTCCACCTACATTTTATGGTATTCCATAAGTGTATGTGAAATAGGTTTCTTATTTTTAGACTTCAAAAAAATAGCATTCAATTTAAATGACCGAACAAAAACAACAATTAGAACAAAAACTGTGGAATATTGCCGACAGCCTTCGTGGTAATATGGATGGTAACGAATTTAAAAACTACATATTAGGTTTTATTTTCTACAAGTATTTAAGTGATAAAATGCTACAGTTTGCCAATGAAATTTTAGAACCAGACAATCTAAAATTTAGCGAAATTGATACAACTACCGAAACAGGAAACGAATATTTACTTGCCATAAAAGACGAAGCGTTAGATACACTAGGTTATTTTTTAGCACCAAGTGAGTTATTTAGCGAGTTAAACCGTAGAGGAAATGCCGAAGGTAAAAGCAAGTTTATTTTAGACGATTTAAGCAAAGTACTTACCAACATAGAGCAAAGTACAATGGGTAGCGAAAGCGAAGACGATTTTGGCAACCTGTTTGAAGATTTAGATTTAACCAGTAGCAAACTAGGAAAATCTGAAAACGCAAAAAACGAACTTATTGTAAATGTACTTTCGCATTTAAACGAAATAGATTTTGACATAAACAATACCGAGAGCGATATTTTAGGCGATGCGTACGAGTATTTAATAGGTATGTTTGCCAGTGGCGCAGGTAAAAAAGCAGGTGAGTTTTACACACCACAACAGGTAAGTAAAATATTGGCCAAAATTGTTACTGTAGGTAAAACACAATTAAAAAGTGTGTACGATCCAACGTGTGGTTCGGGCTCGTTGTTATTGCGTGTAGCCAAAGAAGTAAAAGAAGTAGGCTCGTTTAATGGGCAAGAAAGCAACCCAACAACCTACAACTTATGCCGTATGAATATGATTATGCACAATGTGCATTACAAACGCTTTGATATTTATAATGAGGATACACTAGAAAATCCATCGCCAAGCCATATAGATCAAAGTTTTGAAGCCATAGTAGCCAATCCACCATTTTCGGCAAAGTGGAGTGCAAATCCGTTATTTTTAAGCGACGATCGTTTTTCATCTTATGGTAAACTAGCACCAAAAAGCAAGGCCGATTTTGCCTTTGTACAACATATGGTGCATCAATTAGATAACAATGGTACAATGGCGTGTGTATTACCGCACGGTGTATTGTTTAGAGGTGCTGCAGAAGGACATATTCGTAAGTTTTTAATAGAAGAACGCAACTATTTAGATGCCGTTATAGGTTTGCCAGCCAATATTTTTTATGGTACAAGCATACCAACCTGTATATTGGTATTAAAAAAGAACAGACCACAAAGCGCAGTAAAAGAGAATATCTTATTTATAGATGCCAGCCAACAGTTTGAAAAAGTTAAAACGCAAAACTATTTACGAGATGCCGATATAGAGCAAATTGTAAATACTTATGTAGAGCGAAAAACCATAGATAAATACAGTTATGTAGCCACGTTAAATGAAGTAAAAGAAAATGACTACAATTTAAACATACCACGTTATGTAGATACTTTTGAAGAAGAAGAACAAGTAGATTTGGCTGAAGTTTCTAAACAATTAAAAGAAGTTGATGAGCAAAGTAAAAACACCGATGCTACCATAGCCGATTTTTGCAAACAATTAAATATTGAAACACCATTTTAGTTTTTCTCGTCATCCTGAACTTGTTTCAGAATCTCATTAATTAGTGCACAAAACAACCAAATGACCAACAAAACAAAACATACTAATACCAACAAAAACGTATTTGCGAGCGCAGCGAAGCAATCTGTTTCTCAAATTACGGATAGCGAAGTGGCAATCTCACCAACAAAACCCAAAACCCTCACACCAAAACTACGCTTTAAAGAGTTTGAAGGGGAATTTAAAAGCAAGGAATTTGATGAAATTACAGCAATTACAAGATTAGCAGGTTATGAATATTCACAATATTGGGTTGAAGATGAAAATAAAGAAATAATTGCTCTTCGTGGTTATAATATAGGTAAAGGTAAATTGGAATTGCGAGATCTTTCTTATATTTCAGATAGGTTGTCAATGAAATTAAAACGTTCAAGATTATCCATTGGAGATATAGTTTATCCTTGTGTTGGAAGTATTGGAAATGCTGTTGTAATTGAAGAAAACAATAAATTTCATATTCAACAAAATATTGCTAAAATAACTTGTGACAGTAAAACTTCCCCCTATTTTTTAGTACATTTTCTCACAAGTGATTATGGGATGAAGGAAGTTTATAAATTTAATGCATCAGGAGCCCAACCAAATGTTTTAGTTGGAAGTTTAAGAAAATTTAAACTCAACATTCCCCAACTCCCAGAACAACAAAAAATAGCCAGTTTTTTAACATCTGTAGATACCAAAATACAGCAACTAACTACCAAAAAAGAGTTATTAACCCAATACAAAAAAGGAGCAATGCAGCAATTGTTTTCGCAGCAGTTGAGGTTTAAACCTGTCCAGAGCGAAGTCGAAGGGGATGAAAATAGCAAGGCTTTTCCAGATTGGGAAGAGAAGAGGTTAGGGGATTTGATTATAGAATATAAAGAAAATTCAAAGGTTAACGACGAGTTTGAAGTTTTGACATCATCTAATAAAGGGTTAATGTTACAAAGTGATTATTATGGTGAAAACAGATTGACTGAAAGAAATAATATTGGTTTTAATATAATTCCTGAAAATTATATTACTTATAGATCAAGAAGTGATAATAGAAAGTTCACATTTAATCTTAATAATTTAGGGATTACTGGAATAATTAGTACATACTATCCAGTTTTTAATTCTATTTTGGGAGATCCAAATTTTATAGTTGAGAATCTTAATTATTATCAAAACTATATTGGTAAATATAGTGTAGGGACATCTCAAACAGTTCTTTCTTACAATCAATTAAAAAAAATAAAGTTTAGTCTACCGAGTTTAAAAGAACAACAAAAAATTGCCAATTATTTGTCCGCATTAGACACAAAAATAGAAACCGTAAACCAACAATTGCTAAAAACCCAAACCTTTAAAAAAGGCTTGTTGCAGCAGTTGTTTGTGTAAATTAAAATGCTATGGAGATGAATTTAGAAGTAATAAAAGGAATTAAAGATAAAATTAATCCAACAGAAATATATAATGAAGGTTGGATGACAAGATTGTTGGTTTATTATTCTATAGAAGAAAAACTAGTATTAAAGAATAACGAAAAAGTAATTATAGATTTTAGTAAAATACAAAATTGGACATCTGAAGCATTAATTTCTAGTCCGTTTGTAAATGCAAAAATAAATAATGAAGGCTACACACACGCAGATATTACTCTAGGTGAATTTTCAGTTGATTATAGTAAAAAAAAGAAAAAAGGTAAATTAACAGTTAATGATAATGCTAATAATTTTGGAATTATTGAAGCAAAAATGGGAAGTTCTTTAAGTAAAGGAACTAAAAATGCACCAGATTATAATCAAGCCGCTAGAAATGTTGCTTGTATTGCTGAAAACACATATTCAAAAAATTGTGACATATTTTTCTATGTTGTAGTTCCTGAATCTAAATTAAAACTAAACAAAAAAGAATATAATCAATTCTATGATATAGTTAATTCAGGAAAAATTATTAAGTGTATTGAAAAGAGAATAGATGATCATAATAAGTTTAACGATATTAAAATTGAATATGAAAAGGAAATTGTCAATAAAGCAAAAGAATGTAAAGTAGGTGTAATTAGTTACGAAAGCTGGATTGAGCAAATTACAGATGAGAACGTAAAAGCAATGTTAGATGGTTTCTATGAAAAATGTAAAACTTGGAATAATATAAAATAATTGCAAATAAATATAATAGAAGAAAATTACTAGAACTCTAATAAAGCAAAAAACGCATAGCATCTAGGCTTGCGTTTTTCGATTTCCTTCTTCCAACTGGTAAGAGAAACTCGGTGTAAATTTACAACCTTATTTTAGTTTATAGAAATTATTGTTGGTTTGTTAAATGTAACTTGTTCAATAACAAAATAATAATGTAGCAATAAATTAATTAAAAATTATGAAAAAGACTTTTATAAATAATGAAATTTGGATACTCACTTTTGGTGGTGCATTTCAACGTGCTAATGTGTACACACAAAATTATCCTGAAAAAACAAGAACTGCTTTTAGAAAAGCATTAAGAGAAGAGGTTGAGAAGATTGTTAAAGATTATTATTCGGTTCAAGTTTCAGAAAAAGAACATATTAAACATATAAAGTCAATTGTAAGCTTTAGTGAGCAATTAAAAATTGAAGGTGAAATTATCCCTATAAATTTTGGAGTAGCTCAAAAAATGTTGAACTTATATTTAAAGTATTTGTGGTGTTTAGAAGAGTTAACTCATATGCCACCGCACTTTCCGGTAGATAGAGTAATACAAGAAGAGTTTAATAAAATAGCAAAATTGAATAACTTACCTACTCAAGAAGTTAAATCTTGGACACAGTTTAAAAATGCTTCAAATTATGGAGCGGTTATAGAATTTGCTAAAACTATTAGAAACGGAATAGACGAGTTTAAACAATTGTCTTTAGCAGAGCTGGAATTGAAGTTATTTGATAGAAGGTAAAAATGCGCAGTTTTAATTTTAAACCTATTTTAGCTCGAATTAGTTAAGTTTACACACCTATTTTAAAACCTATTTAGCCATTTTTGTATATAAAATAACCTAAAATTCCATTGTTTAACCCATTTTTCCAACATTTTTAAACCTGTTTTTCCGAAAATAATCAAAAGAAAACCTGTTTTTCCAGTTAAAAACCTATTTTTCCAGTATATTTGAATAAGTGTTTTTCACCTTAAATAGTAATTAGTAAGCAGTATTCACCATTTATAAGTGTTTTTCACGAAGTATAAAAAATAACTATTTTTCACCAAAAGCAATGAATAATATGCGTTTTTCACTAAAAATAACAATTTTTCAAGGAGTACAAACTCCAGAAGAAGGCACATTAGTTGGCTATGGTGCTTTAATTGAAGGGTTTCAATTACCTATGCCATTTCCAGAACAATTAGCAATAATTAGTACAAAAAGACGCAGTTATAGTTCAAAAAAATGGAAAGTGTTTTCAAACAGAAATACTTTTGATGATACGCTTTATAAACATTTAGTTTTTGCCTTAAAATATGAAGGAGTAAATCTATTGTTTTTTAAAAAGTTATTTGAGCAATTACAAGAAAAAGAAATAACAGAATTACTACAGATTGAGCCCACAGGACAATACAGTCGTAAAATTTGGTTTTTATACGAATGGCTACAGCAAAAACAATTGAATATTCCAGATTTAACTATTAAAAACTTTGTGCCATTGTTAGATGAAAAAATTCAGTTTGCAGTTAAAGGGACACGTTCAAAAAGACATAAAATAATAAACAATCTTCCAGGAACTGTAGATTTTTGTCCGTTAATATTTAAAACTGAAAAATTAGAAGCATACATAAAAACAAATTTATCAGACCAAAAAAACACATTTTTAAATAGTATACATAAAGATGTGCTGCAAAGAGCCTCTTCATTTTTATTATTAAAAGATTCCAAGGCATCATTTACCATAGAAGGAGAAAATCCAACCAATAATAGAGCAACACGTTGGGGAAAAGCCATTGGGCAAGCAGGTGAAAAAGAATTAAATATTGAAGAATTAATCCGCTTACAACAAATAGTAATAGAAAATAGTAGGTTTACAAAAATGGGCTTGAGAACCGAAGGAGGTTTTGTTGGTGAACACGATAGAAGTACAGGTGAACCAATTCCAGATCATATTTCAGCCAAACAACAAAATTTAGAGCATCTATTAAATGGTTTAATAGCTGCAAATGCCATAATGCAAGAACAAGACTATGATGCAGTACTAGCTGCAACAGCAATTGCATTTGGTTTTGTGTTTATACATCCGTTTACAGATGGAAATGGGCGTATACATCGTTACTTAATTCATCATATTCTAGCAAAAAAAGAATTTACAAAGCAAGGTGTTATTTTTCCTGTTTCGGCATCTATTTTAGATCATATTAATGATTATAGAAAGGTGTTAGAAAACTATTCACACCCATTATTAGACTATATTCAATATAAAGAAACTACAAATCATAATGTTGAAGTAACCAATCAAACTATTGATTTTTATCGTTATTTTGATGCTACAAAACAAGCGGAATTTTTATATGACTGTGTATTTGATACGTTAGAAAGAGTGATTCCAGAAGAAGTGAATTATCTTCAAAACTACGATGAGTTTAAAAAATACCTAGATAATAATTTTGAAATGCCTGATAAAACAGTTGCTATGTTGGTTCGTTTTTTAGAGCAAAATAAAGGTGTTTTATCTAAACGAGCATTAAAAAAAGAGTTTTCAATTTTGAAAGAAAGAGAAGTAAAAGCAATAGAAGATAATTTTAAAACTATTTTTTATGAAGTGTAAATTTCAAGTTCTATTCACTAAATTTATTGATTGAAAAAAAGAATGCTATGAGTCATCAATCTGAAGCTGAATTAGAAAATAACTTACTAAAACAATTAAGTGGGTTAGGCTATAAGTGTGTTGTAATTAATAACGAGGAAACATTACTAGCAAATTTAAAAAGGCAGTTAGAAACCTTTAACAATACCACATTTTCAAACAAAGAGTTTAATGCTATTTTAAACAATTTAGCCAAAGGTTCTATTTTTGAAAAAGCTAAAAAAATAAAAGATCGTTTTCAGTTAACAAAAGACAACGGAGATACTTTTTATGTACGGTTTTTTAATACAGAAGATTGGACACAAAATTTATTTCAGGTTACCAATCAAATAACCCAAGAAGGAAGCTACAAAAACAGGTACGATGTTACCATTTTAGTAAATGGTTTACCGTTGGTTCAAATTGAGTTAAAACGCAAAGGGTTAGAGCTAAAGGAAGCTTTTAAACAAATTTGTAGGTATAAAAGGCATTCATTTTGGACAAATTATAGCTTATTTAATTATGTGCAGCTATTTGTAATTAGCAATGGTGTAAATACAAAGTATTACTCTAACAATCCGTTGGCAGCTTTAACATTTAAGCAAACATTTTTTTGGGCAGATGTAAACAATAAAAATATAACAGATTTAGTAGCTTTTTCATCTTCATTTTTAAACACCAATCAATTAGGGAAATTTATTTCTAAATACATAGTTTTAAACGAAACACATAAAATTTTAATGGCCTTGCGTCCGTATCAATATTATGCAACTGAAGCCATTATAGATCACGTAAAAACTACAGAAAAGAACGGTTATATTTGGCATACAACAGGTTCTGGTAAAACATTAACATCATTTAAGGCAAGTCAAATTATAATGGATTTACCACAAGTACACAAAGTTGTATTTGTAGTAGATAGAAAAGATTTGGATTACCAAACAATGAAAGAGTTTAACAGCTTTAAAAAGGATAGTGTAGATGTTACTAATAATACAAAATCGTTAGTTTCACAATTTACCGATGATACCAAGTTGATATTAACTACCATTCAAAAATTAAATAATGCCATTTCTCCTGGTAGGTATCAAAAAAGTATGAACCATTTAAAAGATAAAAACATTGTTTTTATTTTTGATGAATGTCATAGAAGTCAGTTTGGAGATACACATAAAAAAATAACAGATTTTTTTATTAACAGTCAGCTTTTCGGGTTTACTGGAACACCTATTTTTGCAGACAATGCTTCAAAAAACGATTTAGGAAAACGTACAACTAAAGATCTATTTGACAAATGTTTGCACAAATACGTAATTACAGATGCTATTAGAGATCAAAATGTTTTAAAATTTGGAATAGAGTACATTGGTAAGTATAAGAAAAACAGCAACACTTTTGTAGATATAGATGTTGAGGCTATAGATACTAAAGAAGTATTAGACTCTCCAAAGCGATTAGAGAAAATTACAGATTATATTATAAAATATCACGATCAAAAAACGCATAGCAGAACTTATTCAGCCATTTTTGCAGTTAGTAGTATTGAAAATTTAATAAAGTATTACGATTTATTTAAAAAGAAGAAAGAAGCTGGAGAGCACAATTTGCGTATTGCTACCATTTTTACGTACGGAGCAAATGAAGAAGATGAAGAAGCATCAGGATCCTTACCAGATACTCAAAATAAGGCAGCCGAACCAAAACCAGTTTACAAATTAAATCATACCAGAGAAAAATTAGAAGAATATATTGTTGATTATAACAAAATGTTTGACACAGCCTTTTCTACTAAAGACAGCAAACAATTTGAAAATTATTTTAAAAATATTAGTAAGCGTTTAAAAGAACGTGAAAAAGTAACCTTTGATGAAAAAGATAGGTTAGATATTTTATTGGTTGTAAATATGTTTTTAACAGGTTTTGATGCTAAAAAAGTTGATACCTTGTATGTAGATAAAAATTTAAAACATCACGGTTTAATACAGGCATATTCCAGAACCAATCGTATTTTAAATGATCAAAAATCACAAGGAAATATAGTGGTTTTTAGAAATTTAAAACAAGCAACTGATGATGCTATTTTATTGTTTTCAAACAAGAATGCAAAAGAAGATATTTTTGTACCTCCATATGATACTATTGCAAAGAAATTTAGTGAAGCTTTTGTTGAATTATTAAAAATTGCACCAACCGTAAAAAGTGTTGATACGTTGCCAAGTGAAGACGAAGAACTAGCATTTGTAAGTGCTTTTAGAGCTTTAGTAAGAATAAAAAATGTATTGGCATCATTTACAGATTTTTCTTGGGACGATTTACCTATGAGTGAACAGGCTTTTGAAGATTATAAAAGCAAGTATCTAGATTTATATGACAAGGTTAAAAATGACCACCAAAAAGAAAAAACTTCTATTCTAGATGATGTAGATTTTGAATTAGAGCTTATTCATAGAGATGAGATTAATGTAGCTTATATATTAAAATTATTAGCCAAGTTAAAACAAGCTAAAGAGTCAGATGCTAAACAACAGAAGAAAGCAATTATTGAGTTGTTAGGTGGAGAAGTAGAATTAAGAAGTAAACGAGAATTAATAGAACAGTTTATAGATGAAAACTTACCTAATATTGAAGACGTAGATTTAATTCAAGATGAATTTGAAAAGTTTTGGCAAGAGCAAAAAATAAAAGCGTTACATACTTTATGCGAAGAAGAAAATCTAGACGAAGTTCAATTCAAGAATTTAATTGAAGCCTATATCTATAGCGGACAAGAACCTATAAGAAATGAAATATTTGGCTGTTTAGAAAATAGACCAAGTGTGTTAAAAGCCAGAACTATTGGCGAAAGAATAATTGCGAAAATGAAACAATTTATTGAAATCTTTGAAATAGGAATGGTTTCGTAAAAAATAGATGTTAATGATAGATTATAAAGAATACGAACAAAAAGTTTATAACTGGTTAATTGAAAAAAATAAAAAAGATCCAAATTTTACATTTTCTTTAAGACAGAATGGATCAAAAGGAGCTAAAACAGATTACTTCATAGGAACAGAAAAATCAAGATATTTTGGATTAACATTTTGGACTATTCCTGTTGGTTTTCCAGGATCTTCTGGTGATTGTATTGATTTAATTTTTCAAGTGTCTGCTGACTTTTTAACATACAGTTATAATTTTGAATTTACACAAACTAACTCACCTGATGAAGGGCAGAATACCTCAGTATTAAACCTTATAAAATCTTTGGAAACCCCTCTTGATAATGCTGTTGGTAATTCTTATGCAAGTCCAGATAGCAATAAAATGTGTACAATTAAAACTAAATCTAGGAAAGATAAGTATTCAAACCTTGAAGAAATGTTATCAGATATTGATAAAAATTTAGAGCTTATCATTCCGATAGTTGATGAATGTATTAAAAAAGAGAAAGCAAAAAACCCTCAATTTGTTGCACATAGAATTAGCCAAGAAGAGTTTAAGAAGATGAAAGAGAAACTTGGAAAGAGGTTTGATAAATATTCAAATTTAAATTCAGAAATGAGTATTGAATCAAATTTAAAGGAAGAGTTTCAACTTTGGTTAAATAAAACCAAAAAGAAGAATAGTAATGCAGTTAGTTCTTATTTAAATGCAATTGAAAAATTGAATGATATTTTAACTTATAACATTTATGATATAAATGATATTAGAAAGATTAATTCACTTTACGAGGATTTAATTATAGATCAGCGAAATAAAAATGGAAAGTATTATAATGAAAAGTCTCCATCCTATGGATTAAAAGGATTTTATTCTGCAGGAGTAGGGAAATATTTAAATTTTTTAAAAGAAAGATTTAATAAAAACATTATTAAACAAGATTCAATAGAAGATAATAATTCAAAAAATATGTCATTAAATCAAATTCTTTATGGCCCTCCAGGAACAGGAAAAACTTATAACACTATAAATAAAGCTTTAGAAATTATTGATTCATCTTTTTTGTTAGAAAATTTAAAAGATAGAAAACAGCTAACCAATCGTTTTAAGGAATTAAGAAAAAGGGAGCAAATCATTTTTACTACTTTTCATCAAAGTATGAGTTACGAAGATTTTGTGGAAGGAATTAAACCTATAATTGATGAAAATTCAGAAAATGAAAAACAAATTTCTTATGAAGTAATTTCTGGTATTTTTAAATCTAGTTGTGCCCAGGCAGCTTATAATTGTTATTTAGCATCAAAAAAAGGAGAGAATAAGACTAATAATTATACTTTCGATACTTTATATGAAGCTTTTTTAAATTATTATAATGAAGCAAATCCAAAGCCTTATTTTGAATCGATTACTGGCAAACCTACAGAGATATTTGAAATTAATAAAAATGATTCAATAAGGGCTAGAGCAAAAGGTTCTGTTGCAAGGCATGTTGCACCTTTAACTAAAGAAAATTTACAGAAAATGTATGATTCTTTTAGTTCAACAGAGGAAATAAATAGTCTTAAGCAAATAAAAGAAACTGTTGGGGTTTCTCCGAGATTAACAGAGTTTTATGCCGTTTTTAAAGGGTTAAAAGATTTTGAATCAAACGAATTTGAAGAATACAAAAGGGAAAATAAGGAAGAAGAAGAAATATCAAGAGATATAGAAACATCTCAAATTATAAAGAAATTTGACGAAGGTGTTTTTAATCAATCTATTACTAAATTCGGAAAAAAAGCAGAACCTATTGTTCTTATAATCGACGAAATTAATAGAGGAAATATTTCACAAATTTTTGGAGAGCTTATAACTTTAATTGAAAAAGATAAGCGTATGGGTAATTCGGAAGCTCTAGAAGTGAAATTACCATATAGTAAAAAAGAATTTGGAGTTCCTCCAAATCTTTATATTATTGGTACAATGAATACTGCTGATAGGAGTGTAGAAGCTCTAGATACTGCATTGCGACGTAGATTTGTTTTTAAAGAAATGATGCCAAAACCAGAGCTAATAAAAACAGAAGGGAAATCTGGAGAAATAGAAGGGATAATTGAAAATATTGATTTAGAAAAATTGCTAATTACTATCAATAAGAGAATTGAAAAATTAATTGATAGAGATCATAAAATAGGGCATAGTTATTTCTTATCTGTAGATAGTTTAGATAAACTAAAAGACTGCTTCGAAAATAAAATTGTACCCTTATTGCAAGAGTATTTTTTCGGAGATTATGGTAAAATTGGATTGGTATTAGGAGAAGGTTTTTTTGAAAATAATCAGGAGAATGAGAATAACGTATTTGCAAACTTTTCAATAAACAATTATGATGCTGATAGTTTATCCGAGAGACAAGTATTTCATTTATTGAATGTAATTGATATGGATACGATAGAGTTTTTAGATGCTATAGAATTACTATTAAAAAACCAGAGTGAATAAAAAATCTAAATACATAACTGTTTTTGAACACGAAACTATTAAAGTTGGTCAAAAGATTGATGGTATTTTAGTTGATGAAACTATAATTAATCAATTAGGTAAGTTCTATGGAGATAAAGGTGTCCCTTTCTTTTCTTTAACAAATAAAGGAGTTCGTTTTTGTGAATATGTTGGAGTGCTACAAGTAGGTAATTTGACAATTAACATTCTACCAAAAGCAGATAAAAAAGTTAATAAAAATAGCGATATTTCTGTTAAAAAAGACTGGAATAGTTTTTTAATAGGAATGTTACAATCTGTAGGTATATTCAATGTAAAAGCACCAAGTTTAAGCTCTTTAAAACTGAAATCTAACTCTATTTTAGATCTTTATATTGAGTTATTTGTAAAAGAAGTAAATTATTTAATACATAAAGGTTTAATTAAAAAATACAGAAAAACAGAAGGCAATTGTAATTCTTTAAAAGGAAGGCTACAATTCTCAAAAAACATTCAAAAAAATAGTGTGCATAAAGAACGATTTTATGTAAAGTACTCTACATACGATGGTAATCATAAATTGCATCAAATCTTACTTAAAACACTAAAGTTATTAAATCAAGTTAATACAAATTCAACATTACAAAGCGAACTAGGGTCGATTTTATTAGATTTTCCAGAACTATTAGATATAATAGTCAGTGAAGCAACGTTCGAAACTATTAATTACAATCGTAAAACAGAAGGGTACAAAAATGCAATAGAAATAGCTAGGTTGTTATTGTTAAATTATCATCCAGATGTTAGTGTTGGAAAGAATAATATTCTTGCATTATTGTTTGATATGAATTTATTGTGGGAACAATTTGTTTATGTAAGTCTTAGAAAGTATAAACCTATAGGATCAACAATTACAGCACAAACATCTAAATATTTTTGGAGACCAGAAAAGGGTAGAGTATCTGAAATGCGTCCAGACATTGTAATTAATAGAGACAGGAATGATTGTATTGTTTTAGATACAAAATGGAAAAATTTAAATGGATATAACCCATCACCAGCTGATTTAAGACAAATGTATGCATACTCTCATTATTATGATGCAAAATTAGTTGCTCTTGTATATCCAGGCGAAAAAAGTTTCATAAAATCTGGTACATATGAACTAGAAAAAAAAGATTGTAGTATAATTTCATTATCGATACCTAGCATATTTAGTATAAAAGATTGGCAAAAAGAAATTTCCAAAACTATTACTGAATGGTATGGAGAAGGGGAAAAAGTTATTTAGTAATATATTTATAAATTAAATTTGAATATAACTTTTAAGATTATTTATTTTTTATGAATTACGATATAATTGGGGACATACATGGACATGCAGATGAGTTAGAGAAGTTACTTCAAAAATTAGGCTATAGTTTAAATTCAGGTGTATATAAACATCCAAAAGGTAGAAAAGTAGTGTTTTTGGGTGATTACATAGATCGAGGTCCAAAAATTAGAGAAACACTTCATATTGTTAAAAATATGTGTGATGAAGGATCTGCAGAAGCTATTATGGGAAATCATGAGTTTAATGCAGTTTGTTTTCATACGCCAGATAAAGAAAATGGAGGTTTTTATAGAAAGCATACATTTACAGAAATCAATCAGCATTTTGAAACATTAAAACAGTTTAAAGGTTTTGATGAAGAGTTGGAACTATTTTTAAACTGGTTTAAGGAATTGCCTTTGTTTATAGAAAAGGATAATTTTAGAGGAGTTCATGCCTGCTGGGATGATAAGCACATTTCTTGGATAAAAAATAACTATAGAGGAAAACTAACAATTGATTTTCTTGCCAATTTTATAAAAAATGACTCCATTGAAAATAGAGTTATTGAGGAGACTTTAAAAGGAAAAGAAATTATTTTAAAAAATGGACATACATTTTTTGATAAAGACGGTGTTGAAAGAAAAGAATGTAGGATAAAATGGTGGCAACCTATAGAAAATAGAAGAAATAATAGTGATATTTTAATGATGTGCCCTGTTGAATATGGAAATGAACTAATTGAAGATGATAAAGGATTTTATTACACATCAAATAAACCAGTCTTTTTTGGACATTATTGGCTAAAAGGAAATCCAGTTATTGAGAATGATAAGGTGATTTGTTTAGATTACAGTGTGGCAAAGGAAGGACAATTAGTAGCATTTAAATCTGAATATTTAACAGAAGAAATGCAAGCTGAAAAAGGATTTATGTTTTAAATTATTCTATTCAGCAGCTCCCAAATAAACCCAATGTCCATTTTCTTTCACAAACTTTGAGTTTTCGTGAATAACGTTGATAGATCCATTTTCCATAAAGTAGGCTTTAAATTCAACCGTATCTGATGTAGAGTTTAAAACTTCTAGTTTTAACCAGTTTACAGATGTAGTCCATTTTTCGATTTCTCTTTTCTCTTTTTTAGTAGGTCGAGTAGAAGAGTGATGACTTTTTTGTAAATAGTCAATATTGGCTAATACAAATGCGCTGTATCTAGATCGCATTAGTTGTTCAGCTGTAGTAGCAGAGTTAATATTTTTGTGAGCTATTTGACAGCAGTTTTTATAGTCTTTTTCAGGATTACAAGGACATTGCATAGTTGTTAATTTAAAAGTTCTTTTTCATCTTTAATTCTAAAACAACGTTCTTCTCCCAGATATAAAGGATCTCCAAATTCTTCAGACCAAAAACCTTCTAAAATATTTGGTGATAAACACTTATAAACCACAACACCTTTATAGGTCTCATTATCTTCGCCTAAATAGCTAAAGTTTATTACCAAGATATTATTTTTAAAAAAACCAGATCCTATTTGTTCTTGGTCTTTATGAATAAGCCATTTGGCAAGTATTCTGTTATTTAAATCTAGTTCTAGAGTGAGTTTTCCCTTGTAATTGATATCAGAATTATCTTGGTTACTTCCAATAATGTTATAGGTGCCTACTAAATCTTGTATTTGCATTTAATTACTAGTTTTAGATTTCAAATATAAATAGATCTGGTTAGTTTTTAATTATTGAAGATCCATAATTGGAAGTTCAAACATTTGGGTTTGTTTATCATAAAATACAATTTTTCCTGTTTGCTTGTCGTAATAGGTACTTTTGTTAAAACGAGGTGCTACGTTAACAACGGGAAAATATCTTTGATTTAAACCTTTAAGAAGGTTTTCAATATCACCTTTTGTAGCAGTTTTATTTTCAAATGAAGTTAAGAATTTCTTGAGTAATTCAACTATTGCAATCCCTGTTAAACTTCCAAGTGCCGCATTACCGATTCCAGCAGTACTCATTTCTTCAACTTTATTTTTCTTTTTTTCTTCAGCTTCTATAGGTTCATTTAGTATTTCAATAGGCTCCTTTTTTACATTATTATTTTTGTGATAGTGGTTTTTGTTTCTACAAGTATCTGAACAAAATTTTTGAACTTTTCTTCTTTTTGGAATAAATTCTTCTTGACAAAATTGACAGGTGTAATATTGTTTTTCCATAATATTATTGGAATTATGCGTAAAACAAACGTTTGTTTTACGCATAATTAATTAAAATTTATTTTTTAATAAATATTCGTTTGCTTTTTCTTCAATGTCTGATTTAGTAATTCCTTTTCCGTTTTCCATCCATTCTAGTATTTCAGATTTCTTAAACTGAAGTTTTGCTCCATTTTTATAAAATGGAATCTTCCCCTTATGCTTTAGATCATAAATAGTAGGAACAGCATAATTAACAAGTTCGGCAACTTCATTCACATTTAAAAATTCATCTTCAGAGCTTTTACTTTTTACAATCTTTGTTTTTGAAGATTTAGGAGTAGGAAATAATTTCGAATGTAGTTTTTTATAAATAGCTGTATTTCTAACTGAAGTGCCATATGATTTTAACTCTAGCTTGCTAAAATTGTTTAAGTCATACATCAATTGGTAGAGTTGGTTATTATTCTGAAATAATCTTCCAGAGGTTCTAACAGCTTCATATTTTGCAATTGATTTTATTAAATGTTCAAGATCTATTTCACGTAGTACATCATTTTTCTTTAAAAATGGAATCATTTTATGTTGCACAATTAGATTTATTGGATCTGATTCAAAAATTTTATTTCTGTTTTTAAATATTCTAAAGAGTTCAAGCTTATTTTCATAGGAGAAAATTTTGTAAATATGATCTTTATAAATAGAAATTTCATCTGATAGAAAACCGTACGAATACTTAAATGAAAATCCATTATTTTTTAGCGTTTTACTATTTTTCTTCAATAGCTTTTCTGCTATTTTTATATGGTGATTGAAAGTGTTAAAATAAATCTGGTTATAATCCATTCAAGTCTAGTTTTATTCTGTTAGCAGCTTCAATTTTGTTTCTATCCATTACTTTAGTGTAAATCTGTGTTGTAGTCACATTTTTATGCCCCATAAGTTTAGAAACAGTATAAATATCTGTCCCATTTGCTAGTTGTAAAGTAGCATAACTGTGTCTAAAATTGTGGAAGCTAATTTTTTTATGAATTTTGGCATCCTTTATCCAAGGTTTCAGGTATCTTGAAACTTGATCGTATTTAAGGTTTTCAAAAACTTTACCTTCAGAAGTTTCTTCTTGTTTCAAAATATCAAAAGCATTGGTTGAAATTGGGTGATTATGAATATTTCCAGTTTTTTGTTCTTTCAATTTAATATAAAACCCTTGATGTTGATCTCCATAAATTGTTTCCCAACTAAGATTTTTGATATCTACAAAACGCAAACCAGTTAATGCTGAAAACAAAGCCGCTCTTTTGATCTGGGGAAATTTTATATCTGTATTCCAGAGTTTAACTAGTTCATCTTCGGTAAGGTATTCTCTAAAGGTTTGCTCTTGTTTAATATATTCAGTTTGTTTTGCAATATCAGTGGAGATAATATTCTCTGCGAATGCTTTTTTTAAAGCAAAAATGAAATGTTTGTAGTAGGTAGCCGCAGTATTTTGAGAGAGTGTTTTGGTGTTCGATTTTAAAGTGGTGGTTGTTAAAAGGTATTCTCGATACTTATTTGCTATTCCCAGTGTTAAATTTTGAGAACTAATCTTGTTACCAATAAAAGACGTGAAATATTTATAAGAAGCTTGCCAATTAAGACCATTATTTCTGCCTCCTTTATTCATATAATCTTCAACAATGGAATAGTAATATTCTACAAAGTTTACATTGAGCTCAATATTTTCTTTAAAGCCAAATTCTTTATTTTTAATCTGTACCAGTCTTTTTGCTCTTATAACTTCAGCAAGCTCTATGGTTGTTTTATTGTGTTCTTTTTCAAGCTGGTTTTGTGGACTATTGTAAATTTTTAATTTTAAAAATTCACGTCTGGTTTCCTTACCAGTTTTAGGACTGATAATAGGAGGGTAGTAGTCTAGATATAAGCTGATTTTATCGTTTGCAATTTTCTTTTGCCGCAGGGTTACGTTAGCCATTTTTGTTTGGGGTTTTTGTAGGTTTTCCAAATATCCTTTCTATATCTTTTTTTAAAACATATGTATTTTTCCCATCTCTAAATTTTTTAATATTCTGTTTCTTTAAATGCCTGTCTAAAGTCCTGATAGAAATATCATAATAGTCAGGGATTTCCTTGGTGTAAAAATACGAATTTCTATTGTTATGGGTTTTTGATTGAATATTCTCCTCTCTAATACCCGTAATTGTTTGAGGTATAAGAATTTGTTCTAAATGAATCTTTTTAATTACAATTCTTGAGCCAACTTTGGAATGTATTAGAAGTCCATTTTTTAACAATCTATTAATTGTTGATCTACTAACCCCTAATAATGTAGAAGCATCTGCAATACTAAGAAAATCTTGGTTTTGAAGCTTTATTAACTTATCTTCAAAAGGTGTTTCATCAACTTTTCGAGGAGCAATTAATGCTTGTTCTTTTATTCGTTCTTTTTTCTTTTTTATTCTGTAATGTTGTTGATTACAAGAATGACTACAATACTTAGTTGTTGTCATTTGGGCAAAAAAGAGCTTACCGCAATTGAGGCATTTTTTTCTAATTTTCATAAAATATTAAGTTTAATTAACTCATCAATTATTATGTCATAGTGTGTCAGAATGTATCTGTGTGTGTCATAGTGTATCATCGTTTCACAAGTTAGACACATCAAAAAATTTTCAATAACAATTCTCTGATGAGGTACAATAAAGATACAAATAGCCCCAAAATTTTACAAAATTTTACAAAATTTTACATGCTGAAAACGAAAGAAATCTGTTGATAACTCTGTGTTTAGAGGTGGTTTTTTATGTGATTTTTTGTAATTTATTTACCGATACAAAAATTAGCAAAAATATTACCTAATAAATCTTCGGTAGTTACTTCACCGGTAATTTCACCTAAATGAAAGAGTGCTTGTCTAATATCTATAGCAAACAAATCTGTACTAACTTGAGCATCAATTCCTTTTTGAACTTCTTTTATAGCGTTATAGGCATTGTTTAAAGCTTCAAAATGACGAGAATTACTAACAATGGTTTCATTATTACTTAACGCTCCTTTGTTTGCTAATTGAGTGAGCGTTGTAGTTAGTTTATGAATTCCTGTTTTATGCTTTGCTGACAGAATTATTAGATTTGAAATTTGAGATTTGAGGTCTGAAATTTCTTTTTCAGAAAGTAAATCAGCTTTGTTTACAATGGTTAAAATCTTTTTAGAAGGGTATTTCGAAGTCAATTCTTTTATAGCAGTATCTAACTCATTTATTTTAGAAGCATCAATTAAATGCAGCACTAATTGTGCCTTTTCAATGTTTTCATACGTTTTTTTTATACCAATATTTTCAACAAAATCTTGAGTGTGTCTAATGCCAGCAGTATCAATAAATCGATATGCAACACCATCAATATTTATTTCATCTTCAATAGCATCTCTAGTAGTTCCTTCAATATGACTTACAATAGCTTTTTCTTCATTTAAAAGTGTATTTAACAGCGTTGATTTTCCAACATTTGGTTCTCCAACAATAGCAATAGGAATTCCGTTTTTTAGAACATTTCCTAATGCAAAAGAATCAATTAATCGTTTTAAAACACTACTAATTTTAGTAACTAAATTATTGAATTCAGTTCTATCTGCAAATTCAATATCTTCTTCAGCAAAATCAAGTTCAAGCTCAATTAAACTAGCAAAATTCAGTAATTGTTGACGTAAATTTTGAATTTCATTACTAAAGCCACCACGCATTTGTTGCATTGCAACCTGGTGAGAAGTTTCAGAATTAGAAGAAATTAAATCAGCCACAGCTTCCGCCTGACTTAAATCCATTTTACCATTTAAAAAGGCACGTAGGGTAAATTCACCAGCATCAGCATTACGAACACCTTTTTTAATAAATAATTGAATAATTTCTTGCTGAATATAAACCGAACCATGACAATTTATTTCAACTACATTTTCACCAGTGTACGAATTCGGGTTTTTAAAAACAGACACTAAAACTTCGTCAATAATACGCTTATCATCAACAATATTTCCTAAATGAATGGTATGCGATTTTACAGTATTCAAATCTTTGTTTCCAAATTTTGAATTGAAATTAGCATTTACAATTTCAATAGCTTTTTCCCCAGAAAGTCTAATAACAGCAATAGCTCCAACACCAGCAGATGTAGCTAACGCAATAATAGTATCGTTTTTAATTGAATTCATACTGCAAAAATAGGAAGAATAATTTGATAATAAGTTGTTTCTACCTTTTCGTAATTACGAGGTTTTGAAAAAACCGAAGTAATCTATTATTACAAAGAATAGGATATAACGTCACCTTCAGCTTGACTGGAGGTCTTTAGGTTTAAAAATGGAAGATTTCCTATCTAGTTGGAAATGACGAGAAAAAGAAAAATCGTTTTCCTGTCGTGCTTAACACGGAATCTTTTGGCTTGAAGCTCTAAATTTTGAGTTAAGTTACCTATAAAAACAACAACTGTCATTACGAGGTTTTGAAGAAATCGAAGTAATCTGTTATTACAAAGAACAGGATATAACGTCACCTTCAGCTTGACTGGAGGTCTTTAGGTTTAAAAATGGAAGATTTCCAATCAAGTTGGAAATGACGAGAAAAAGAAAAATTGCTTACCTATCTTGCTTGACACGGAACCTTTTGGATTGAAGCTCTCAATTTTAAGTTAAGTTACCTATAAAAACAACAACTGTCATTACGAGGTTTTGAAAAAACGAAGTAATAAGTTCATCGCAAAAAAGAGATTGCTTCATTTCCCTACGTTTCATTCGCAATGACGTTATTTACCTTTCGTCATTACGAGTCACAATAGCGACGAAGTAATCTGCTTGGTTGAAAGTGATAATTTTCAAAATTGTAAACATAAATGAAACTAGTCCACCAACAAATTTCAAAAGTCGGGCAACTTTTTCAAAAAGTCGGGCGACTTTTTTTATTTGTCGGGCAACTTTTAAAAGACTCTAAATAAACATGAGTGAATGCGTTAAAAAAACATTTTCAAATTCATGTACAAACAGCTATATTTACAGCTTAATAGTCAAAAAATAACCCCATTCAAAAATAATTGAAGACCAATTTGACTTTTTAGATGTATGAAACTAGAAACAAAAATTTACCAAAAAGAAAGTAATGTTCATATTGGAAAGCTGTTAAAAGAGAGCTTAAAAGATATCTATAATTCTCGTTTCTTATCTAAACAATTGGCCGTTAGAGATATAAAAGCGCAATATCGTCAAAGCTATTTAGGTATTATGTGGGCATTTATAACACCTTTAACCACTGCTTTTGTTTGGGTGTTTTTAAATCTTACAGGAACTATAAAATTAACAGATACTGGTATACCTTATCCTGTGTATGCTTTTTCAGGAACTTTATTGTGGTCTATTTTAAAAGAAGCAATCGATTCTCCTATGACTAGTACAATTGCAGCTAAAGGAATATTATCTAAAATTAACTTTCCAAAAGAAGCCTTGTTGGTATCTGGAATTTATAAATTATTGTTTAATAGCTTTGTAAAAATACTTTTGTTATTCATTTTTTTATGGGTATTTAAGGTAAGTTTCCATACCAGTTTATTGCTTTTTCCATTTGCATTTATAGGAACCATAGTATTTGGAACAACTATAGGTATTTTAATTACCCCAATAGGTATGTTGTATAACGATGTGAAAAAAGTAATTAATTTAGGGTTGGGTTTTTTAATGTATGCTACGCCAGTAGTTTATATGGTGCCTAAAAATGGTTTAATGAAAACAATTATGGAGTTAAATCCATTAACGCCAATTATTGCAACAACTAGAGATTTAATAGTTGGACAAACACCAATTTATACAACCTATTTTATAATTGTTTTAGTAGCTTGTATTCCATTACTATTGTTAGGATTGGTATTTTATAGAGTATCTATTCCTGTATTGGTGGAACGGATGAGTGCCTAAATAGATTTAAGAATGTTTGTTTATAGCTAGAAATCTAATAAAAGTGAATTAGAACAGGTGATAAAAATTTAAAATGAAAGAAAACGAAGTCTTGGTAAAAGTAGAAAACCTATCTAAAAAGTTTTGTAAAGACTTAAAGACAAGTTTATGGTATGGAGTAAAAGATTTATTTACCAATGTTCGTGGTAATTCTAAAGAAAGAACTTTACGTTCTCAAGAGTTTTGGGCATTAAAAAATATTAATTTTGAACTTCGTAGAGGCGAATGTTTAGGTTTAATTGGGCATAATGGCGCAGGTAAATCTACACTATTAAAAATACTAAACGGCTTAATAAATCCTGATGAAGGAAAAGTAACTATTAAAGGTAGAGTAGGAGCACTTATTGAGCTTGGAGCAGGTTTCAATCCAATACTTACAGGAAGAGAAAATATTTACAACAATGGGGCTGTTTTAGGTTTTACTAAAAAAGAAATTGACAGTAAAGTAGAAGAAATTATAGATTTTGCCGAAATACGTGAGTTTATTGAAATGCCTGTGCAAAATTATAGTAGTGGTATGAAAGTACGCTTGGGTTTTTCTGTAGCAGCTCAAATGGAGCCTGATGTATTAATAATAGATGAAGTGTTGGCTGTGGGTGATATAAATTTTCAACTAAAATGTTTTGATAGAATAGGAGAATTAAGAAAAAATGGAGTTGCAATTGTTTTAGTTTCTCATAATCTGCACCAAATAACAACGTTTTGTAATAGAGGTATTGCTATCAGTAAAGGAAATCAACTTTATTATGGTGAAGTAGAAAAAAGCATTGAGTATTATAAAGATTCGTTAGCTGATTTTAATTCTGAAAAAGAAATAGAAAAAGTAATTACTGGTAATAAAAACTTTATAATTAAAGATGTAAATTTTTCTCCTAAACTTATTAATTCTAATATAAATTTTAATAATGAAACAGAATTATCTATTAAAATTAAATATGAAACTAAAAATAAATTAAAAAATTTAGATGTAGATATAGTTTTAAGAGCTTCAATAATGAGTGGAATAGACTTTTTTCAAGCTAATAATAAAGTTAATAGCAGTGTAATTGATTTAAATGAGGGTGAAGGAGAATTAAGTATAACACTTAAAGATTTGCATATAAACGGTTTAAAAATGTACCTTTTTATAGCCATTTTCAATGAAAATAGAGAAGAATGCATTTTTTGGTGGAGAAATATACCCGTAAAATTTAATTATAAAAACTTTTATTCAGGTATAACAACTAATAAAATTGAATTTAGTATTGATGATTAAAAAAATAAAATATTTACTAATTGATATTCTTTTTTTACTAAAAAAAAGGAAAAAATTAATTAGACTAATTAAAAACGAGAGAGTTATTCCAAACAATATAATTATTGGTGAAAACTCAAAAATACATGAACTAGCAGTTCTAAAAAATCAAAATGGAGTGCTTAAGATTGGATGTGATTTTACGCTAGGTACAGGGGCAAATATTTTAACATATGGAGGCTTTATTGAAATAGGAGATAATTCTTTAATAAACAACTATTCTATAATTTACGGTAATGGAGGTGTTAAAATTGGAAGTTATACACAAATTGAAGCTAGTTGCACTTTAATTTCAGCAAACCATAATTTTTCATTTAAAAATATTCCAATTCAATATCAAGGTGAAAGTAGAAAAGGTATAAAAATAGGAGATAATGTTTGGATTGGAGCTAATTCTGTGATACTTGATGGAGTTAATATTGGAGATGGAAGTATAATTGGTGCAGGTAGTATTGTAACAAAATCTATACCTGAAAATTGTATAGCCTATGGAAACCCGGCAAAAGTTATAAAAAACAGAGTCGATTTTAATTTAGAGAAAGATCTAGATAAAATTAATTTATCAATAGTGAATTATATTTATGAAGAAGAAAAAGTAAAACATAAAATAACAATCGATAAAATTTTAAGTTTTAATCCTGATTTAGTGAAATTTATTGCGAAGGAGGAAAGAGCTTTTCCGGGAGATGAGAATTTTATGAAAACAGGTTATACACACACCATGTTAAAGAGATATTTTTTTGCAGGAAAAGTGTTTTGTGAAAATAAAAAGGTGTTAGATTCTTGTTGTGGAATTGGTTGGGGAAGTACAATATTAAGTAACTATAGTAAAACAGTTACCGCTTTTGATATTGAAAAAGAAGCGATTGATTTTAGTGGAAGTTTTTGGAATTTAAAAAATACAAATTTTATTATTGGAGATGCTTTAAATAATAGTTTTTTAAATGGTGAAAAATTTGATGTAGTAACTGCATTTGAAACAATTGAACATTTTACTAAAGAAAATGGAGAAAAATATATTTTTGAAATGTCAAAAGTTCTTAATAGTGGCGGAGTGTTAATTGGAACCTCTACTTTTCCAGACACCGATAGACAGGCAAAAGATTTAAGAATTACAAATCCATACCATTTACATATTTTTACGGAAACAGAACTTGAAAAAATTCTTGAAAAATATTTTAGTAATTATCATATTATAAATCAATGGATGTTTATAGCTATTAAATAAATGAGGTATTTTAACAAAATAAAAACAGAAAATGGTTTTAAATTTTCACAATATTCAAACCAAACAATTTTAAGTACATCATTTGTTGTATTGACTAAAAATTTACTTCGTGAAAATATTGAAAATAAAAATAAAATAATAGAGTATTTATTAAGCACTAGAAATAGTGAAGGGTATTTTATAGATGCTAATTATAAATATCACAAACACCCAGAACACAACTCAAGTTATGTAATACCACAATTTTCATTTTTTACATTATTAGCTTTAGATGTTTTAGGAGTGAAAAATATGGAACTTCCATTTTTAAATAATTTAAACACTAAATATGTAGATAACGAGCTTGAAAATTCATTAAAAAAGAATTTTTGGGCAACTTCAAATCAGCTCATGTTTTTTATGTATTTTATCACCTATAGTATAGCAAATTTAGATGTAGATAAAGAGGAATACAAAAGCTATATGGAAAGAATTTTTCAGTTTTTAAATGCAAATCAAAATATTGAAAATGGTTTTTGGGGAGATAATATAACTACAGAAAGTAATTATGCAAAAGCTTATGGTGCGGCACATATTTATTTATTTTATGATTATTACAATAAAGAAATACCTTATTCAAGTAAAATTATAGATCATTGTTTAAAAATGCATACAACAAATGGTTTAATTCAAACAAGTGAAGGTGGAGCTTGTGAAGATTATGATATTATTGAAATATATTTACGTTGTTTAAAACAAACTGATTATAGGAAAGATGAAGTTTTTGAAAAATTACATCTAATGAAACAAACACTTTTAAATGATAAAAAAAGAGATGGTAGTTTTTCCTATAGAATGTATCCGAAAGGTAAAATTCATAAATTTTTTGATAAGAATTTAGATAAGCAAAAATATAAATATAGTAGTTGGGACTATATGGAGACACCTATGTATTTAGCAGACTGTTGGGGAACGTTTTTTAGACATTTAGGTATTAAAATAATTGATAATATGTTGGAAGATAAAAATGATTTTAACTCTTCTAGCCTTCCAGGTTGGGGTTATATATAATTTAAATGAAAGAAAAAATATCGGTTTTAATGTCTGTTTACAATGCTGAAAAGTATTTAAAAACGTGTATTGATAGTGTTTTAAATCAATCCTATTCAAATTTTCTGTTTTATATTATAAATGATTGTAGTACTGATGGAAGTTTAGCTATTATAAATTCTTATTCTGATAAAAGAATTAGATTGATAGAAAATAATGAGAATATAGGTTTAACTAAATCATTAAATAAAGCTTTAAATATTATAGAAACAGAATTTATAGCCAGAATTGATGCAGATGATAGTTGTAAACTAAATAGATTAGCTACTCAATTAAACATATTTAATACTAGTAAAAAAAAATTAGCAATTGTGGGTTCATCAGCTTATTTAATTGATGAAAGAAATAATCAAATTGGAGAAATTAATGTTGAAGTTTCTAATTTAAAAGAAAAGCTATTTTTTAAAAATCAACTAATTCATTCCTCAATAATGATTAGAACAAACGTTCTTAAAGAATTTAAGTATAATGAACACATAAAATATGCTCAAGATTATAATTTATGGATAAGAATTGCACAAAAATATGATGTAACTAATAGTGACAAGAAATTAATAAGTTATCGAACACATAGTGAAAGTATAAGTTTACTGAAAAAAGAAGATCAAGATTACTGTGTGCTTCCTTCTATAGATTTTCAATTAGAATTATTAGGCTTTAAAAACAAAAAGAAAAGAGAAAAATTAACACAAATACATTTTAAATATTTTTTTCTTATGAATAAAGATCTAAAATTTAAAGAACGAATAGAAGTATTTGTTTTTTTGAAAAGAATCTTAATTCTTAATAAAAGAAAAAGAATTTTCAATACTTATTTTAATAGTGAAATTGCTAAATTAATTGCTAAAGAAAAAGAGAATTTAATTTTTAGGTTTAAAAAAAAAGGATCAAATATTTTAAAAAAAAAGAGAGTTAAATAATTATGAATCCATTAGTTTCAATAATAGTCCCTTGTTATAATCAAGCTCAATATTTGGATGAGGCTTTACAATCAGTTTTAAACCAAACCTATATAAATTGGGAATGCATAATTGTAAATGATGGTTCACCAGATAATACTGAACAAGTTTCTAGTAAGTGGTTAACCAAAGATAACCGATTTAAATATATTGAAATTAAAAATGGAGGTTTAAGTAACGCTAGAAATACTGGTATAAAAAGCGCTTTAGGTAGCTACATTTTACCGTTAGATGCAGACGATAAAATTGGTGAACAATATTTAGAATTAGCTTTAAAAGAATTTGAAAAAAACTTAAATTTAAAAGTGGTGTATTGTAAAGCCGAGATGTTTGGAGAAGAAAATGGAAAATGGTTATTAGGCGAATTTTCTTTAGAAAAATTAGTACGGTATAATATGATTTTCTGTTCTGCAGTTTTTAAAAAAAGTGATTGGGAAAAGGTGAACGGTTATGATGTTGCTATGATTTATGGATGGGAAGATTGGGAATTTTGGATTTCAATATTAAAAAATGATGGTGAAGTAAAATGTATAGATAAAACACTATTTTACTATAGAGTTAAATCAAAATCAATGGTTAAAGATTTAACAGATAAAAAGCAAAACTATTTATTTAATTATTTAAGTGTAAAACATGCAGATTTTTTTGTAAAAGAATATGGATCTTTCTTTGATTTTTCAAAAGCCCAAATTGAAATTTCAAACTTAAAAAAAGAAAAGCAAAAACTTAAAAGTAAAAAGTTTTTACTAAATCAATTATGTTATTTAACTTTTGGTTTTAGGTTATTTAAAGATAAAAAATTTGAAATAATTGAATAATTATTTTCAAGCAAAATCGATAATGATAAAAAAAGAAATTTGTATAGTTATTCCTATTTACAAGGAAACTTTAAATAAGTTTGAAATTATATCTATTTTACAATGTATTAAGGTATTATCAAATTACAATATTCATTTTGTTTGTTCCAAAAAACTAAATATTAAATTTTATAAAAGTAAATTTAAAGAAATAACAAATTATACCTTTTTTGAGGAAGAATATTTTGCGAATATTGAGGGATATAACAGCTTAATGCTTTCAGCCAATTTTTATAAAACATTTGAGAATTATTCTTATATGTTACTATACCAAACAGACTGTTATGTTATTAAAGATGAATTATTAGCATGGGCGAATAAAGGTTATGATTATATAGGAGGTGTTTGGTTTGAAAATTATAGAGGAAACCCTAATTTAGGCGCTAAAGAATGGTTTCCAGGAAATGGAGGGCTTTCTTTAAGAAATATTAAAACTGTTATAAAACTAGTGTCATCTAAAGCTCCTTTAAAAAATATGAAGCAGTTAAATGAAGAAAAGAATAAATTAAAGAATAAAGCTAATTTTAATATTTATAAATGGTTTTTTTCTTTTCCATTTAGATTAATGGGATATAAAAACAACTTAAATTATTTAGCACAAAATTACAAAGCCAATGAGGATGTTTTTTTTATGCAAGCAAGTTTGATTTATAAAAAAATAAAAACACCAAATGTAAACCAAGCTATTTTATTCTCTTGGGACAGACATCCAGCATTTTTGTATAATAAATACAAGAAGTTGCCTTTTGCTTGCCATGCTTGGTATAGATCTGAAATACCTTACGAAGGAAATAAAGAATTTTGGATGAGTGTAATAAAAAAATAGATGATTAGTGTTATTGTAAAACATTAAGTCTATAAATTGAAATACAAAACGAAAAACAATTGTTATAAGAGATAGTTAGAAATATGGATGCTAGCAAATTACCAAAAATATCAATAATAACTCCAAATTTTAATGGAGCTAAATATCTTGAGCAGACAATTTTATCAGTTCTAAATCAAAATTATCCTAATTTAGAGTATATAATTATTGATGGAGAAAGCACAGATGGTTCAGTTGAAATTATAAAAAAATATGAATCTAAACTATCGTATTGGGTTTCAGAACAAGACAGTGGTTTGTACCATGCTATTCAAAAAGGGTTTGATAAGTCAACAGGTGAAATTATGGCTTGGATAAATTCAGATGATATGTATGCAAAAGGAGGTTTTTCTATAGTTTCAGAAGTGTTTTTAAATTTTAACCAAGTAAATTGGTTAGTTGGAATACCATCGGCTTATGATGAAAAAGGAAGAACAATTAGAATAGATAATTTTAAAAGATGGTCTAAATTTAATTACTATACAAATGATTTTAAGTGGATTCAGCAAGAATCGGTTTTTTGGAGAAGATGTTTATGGGAAAAAGCAGGATCAAAAGTTAGCACCAACTTAAAATATGCAGGTGATTTTGAATTATGGTTAAGATTTTTTAGATACGAAAAACTATACACTCTTCAATCTTTATTAAGTGGATTTAGAATTAGATCAAGCAACCAGCTATCATTAGAATTTATGGACGATTATCTTAAAGAAGTTGATAACTTGTTACAGAATGAGGTAGCGTATAAAATATCTCAAAAAGATAAAAAAGTAGTAGAGAAAATTTTAAAGTATAAAAAAATAGGAGATAAAAGCCATCACCTAATAAGGTTCTTTACAAACTATAATTTAAAGCTAATAATAAAAAAACATTACAACTACCCTAAACTACTAGTATTTGATAGAATAAAGCAATGTTTTAAGTTCTCAAGTAACTAAACTGCAAAACAAAATAAGATTCATGAATAACTACCCAAAAATATCTATTGTAACACCTTCATACAATCAAGGAAAATTTATAGAGAAAACTATACAATCAGTTTTAGATCAAGATTATCCAAACTTTGAATATATAATTATAGATGGTGGTAGTACAGATGAAACCGTTGAAATAATTAAAAAATATCAGAATAAGTTACATTATTGGGTTAGTGAAAAAGACAATGGCCAAAGTGATGCTATAAACAAAGGTTTTTTAAAAGCAACGGGAGATATTTATTATTGGATTAATAGTGATGATTATTTATTACCAAACACATTTAAAACAATTGGCGAATATACATGGGGTAAAGAGATAGGTGCGGTAGTTGGAATTGGACATATTATTAATATTAATGATACTGTAGTTTATACACCAGAATATTACAATCCAATAACTACAAAATCTTTATTTAAATGGTCTAACAAGAAAGATTTTATGCAACCAGCCTGTTTTTTTACAAAGCAAGCTTGGGAGCAATGTGGTCCGTTAAATGAATCATTATTTTTTTGTATGGATGTAGATTTATGGATTAAAATATCAAAAACATTTAAGTTAGATAGAATAGAGCAAAGTTTTGCACACGCCTATACACATCCAACTGCAAAAACTACTGCAGAGGTTGATAAAATGAAATTAGAAACTTGTTTAATGGTAGCCAGTCATGGAGGTTTTGAAGAAGCGAAAGTAGAACTAGATAAATTTTATGAGAAAATAAGAACGGAAAAAATAAAATCTAATATGGTTTTAGAACATTTTAATTTTAAAAAACTATTAAAATTAACTCTAAAAAAAATATATTTAAATCTATTCAATAGAAATTAATTGTTTTTGAATGAATGTATTTGTTCCACATAAAAAAGATTTTAATACTTATTTTGATGAAATTATAAGTTATGCTTCCATAAATTATATATTTTCATCTTTAGAAAACTATTCAACAACCTATGAGATAGTAAATATTCAATTTCCAGAAGCCATTTTTAATTGGGAACAACCAACAAAAGAACAACTTATTGATTTTGAAAATAGAATTATTTATTGGAAAAAAAAATCTAAAATTGTTTTAACTCTTAATGATGTTGAATCTCATTACGATTCAGAAAATAAATTTAAGAGTTTATTTATACTAATTAGAAAATATGTAGATGGAGTAATTCATTTAGGGGAATATTCTTTAAATAATTATGCTCATCTGTTTTCTAAAAATTGTAAGCATAAAGTAATTTACCATCCATTGTATATAGGTCTAAAAAATGAGTGTGTAGAAAAAGATTTTCAGAAGGCTTTTAATGTTAACTTCACCAATAAGCTTGTAGTTACGGTTGTAGGAAATGTTAGATCATTAGAGGAACTGAAACTAATAATTAAAATTTTTAAAAAAATAAAAGCAAGAAATAAGATTTTAGTAGTTCCTAAAATGTATAATTATTTTAAAATACCAAAACATTTTCCATACAGATATAGAAATTTATATAAAACCATTAAAAGTTTACTTTTACTATATCCATTAAAAAGAAATCAATATTATTTTGGTTATAAATTTGTTGAAACCGGTTTACTAGTGAATTTAATTAATAAGTCATCATTAATAATAATACCAAGAAAAAGAAATTTAAATTCTGGAATCTTATATTTAGGGTTTACATTTGATAAGCCAATGGTGATACCCAGAATTGGAAATCTGACTGAAACGGCAGCATATTTTAATTTTCCATTGTTAGATTTTGAAAAAAATAACTATAAGAATGTACTTGATAAAGTAACAAGTACAGATTTTAAAAAAATATTTTTGACAAAAGATTATTTAAAAAAGAAAAATGAATTCCACCCAACAAAGATTTCAAAAGAATATGAACTTTTTTTTAAATCTTTAATTAAACTATAATAAATGTTAGTATCGGTTATTATACCATGTTACAATCAAGGTGAATTTTTAGACGCTGCATTAAAATCTGTTTCTAATCAAACGGTGTTAGATTGGGAATGTATTATTGTTGATGATGGAAGTACAGACAATACTAAAATTATTAGTCAAAAATGGGAGTCTAGAGATAAAAGATTTAAATACTTTTATAAAAAAAATGGAGGTGTAAGTAGTGCGAGAAATTTTGGTTTAGATAGAGCAAAAGGTGATTATATTCAATTTTTAGATTGTGATGATGTTTTAGATCATTTAAAGTTTGAACTTTCTTTGAAAGAATTTAATATGCCAGAGAATAAAGGAGTTAACATTGTAGTTTCAAATTTTAAAACGCTATCTGAAGATGGTACTAAAATACTTCCTCCTTTTTGTAATATAAAACAGGATTATTTTAATTTAGATAGTTTTTTATATGAATGGAATGTATCGTTTTCTATTCAAATTCAATGTGGATTTTTTAAAAATAGTCTTTTTGAAAATATACGATTTCCTGAAAAATTATCAGCTCAAGAAGATTGGGTAGTTTGGGTAAAACTTTTAAAAAAAAGTAATATAGTTAAATTTATAAATAGACCTTTGGCTTATTATAGAATGAATTCTAAAAGCAGAATGAAAACTTTAGGTATAGATGATAATAACACAAAAGTTCTTGAATATTTTAAAGAGGTTTTATCATATGAAGAATTTTATGAATTTAGCAATTCGTTGTTGAAAAGATACTATAATTCATCGGAGAAATATAAGAGAGTATTAATTGAAACAAAAAAATCAAACACTTTCCAAACAGGTTTAATGGTTAAAAAAGTATTAAATAAAATAGGGCTATTGAAAATAGGAAGGGTTATTTTTAAAGAAATTCTGAAGCTTAAATCAGAGTAATTAAAGTTTTTAAAAAATGTCAAATGTATCAGTAGTAATTCCAAGTTATAACCACGCAGCTTTTTTAGAAGAAAGACTAGTTTCAATTTTAAATCAAACTTTTAAAAATTTTGAAGTAATTATTATTGACGACTGTTCAACTGATAATAGTGTTAACATAATAAAGCAATTTATAACTAATAATCCAGCATTTAAGGTAAAACACTTTATTGTAAATGAAGTAAATTCTGGTTCAGGATATACTTCATGGCAAAAAGGTGTAGAATTAGCTGAAACACCATATGTTTGGATTGCTGAAACTGATGATTTTTCACATAAAGATTTTCTGAAAAAACAGGTTGAAATATTAGATAAGCATAAAAATACGTCACTCGTATTTTGTGGCAGTAATTATATGAACCAAAAAGGTGAATATTTGTATAATTCTACTAATAGAACACGAGATTTAAATGTACCTACTAATAGCTTTAAAATATTTGATTCAAAAATATTTATAGATAGAATGCCTTTTAGCACATATATAACCAATGGTAGCAGTGTTGTATTTAGAAAACCTAAACAAGCAATACCCAAAGAGTTATTTAGTTTTAAACAATCATCAGATCAATTTTTTTGGACTTTTTTAATTAAAAATAATTCATTTGCTTTTTTGAATAAAAACTTAAATTTTTTTAGAAGACATGATGGTTCAACAACAGTTAAAATTTCTAAAACAAGACAAAAACAAGTATATTTAGAAAAAATTAATTATATTAATTACTTCAAGTTACCAAGGAAGTATAAGGAGTTTATAAAACATTACATTAAGTATTTTGTACATGTAAATAGATTTCAGATGTTTAATAGTAGTTTAATTTTGAAAATTGAAAACGTAAAGAATTTAAGATTAAAATATTTTGAATTACTTTTCAAATTTTATATCGCTAAAATAATTAAAAGATTCAATGAATAAACCATTGGTAAGCATTATAATTCCAACATATAATCGTTCCAATTTAATAATTGAAACTTTAGAAAGTATATATGTGCAAACATATACTAATTGGGAATGCATTATTGTAGATGATGGATCAACAGACAATACAAATACCTTATTAGAAAATTATTGTAAGAAGGATAGCCGTTTTAAATTTTATGTTAGACCAAAAAAACGTAATAAAGGAGCTAATGCTTGTCGTAATTACGGATATGAAAAGAGTAAAGGGGATTTTATAAATTGGTTCGATAGTGATGATATTATGATGCCTTCAAAATTAGAACTTCAAGTAATACAATTATTAAAATCTCCTCTATATTTTACCGTTTGTCAAACTTTGGTTTTTGAAGAAAATAGGAAAAATATACTTGGTTTACGTAAAAAGAGTATTTATTCAAAGGATTTTTTTAATGACTTTATATCAAATGATATTAAATGGTTAACACAAGCACCGTTAATTAAAAGAAGTTTTCTTTTGAAGAATAATTTGAGCTTTGATGAAACTTTATCTCAATCGCAAGAAAGGGATTTTTTTATAAGAGTTTTAGATAAAGTTGATAATTATCTTTATGATGAAAGTCCTTTAGTCCTCTTTAGGAAGCATTCTGAAAGTATTTCACATAGTTCATTTACAAAGAGTAAATGTGATTCAAATTTTAGAGTAAATTTGAGAATATTAGTTAATCATAGAAGTAAGCTTTCTGAAAAATCAATTTTAACTTTGAAAAAAGCTTTGAAATCTTCTATTAAACAAAGTGTTTTAATGAAAGAACCAAAATTGACTACCAAATTTTTATTCATTATTTTTAAAAAAGTTAATGTTTTTTCTTTTTTTGACAGATTAAAGATATTAATAGGGATTTATTCAATTAGATATTTAAAAAAAGGAGAATTATTTTTTAGTTAAATAATAAGGTTTTTTAAGTAATTTAAAATTAACATTTCAAAATGCGAATAGGACATAACCCCAATAAAGATAAAAAAAACTCAAAACTTGATTATTTCCATCAGGTAATTATACCTGTGTATATACCAAATGAAGAAGGTTATTTTAAAGATAGCTTTCAAATATTTAAATATTGTTTAGAGTCACTTTTTAAAACTTGCCATAAAAAAACTTATTTTACAGTTGTAAATAATGGGAGTTGTGATATAGTTGTTGGTTATTTAGCAAACTTATACAATAAAAAAATTATTCATGAACTGATTCATACAACTAACATTGGTAAGTTAAATGCTATATTAAAAGGTATTGTTGGACATTCATTTTCATTAATAACAATAGCAGATGCAGATGTTCTGTTTTTAAACAATTGGCAAAAAGAAACCTATAAAATATTTGAAGGTTTCTCAAAAGCAGGTATAGTTTCAACAACACCAAACCCAAAATTATTACGTTATCTTACCTCAAATACAATTTTTGATTTAGGTTTTTCAAAAAGAGTAAAATTTACAAAAGTTAAAAATAAGAAAGCTTTAAAATTATTTGCAGAAAGTATAGGAGACTCAAATTTATTTAAACCTGTTCATTTAAAACAATATTTAACTGTAACAAATGGCAAAGAAAAAGCAGTAATAGGTGCAGGTCATTTTGTTGGAACTTATCGAGGTGAAATTTTTGATAGAATAAAACAAAAAGCTTCAACTTATAGTTTAGGTGGAGGAAGTGAAATAACCTTATTAGATAAACCAGTGATTGATTATGGTTATTGGAGGTTGTCAACTGAAGATAATTATACCTATCACATGGGGAATACCCATGAAGAATGGATGGATAAAGCATTAAATTCACTAGAAGAAGAACTTAATATTTTTGAAATACCAACAATTAAAAAAGGAAGAGATAAAAAAATTGTTTTAATGGTTTATAAGATATTCTCTAGAATAATTTTTAAGCAATTTATTTGGAGATTTTTTTTAAGGTTAAAAGGTTTAGATAAGAAGTCTTCAATAAAATATTAATCATGGCAATAACAATAGCAGAAATAGGTCAAGCACACGATGGTAGTTTAGGAATGGCACATGCGTATATAGATGCAGTCGCAAATGCCGGTGTTAATATTGTGAAGTTTCAAACACATATTGCTGAAGCTGAAAGTAGTAAATACGAGCCATTTAGAGTGAAATTTTCAAAACAAGATGCTACACGATTTGACTATTGGAAACGAATGGAGTTTAGTTCAACACAATGGAAAGGTTTAAAACAACATTGTGATAAAGTTGGTGTTGAGTTTATGAGCTCACCATTTAGTAATAAAGCTGTAGATTTATTAGAGGAAATTGGAGTAAAACGTTATAAAATAGGTTCTGGAGAAGTTAATAACTTATTACTATTAGAGAAAATAGCAAAAACAAAGAAGCCCATTATTATATCTTCAGGAATGAGTTCTTTTGAAGAGTTAGATGCCACGGTTAAGTTTTTAAAAGACAGAAATGTAGATGTTTCTATACTACAATGTACAACAGCATATCCTACAGAACCTAAAGAGTTTGGATTTAATGTGATTTCTGAATTAAAAAAACGATATCATGTTCCTGTTGGTTTTTCAGATCATTCATCGAAAATTGAAACTTCGATTGCAGCTATAGCTTTAGGTGCTGAAATAGTGGAATTTCATGTAACTTTTAATAAAGAAATGTTTGGTCCTGATACAAAATCATCTTTGAACTTTAAAGAGGTAAAACAGTTAGTTACCGCTATTAAAAGTATAGAGCAAGCTATAGAAAATCCAGTAGATAAAGCTAGTAATTCTAACTATAACGAATTAAAAAATATTTTTGAAAAGTCTTTAGCTGTAAATAAAAATTTAAAAGTTGGACACGTTCTTACTTTTGAAGATTTAGAAGCAAAAAAACCTAAAGGTTATGGAATTGATGCAAATCAATTTGAACAAGTGTTGGGTAAAAAAATATCTAAAAATTTAGATCAATGGGATTTTTTAAATGAGGAAGATATAATATAAACTACTTAATGTCACACTGAGCCTGTCGAAGTGTGAGTTGTATGTGTTATCTATTGGTTAAAACAGAGCCTTTGCAAGTTTAGTTTGGCATTGGTAAAACTCTTGTTTAATTCATTTTTACCCTAGCTAAATTTTAACTACTTTTAAATTTTATAAAACAATTTCATGGTTAAAAGAAAAATATGTGTTGTAGTAACAGCTAGACCTTCTTACAGTAGGGTAAAATCAGCTTTAGCAGCCATAAAAAATCATCCAAAATTAGAATTACAATTGGTAATTGCTGGATCTGCATTATTAGATAGATATGGTAATGCTGTTGATTATATAGAAAATGATGGATTTAAGGTTGATGAAAAGGTTTTTATGGTTTTAGAAGGAGAGAACCCTACGGCAATGGCAAAAACTACAGGACTTGGAGTTATGGAATTGAGTAATGTGTTTTATAAGCTACAACCAGATGCAGTAGTTACTATTGCGGATAGATTTGAAACAATTTCAACTTCAATTGCAGCAGCTTATCAAAATATACCATTAGTTCATATCCAAGGTGGAGAAGTAACTGGTAATATTGATGAAAAAGTAAGACATGCAAATACAAAGTTAGCGGATATTCATTTGGTAGCTTCTAAAGAAGCTAAAGAGAGAGTTATAAAATTAGGGGAAAACCCAAAAATGGTTTTTAACACAGGTTGTCCTTCAATAGATTTGGCTAAAGAAGTTTTAGACAATCCGTCTCTTAATTATAATCCAATACAAAAATATGGTGGTGTAGGAACAGAGATAGATTGGAAAAAAGGATATATAGTAGTAATGCAACATCCTGTAACAACAGAATATAAGCAATCAAAATTTGATGTTACTACTACATTAGAAGCAATTAAAGAATTAAATATACCAACTTTTTGGTTTTGGCCTAATGTGGATGCAGGTTCAGATGGAACTTCAAGTGGAATTAGAACATTTAGAGAATTAAAAAAACCGACGAACATTCGCTTTTTCAAAAATATGGAGCCAAATGATTTTTTAAGATTACTGAAAAATTCAAAATGTTTAATAGGAAATTCAAGTGTAGGAATTAGAGAATGTTCCTATTTAGGAGTTCCAGTTGTAAATATTGGAACACGTCAACATAAAAGAGAACGAGGCATAAATGTGATTGATGTAAATTATGATAAAAACGAAATTATTAGTGCCATAAAACAACATATAGAAAGTAGTGGTTTAACTTCAGAAACTATCTACGGAAATGGACAGTCAGGTAAAAAAATTGCAGAAGTATTAGCAACGGTTGATTTAATATTTCATAAAACAATAACTTATTAATGAGAGTTTTAGGAATAATACCAGCTAGAGGAGGTTCAAAAGGTGTACCTAGAAAAAACATTAGATTAATACAAGATAAACCTTTAATAGCTTATTCAATTGAAACTTCACTAAAAAGCGAACTATTAACGGATGTATTTGTTGCTACAGACGATGATGAGATATGTGCAATTTCAAAAAAGTACAATTGTTCTGTTTTTAAACGGAATTGTTTAAACGCTCAAGATAATTCACCTATTGAAGATGTTTTATTAGAAATGATAGAAAAATTAGGTGATAAATATGATTTAATTATATTATTACAACCAACAGCTCCATTACGTACAAATGAAGATATAGATAATGTGATTAAGATGTTTATTGAAGATAGTACATTAACAAATGTTATTTCTGTTGTTGAATTAAATGACATACATCCGGCCAGAATGTACTCAAAATCTAATAATGAAGCATTACTTCCTTTAGAAAAAGAAAACGAGCGTAGCAGAAGGCAAGATTTAACACCAGTATATTTAAGAAACGGATGTATTTATGCGATTACAACTAAAGAGTTTTTATTGAAAAAAACCTTAATTACAGATACTAAAAAAGCATATGTAATGCCAGAAACTAAATGGGCAAATATTGATACAGAAAGAGATTTAAAATTTGTAGAATTTTTAATGAAATCTCAAAGAGATTAATACAATGGAAAAACTAAAAATACATGTTTCTGGTATCGATAAATTATCTAATGAAGTAACAGATGTTTTAAAAGATGTTGCAACTATTAAATATAAGTCAATCAATTCAAAAGATGGTTTAGTACAATCGCTTAAAAATTGCGATGTTTTTTGGTTTAGATTAAATCATAAATTAACATATAGTGTTTTAAAACAGGCAAAATGTAAATATATTTTATGTGCTGTTACAGGTTTAGATCATATAGATGAGGTGGCATGTAAAGAGTTTGGTATAACAATTATAAGTTTAAAAGGAGAAGTTGAATTTCTAAAAGAAGTTAGAGCAACAGCAGAGCATACTATTGGTTTGTTATTGGCATTGTATAGAAATTTAAAAGAAGCAGTTGTACATGTGGAAAAAGGAAAATGGAACAGATATTTATTTGAGGGAAGAGAATTATATAAAAAGAAGATTGGTATTTTAGGTTTAGGAAGATTAGGTGAAATAGTTGCTGATTATTCAATAGCTTTAGGAATGGAAGTCTATTATTATGATATTGAAAATAGAACTACAACTAAATCTTTTAAAAAATGTAATTCAGCTCAAGAATTATGTTCTATAGTTGATATTATATCTATACATATTCCTTATAATGAGATGAATCATTTTATGATAGATAATGATCTAATTGAAAGAATGAAACAAACTACTGTAATTATTAATACCTCTAGAGGAGGTGTTGTTAATGAAGAAGATCTGCTTATAGCTTTAAAAAATAATATAATTTCTGGGTATGCAACAGATGTGTTGTATGGAGAACCAACTATTAATAAGCATCCTTTAAAAGAATTTGCAGTACACAATAAAAATGTTATTATAACTCCTCATATTGGAGGAAATACTGTGGAATCAATCGAAAAAACAGAGTTGTTTATTGCTAATAAATTAATTAAAAATTTATGATTGGATTACATATATCAAAATATCAAATATATCAAGAACATTACCATAGTTCTATTAAAAAAAAATATGGAAGTTATAATATAACTTTATCATTTCATCGATTAGACAATAGACAAGTTTTTTTTGAAAATGAATTTGTAGCTGTGTTAATTGATGGTTGGATTTTTAATTCCAACTCTTATGAAACTCAAGCTGAATTTATAGTGAATTTATATTCTAAATATGGAAAGGAGTTTACAAGTTATATTGAAGGACAGTTCAATCTATTTTTATTTGATAAAAAAAATCAAGATCCATTTTTTGTTAATGATATTTTTGCGCTTCGAAAACATTTTATTTCAGATGGAGACTTAAGTATAAGTACAGACTTAAAATTTTTATATTCTCATTTAAATTCAATTTCATTCAATGATAAGCATATTAAGAAAAATTTAAATCAAAATAGATTAATTGATATTGAAGAAACCTTTATTAATGAAATTAAAATGATTATACCTTCTAGTATAATAGATTTTGTATCGAAAAGTGTTTATAGTACTGAAGTTTTTTCTGATAAATATTCTTTTGAAAATAAAAGAGTAAACCCAAGCTTTTTTTATGATAATGTATTAAAGAATATTAAAAAAATTCATAAGGATTCTTCTGTCTTACTTCAGCTTTCAGGAGGAATGGATTCTAGATTTTTATTAGAATGTTTTGTAGAAAACAAGATTGATGTTAAAGCGTTAATTTATGGAACTTTAGAGAGTGATGAATTGAAAATTGCTAGGGAAGTAGCCGAAGTTACAAAAACACCTTATGCTCAAGTAGAATATCTTGCTGAAGATTATGTAACTAATTCACCTTCTTATTGTTTAGATGTTGCTGGGTTAGATATTTTTGTACAATCTGCTTTTTATAAAATAAAAAAGTATATAAATAAAAATGATTATAAGAATTTTATTTTTGACACAGGAATTGGATTAAACAATTTTATTGGAGGTACACAGATTGAAAAAAGATTTAAAGTACCTACAAATAATTTTTCAAAACATGAATTTGATTTAAAAGATAATGATATTTATACATCAAATTATAGAATTTTTTCGCAACTATTTTTGCGTCAAAAATTTCATAGGGAATTTATGGAAGATAGATATTCTATGTTTTCATATGAAAATTATTTTTTAATGAAATCAATCCCTAAAAATTATCTGAAAGATTATAAGTTTTATAGTGATTTGGCAGATATTTCTATTAAAAAATCAAGAGATGTTAATATCCAAGCAACAATGCTTCCTTTTCATCAAAAACCAAGTATTGAGAGTACTGCAGAATTGAAGGAACGAGAATTAAAAAGTTTAAAGTTATTCAATCAAAATAAAAAATTAGAACCCCATAATCGGTATTACTCTGATTTTGATATGTGGCTTCGAAGTAATTCATCTTGGAAATCCTTAATAAACAAAACAATTTTGTCAGACGATTCCTTAATTTCAAAATATGTATCAAAAAATATAATTAAAGATTTAATTACAAAACATAATAATGGAGAGAAACAAAATATGAGGGTTTTAATAAGATTGATTTCTACAGAATTATTTTTGTCAGAAACAAAAAAAATAATAACTAGAAATGAGAACAATTGGAATAGTAATAGTTGATGGAATTGGTATTCGAAATTATTTATATTCGGATATTATAACATTATTGAAGCAGCAAAATATAGAGGTAATATTATTACATTCTATTTCGCAGAATGCAATAGTTGAAATAGAGAATCAACATAGTCAAAAAATAAAATTAAAAAGATTACCTAATTATAAAGAATCTTTCAGAGAAAAATTTTTGCGAGAGTTGATTGCAATATCAAGATTAAAGTTTAATAAGAAATTAGTGCAAAATGAGGCAATAATAAATAATTGGAATCCAAACAAAAAGAAACTTAAAAATTATATATTCTATACAGTAATTGAAATTTTAAGTTTTTTTCTTACTAAAAATTATAATTTCATTTTAAAATTAGAACGGAAGTATCAGAATGCCATTGATTCAAGTTTATACGACACTTTTTTTAGTGATTTAAAGCTAGATGTTATTTTAAATACACATCAAAGAGCTGTTAAGGCTGTACCACTTATTAAAAAGGCTAAACAATTAAAAATTAAAACAATTGGTGCTATTTTTTCTTGGGATAATATACCAAAAGCTAGGTTAAGTGTGCGAACAGACCTTTATTTCGTTTGGTCGGAATACATGAAAAAGGAGTTGCTTCAATTTTATTCAGAAATAAATGAGAATGATATTTTTGTTACAGGTACTCCTCAATTTGAGTTTTATTTAAAAGAAGATTTAATAGAAAATAAAGAAGATTTCTTTGAAAAGTATCATTTAGATAGTAACAAAAAAACAATTTGTTTTTCTGGAGATGATACACGTACCTCACCTTACGATCCCCTTTATTTAGAAGACCTTGCTCAAGCAATTGCTACTATGCCAAAAGAAAATCAATATCAAATTTTATTAAGACGATGTCCCGTAGATGTATCGGGTAGATTTGATAAGGTAGTTGATAAGTTCCCTGAAATTATAAAAAAGGCAGTACCCTTATGGAATTTTGATAAGTCCAAAAAAAATGATTGGACATTGGTTTATCCGACTTTTAATGATGTGAAATTATTAGTAAATACAGTCAAACATTGTGATGTAGTTATAAATGTAGGCTCAACAATGGCACATGATTTTGCAATGATTCATAAACCTGCAATTTATATTAACTATGATGTTCCCATTAATCAAAATTGGTCAGTAAAAAGGATTTATAAAATTCATCATTTTAGAAGTATGAATACTTTGAATCCAGTTTTTTGGTTGAATAATAAAAATTTAATTTTAGATACATTAAATAAAGCATTAGAATCTGATAAAACTTCAAAAGAGATTATAGATGGGCAGAAATGGCTAAATTTAATTTCTACGGATAGAGAAATAGCTTCTAAAAATATAACTAATTTATTACTAAAATAAGTTATGCACATAGTTTTTATAACAAACGAATACCCAGATAAAAATAGTTCTCATGGAGGTATTGGAACTTTTGTTCAAAATTTAGGTAGAAATCTATGTTTAAAAGGTATTGAAGTTTCTGTAATTGGTATTCATAAGTCTATAAATAATGTTGAAGTAGATAATGGAGTAAAAGTTTATAGAATTCAGCAATCAAAAGCTAAATTTGGTAAGTTTTTATTCAATTCTTATAGAATTAGAAAAGCTTTAATAGATATAAATAAGAATAAACCTATTGATATTATTGAAGGTTCTGAATTGTCTTTTGCATTTTTACCCAATAAAACTGCTTATAAAAAAGTGATACGTATGCATGGTGGACATCATTTTTTTGCAGTAACACTTGGTAAAAAACCTGCACTATGGAGATCCTTTCAAGAGAAGAAATCTTTTAGTAAAGCAGATGCTTTAATTGCAGTAAGTAATTATGTAGGCGAAACAACAACAAAACTTTTATCTTTAAAAAAATCATATAAAACCATCTATAATTTTATAGACCTAAATCGATTTAATACCAATACAAAAATTGATATTGTTGAGAATTCTATAGTTTTTATAGGTACTATTTGTGAAAAAAAAGGTGTGAAAGAATTGGTGGATGCTTTTGAAATAGTAAAAGAAAAAGTTCCTAATGCAACATTGCACTTAATAGGAAGAGATTGGAAAAGTAATGAAATACCATCATATATTAGTTTTTTAAAGAAAAGGATTAAGGAAAATATATTGGAGGATGTAAAGTTTTATGGAAGTATTCCTCAAGATAAAATTCCATCTATAATTGCAAGTGCTCAAATTTGTGTGTATCCATCGCATATGGAATCATTTGGGTTAACGGTTATTGAAGCAATGGCAATGCAAAAGCCTATAGTTTTTAGCAATATTCCACCATTTAAAGAATTAATTAAGGATAAAGTGTCTGGTTTAGAATGTAATCCATTCAATTCAAATGATATTGCTAATAAAGTAATAGATTTATTGATTCATCCATCAAAAGCAATCACATATTCAGAAAACGCTGAAAAGGAAGTGAATTTTAAATTCAATTCTGAAGATATAATTCAGCAAAATATTCAATTTTATAATAATCTAATTGAAGAGTAAATAGATTTAAAATGAAATTTGTAATCATAACACATGCCGAGCATAAAGTAAAGCAAGATAAAATCTATGCTTACAAACCTTATGTGAAAGAAATGAATATATGGTTAAAACATGTTGATGAAGTAGAAATTGTGGCACCTATTTCTAATGAAGAAATTAGTATTATTGATAGTAGATATCATCTCCCTAACCGTCATAGCGAACGTAGTGAAGCTATTTCATCAAGTAAGCAGATTGCCACGTCGCACACTCTTCGCAATGACGAACACAAACGTCATCTCGCACTTGATGCGAGATCTCATGATTTGAACGGAATTAGATTAACTCAAATACCATCATTTGATATTACTTCATTAAAAAAGAGTGTAAAAGCATTATTAGTAATTCCGAAAATACTATGGAATATTTTTAAAGCGATGAAACGGGCTGATCATATTCATGTACGTTGTCCAGGGAATATTGGTTTGTTAGGCGCACTTGTTCAAATCTTGTTTCCTTCAAAGCCTAAAACGGTTAAATATGCAGGAAATTGGGATCCTAAAAGTAAACAACCCATTAGTTATCGATTTCAAAAATGGATACTTTCAAATACTTTTTTAACAAAAAATTGTAAAGTATTGGTGTATGGAAATTGGCCAAATCAATCGAAAAATATAATTCCTTTTTTTACGGCAAGTTATTCAGAGCATGAAATTGAAGATGTTGAAATTAGGACCATGAATCGTCACCCTGAACTTGATTCAGGGTCTCATGGACAGAAGTCACGGATTTCCAATCAAGTTGAAAATGGCGATAACAACCGTCATAACGAAAGTAGTGAAGCTATCTCATCAACTAAGCAGATTGTCACGTCGCAAACTTCTCAAAATGACGAGAACAACAATCGTTCATTGCTTGACACGGAATCTCATCAATCTATACTAAAATTTTTATTTGTAGGAGGCCTTACTCCAGGAAAGCAACCTTTATTATCAGTTAAAGTAGTTCACCAATTACTAAAAAAAGGGATTCAAGCACAATTAAACATTTATGGAGAAGGAAAAGAAAGGAATGAAATTGAGCGTTTTATAGTTAAAAACAATTTACAAAACAGGATGTTTTTACACGGAAATCAATCAGAACAAATAGTGAAAGCAGCTTATAAAAAAGCGCACTTTTTATTGTTTATTTCAAAATCTGAAGGATGGCCAAAAGTTGTAGCGGAAGCAATGTTTTGGGGTTGTGTACCATTGACAAGTAATGTGTCTTGTGTTAATGAAATGATTGGTGATGGTAGTAGAGGTACTCTAGTAGAACCTGACATTAAAGAGATTGTTAATGGATTAGAATCTTATTTAAATACAAAGGGTAAATATAAAATGCATGCTCAGAATGCAATGGATTGGTCGCGACAATATACGTTAGAGAAATTTGAAGAAGAAATTGAGAAATTACTTTCCCCTCTTGAGAGGGGTTAGGGGTGTGTAAAAGTAAATAAAGTATGAAACAAAGAAAAATCATTCCTTATAACCCTAAACTAAAAGAATTAGCGATAAAATTAAGAAATAATTCAACTAAATCTGAAATACTTTTATGGAAAATATTGAGAAACAAACAACTTAATAATTATAAGTTTATGAGGCAAAAACCAATTGATAATTATATTTTAGATTTTTATTGCCCAGAATTATTATTAGGTATTGAACTAGATGGATATTCTCATGAATTAGAAGAAATTTATCAAAAAGATATATTAAAAGAAAAAAGATTGAATGAACTTGGAGTCTCAATTTTAAGATTTAAAGATGAGGAGATATTTAGCAGTATTGAAAATGTGATTAAAGCGATAGAATTTTATATTTTTGAATTTGAAAAACACACCCCTAACCCCTCTCAAGAGGGGAGTAAGATATGAAACAAAACCTAAAAGTCATACAAATAATAGATTCATTAAACCCTGGAGGAGCAGAAATGATGGCTGTAAACATTGCTAATGGACTTTCAAAAAAGAATGTAAAATCATTTTTGTGTACTACTAGAACTGAAGGATTATTAAAAGAAAAGATTAAGAACACTAAAAATTATTTGTTTCTGAATAGGAAGAACACGTTAGATATTAGAGCTTTTAAAACGTTATTACATTTTATTAAAAAAGAAAAAATAACAATTATTCACGCACACTCATCATCTATATTTATTGGTTTTATAATGAAGTTGTTTTTGCCAAAGTTAACATTGGTTTGGCACGATCATTATGGTAAAAGCGAAGCTTTAAAAAAAAGACCTTACTTATTATTAAGATTCATAGGAAGAAAAATTAATATAGCAATTGTGGTAAATGAGTTGTTATTTCAATGGAGTAAAAATATATTGAAATTAAAAAGTGTAATTAATCTCCCAAACTTTGCTAGTTTAAGTGAAAATAAAATAGATAGTTTTCAATTAAAAGGAGTGGAAGGAAAAAGAATAATTTGTTTAGCTAATTTTAGACCACAAAAAGATCACCTAAATTTATTAAAAGCATTTAAAATTATAAATAAAAAATATAATGATTGGACACTTCATTTAGTAGGGCTAGATTTAAACGATGAATATTCTAAAAATGTGCATCAATATATTAAAGAAAATAATTTAGATTCAGTAGTACATTGCTATGGGAGTATTCAAAATATAGCAAATGTTTTAAGTCAGGCTACTATTGGAGTTTTAGCTTCAGAATCAGAAGGATTACCAGTAACTTTATTAGAATACGGATTGGTTAAATTACCTGTAGTTGTAACTGATGTGGGTGATTGTTCTAAAGTAGTAGAACATACAAAAACAGGCTTTGTAGTTCCATCTAAAAATGCTACAAAATTAGCGTTAAAAATAAATAAATTGATTGAAGATAATGCATTGATAAATATATTTGGTGAAAATTTATATAAAGTAGTTCAAGAAAATTATTCAGAAGATGCCTACCTAGAAAAATTGATTGCTGTATATTTGAAATAGCATGTCAAACAAAGCGAGATTCATACTATCATTAAGTCATCTTTTTTTAGGTGTTTTATTACTTTCACCTTTTGTAGGTAAAATATATTCAGCTCTTGTTGTAGTATTTGGAATACTAATTATTATTCGGAAAAAAAACGAAAATAATGAAGCTATTTTATTTAGTGCCTATTTGGTAGGTGCTGAAGTGTTGTTCAGAATGTCTGGAGGAATGGTATTTCACGAATTACCGAAGTATTCAGTATTAATATTTTTAGCAATAGGATTATATGTTGAAAAAAAGAGTCATCATATTTCCGTAAGCTATGTAATCTATATTTTATTGTTATTAATAGGTATTGCATTTACAGATATACCTTTTAATGAATCTATAAGAAAAGCGATAGCCTTTAATTTAAGTGGCCCCGTATTATTGGGATTGTCAGCTATTTATTTCTATAAAAGGAATTTAAGTTTAAGTATGTTATTTAAATTACTTTTCTTTATGGGTTTACCTATACTCTCCATGTTAAGTTTATTGTATTTTAAAACTCCAGATATTGAAAAAATTAGATTTGGGGGAGTTGCAAATTTTGCTGCTTCTGGTGGTTATGGACCTAATCAAGTGGCTACAATTTTAGGAATGGGTGTTTTTATTTTTTCAGTTTATTTGTTTTTAAAAAAGCGATTTATTCTATCTTTTTTTATAGATATTTTATTCTTTTCATATTTAATTTATAGAGGATTGTTGACTTTTTCTAGAGGAGGAATGATAACAGCATTTGTGGCAATTTCAATTTTTTCAATCTTTTTTATTTTGTCAAGAAAAGATAAGGTTAATTTAATTTTAAAATATTCTGGTATTGTATTTTTATTTGTGTTGGCAATTGGAACATATACTTCAATTGTTACTAATGGAATGTTGTTGAATAGATATACAAATAAAAATGCATCAGGTATTGTAAAAGACGATGTTAGCGCTGGAAGATTAGAAATTGCAGCAACTGATTTAGATGGTTTTTTTGAAAATCCGTTTTTTGGTTTGGGTGTTGGTGGAAGTAAATTTTATAGGTTAGACATGCTTGATAAATATGCAGCATCGCATAATGAAGTGAGTAGGTTAGTTAGTGAGCATGGTTTAATAGGAATATTTATATTAATTTTATTAATATCTGTACCTTTAAATCATATTTATCAACAACCATATTTTGCAATAGCTTTTTTAGGTTCCTTTTTAGTATTTTGGTTTTTAACAATTAACCATTCCGCAATGCGAATTGCATTTCCAGCATTTATTTATGGATTGAGTGTTTGTAATATTTATTTAGATGAAGAAGATAGTTTACATAGGGAATAATTTAGCCAAAAAGACGAATTATTTTTCAGCTATGGAAATGTTGGCTTTAGGATTGAAAAAAAACAATTTTCAAATAATTCTTTCTTCAGATAAAGAGAATAAAATATTAAGAATTTTAGAGATGTGTTTTGTTGTGTATAAAAACAGAAAGACTTCTCATGTTATTTTAATAGATACATTTAGCACGATTAATTTTTATTATGCATTAATAATCTCACAACTTTGCAGATTGTTAGGGTTAAAATATATTCCAATTTTACACGGAGGTAATTTACCCTACAGATTAAAAAAGAATTCATTTTTATCTAAACTGCTATTTAATAACTCTTATATTAATGTTTCTCCCTCTAATTATTTAAAAAGTGAATTTGAAAGTCATGGTTTTAAAATAAAATATATACCCAATGCCATTTCAATAGATAATTATAATTTTAGATTAAGAAAATTATATAGACCAAAATTGTTATGGGTGAGAGCGTTTGATAAAACTTACAATCCAATAATGGCAATCGAAGTGGTAAAAGATTTAACCCATGAATTTAAGAACATTGATCTTTGTATGGTTGGACCATTTAAAGATACTACTATTGATGATGTTAAAAGATTAATTGAAGATTATAATTTACAAGATAACATAAAAATAACAGGAGTTCTTCCAAAGGAAAAATGGCATCAATTATCAATTGATTACGATATTTTTATTAACACAACAACTATTGATAATATGCCAGTGAGTGTTATTGAGGCAATGGCTCTAGGTTTACCAGTAATTTCAACTAATGTTGGTGGGATACCTTATTTAATTAATAATAAAGTTGATGGTTTATTAGTTGAAAACAATAATGTTAAAGAAATGACAAATCAAATTAGAAACCTGATGAATAACCCAGAAAAGGGGCAAAAGATTACATTAAATGCAAGAAAAAAAGTGGAAAATTATGACACTATAAGTACAATGAAAGAATGGATTAAACTATTAAATTCTATATGAGTTTATTAAATAACATTTATAATATTAGTCCAGTTTTTCTACAAAATGCATTTGTTTCATTATATGGTTTTTATTGGAAAAATAGAAGATATGGTAAAGCTTTTGAAAAACATTTAGAAGAAGCTAAAAACCGTGAATCTTTCTCAAAAAAAGAATGGGAGGTATATCAAACAATTCAATTAAGAAATCTATTAATACATTCTTTTAAAAATGTACCTTTTTATAATAAAAAATATTCGAAAGCAGGATTTTCAGCCAAAGATTTTGAGTCATTTGAAATCAAAGATTTAAAGAAGCTACCATGTTTAACTAAAGATGAATTAAGAACGTATGGAAGCTCAACATTATTAGCAGTAAATAAAGCGAAAGGTAAGTTCTATAGCAGTAGTGGTAGTACAGGAACACCTATAAAAGTTTATTTCAGTAAAGATTTTCATAGAAAATGGAGTGCTTTGTACGAAGCTAGAGTAAGAAATTGGGCAGGAGTAGATTATAAAATGTCTAGAGCAATGATAGGAGGTAGAAGGGTGTTATCTAATTCAAAGTTAAAACCACCATTTTATAGATATAATTTAGCTGAAAAACAGGCCTATTTCTCTGCATATCATATATCATCAGAAAGTAGTGAACAATATGTAAAAGAACTTGATAAAACTAAAATTAAATATTTAGTAGGTTATGCTACTAGCATATATTTATTATCAAAAAATATTCAAGAGTTAGGCATTAAAGCACCAAAATTATTAGCAGTTTTAACATCAAGTGAAAAATTAACTGAACAAATGAGGTTTGTAATTGAAAATGTTTTTCAATGTAAAGTTTTTGATGCGTATAGCGGAGTTGAAGCATGTGGATTAATTTCGGAAAACGAATTTGGAGAGTTATTGTTTAGTCCTGATTCTGGAATTTTAGAAATTTTGGATGATAATGGAGAAGAAGTTTTAAATGGAGAGTTAGGCGAAGTAGTTTCAACAGGTTTGTTAAATTATGATCAACCACTTATTCGATATAGAATAGGCGATTGTATTACACTATCTAAAAATCAAAATTCTAATGGAATTTTAAATATGCCAATTATTAAACAAATTGAAGGTAGAGTGGAAGATGTAATTGTAGGTGAAAATGGAAGAAAAATGGTTCGTTTTCACGGAATTTTCATTGATATAATTGGTTTAATTCAAAGTCAATTAATTCAAGAAAAAGTTAATTTAATAAGAGTTAAATTGGTAGTTGAAAAAGAATTTGACAAAAGCCAGGAAACAATAATAGTAAAAAGAATTGTTTCTCAATTAGGAGAAGTTGAAATTAATTTTGAGTATGTAAATACTATAGGTAAAACAAATTCAGGAAAATATAAAGCAGTAATATCTAGATTAAATAATGGATAGAAAAGTAATTTGGGTACTAAATCAAACGGCAGGAAAATTGGATTCAGGTTGGGGTGAACGTCATTATTTTTTATCAAAAAAATGGATTGAAGAAGGGTATAAAGTAAAAATTATATCAGGTTCATATAATCATTTATTTGTGAATCAACCAAAGGTTTCTTCTAACACCTTTACAATTGAAAAAATTAATGATGGTTTAGACTTTTGCTGGGTAAAAGTACCAAAGTATAAAGGAGGAAGCGTATTTAAATTCTGGAGTAACTTAATTTTTGCTTTAAAAATTTGTTTTTTGACCTCTAGTAAAATTGAATCCCCTTCGGCGATTATTGTATCATCTATGCCAATATTTTCAATTTTATCAGGAATATATTTAAAGAGAAAGTTAAAAGCTGAAAAATTAATTTTTGAAATAAGAGATTTATGGCCGTTAACTCCAATTCATTTATCTAATTATTCAGAGTACAATCCATTTGTAATTATACTAAAATGGATAGAAAAAGTAGGCTATAAAAATTCAGATTTTATTGTGTCAGTGTTACCAAAAGCAAATACCTATATAGATAATATATCAGGTGAGCCAACAAAGTATAAGTACATTCCTAATGGATTGGATGAGGAATTATTAGGCAAAGATTATTTAGATAATGAAATTGTAAATACAATTCCAAAGAATAAATTTGTTATTGGTTACACGGGTACAATTGGTATGGCTAACGCTATGGATTGTTTTTTTGAAACTGTTATAAAATTAAAGGATGATGAAAGATTTCATTTTGTAGTTGTGGGTGAAGGGTATTTAAAAGAAAAATATATAAAGGATACAATTGGCTGTAATAATATAACTTTTATTGATAAAATTTCGAAAAGCAAAGTACAGCACATGCTATCATTTTTAAAAATTTGTTACTTAAGTCGATTAGATAATCCGTTGTATAAATATGGAGTTTCATACAACAAATATTTTGATTATATGATTGCAAAAAAGTTAATATTAGAATCTTCAAACAATATTGCTAGTCCAGGCTCTATGTCAAAATGTTCTATAATTGTAAAACCTGAAAGTAGTGAGGCAATTATAAAAGAGCTAAATTTATTATTTGATAAACCTTTAAATTATTTTGAAGAAATTGGCGAAAAAGGTTACAATTTTGTAAAAAAATACCATAACTTTGACTACTTAAGTTCAGAATATTTAAAATTATTCTAATGCCCCAATCTAAAAACTTTCATTTTTCAATATCAGAACGTAAAGTATTTTTACGAGTTTTTGATGTAATTCTTATTGTTTTAGGATTGTATGGGTTAAATTTTATTTTCGAATTTGAATATTTTGATTTTAACGATCCTAATTTATTAATATGGATTTTAGTTCTAATTTTTTATTACTATTTGTTTGGACAAATTTTTGAATTATTTAATTTAAACGTAGCAAGTGATCGTTATTTAACATTACGTAGTGTAATTATAACAGTAATATTTACAAGTGTGTTTTACGTATTTACTCCTAAAATATCACCTATTTTACCAGAAAACAGACTGCAAATTGTATATTTTTCATTAACAATTTTTACTGTAGTAATGGTGAATAGATTACTCTATATTTTATTAATTTTTTCTCCTAGATTTTATAAAAATATTTTAGTAATTGGAGATGAAAAAACCGTTATTAAAATTATAGAAAGTAACGTTCATAAACAAAGTAATAAAGTAGTATCCTATATTTCAGATAAACCAATTGCAAATTATTCTGAAATACCATTTTCAAATATTGAAACAGTTTCTATTGCTCCTCTTATTTCCATCTTTGGAGTTAACGAAATTTTAGTATGTTCAAATAACACGAGTTTAATTTGTGAAAAGGTTAATAATCAGCTTATTAATTTATTTGAAAAAGGAATGAGTATTAGAAGTATCGATAACTTTTTAGAAAACGAAACATCAAAAATTTCTGAAAATCAATTAAAATCTAATTTTTACGATAATTTTTCATTTAGTAAAAGCCATGAAAATAATTTGTATTTAGCATTCAGAAGAATTGTAGATATTATTTTTGCAATTGGTGGAATTTTAGGATTTATTATTATGATTCCAATTGTTTTTGTTTTAAATTTAATAGGTAATAGAGGTAAACTCTTTTATTTACAAAATAGAGTAGGAAAAAAAGGACAGGAATTTAATATTATTAAATTTAGAACCATGATTCCTAATGCAGAAAAAAGTGGAGCACAATGGGCTACAAAAGCAGATAGTAGAATAACACCAATAGGCCGTATTTTACGAAAAACAAGATTAGATGAAGTTCCACAGTTTATAAATATATTAAAAGGAGACATGAGTTTAATTGGTCCTAGACCAGAACGACCAGAGTTTGTAAAAACATTAGAAAAACAAATTCCTTACTATGGTTTGCGTCATGTTATAAAACCTGGTTTAACAGGGTGGGCACAAGTAATGCATCCTTATGCACACACAGTTGAAGATCAAAAAGAAAAATTAATGTTTGATTTGTATTATATAAAACAACGTAATTTAGTTATAGATTTAAAAATTATAATCAAAACCATTAGTACAGTACTGTTTTTTAGAGGAACTTAATTTTGAATTTCGAAATCATAATATCATTTATAAGTGCATCCGTAGTGCTAACTTTAATGCCTGGGCCAGATATTATCTATGTACTTTTGCAAAGTATTTCAAACGGTAAAAAATATGGAATTGTAACCGCATTAGGTTTAGTTTCTGGAATTTTAGTTCATACAAGTTTAGTAGCATTTGGTATATCTGTATTTATTACTCAAACTCCTAATTTATTTTTTTTATTAAAAATTTTTGGAGCAATATACATGGTTTATTTAGCGTATTTAAGTTATAATTCTTCAGAAGAAATAAGTGTAGAGAATACAGTTGAAAAGAAAAACGTATGGAAATTATATATACAAGGTTTTATAATGAATGTAGTTAATCCAAAAGTCTCAATTTTCTTTTTAGCATTTTTCCCAAGTTTCTTATACAGTACAAATCAAAGTATAACTACTCAATTTTATGTATTAGGGTTTCTATTTATAATTCAAGCATTTATTATTTTTTCAATAGTATCATTACTCGCAGGGAATTTTTCAAATTATATAAAATTACATCCTAAATTTAATTCCAATTTAAAATGGATAAAAATTATGGTATTTTTAGGAATAGCGTTATTCATACTTTTTTCATAAAACAATTAAAACTAAATATGTTTATCATTCTTGTAAAGGTGAGAATCCATAAATAAATGAATACTTTTACTATTAACGAATAAACCTTTTAACAGTTCTCAATAATTTCTATCTTTGATTTAAGAATGGCAAAAGTAAAACTTATAGAATGTCCGCGTGATGCTATGCAAGGCATTAAATCACATTTTATTCCTACAAAAGCAAAAGCACAATACATAAATGCGTTATTGCGCTGTGGTTTTGACACCATAGATTTTGGAAGTTTTGTTTCGCCAAAGGCTATACCGCAAATGCGTGATACTGCAGACGTTTTAAATCAGCTAGATTTAAGTAAAACTGAAAGTAAATTATTGGCAATTGTAGCAAATATTCGTGGCGCAAATGATGCTTCGCAGTTTGAAGAGATTAATTATTTGGGCTATCCATTTTCTATTTCTGAAATTTTTCAAATGCGTAATACAGGAAAAACTATTGAAGAATCTGTTTTAATTTTGGATGAAATATTAAATATAGCTGCTAAAACAAATAAACAAGTAGTGGCGTATTTGTCAATGGGTTTTGGAAATCCGTACGGAGATCCTTGGAATGTTGAGATAGTTGGTAAATGGACAGAAAAATTGGCAACTATGGGAGTAAAAATATTGTCGTTATCCGATACTATCGGAAGTTCTTCATCAGATACAATTGCATACTTATTTAAACATTTAATTCCGTTATATTCTAAAATTGAATTTGGAGCTCATTTACATACTACACCAACAACTTGGTTTGAAAAAGTTGATGCAGCGTACAAAGCTGGTTGTCATCGTTTTGATGGAGCCATAAAAGGTTATGGAGGTTGTCCAATGGCAAAAGATGATTTAACTGGAAATATGCCAACAGAAAAGCTAGTTTCTTATTTTACAAAAGAAAAAGCTGATACAAATATCCAAGCAATGAGTTTTGAAAGTGCCTACAACGAAGCCTTGAAGATTTTTAACTAGCACAAAAACAGCGACTTAATATTTTTTTTTTATAATTGAAATCTGACATTTATCATCTTATTTAGAAATATTCTAAATAAACTTTTGTTATGTTACTTTAGTTACATATTTTTGTCCCATTATTTAAAACGATTCTAAATAAAATTAAAAAATGAGACATTTAAAATTACTTTTAGCAATACTAATTTTAACAAGTATTAATGCAATTTCACAAAACACATTACAAAATAATGCGGGACAAAGAATTCTGTCAAGCGAAAATAAAGGTATTACTTTGGGAGGTTATGCTCAAATCGATTATAATGAATATGATGGTTCTAAAGCAGGTAAACTAGATGTTCATAGAATGGTGTTGCTTTTCGGTTATAAGTTTAATGATAAAGTTAGCTTTTTAACAGAAATTGAACTGGAACATGTAAAAGAAATATATGTAGAACAAGCATTTTTAAAATATAAAGCCAAAGAGAATTTAAATATTCTTGCCGGTTTAATGTTAGTTCCAATGGGAATAATTAATGAATATCATGAACCAACTACATATTACGGAGTTGAAAGACCAAATGTTGATAAGTATATTGTGCCAACTACTTGGAGAGAATTAGGTGTTGGTGTTTCTGGGACTATAAATTCAGCATCTTTAAAGTATCAAGTATACGTTTTTAATGGATTTAAATCTTTTGCCGACGGAGAAGGAGTTTTAAGGGGAATTGATGGGTTACGAAAAGGTCGTCAAAAAGGAGCAGAGTCTGTAATTAATAATGCCAATTTATCAGCTAAATTGGATTATTATGGAATCCAAGGATTACGGTTAGGAATTTCTGGTTATTTTGGAAAAACGCAAACTGATGATATAGCTATTGAAGGTTCCCAAGTTGGAGTTTCAATGTTAGGTTTTGATGCGCGTTATAGATTGAAAAATTTTCAGTTAAGAGGTCAATATATAACTACTACTTTAAAGGATACTGAAGATTATAACTTGTTGATAGGTAGTGATTTAGGTTCTAAAATGGATGGTTTTTACGCTGAAGCTGCTTATAACTTTCCTTTAAAAGGAGTAGAAGTATTAACGCCTTTTGTTCGATATGAGAATTATAATACACATGCTAAAACTGAGGGTACATTAGCTGTAAATAATGCATTTGATAGAAATGAGTTAATACTTGGTTTAAACTATAAAGTTGCTAATGGAGCAGCTTTTAAGGTAGATTATCAATTTGTAAATAATGAAGAATATGGAAGTGATACGGCAAAACAATTTAATGCAGGAGTTGCTATCTGGTTTTAAAATATAATTTCTAGTAATTGGGGTCATCATATAAGTAATTTCCCTCGTGATGGTCTCGATTTTAATATTTAAGTATGAATAAATTAATTATTTTTTTCACAATTTTATTAAGTTCAAATTTTACTTCTAATAGAGTTGAAAAGTTAATTCAAAAGGAAGTAAAATCAGTATTTAATATTGAAGCATATTCAATTGAAAGCATTCATGTTTCTGAAGAAATAAATGCAAATCTTCCTGTTAAAATTACCGAATCTAATTTTGTTCAAGTTAGAGTTGATAAAAATTTAAAAGGACATTACTACGTTGGAAAAGCTTTTGGAAAAGTTGATTATTTTGACTTTTTGGTTATTTTCAACGAAGATTTAATCGTAGCAAAAGTTAAAATTTTAGTTTATAGAGAAGAACATGGTGGAGAAATTGGAAGCAAACGATGGTTAAAACAATTTATAGGTAAACCATCTTCAAAAAAGTTAAAATACTTTGAAGATATTGTTGGGATTTCAGGTGCAACCCTTTCAGCAAAAGCATTGACACACGAAGTAAATAGAGTTTTAAAAACAGTGTCAGAATTACATTCAAAAAAGATAATTTAAATGAATTTAAGTGGTAGTATTCATCAATTTCCTAAAGAAATAAAAATGCTAATTTTAGTGTTTATTACAACATTAAGTATTGGTTTTTTTGGAGGTATTAGTTTTATTGGCAATACTACGTCATACTCTACAACGGGTATAGAGTCTAATTATTTAGGGAATGAAAATGACGAGAATGCAGAGGTAATGAAATTCAAAAAAAGTGAGAGAGATATTCTTACTTTAGTTCATAACCATATATTATCACTTTCAGTAATTTTCTTTTTAATTGCTCTTATTTTAGCAACAACTTCAATAAAAAAAGGTCTCAAACAATTCTTAATGATTGAGCCATTTGTATCTTTAGTATTAACATTTGGTGGTATTTTTTTAATGTGGAAAGGAATACTATGGTTTAAATACGTAGTACTTTTTTCAGGAATATTAATGTGTGCATGTTATGCAACTGCAATAATTCTAATTTTTCATCAGGTTATTTTTGTCAAGAAATAAATATTATTTCTAAATAGAATAGTTTAATTTTATCTCTTAAAAGCTAATGTTATGAAGAGAATAAGTTTACTATTCGTAATTTTCTGTTTGCTAATATCTTGTAATTCAGAAGAAAAAAACACTGTAAATTTCACTTTTTTACAATTGAATGATGTCTACGAAATTGCTCCTTTAGAAGGAGGAAAAGTAGGAGGAATGTCTCGTGTTGAAAAGTTACATCAAGATTTATTAAAAGAAAACCCAAACACATTTATGATGTTGGCTGGGGATTTTTTGTATCCTTCATTGTTAGGAACTTTAAAATACAAAGGTGAAAGAATAAAAGGAAAACAAATGGTTGAAGTAATGAATGCTATGAATTTTGATTTGGTAGCCATTGGAAATCATGAGTTTGACTTAAAAGAAGATGAGTTTCAAAAAAGGTTGAATGAATCTAATTTTCAATGGATTGCAACCAATACAAATCATCAATTGAAAGATAGTGTTGCTCGTTTTGCTATTGAAAAAAATGGGGTAAAAACAGTATTGCCAAAAACGGTAACATTTAATGTGAAGAATGAATACGGTAAAGAAATTAACATAGGTTTTTTTAGCGCTTGTTTACCTTCAAACCCTAAAGAGTATGTACAATATGAAGATTTTTATGAATCTGCAAAATTTGCATACAATACTTTAGAACCAAAAACAGATGTAATTTTTGGATTAACACATTTGTCTATAGAACAAGATAAATTAGTTTCAAAAATGCTACCTAATGTTCCATTAATTATGGGAGGTCACGAGCACGTAAATATGTCGGTACCAGTTGGTAATGCTAAAATAACAAAGGCTGATGCTAATGCTAAAACTGTATATGTACATAGAATATCTTTCAATACTAAAACCAATGAAACAGTTATAAATTCTGAATTAGCTCCAATAACTAAAGAAACAGGTATTGATAAAAATGTAGATAGAATTGTTCAACAATGGAATGTTTTATTAGATTCAAAAATTAAAGAAATACTTCCAAATCCTGATGCTGTAATTTTTAAAGCAGTAGAACCTTTAGATGGGAGAGATACACCAATTAGAAGTACTCAAACTAACTTAGGTGTTTTAATTGCTGAAGCGATGTCACATAGTTTTGATACTGAAATTGATTGTGCTTTGGTGAATGGAGGCTCTATTAGAATTGATGATCAATTACAAGGTGATATTACAGGTGTTGACTTTTTTAGAGTTTTGCCTTATGGAGGTGAAGTTTTAAAAGTTGATTTAAAAGGTAGTCTTTTAAAAAAAGTATTAAATTACGGAAGGCTAAAAGCTGGTAAAGGAGCTTACTTACAGAGATATAACGCTTCTTATAATAAAGAGAAAAAGATATGGTTAGTTCAAAATAAAGAGATTGAAGATGCTAAAATTTATACCGTTGCATTTAGCGATTATTTATTAAAAGGATTTGATATTCCGTTTTTGAAACCTGAAAATAAAGAAGTTATTAAAGTATATAAAAATAAGAAAACTGATAAAGCTTTTGATATTAGAAAAGCAATAATTATATATTTACAAAACTTATAGCTAAAAAATAGGTATTTAAGATAAATACTGTAAATTTGCCTGCAATTAATTTTTAAGTTGATTGCACTATGATTTCAGACTCATCAAAATTTGTAGGAGAAGGTTTAACCTACGACGACGTACTACTTATACCGGCATATTCAGAAGTTTTACCTTACCAAGTAAGTACAAAAAGTAAATTTACACGTAACATTACATTAAACGTTCCTATTGTTTCGGCAGCCATGGATACGGTAACAGAAGCGAATATGGCAATTGCTATGGCTCGTGAAGGCGGAATAGGTGTTTTGCATAAAAACATGACCATCGAGCAACAAGCAGATGAAGTCAAAAAAGTGAAACGTTCCGAATCTGGAATGATTATAAAACCTGTTATTATTACCAAAGAAAAAACGGTTTTAGATGCACTTAATTTAATGCGTGAATATGGTATTGGTGGTATTCCTGTAGTTGATAATCAAAAAAAACTAATAGGTATTGTTACCAATCGTGATTTGCGTTTTGAAAAAGACCTTACACGTGTAATTTCTGAAGTTATGACTTCAAAAAATTTAGTAACAGTTCCCGTTGGAACTTCTCTAAAACAAGCCGAAATTATTTTACAAGATCATAAAATTGAAAAATTACCAGTTGTTGATGATGATAATACATTATTTGGACTTATTACTTTTAGAGATATTATAAAAGTTAGAGAAAATCCAAACGCAAATAAAGATGAGTATGGACGTTTACGTGTAGCTGCTGCTATTGGTGTTACTGGTGATGCATTGGAAAGAGCAACCGCTTTAATTAACGAAGGTGTTGATGCTTTAATTATTGATACTGCTCACGGACACACAAAAGGAGTGGTAACAACGTTAAAAGAAATTAAAAAAGAGTATCCAACTACAGATATTGTTGTAGGTAATATTGCAACTGGTGCTGCTGCTAAATATTTAGTTGAAGCTGGTGCAGATGCTGTAAAAGTTGGTATTGGTCCAGGTTCTATTTGTACAACTCGTGTAGTTGCAGGTGTAGGTTTTCCTCAATTATCAGCTATTTTAGAGGTTTCAAATGCAATAAAAGGAACTGGAGTGCCAGTTATTGCAGATGGAGGTGTTAGATACACTGGCGATATTCCTAAAGCTATTGCTGCTGGAGCAGATAGTGTAATGCTAGGTTCATTATTAGCAGGTACAAAAGAATCGCCTGGTGAAACTATTATTTTTGAAGGAAGAAAGTTTAAATCATACAGAGGAATGGGTTCTGTTGAAGCTATGAAAAAAGGTTCAAAAGATCGTTATTTTCAAGATGTTGAAGATGATATTAAAAAATTAGTTCCTGAAGGAATTGTTGGACGTGTACCTTACAAAGGTGAATTATTTGAAACAATGCATCAGTTTATTGGAGGATTAAAAGCCGGAATGGGCTATTGTGGTTCTGATAGTATTGAAGCTCAAAAAGATGCTAAATTTGTAAAAATTACGTCTTCAGGTATTAGAGAAAGTCATCCTCATGATGTAACAATTACCAAAGAAGCTCCAAATTATTCAAGGTAGTTTTTCGTAAAATAAAAACATATATAAAAAGTCATACTGAATTTATTGAAGTATGACTTTTTTTATGTAATAATAACGTCATTACGAGGAGCAATAGCGACGAAGTAATCTGCACATTTATTTGGTGAGATTGCTTCACTTCACTGCGTTTCGTTCGCAATGATGTTTTACTCTCGTTATTATAAAGCTTAAATCATTATAATTTTTCAGCTAAATATTCAGCAGTATACGATTCTTTATTTTTAATTAAGTCTTCTGGAAGTCCTTGAAAAACAAGATTTCCACCATTTTTTCCACCTTCTAAACCTAAATCAATAATATAATCTGCACATTTAATTAAATCTATATTGTGCTCAATTACAATAATAGAATGCCCATTGTCAATTAAAGCGTTGAATGATTTTAGCAATTTATTAATATCATGAAAATGTAAACCAGTTGTAGGTTCATCAAAAATAAATAGTGATTTACTTTGACGAGTTCCTTTTACCAAGAACGAAGCTAACTTAATACGTTGTGCTTCACCACCAGAAAGGGTAGAAGATGATTGTCCTAATGTTACATAACCTAAACCAACATCTTGTAAAGGTTTCAATTTTTTTATAATCTTAAACTCTTTATGTTCATTAAAAAATGAAATAGCTTCATCGATTGTTAAATTCAACACATCGTTAATAGATTTATCTTGAAACTTAACTTCCAATACTTCTTTTTTAAAACGTTTTCCTTTACAAGCATCACATTCTAAATGAACATCGGCCATAAATTGCATTTCAATGGTTACTTCACCATCACCTTTACATTTTTCACATCGTCCACCTTCAACATTGAAAGAAAAATGTTTAGGCTTATAATTTCTAATTTGAGATAATTTTTCTGAAGCGAATAAGGCTCTTATATCGTCATAAGCTTTTACATAAGTAACAGGATTTGATCTACTTGAACGTCCAATAGGATTTTGATTGATAAACTCAATATGTTCAATTTTATCATAATCTCCTAGTATTTCGGTAAACTGACCTACTTTTTCACCATAACCACCAATTTTCTTTTGAACAGCAGGATATAAAATTTTACTAACCAAGGTACTTTTTCCACTTCCTGAAACTCCAGTAACAACAGTTAAAGTATTTAAAGGAAAAGTAACATCAACATTTTTTAAATTGTGTTCACGAGCTCCTTTAACTACAATGCAATTGTTGTATTTTCTACGTTTTTTAGGGAGTTCGATAGCTAATTCGTTGTTTAAATATTTAGCTGTTAACGAATTGCTTTTTAAAATTTCATTAAAAGTTCCTTCAGCAACAACTTCACCACCAAATGTGCCTGCTTCTGGTCCAATATCAATAATTACATCGGCTGCTTTCATAATGTCTTCATCATGTTCTACAACAATTACAGTGTTTCCTAAATCGCGTAAATCTTTTAAAACATTAATTAAACGTTCTGTATCTTTTGGATGCAATCCAATACTTGGTTCGTCTAAAATATACATAGAGCCAACCAAACTACTACCTAAAGATGTTGCCAAGTTAATACGTTGACTTTCACCACCAGAAAGAGTGTTTGAAGTTCTATTTAGGGTTAAATAACTTAAACCAACATTATTTAAAAATTGTAATCTATTGTTTATTTCAACCAATAAACGTTTGGCAATTTTTTCTTCGTATTTATTGAAAGTAATATTCTTAAAAAAGTCAGCCAATTCGTTTAAAGGTAAATCTACTAATTGATCAATACTTTTTCCATTTATTTTAACATAACTAGCTTCTTTTCGAAGTCTTTTTCCGTTACATTCAGTACATTTAGTTTTACCTCTATATCTAGAAAGCATTACTCTGTATTGAATTTTATAGCTTTTTTCTTCTAAATATTGAAAGAAGTGATGAATACCTTCAAATGATTTTGTTCCATTCCAAATATGTTGTTTTGCTTCTTCTGATAGTTCAAACCATGGTTTATGGATAGAAATTCCATAATCGGCAGCAAAATTAATTAATTCTCTTTTATATTTTTTGAAGGAATCTGATTTCCAAGGTAAAATACAATCTTCTAATATAGAAAGTGAAGTGTTTGGAATTACTAAATCTTCATCAATACCAATTACATTACCGTAACCTTCACATTTTGGACACGCTCCATAAGGATTGTTAAAACTAAACAAATGTGTGTTTGGTTCTAAAAAAGTTTGTCCATCCAATTCAAATCGGTTGTTAAATAATGTTTGTTTGTTAGTCGCTAATTCTTCAATAATGCATTCTCCTTTTCCTTCAAAAAAAGCTGTTTGTATAGCATCACCTAATCTATTATAGAAATCTTCATCAGTTTTTACTACAATTCTATCTATTACTAAATAAAAGTTGTGTTCAACTTCTTCAGTAACTTCTTCAATTCTAACAACATCACCTTTATATTTAATTCTAGAATAACCTTGTTGAGCAAGAATTTTTAATGTTTGTAAAACACTTCGTTCTTTTGGAATATGTACTGGTGCAAGTAATAATAATTTAGATTTTTCATCTAAATTTTTCACATAATTTAGAACATCAGTAACTGTATGTTTTTTAATTTCGTTATTAGAAATAGGAGAGTAGGTTCTACCAATTCTAGCATATAAAAGTTTTAAATAATCATATACTTCAGTTGATGTACCAACCGTTGAACGTGGATTTGTAGAGTTAACTTTTTGCTCAATAGCAATTGCAGGAGCAATTCCTTTTATATAATCAACTTTTGGTTTGTTTAAACGCCCTAAAAATTGACGTGCGTAAGAAGATAAACTTTCTACATAACGTCTTTGTCCTTCAGCAAATAAAGTGTCAAAAGCCAAACTCGATTTTCCAGAACCCGATAAACCAGTTATAACTACAAGTTTATTTCTAGGAATTGCTACATCAATATTTTTTAAATTATGAAGTTTAGCACCTTTAATAAGTATATTTTGTTTGGGATCTAAATTGGCAATATTTTGAGTCATTGAGTAGTTAAAAATAGGATAATTGCAAAGATAACTACAAAATCTAAAAAAAGTAATATCTATATTAAAAGAAATATAATTTAGTGTTAAAATTTATTGACTTACAGTTATTTAATGTGTAAAAACTTGTAATTTTCGAAATAAAACCTCATATTTGACGCATACTAATTAAAAAAATAAAGCGCTTATACTAAACATTACTTTTTATCAAATTTAATATAGACTAAATATAACCCTTAGAGTTATAAATATTTAGAGTTATGAGAAGAAGTACATTAGTATCGGATGGCGTTTTAGTCAGCAACTACATTAACGGACAAGAAAAATCTTTAGAGGTTTTAATTAATAGACATCAACAGCGTATTTTTAGTTTTGTGTTATCTAAAGTTTTGGATAGAGAAATAGCTGAAGATATTTTTCAGGATACGTTTATTAAAGTAATTAATACCTTAAAAAAAGGTAAATATAATGAAGAAGGTAAGTTTTTACCTTGGGTAATGCGTATTGCTCATAATTTAATTATCGATCATTTTAGACGTAATAAACGAATTCCTACATTTAAAAATACAGATGAATTTGATATTTTTTCAGTAATAAGTGACGATAACTTAAATGCTGAAAGTGAAATTATTAAAATGCAAATTTTAGATGATGTTAAAGGATTAATTGTTGAGCTTCCAGAAGATCAAAAGGAAGTATTAATAATGCGTATGTATAAGGATATGAGCTTTAAAGAAATTGCTGAAAACACAGGTGTAAGTATTAATACAGCATTGGGAAGAATGCGTTACGCTTTAATCAATTTAAGAAAATTAATAGAAAAACATAATATTATTTTAGTGAACTAATACTAAATAGAGAATTGTTTCGTTCTATAATAAAGTTAACCAATTTATTATGATGAAACTCTACTCTAAAAAGTCTCTGTCAAAGGAGCAACCTAAACAAGAAACAATTCAATATTTGCTTAACTATTCAAAACAATTGAGGATAGTAAAAACCAACAAAAACAAATACATTGAATTGCATTTGAATTAATGTTCTTTAGCCCATCTTTAACCAAGATGGGTTTTTTATTTTATTAAAGACTTTTTAAAACTGATTTTCTTCCAATTGTTTTGGTTATAATATCTTTTTCAATATCCCAAGCTCTTGCAGGTGAATATTCTCTTCCGTAGTAAATAATTTGTAAATGTAGTTTATTCCATAACTCTTCAGGAAATAACCGTTTAGCATCTTTTTCAGTTTGCACTACATTTTTTCCATTAGTTAAATTCCATCGGTACATTAATCTATGGATATGTGTATCTACAGGAAAAGCAGGTATTCCAAATGCCTGGCTCATAACAACGGCAGCTGTTTTATGACCAACAGCAGGTAACGCTTCTAAAGCTTCGTATGTTTTTGGAACTTCTCCATTATATTTTTCAATTAATATTTCTGATAAGCCGTGAATTCCCTTTGATTTCATTGGAGATAAACCAACAGGTTTTATAATTTCTTTAATTTCTTCAACAGTTAATTTAACCATATCGTACGGATTATCTGCTTTTGCAAAAAGAATAGGAGTAATGGTGTTAACTCTAGCATCAGTACTTTGTGCAGACATTAATACTGCTATTAATAGCGTATACGGATCTTTATGATCTAATGGAATTGGTGTTTTCGGATATAATTTTTCTAGTGTGTCAATAACAAATTGAACTTTTTCTTGTTTTGTCATTTTATGTATATTTACAAAAAGCTAAAATACAAATTATGACAACATTAAAGGCAGGAGATAAAGCACCAAATTTTGAAGCATTAGATAACCAAGGAAACACAATAAAACTAGAAGATTATTCAGGAAAAAAATTAGTAGTTTTCTTTTATCCAAAGGCAAGTACACCAGGTTGTACTATGGAAGCTTGTAATTTACGAGACAATTATAAAGCGTTTTTAGCCAAAGGATATGATGTTTTAGGTGTAAGTGCCGATTCGGCAAAGCGTCAGCAAAACTTTATTAATAAAAATGAATTACCTTTTCCATTATTGGCTGATGAAGATAAAACCGTAATAAATGCATTTGGGGTTTGGGGTCCAAAAAAGTTTATGGGACGTGAATATGACGGAATTCATAGAACTACATTTGTTATTGATGAGAATGGAATTATTGAAGAAGTATTTTCAAAAGTGAAAACAAAATTACATGCTGCACAGATTTTTGGAGAACTGTAAAATTTAAGATTAGATCACTATTTTTTATGGTCTTATCCCTGCGTAGGCAGAAATCTATTTCGAGTTGTATATTAATAAATTAAACCTGCTCCGAAAGGTTGGCTTATTATAAAAATTATTATTGTGATGAGATGCTAAACCAAGTTCAGTATTACGAGTTATGTAAAATTAACTGAATCTGATTCTTATGGTAATAGGAATCTAAATTAAGTTTATAAAAATTAATAAATAGAACTGATACTTTTTTTATTAGATTATAGTTAATATAGTGTCTACGCAGGTATAACAACTTCAATTTGATTTTAGTGGTATAAAACTAAAATCTAAAATTTTACATCTAACTTTACATTTAAAACTCTACTAGTCATATAATTTGGGATTCCATAGAATTTTTTTGAATAAGAATCTCTAACCCAGGTATTTGTAATTGAGTTGTTTACATCGAACATATTAAAAATTTCAAAACCAATTGAAAACTCTTTAAAATTAGTAAGCCATTTTTTATTTGAAGGGTTTTGTTCATCTAAAAACACATACGAAATTCCAAGATCGGCACGTTTGTAAGAATTTAATTTATTTTGATAATCGTAAGGATCAGAATAAGAAGGTGAACCTCCAGGAATTCCAGAATTGTATACTAAATTTAAGTACATTTTAATATTTGGAATACTTGGTACGTAGTCTTGAAATAACATAGCGAATTTAACACGTTGATCTGTTGGTCTAGAAATATAGCCTTGATTGTTAATATTTTCTTCAGTTTTTAAAAATCCTAAACTAACCCAGCTTTGTGTACCAGGAACAAATTCACCATTTAATCTTAAATCTACTCCAGCTGCATAAGCTGTTGCATTGTTATTTGCAGCATATCTAACTTTTACATTATCTACAGTATATGTATTTACATCAGTTAAATTTTTGTAATACGCTTCGGAGATTAATTTAAAAGGTCTGTCCCAAAGTTCAAAACTATATTCGTTTCCTAAAACAACTTGTAGCGATTTTTGTGCATCAACAGATGGAACAACAGTTCCTTCATAATTTCTTAATTCTTTATAAAAAGGAGGTTGTGCATACATTCCACCAGCAATTCTAAATAACATATCCTTATCCCAATCTGGTTTTATGGCGAATTGCCCACGAACTGAATAAATTATTTGATTAACAGCATCTAAATTATTAGCGTTCACATTCCAATTATGTGAGCGAACACCTAAATTATACCACACTTTAGCATTGTCCCAATATGTGTTTTTGCTGTATTGTGCAAACCAAACCAATCTATCTATAGTTACATTGTTTTGTGCATTTACACTTTGATATGGTTCTATTTCACCTGAAAAAGGTTGGTAAGGTTGTAGATTAGATACAAAATTTGGAGGTCTAACGCTAAATCCAACAGAATCAATAACTTCCCATTCTTTTAAACGATCTTTAAAATCTTCATATTGATATTTAACACCAAAATCTATTTGATGTTCTTTTACTTTATATGTTCCTTTTAGTTCAATATTTGTTATTAACGCATCTAAATCGTTACGTGCATGATTTAATTGAGAGCCAATTCCTTCAGAAAATTCAACTTCACCAAAATCGTCAGAACCAAAATCGTTATTTACTTCACCTAAATTATAACTTGCTAAAATATCGTAATATTCCTCTTCCATAGTATGGTAAGCCGAAGTTGTTAAGTTTAAATTTAACTTTTCGTTTACAATATAACTTCCTTTAAAAGCTCCAAAAAGTGTTTGAAATTGATCTTTTTCTTGACCTTGATAATAGACAATTAATTCTAACGGATCTGCTATAGTTCCAAAAGTAGTTCGTCTAGTTTTTGGAGTGTACTTATAATTATTCAATGAAAAATTTCCTAAAAAATCTATTTTAAGTTTGTCATTTACCAAATAAGATAAAAATGTTTGAACATCTGTAAAATTTGGTTCAGCATTGGTATCTGTATCTTTACTATTAATAAATAAACTATTATCTCTATATCTTGCTCCAACAATAGCACTTAATTTATTGTTTAACATAGTTCCTTCAACAGTAATACTTCCGCCTAATAAACTAGCATTGGCACTTGCTGCAAATTCTTTTGGAGTACGATAGGTAATATCTAAAACCGATGAAAGTTTATCGCCATATTTTGCCTGAAATCCACCTGCCGAAAACTTTACATTTTGAACCATAGCACCATTTACAAAGCTTAAACCTTCTTGTTGTCCAGATCTAATTAAAAAAGGTCTGTATACTTCAATGCCATTTACATATACCAAATTCTCATCAAAATTTCCACCTCTAACATTGTATTGTGTACTCAACTCGTTGTTGTTATTAACTCCGGCCAAGGTCATTAAAATATTTTCAACACCTTGATTTGCGCCTGGAATTTTAGTAATATCTGTTGGGTTTACTGTAATAGTTCCTTCAACAGCATTTTTATTGTTTTTAATAACAACTTCTTTTATTTGTTCCACTTTTAATTCTAAAATAGGGTAAACTCTAATGGTTTTATTTTTTGGAGCTGGTGAAATTATTTTTTTTATAGTTTTATAGGAAACATGACTAAATTCTAAATTTATTTCTGTTTCTGAAGGAATTGTTAACTTAAATTCACCTTTAAAATTTGAAGTTGTTCCTTTGGTATTTGCATATTTTATAGCAACACCAGGAATTGGTTTGTTATCTGAATCTTTAACAATTCCTCTTATTTGAGCTTGTTGAGCAGAAATAGAACATGTTACTAATATAAATAGGAGTTTAAAAAGTGTTTTCAAGTTGATTTATTTTTTTCGGTAAAAAGTTCGGTTTATAGTAGTTGTATTTCCAACATTATCTGTTACTACAACTTTTAAATTATGCTTTGCTGTTTCAAATTTTCGATCACTTAAATTATAGGTTAGTAAACCTAATTTTACATTGTATTCCATTAAAATCCATTTACCATCAATTTCACCTCTGTATGATTTTATACCGGATTCGTAATCAGCAATTTTTACTTTAAGGGTTTTAAAATTAGTTAACCATTGTTCGTTTTTAAAATTAGAAGGAATAACTGTTGGTTTTTTAGTGTCTGAAAGTAATCCGTATTTTCCTAAACTACGTGTAGAGGTATAAAAAATGTTACCTTCTTTAGTGGTAGGTTCAAAACTTGCTTTATTTTTTGAATTAAAATAGGCGATGTACATTTTCTTTTTTTCTACTTCAGAATATTTTGAAACATTGAATGAAACTGTAAATCTTTTATGCAAAGGATAAATAGGTTTATGAATATAAGCAATAGAATCTTCAACCTTAAAATCTAAATAAAAATCTTGAAAAAAGGAATAACTAGGAAAAGTTACGGTTACTCCATTTTTAGTTATTTTTTTATACTCTTTATAATTAATTTTATAGGGTGTAGTTTTTTCTTCTTTTTTTACAATAGTAACATCTTTTTTTCCAACTATTGGAATTTTCACTTTTTGTATATTACCTTTAAAATCTTTGGCAACAATTTCAACATTATAAGTTAAACTGTCTTTAATATTAATAATACCTTTTGAGTTTGAATTATACATACTCAATTTATTTAAAGGTTCAATAAAGCATTTTTGAATACGTTGGTTTAATGTTGAATAACGTTCATAATCAATAAGTAAGTTAATGTATCTAGTTTCGTAAAACGAAAAAGATTCAGCAATAAATTCATGCACCTTTTTACCATTTACTAACATTTTTAGGCTGTACAATCCGTTTTTATTGTAGGCACCATCCAATTGATCGTATGCATTAATTCCAAAACTAATGGCTCCAAAAGCATTAATTTTTTTTGAAACTAAATCACCATTTTTAGATTTATACAACGAAATTTGATGTTTATTTCCTATTTTATTAATATGTGAATTATCACTTAAGGTGTAACCTATTAAAGTGTTAATTCTTGGTTTTTTAGAATCGTTAACTGTTATACCAAATAACATTGGGTTTATTGGTTTTTCAGTTTTAGTATCTCTAATTTCAAAATGTAAGTGTGGACCTACAAAACCACCAGTGCTTCCTGAATAAGCAATCATTTCATCTTTAGAAATTGGCAAAGTAGAAGCAGATGGAAATAGTTGAATTTCAAAACTTTCTTTTTTGTATTGCTGTTTTTTAATATAATCTTCAATACGTTTATTAAACTTTTTTAAATGTGCATATACAGTTGTATAACCATTAGGATGCGTTATGTAAATTGCTTTTCCGTAACCCCAAGTAGAAATTTTGATACGAGAAACATAACCAGCAGCAGCTGTATAAACCTTTAAACCTTCACGTTGTTCAGTTTTTATATCTAAACCAGCATGAAAATGATTTCCTCTTAATTCACCAAAGGTTCCAGATAAATACATTGGAATATCCATTGGGTTTCTAAAATAATTAGTAGGGTAATCCTTACCCAATGATGCATCTCCTTGGCTAAAGGTTAGATTTGCAATAAATAATATTAAATAAAAAATGTTCTTCACTTCTAATTTTTAGGCTAAAATAATAAAATTAATCTTCTGTAATAGCACTATAATAAGCTAAATACAAAATACTTTATGCAATAAAAATACCAAATTAACTAAAACAGTTGTAATATTGACTTACTAATGTTAACTTTGTAAAACATAGTTAGTATTTAGCATAATGAGTTCTATAACACAAGTTGTTAATTTAGTAGAAGAAAAACTTAAAAATCTTATAGATAATTATAGTTTTTTAAAAGAAGAAAATGATTTTCTTCTAAAAAAAGTAGCAATTTTAGAACAAGAAAAAGCTAAAGAAATTTTGCATTATAAAGAGCTTGAAAAAAAGTATCAAACTTTAAAAATAGCAAAAACTATAGAAGGCAGTAAAAAAGATAGTAGAGAAACAAAACTCAAAATAAATGCTTTAATACGTGAAATTGATGTTTGTATAAATCAATTAAGCGAATAAGTTCTTAAAAATGGCTGAACCACTAAAAATTAGAGTAACCATAGCAGGAAGAGTGTATCCAGTAGTTGTTAGAAATGAAAATGAAGAAGAAGGGATGCGTAAAGCTGCAAATAAAATAAATGATTTGGTTACAAAATTTGAAAAGAATTATGCAGTTAGCGATAAACAAGATGTATTAGCCATGTGTGCTTTACAATTTGCATCGTTAGTTGAAGTAAATGCCATAAATAAAAATGAAGAAATTATTGAAGTCGAAAAAAAATTAAATATTCTGAATGAGTTGTTAAAAAATCATTTAGAATAACGTTCTTATAAATAAATTAATTAATAACACTGCCTACATTAGTTATCGTTTGTTAAACTCAACGTCACATTTTTAAAAAGAGTGAGTCTAAACTATTAGAGCAAGCCGTCTAGCGCGGATCCTCGACCAGTTTGTTAGCTCTAAACTTGTTTTTATGGAGTTTACATAAAACCAAACTAGTGTAGGTTTTTTTTATATAAAACCAAAGTTATGATAGAATATGGAATACCAATATTAATTGGTATAGGAATAGGATTAGCAATAGGTTATATTATTGCAAAATCATTAGAAAAGTCGAAGGCTTCAAAAGTTTTAAAAAACACAAGAAAGGAAGCTTCAGCAATGATTAAAGAAGCAAAAATTGAATCTGAAGCTATTAAAAAAGATAAAATTTTACAAGCAAAAGAAAAGTTTATAGAATTAAAATCTGAACATGAAAAAGTAATAATTGCTCGTGATAAAAAAATAGCTGATGCAGAGAAAAGAATTCGTGATAAAGAGTCTCAAGTATCTCAAGAATTAGATAAAAACAAAAAATTAAATAAAGAAGTTGAATTAAAAAACAACGATTTTATAAAGAAATTAGACTATGTTGAAAGAAAATCGGATGAATTAGATAAACTTCACCGTAGACAAGTAGAACAATTAGAAGTTATTTCTGGATTATCTGCTGAAGATGCTAAAAAAGAGTTAGTTACATCATTAAAAGATGAAGCCAAAAGTGATGCAATGGGCTTTATACAAGAAACTATAGAAGAATCTAAATTAACAGCCGCACAAGAAGCTAAAAAAATTATACTAAACACAATTCAACGTGTAGGTGTTGAACAAACAGTTGAAAACTGTGTTTCTGTATTCAATATTGAAAGTGACGATGTAAAAGGTAGAATAATTGGTAGAGAAGGTAGAAATATTAGAGCTTTAGAGGCTGCTACAGGTGTTGAAATTATAGTTGATGATACTCCAGAAGCTATTATTTTATCATGTTTTGATCCTGTAAGAAGAGAAATTGCCAGACTATCATTACACAAATTAGTTACTGATGGTAGAATTCATCCAGCAAGAATTGAAGAAATAGTTGCAAAAACTGAAAAGCAAATTCAACAAGAAATTAATGAAATAGGTAAACGTACTGTAATAGAATTAGGAATTCATGGATTGCATCCAGAGTTAATTAAAACTATTGGCCGTATGAAATATAGATCGTCATACGGACAAAATTTGTTACAACACTCACGTGAAGTTGCTAACCTATGTGGTTTAATGGCAGCTGAATTAGGGTTAAATGCAAAATTAGCGAAACGTGCCGGTTTATTACACGATATTGGTAAAGTACCAGAAACTGAAAGCGAGTTACCACATGCACTATTAGGTATGCAATGGGCTGAAAAGTATAACGAAAACAAAGATGTATGTAATGCTATTGGAGCTCACCATGACGAAGTAGAAATGAAATGCTTAATTGCACCAATAGTACAAGTTTGTGATGCTATTTCTGGAGCAAGACCAGGAGCAAGACGCCAAGTATTAGATTCGTACATTCAACGTCTTAAAGATTTAGAAGATATAGCTTTTGGATTTACAGGAGTTCAAAAAGCATATGCAATACAAGCTGGTAGAGAATTACGTGTAATTGTTGAAAGTGAAAAAGTGAATGACGCTAAAGCGGCAGAACTTTCTTTTAGTATTTCGCAAAAAATTCAAAATGATATGACTTACCCAGGTCAAGTTAGAGTTACTGTTATTAGAGAAACTCGCGCAGTAAATATTGCTAAATAAAAGTATTAAAACATAATATTGTATTTAAAGCTCTCAAAAAATTGAGAGCTTTTTTTTGTGAAATTTTAAAATAATTGAAATTGGTTAACCAATTTCAATTATTTTTTAATATATTTGATCAATCGATTGCACAACTGTAACAATAAAATCAATCATAAAATATAGAAATGGGAACAAGTAAAAGTGAAGCTAGTCAAAGTAGGAAAGATATAGTACAATATGTTAATCTTCAGTTGGCCTCTTTAGGGCAACCAATTTTTCAAGATAATGAAAATGATGTGGAGAAGTTTTGTAACCCTAAACTTCAAAAATTAACAGAATCCTTTACTAAAGGCTTTAGAGAGAAATCTAGATTACTTTCAAAATATCTATCACCAGCGGATTCAAGAATTCAAGATTATTTAAATGACTATTTAAAAGAAGTTGAATGTAATAAAGAATATAATATTCCAAATGATACTTTAGTTTTAAATCAAAAAGGTCATGCAAGAGAAATTAGTTTACCACCAAATGGAAATTCTTTTGTGAGTGAAAATATTACTTCGCATAGAATAAAACAAGGAATACTTAACAATCCAATTCACGATAAAAGAACAACTAAAGGTACTTTTCATATAGTTGAAGGAGATTTACCTGTACCATTAGATAAGTTTGAGGTACCTAAAATTGTTTTTGCTCACTTTCTAAATGCAGCATTAAATCCATCAGACGAATTAAAAACGTTACCATTTACAGCTAATCAAAAAGACAAAGCTAAAGTAATGGTTTCATTATTAATGCGTCCAATGGTATGTCCAGAAGTTAAAGGTGTTATACCTAAAAAAACAATGGAAGTTCGTTTTTTTGCTCCTGGAAGTTTGGTAAGTAATTTGGACTTTGTTGAATCTATTTTTGGAAATGCAGGTGATCCAAATTTAGCGCATAATGATGCTGCTTTAGATCCAGAACATTGGACAGGACATACAGGTTGTATTATTTTAGCACCGCAATTAAAAACATTGAAGAAAAAAGATGTTGGTTTACCACATTGGGATAATGCTACTGAAAGACAAAGAAATGATGGAATGTGCTGGAAAAATGAAGATGAACTTTATAATAATGGTGGTGCATTTAAAATTACTTGTAGAGATGATAGAGGAGTAGTTGTTACTTTAATTGCTGATAATTATTTTGGATATTCAAAAAAAGAAATTAAAACACAAATTAGTTATTCAGCAAATTTATTTGGTTTAGTTGAAGAAGAACATTCAGGTGGTGCAATTGCATTTCCAAGAGGTGTAATGGGTGATATTGTTGATGGTGCTGCATTTTCTGCAAAATATGGAAATCGTTTTACTTTTAATGATGTTAAAACATTATTAGGAGATAGAATTGAAATAAAACCTGAAAATTATGCTATTGATAAAAAGTATCCAAATTTAATTTACATACCAGAAGATGCTTATATTAATACAAATATTAACAGTATTACTTGGACCTATAATAATAAGGAACAAAAATTAATATTATCACCTTATAAAACATATATTCATCCAACAGGAAATAAGTTTAAATTAGAAAAACATAAAGCTATTTCTTTATGGAGAATTGTAAATACGTCACCAGAAGGTATTTTTTGTCATAAACCTTGTACTGTTTCTGGTGGTGGAAAATCTGAAATATCAAAATCAATGTTAAATGCAATTACGTATAGTGCATTCAATATTATTGATATTGATGAAGATTTCAAAAAAGCAGATGAAATAATTGAATTTGATTATTCAAAAAGATGGAAAAATTACGATGCTAGTTTACCTCCATCAAGATCATTTTTAGATAAAGGAAGAACGCTAGGTTCAGCAGTGAAGCTATTAACACCTTCAGAAAAAAATTCAGATGAATTTAACCAGTTTGTTAAGGAAATTCCTGTGCATATTCGATCTTTGGTATTGTTTGTAAAACGTTTATATCGTCAAGATCACGGTGATTTAAATTGGAAAGATTGCATGTCTGTTGAAATAGTAAACGGTCAAAAAGGTACAGGTCTAAAATATTTTAATACAGATGTTGTTGGTAGTTATGTGCGTATTGGATTTAACCAAGAAGGACGATGGATGTTGAATAAATTAAGATCAGATTTTTCAGCTAGTCAAAAAATTCAATTAGAAGATGATATTTCTGCTTCAATAACTTTACCTAGAATTCAGTTTAAAAGTTTAAATCCAGGATTTACAAACAAAAGTTTAAAAGTTGTAGCCAATTGTGAAAGTCATTTATTTCAAAGACCAGATGAAGCAATTGTAAGAGGTTATGATGAAGGAGCTGAACGTGATTTGGTTTCAAACAATGTTTTCTTAACAAATTATGAGCTTTTAACTAAAAAAGATGCTATTGAAATTTACGAAGACACTATTAATTTTGATAAATACACTCAACCGGTAAAAGACTTAATTATTAGTATTGTTAACAGTCCAAATGAAGAAGAATATTTCTCTTTACCATCACATACAAGAATAGTTGATGGAGAACCAACTAAAAATCCACGTTATTTAGAACGTAATATTTTTATTAACGAAACTGAAGATAGCTACTTGGGAGATATTGGAGTTCGTTTATATAGAAAAATTAAATCTGAAGATCCAGTAATTAATATTGTTAATGCGGTTTTACCAGGAAGAAGAAATAATCCAGCAGAAAGAAAAGCAGGAATTAGACCGTTGGCGGTATACAACCCAATTCATTATCAAGAAACTCCAGAGTTATTTATGGACTTTGTTTGTAGTTTAACAGGTAAATCACCATCAACTACAGGAGCAGGTTCTGAAGGAGCTTTAACAAAAGGGCCTTTTAATATGCTAACACCAACAACAGATTTAAATAACGCATTATTATCACACATATTAACAGAGTCTAATGCTTTTAGTACAGCAGCAGGTTATGTTGGTGGAGATAACAAAGTTGATCATGATATTAGTTTATTAATTCCAGAAATTTGGGCACGTTTAGAAGCTGAAGATAGAGATCCAAAAGCTTTAATAGCAAATGGTTCTTTAGAAAAATTAGAAGATTTTGAATATAAAGGTGAAAAAGTTTTAGCGAGCCGTTTAGGCTATAGAATTACAAGTAAATTTTCATTACGTTGTTTAAATAGATTATTTGATGAGCCTAATGCTGTTTTTAACGAAAAAATGCTAAAACCAGAGTTACAAGGTTTAGAAGATTTTGTGGACGGAATTAATAATATTGTGGAAGCACAGCAAAAAGTAGGTATTCGTTATTTTGAAGATGGAAGTGTGGAAGCAGCAATTCCTCCATTAAAAATATTACTTCATATTATGGCTTATGGACATTATGAAGGTAAAGATATTAGCCATCCTGAATTAAGAGCTTATTTTGATAGAGAAGCTATTTTAAATAGCGATTGGTATAAAGATCGTTTAAAATTAAAACAACAAAAAGATATTCAATTTTATGAAAAACAAATTTCATATTTAGAGAATTTTATTTCAAATTCAAATAACACAGATATAGTAGTTGAATTAGATTTAGTAAATAAATTAACCAAAGCTAAATTACAACTAGAAGAAGTAAATTCTAATGAATATTTAGAGAGTTTGAAAGGTACAATTGGTGCTGATCCTTTGTATAAAAAATAAACTTATCTAGAATTAATTAAATAAAAACGGTAGTAAGTACTTAAGTATTTACTACCGTTTTTTTTATTTTCTAGGATGAAACGTATTTACAACTTCTTTTAAAAAGCTTTTGTCTAAATGCATGTATATTTCGGTAGTAGTAATGCTTTCGTGACCAAGCATTTGCTGTATTGCTCTTAAATCTGCGCCACGTTCTAATAAGTGTGTAGCAAATGAATGTCTAAATGTGTGTGGGCTAATTTTTTTGTTTAAATCTATTTTAATTGCTAAATTTTTAACAATAGTAAATATCATTACTCGAGTTAGTTTTTTTCCTCTTCTGTTTAAAAATACCGTGTCTTCAAATCCTTTTTGAACATTTATATGTGAGCGTATATCATTTACATAAAGGCCAATATATTTTTGAGTTTGGTGGTTAATAGGAACAAAACGTTGCTTATTTCCTTTACCAATAACTCTAATAAAACCTTCTTCAAAAAATAAATCAGAAAGTTGTAAGTTTATTAATTCCGAAACACGTAAACCACAACTGTATAAGGTTTCTAAAATAGTTCTATTGCGTTCACCTTGAGGTTTACTTAAATCAATAGCGTTTATTAATAAATCAATTTCTTCTAATGAAAGTGTATCCGGAAGTTTTCTTCCAATTTTTGGAGTTTCAATTAAATCGGTTGGGTTTTCTTTTCTATAATCTTCAAAAACTAAATAATCAAAAAAATTACGCAAGCCAGAAACCAATCTAGCTTGTGAACGTGTATTTAAATTGGAAGCTATAGCATATATAAATTGTTGAAGGTCTTCAAGTTGTATTAAAATTGGAGAAATTGAAATTTCATTTTCTTCTAAATACGAAATTAGTTTTTTTACATCTCTAGAATACGCATCAATAGAATTTTCAGAAAGCCCTTTTTCTAACTTTAAATAGTATTTATAATCTTGTAAAGCGTTGTTCCATTTCATTGTGTAAATATAGGGATATGTATGTGTTATTGAATAAACATTGTTTTAATTTTACTATTTCAAATATATAATTGTTTCAATTATTTAAATTTATTTTTTTAACCATAGGTAGTATTGATTACTATATAATGCACTATTTAATTTTATAGTAGAGTAAACTTTAATTATAGTGTTGTTTAATTATAAAAGTGTATTTTTAATTTCTAAAACAAAAAATTATTATGAAAAAATATTTATTTATACTTCTAGTTCTAGGATGTATTTCAATTGGTATCTCACAAGAAGCAAAATTTTCTTTTCAAGCAGGTTACGTTAGTGGTGCTGGTAAGATTAAATTTGATGGTATAGTATTAGTTGATGATGTAGATACTAGTTTTGCTGATGGGGAAAATGTTACAATAAAAGAATCTGAAGGTGGTTTTTATGCAGGAATATCAGCTGAAATACCATTTTCTGATAAAGTTTATCTAACACCTCAATTATTATATACTAATTTAGATGATCAAAGCTTATTGCAAATTCCAGTTTTTGTAAAATTTAAACTAGATACTAAATTTAGTATAATAGCTGGTCCTCAATTAACGTACACTTTAGAGAAAACAATTGATGAAGTTAGAAAGGTTAATATTGGTGTTGGAGCAGGAGCTTCTTTTGATATTTCTGAAAAGGTTTTTGTTGAAGCTAAATACACCTTACAATTAAACGATTATTATAAAACTAATCAAATAGATTCAAAATTAAACTTTTTGAATATTGGTTTAGGTTATAGATTTTAAAAAAATAATGAAAAAATTAATTTTAATTATAGCTATTACAGTACTTACGGCTATAAATGTAAATTCACAAACTCAATTTGGTGTAAAAACGGGTTTAAATATCGCAAATTTAAGTGGAGATTTAGAAGGTGCTGATTCAAGGCTAGGTTTAAATTTTGGTGTATTTGCAGAAATACTTATTTCTGAAAAACTTATATTCCAACCAGAATTATTGTATTCTATGCAAGGCGCAAAAAGTGATTACTCTGGAGAAGCATATTCTAATAAGGTAAAATTTAAATATAATTATTTGAATGTTCCTTTAATAATAAAATATTATGTTGTGAATAATTTTGCAGTAGAAGTAGGGCCACAAATTGGTTTTCTTCTTTCAGCTAAAGATGATTATACATTTAATTATGGAGGAGAACCTACAAATGAAGAATACGATTCTAAAAATGATTTAAAATCTATTGATTTTGGGTTAAATTTTGGAGTTTCCTATACTATTAGTAAAAAAATTAGCTTTGGAGCAAGGTATAATGTAGGGTTGTATAATATTGATGACGCAACACATTATAACGTTATGCCACAGATTGATGAGATTGCTGAAGATAATGGTGAATATGATTTTGAAATTAAAAACTCGGTATTTTTGTTTTCTGTTGGGTATTTATTTAATTAAAGTACAGATAAAAGGAACTATATTTCCTCTTTTTTTATGCCTAAAAAATTAATACATTTACTTTATGAAAATATTAATACTTAACGGTCCAAACCTAAACTTATTAGGTAAGCGAGAACCTGAAATTTATGGTAGTAAAACTTTTGAAGAATATTACCAACAATTAGTTAAAAAGTATGTAGACATCGAGTTGCATTATTTTCAAAGTAATGTAGAGGGAGAAATAATTAATAAATTACATGAAGTTGGTTTTGAATTTGAAGGTGTAATTTTAAATGCTGGTGCATATACGCATACTTCAGTAGCTATTGGTGATGCAATTAAAGGAATTACAACTCCTGTTATTGAAGTGCATATTTCTAATGTGCATTCGCGTGAAGAATTTCGTCAAGTTTCCTATATAGCACCTGTTGCTAAAGGTGTAATTGCTGGTTTTGGATTGCAAAGTTACGAGCTGGCTTTACAGAGCTTTATTTAATCTAATTATTTTATTAAGGTGAGCATAATGGTTATTAAGTAACGCTAATATTGGAACAATAGCCCAGTTAAAAACTTGAACTTTAAATAGCCATAAAATTAAAGTTAAAATTATAAGCACTATTAATAGTAGGTTATAACCAACAATCCATTTTGGAATTTTACTTTTTAAAAGGTAAAATGCCACTACTATATTAGGTGCAAAAGCCCATAAAAAATTAAAGTTTTTATAAGTTGCAGTATGATCTGTAGCAAACCAAAGTAATAGAATTACAACACCAGTAAGTCCTGTAATAAAATACAAACTAAAATCTAGCCATTTTCTTCGTTTTCCTTTTTTAGAATCTTTTCTAGTAATCCAAATTACCAGTAAAGCAATTATCAAAGTAACTCCTATAGGTGGAAAGTTTGAAGAATTTTTAATAGGATGATTTAATAATTCAATATTTTTTTTAACTAAAGGAATTTTTTTGCCATTTCTTAAAATAGTAGCATTTTCAAAAGCTAGATAAATATAATCGGGTAAAAACTTGTATTCATCAGGTGTTGCAGTATCATCAATTACAGAACCTAAAGCTAAATCAATTCCAAATTTTCCCCATTTCTGATTCTTTGTGTAATCTTCAATTAAATCTCTGTGAGATTTTGTGGTAGTAATATGGTTATTTGGAAATTCAACGTTATTTTGTAAAACATCCTTAACAACATCTTCAATTTTTGTAGCGCAATTGTTGTAAAAGAAATCGTATTTATAATTTTTATTTTCTGGTTTAGCATTGTTTTCTAAATAATTGAAAACTGCTAGAGTTTCGTTAGCATTTAAATTTAAAACTTGTGATTTTACCCAACGTTTTTGGTAATTGTAAACATAAATAAATCTATTAAAATTGTCTTTAGAAAGTTGATATGTTAGTTTCCCTTTTGCAAAATTTAGATAGAAGTTAGGAGCGTCAAAATCAAAAGTACCGTAATTATAAACCCAATCTACACCATTAATTGGATCGTGAATTCTAAAAGCACTATGGCCAAAAGTACTATACAACTCATTATAAGGGCCACAAGTAATTACACTAACCGTAGCTTTATTAGAAAGTTTAAACTGTCCAAAAATTGGTATAAAACTTAAAAGAAAAAAGCCAAAAAGTAGTTTTTTAACACTCATTTATCTGAAATAATCAAAATCAACTTTTACAGAGAAAATATTAGAATATAATGCGCTACCAACATTTCCAATATTAGTTAATGCATAATCTATTTGAATTCCTCTATATTTAAAACCAACACCAAAATTTGGTTGAAAAGAAACTTCTTCAGATCCATCATATTGTAATTCATTTTGAATATTTCCAACACCTAAACGTAAAAATACCGTATCAATATAATCGGCTTGTAAACCTAATGCAGGATCAATACTTACAAAATCGGTTGAAATAATATCGTTTGTTTCTGTAAAACGCATATTTAAATCCACTTCAGCTAAAAGTCCAAAATCTCTATTTATTTCAAACTTTCGGGCAATTCCTAATTGAGCTTTAGGTAAAGTTAATTCAGTAGATTCCGGTAAATCTTGGTTTTCTCCAGGAATGGCATCTTTTATTTTATTGAATTCATCTTCATCAAAACTCCAAGAGTTAAAAGTGGTAGTTATATCGCGTAACATTACCCCAAATTTCCAATCGTTTCTTTCAAATTGAACTGCAACATCTAAACCAAATCCCCAAGAAGTTGCAAAATCTCCAATAATTCTTCGAACAATTTTAGTGTTTAAACCTACATTTAAACCTTGTACAGGTAATTTGCGAGCATAAGCAAAGTTTAAGGCATAATCTGCAGTTGAAAATAAATTAATTCTGTTATAATCAATATTACCATCTGCATCAATCAATTCTGTTGTATCTAAAATATCATCAACTCCAAATCTAATTATAGATACACCAATAGCACTTCTATCGTCTAGAGGCATTGCAAAACCAGCATAATCATAACCAGCAATTCCTTCAAAATAATTGGCATGCATAAGTGATGCTTGGTAGTCTTCAACTTGTGTTAATCCAGCAGGATTCCAATATCCAGAATTTACATCGTTACTAGTTGCAACTACAGCTTTTGCCATACCAAATGCAGCTGCATCTACACCAATATTTAAAAATTCATTAGAATATTTTCGTGCCGTTTGTGAAAAAGCAATGTGTGAAATACAAAAAATAAGTACTACTATTTTTTTCAATGTTGTTTATTTAAGGTTAAGCGAAAATAAAAAATCTTTATTAGTAAACGTTTATATTTACAAAATAATATGTTTTATAAATTGATGAATACGTTTTTCGCTCCATAAATTTCTATTAGAATTAAAAGAAGTGTTAAAACCAACATGACCACCATAATCTGGAATTTCTAAATTTAAATACGTGTTATTTTTAGCATGTTGAATAGGGTAACAGTTTTCACCTAAAAAAGTATCGTCTTTAGCATTTATAAGTAATGTAGGTGTTGTTATCTTATTTAAATATTGAAGAGAACTGTTTTTTTTCCAATAATCTTCAGCGTTTTTAAAGCCGAATAAAGGAGCCGTAATAGCATTGTCAAAATCTTCAAAATTTTTAGAATTTAAAATAGCTTTTTTAGAAAGTTTTGCTTCAGGAAATTTTTTACTTTTTTCCAAAGACTTTTGTTTTAAGGTTTTTAAAAAACGATTTAAGTAAAACTTATTGTGTGTTTTTTCCAACTCTCTTGATGAACTTTCTAAATCAACAGGTGTAGAAATGGCAATTGCACATTTTATTTGAGGTGAAATTATAGAGTTTTCACCCAAATATTTTAATACAATATTTCCTCCCATACTATAACCTAAAAGTGCTATGTTTTTGTGCTTATAATTTTCTGTAACATAATTTATAATAGTTTCTAAATCGTCAGTTTTACCGCTATGGTAAGAGTACATAAAGTTATTATCTTCTCCACTACAACCTCGAAAATTTAAAGCAAGACAATCAATTTTTTGTTTATTAAGGTAATTACAAACAGAAATAATGTATTTAGAATTTGAACTTCCTTCTAATCCATGACAAGCAATTACTAACGTTTCTGAATTAACTGTAGAAAAATCAAGTTCTAAAAAATCTTTGTCAGGTGTTGAAATTCGTTTTCTGCTATACTTAATTTTTTGGTTTGTAAATAAGGTTTTATACGAAGTATTTAGGTGCGTGTTTTTGAAAAATAAGTTGGGTTTGTAACTAGATTGAATAATTGGCATTTACAATTTTTTAAAAAATAAATATAATTAAATCTTTTGAAGAACAATTTACTATTTTTACAAAAATAATTTTATGACACTTAAAAAATACATTCCAAATTTACTAACGCTATTAAATTTATTAAGTGGTACAATAGCTGTAATATATGCTGTTAATAATGAGTTAGTTATTGCTGCGTATTTGGTTTTTTTAGGCATATTTTTTGATTTTTTTGATGGATTTGCAGCACGTTTATTTAAAGTATCTGGTGAATTAGGTAAACAGTTAGACTCTTTAGCCGATGTTGTTACAAGTGGAGTAGTACCTGGAATTGTTATTTATAAGTTGTTACAATCTAAAACTACATTAGAAATATTTAACACTAAAATTGTTAGTTGGGAAAGTAGTGAATTAGAATTGTTGCCTTTTTTAGGTCTTTTAATAACACTTGGTGCAGCTTACCGATTAGCAAAATTTAATATTGATGAACGCCAAACAAGCTCGTTTATAGGTTTACCAACACCTGCAGCTTCAATTTTTGTATTAAGTTTACCATTAATATTAGAATTTAGTTCAATTGAATTTATACATGCGTTAATTTTAAATAAATGGTTTTTAATACTAATTTCATTAGTACTCACATATTTAATGAATGCCGAAATTTCATTATTTTCATTAAAGTTTAAAAATTATGCATGGAAAAACAATCAAATAAAATATGTATTTTTAATTACTACTGTTCTATTATTTGCTGTTTTGCAATTTGTTGCGGTTCCACTTATTATTATAACCTATGTTGTTTTATCAATTATTTCTAACACTATTAAATTAAAATGATTTTTAGAAAAGCTAGAATAGAAGATGTATCAAGTATTGTAAAAATTATTGCAAGTGATTCGTTAGGCAAATTAAGAGAAGACTATCAAGAACCACTTCCTGAAAAATATTATGAAGCCTTTAAAATTATTGATGCAGATACCTCAAATGAATTAATTGTTGTTGAAGATAAAAATACTTCTGCCATTATTGGAACGTTGCAATTAACTTTTATTCAATATTTAGCTTATCAAGGAGGATTAAGAGTTCAAATAGAAAACGTTTTTATTAATGAAAGTTTTAGAGGAAAAGGAATAGGTAAAAAATTATTTGAATGGGCAATTGCAAGAGCAAAAGAAAAAAACGCACATATTGTGCAACTTACTAGTGATAAAAAAAGACCTAAAGCCATTAAATTTTACACAAATTTAGGTTTTAAAGCTACACACGAAGGTTTTAAACTTCATATTTAGGTAACCATATTTTACTGTATATCGTTTGTAATAACTGGCTTTATTTTAAGATTAGAGAAAAAGTATAAGTTAAAACTTCTTTTGTTTCAACTCAAAATCTTTACCTAGATAAACTCTACGTACAGTTTCATCTTCGGCTAATTCTTGAGGAGTTCCTTCTTTAAGTATTCCACCTTCAAACATTAAATATGTTTTATCAGTAATTGCCAAAGTTTCTTGCACATTGTGGTCGGTAATTAAAATACCAATATTTCGGTCTTTTAAATGTGCTACAATACTTTGAATATCTTCAACAGCAATTGGATCTACACCTGCAAAAGGTTCATCTAATAATATAAATTTTGGATCTGATGCTAATGCACGAGCAATTTCGGTTCTTCTTCGTTCACCTCCAGACAATAAATCTCCTCGGTTTTTACGAACATGACCTAAACTAAACTCATCAATTAACGATTCTAATTTTTCTTTTTGTTCTTTTTTAGATAAATCTGTAAATTGTAATACAGACATAATATTATCTTCAACAGATAATTTTCTGAAAACAGAAGCTTCTTGTGCTAAATATCCAACACCAGCTTGGGCGCGTTTGTGCATTGGGAAATCGGTAATATTTTCGTTGTCTAAATAAATTTTCCCTTCGTTAGGTTTAATCATTCCAACAATCATGTAAAATGAAGTTGTTTTTCCTGCACCATTTGGACCTAATAAACCAACAATTTCACCTTGTTCTACTTGTACTGAAACGCCTTTTACAACGTATCTGCTACCGTATTTCTTTTTTATATTTTCAGCTCTTAAAATCATTCTTTTTTAGTTTATAAAGTTTCAACCTTAATGGTTTTAAAAGTTATATTTAAATTAAAATAACTTTTACTACTCACTACTCACTACTCACCATTAACTTTTTCTAATTCTTCCCAAAACTCGTAAGCTCTTCGTAAGTGAGGAATTACAATAGTTCCACCAACTAAAGTGGCAACTTCCATAGTTTCCATCATTTGTTCTTTAGTAATACCTTCATTATAAGCAGTTTCTAAATGATATTTTATACAATCGTCACAGCGTAAAACAGCAGATGCTACTAAACCTAGAAGTTCTTTAGTTTTAACGTCTAAATGTCCTTCTTTGTATGTATTTGTATCTAAATTAAAAATACGTTTAATTATTTTATGATTTCCGGATAATATCTTATCGTTCATTTTTTCACGATAAGCATTAAATTCTTCTACTTGATTAGGCATTTTTTTTAGATTTTTTTAGTTCACGTTTTTCAACTACTCTGGAAATATAGATACTTACTTCATATAAAATTAGAATAGGAATAGCTACAATAATTTGGCTAATAATATCTGGAGGTGTAATAATAGCTGATAAAACTAATACTAATACCAAAGCATGTTTTCTGTATTTTTTTAAGAATGAAGGTGTAACTAATCCCATTTTTGATAAAAAGAAAATTACAATTGGTAATTCAAAAATTAATCCAGACGCTAATAATGAAGAGCGAACAAGACTGATATACGAACCAATTTTAATGTTACGTTCAACAGCATCACTTACCGAATAATTTCCTAAAAAGTTAACGGATAATGGTGTAACCACATAATAGCCAAATAACACTCCTAGAAAAAATAAAAATGATGAAATTATAATAAACGATTTTGCTCCTTTTCGTTCTGTTTTATGCAATCCTGGACTTATAAATTTCCATACTTCATAAATTAAATAAGGAAAAGCCAGAATAAAACCAACCGTAATTGAGGTCCAAATATGAACACTAAATTGTTCAGCCATTGCTAAACTTTGAAAAGTAAACGGAATATCATCTATGCATAAACCATCTGTTCCAAAAAACTGGGAAACTTTACAAAAAAAACGATAGGTTATAAAATTGGCATCTTTTGGTGCAAATAATATGGTATTAAAAATAAATCCTTTCATTACAAAAGCAATAATTCCAAATAAAAATATTGCAAGCGTAGAACGGATTAAATGCCAACGCAATTCTTCTACGTGGTCTAAAAAAGACATTTCTTTTTCTTGTTCTGCCATTTAAAAAATTCCTTCTTTTAGTAAATCATGTAAATGTACAACACCTACATATTTGTTATTTTTTTCAACCAATAATTGAGTAATACTATTATTTTCCATAGTATCTAAAGCTTCAATAGCCATAGCACTAGCTTGGATAGTTTTAGGATTTTTACTCATAATATTTTCAGCCGTTAAGCCAGAAATATCGGTGTTGTTTTTTAACATTCTTCTTAAATCACCATCTGTAACTATACCTATAATTTTATTTTCATTATCTACAACAGCAGTTGTTCCTAATCGTTTTTTAGAAATTTCAATTATAACATCGTTTATTGGAGTAGTAGGTTTTACTTGTGGTAATTCATTTTTTTCGATTAAATCACTGACTCTTAAATATAGCTTTTTACCTAAAGCTCCACCAGGATGGTATTTTGCAAAATCTGAACTCGAAAAATGATTCATTTCTAATAAACAAACTGCTAAAGCATCACCAATAACAAGTTGTGCTGTTGTGCTAGTTGTTGGAGCTAGATTATTTGGACATGCTTCTTTTTCTACATGAGAGTTTAAAACAAAATCTGCATTTTTTCCTAAAAAAGATTCTGGATTTCCCGTTAAAGCAATAATTTTATTCCCATAATTTTTAATAAAAGGAACTAAAACTTTTATTTCAGGAGTATTTCCACTTTTTGAAATACAAATTACCACATCATCTTTTAAAATAGAACCTAAATCACCGTGTATAGCGTCAGCAGCATGCATATAAACTGCAGGTGTACCAGTAGAATTCATAGTAGCTACAATTTTTTGAGCAATAATGGCGCTTTTACCAATTCCAGTAATTATAACTCTTCCTTTAGAATTTCTAATAAATTTAACAGCATTTTCAAACTCTTCGTTTAGAAATTTTATTAAATTCGCAATTGCTTTACTTTCAAGGTTTATTGTTTGTATAGCAGTATTAAGTATTTTGCTTTTATTTTTCAAAGATTTGTTTTTTTTTTAAATTAAAAAATGTTTATCTTTAGTAGCTAACAAAAATATATTTATTTAGTCAGAAATTGAATAAAGATCTAAAAAAATATTATTTTACTTCAAAACTAACCCAAATAAAACAAAATATTTAAAACATAGATTAACGAATTACTAGCATAATGAGTGACAAAAAGATTGATATACAAAGCGCTTTAAAAAAATATTTTGGTTTTACTAAATTTAAAGGTTTACAAGAGGAAGTTATAGAAAGTATTGTTGAAGGGAATGATACTTTTGTTATTATGCCAACAGGAGGTGGTAAATCGCTATGTTACCAATTACCAGCTTTGGTAAAAGGAGGTACAGCTATTGTAGTTTCTCCTTTAATTGCATTAATGAAAAATCAGGTAGATGCCATTAGAGGTATTTCTTCAGAAAATGGTATTGCACATGTTTTAAATTCTTCATTAAATAAAACCGAAATAGCACAAGTAAAAAAAGATATAGAAGATGGAATTACAAAATTATTATATGTAGCGCCAGAATCTTTAATAAAGGAAGAATATGTTGAATTTTTAAAACGTCAGAAAATTTCTTTTGTAGCCATTGATGAAGCGCATTGTATTTCAGAATGGGGACACGATTTTAGACCTGAATATAGAAATTTAAGAACTATAATTCAACAAATTGATGATGTTCCAATAATAGGTTTAACGGCAACAGCAACTGAAAAAGTTCAAGAAGATATTCTAAAAACATTAGGTATGTCTGATGCTAAAACCTTTAAAGCATCATTTAATAGACCTAATTTATATTATGAAGTAAGACCAAAAACAGCAAATATTAATAGTGATATAATTCGCTTTGTTAATCAGCACAAAAATAAGTCTGGAATTATTTATTGTTTAAGTAGAAAAAAAGTTGAAGACGTAGCTCAATTACTTCAAGTAAATGGAATTAAAGCAGTTCCATACCACGCTGGTTTAGATGCAAAAACCAGAGCAAAACATCAAGACATGTTTTTAATGGAAGATGTAGATGTTGTAGTAGCAACTATTGCTTTTGGAATGGGAATAGATAAACCCGATGTTCGTTTTGTAATTCACCATGATATTCCAAAGAGTTTAGAAAGTTATTACCAAGAAACAGGTAGAGCTGGACGTGATGGAGGAGAAGGTATTTGTTTAGCATATTACGCATATAAAGATATTGAAAAACTAGAAAAATTTCTTTCAGGTAAACCAATTGCAGAACAAGAAATTGGAAATGCACTTTTGCAAGAAGTAGTTGGTTATGCAGAAACTTCTATGTCTAGACGAAAATATTTATTGCATTATTTTGGCGAAGAATTTGATGAAGAAAATGGTCTGGGAGCAGATATGGACGACAATGTTAGAAATCCAAAAAAGAAAATAGAAGCAAAAGCAGAACTTAAAATATTACTAGAAGTAGTTAGAGATAGTAATCAAAAATACAAATCTAAAGAAGTTGTAAATACTTTAATAGGTAAAGTAAATGCTTTATTAAAATCTCATAAAACAGATGAGCAACCATTTTTTGGTATTGGAAAAAAATATGAAGCTAACTATTGGATGGCGTTAATTCGACAAGCATTAGTAGCCGGTTATTTAAAAAAAGAAATTGAACAATATGGAGTAGTTAAATTAACTGAAAAAGGAGCGGATTATATAAAAACTCCAACATCATTTATGATGACTGAAGATCATATTTATACAGATGATGATACAACTCCAGTAATTTCAAATGCTAAAGGTTCAGGAGTAGCTGCAGATGAAACATTGGTTAAAATGTTAAAGGAATTGCAAAAATCTGTAGCAAAGAAAAATGGAGTTCCACCGTATGCTGTTTTTCAAGAAACATCATTAGAAGATATGGCTTTAAAATATCCAATTACTATGGATGAATTAAAGAATATTTTTGGAGTAGGAGAAGGTAAAGCACGTAAATTTGGAAAACCATTTGTAGATTTAATTACAAAATATGTTGAAGAAAACGATATTTTACGTCCTGATGATTTTGTAGTAAAAAGTACAGGTGTTAATTCTGGACTAAAATTGTATATAATTCAAAATACAGATAGAAAATTACCTTTAATGGATATTGCAAAAGCTAAAGGTTTAGAATTTAACGCTTTAATTGAAGAGCTGCAACGTATTGTTTATAGTGGAACAAAACTTAATATAGATTATTGTATTGATGAAATGTTGGATGAAGATCAACAAGAAGAAATATTTGAATACTTTATGGATTCTGAAACGGATAGAATTCAAGATGCGTTAGATGAATTTGATGGTGATTATGATGAAGAGGAGTTGCGTTTAATGAGAATTAAATTTATTAGCCAAGTTGCTAATTAAAGTTTTAAATAATAGAATAATATTTAAAAAAAGCTCTTTAACTATTATGGTTAAAGAGCTTTTTTTTATTAACGTATTTCAGTTCTATACTATTAAGCTAAATAAGCTATAAACATACCTACCAGTATTGCTAAAAATTTCAATAAATTAAATTTATGTTCTTTTGAAGATTCAAATAAAATTACTGTTGAAATATGTAAAAATATACCAATTATAATAGCTGAAATTTCAGTTTTATAGTTAATTAAAAATGGGATTTTTTCTCCTGCAAAAGTACCTAGTGGAGACATTAATGAGAATAATACTAGAAATAATATAGACATTTTTTTTGGGAATTTAGAATTAACAAAAAATGTACCTAATATTATTGCAACTGGAACTTTATGAATTACAATTGCCCATAGTAAATGCTCATGATGACTGTGATTAGTTAACGGAAGTCCTTCCATAAAAGCATGTGCACACAAACTTAAAAATAAAGCCCAAGGGAAAACATTTTCTGTTTCAATATGTATGTGTCCATGTTCAGCACCTTTTGAGAAAAAATCTAATATTAATTGCATTAAAAGCCCAAGAAGAATAAATAACCCTACCGAATCATTGTTGGCGGTGTAAACTTCTGGTATTAAGTGTAGTATGGTAATTGAGAGTAGGTAAGCTCCACTAAAGCCAAGTAAAAGTTGAGCAATTTTATTGCTTGGTTTTAAACCATAAACAATAGCAATACCTATTAAAACTGATAAAATCAAAATTAAATATGTCATTCTGCAATAATAATTAATCTGTCCGAACTATTCTTTTTAAACTCATTTAGCTTATAGTCGCCAAAAATATGTTTTACTTTCAAACCTGCCAAATTCATATATTCTTGAATTCTATTTAGGTCTAAATTTTTAACTTTTTCAAAATAAACATGTTCTTTACCGTCAGCTTTAAATTCAATTTGTTTTACAATAAATTTACCTTCAATATAACGCGAAATGTTAAACGTAATACCATCTATTTCTTGAACATTTTCAGGCACTAAATTAGAAATTACATTAGTACAATTCATAAAATCAATTACAGCAATTCCGTTTGGCTCTAACGCATTTTTAATGTTTTTAAGCACATTAATATCTTCGTTATCATCTTCAAAAAAGCCAAAACTTGTAAATAAATTTAATATTCCATTGTATTTTCTTTTAAATGGAATACGCATATCATGTTCTAAAAAATGTAAAGTTTCATTTTCGAATTTTTTAGCGTGTTTTATACTGTTTGGCGATAAATCTGCGCCTATCACATTGTAACCCAGTGAGTTTAAGTAAATAGAATGTCTTCCTTTTCCACAAGCTAAATCTAATAATAAATCTTCTTTCTTAAAGTTTAAAAAAGAAAGTAAATGTTGCATAAACTCTTGAGCTTCAGTAAAATCCCTATGTTTGTATAATGTGTGATAATAGCTTGTGTTAAACCACAAAGCAAACCAATCTTTTTTTGACATAATTTTTAAATTCATGCAAAAATAAGCATTTGTTTTATTCTAAAAACTGAAAACCGCTTCATTTTATTTAAGTACTTTTGCAAAAAAGATATTTAATGCATCAAAATTTTAAAATGGTTGCTACTACTTTATTCGGTTTAGAAGAAGTTTTAGCAAATGAATTAAAGCAATTAGGAGCACAAAAGGTTGAAACTGGAGTACGAAGCGTTTCGTTTTTTGGAGACAAAGGGTTTATGTATAAGGCAAATATGTCACTACGTACCGCAATAAGAATATTAAAACCAATTAAAAGTTTTAGAGTTTTTGATGAAGATGATTTGTATGAAAAACTTCAGAAGATAAATTGGGAACAATTTATGAATGCTGATAGCACATTTTCTATTGGTGCGGTGGTAAATTCAAAAAGTTTTACTTCAAACTCACATTACATATCATTAAAATCTAAAGATGCAATTGCCGATTATTTTAGGCATAAATATCATAGACGACCAAATGTAGATTTAAAACATCCAGATATTAAAATACATGTTCATATTCAAAAGGGTGGTTGTTCGGTATCGCTAGATAGTTCTGGAGATAGTTTACACAAACGTGGTTATAGAAGCGCCACAAATATTGCTCCAATTAACGAAGTTTTAGCTGCAGGTTTAGTATTACTTTCTGGTTACAATGGAAATGGAAATTTTATTGATCCAATGTGTGGATCGGGAACTATTTTAATTGAAGCAGCTATGATTGCTTGTAACATACCAGCAAATATTAATAGAAACGAATTTGCTTTTGAAAAATGGGATGATTACGATGAAGATTTATTTTTTAAAATTCAAGATGTTTTATTGAAAAAAATTACCAATCCGCATTTTAAAATTATGGGATTTGATAAAGCACCTTCGGCAGTTAGAAAAGCTAAAGAGAATGTTGAGAACGCTAATTTAAGTGATTTTATAGGTGTACACCATGTTAACTTTTTTAATTCTGTAAAAGAAGTTTTTGGAAAAACTACCATTGTATTTAATCCACCATATGGAGAGCGTTTAAATATTGATGTTGAAGAATTTTATGGAAAAATAGGAGACACGTTAAAACACCATTACCCAGATACAACAGCTTGGCTAATTACGTCAGATTTTGAAGCTTTAAAACATGTTGGTTTACGTACTTCAAAAAGAATTGCACTTAAAAATGCTGATTTGAATTGTAAATTTGTGAAATACGAAATTTACGAAGGAAGTAGAAAAGAAAAAAAGGCATTGCAATAATGCAACACCTTTTTATTCTCTAAACTTAAACTATATATTAACTACGTCTTCTACTTGTTGACGTTGTGCTTCTTGTACTTTGTTTTTTTACTGGAGTTCTACTAGTTGCAGAACTTTTTCTTTGTGTTGAACTAGAGCTTCTATTTGTTGCTGAAGGAGTTCTAGTTGAAGTTGAAGAACGATTTATTGTTCTATTAGGTGTTTTTGTATTAATACTTCTTGTTGTTGTAGAAGTACGATTTGTGCTTCTACTTGGTGAAGTAGATGTACTTCTTCTTGTTGTAACGTCATTTCTATTTCTAGTAGAAGTACTTGTTCTGTTAGTATTGTAATCTCTTTTTTTAGAAGTGTTTACTCTTGTAGAGTTGTTTGTTGAACGTTTTGGAATTGAACTAGTTGCAACTCTTCTATGTGTATTATTAGAATTTCTTTTTGAATAATATTTGTTTTTTGAATGATCTGAATAGTATTTATTTCTAATAGGTTTGTAATTATTTCTATAAGCTTTGTGACTTACCACTCTATATTCAAAATAAGGTCTTGTAAAGAAATTATGGTATGGATGGTATACATATTTTCTATTATATCTATTAATATAGCCACTAGTGTAAGAGTAAAATCCATAGTTATCATAATGTACATATAAATGTCCTACTCTTCTAACTCTATTGTTATAATAGTTAATATCTACATTACCAATTTGAGAAACTCTTCCGTAGTAATCATAAAAAATAGGAATGTTTTCTACTTGAATTACAGCTCCAAATCTATCGTACTGTAAATAAGCATCGTAATTGTAACCAGAGTTGAATGATATATCTACATTGTTACTGTGGTAATTTACGTTTACGCCTTTACGTTGATTAAGGTAAAAATCAAATTCACCATTTTGAAAAACTGCAAATGTTACACCGTCTTCAACAAATGTGAAAGAATTTCCATAACCATTATTGTAACGGTTATAATCGGTTGTATTATTGTTTGTTGTTGTTGAAGCAATTGCTCCAATGCTAACTAATACAAATGTTGCGAATAAAAATAATTTGTTTTTCATAATTGATAAATTTAAGTTAATACTTTGTGTGCTTCCCAGCATTACACTTTTACAATTACAAACAACGTGCCAAAAAAAAAGTACCCTATAAAAATAGGGTACTAACTTAAACAAACTACCATGAATAAATCAATGTTATTAAGGTTTTTTATTTACTTTAAAATACTTGTATTTAGTTGGTTATACAATTTTATAAACCTTAATAAATAAACTCGAATTTATTACACAACAAATATATTTTTAATATTTTAAATTAGACGTAACACGTATTACTATGCTTTGTAACATTTGTTAAGTATTAATAAAATATAATTTATAAAGTATTTTTAATGTCTTCTGGTAACTCACCAGTTAATGAGTTTAAAAATGCTACCATAGCATCTAATTCATCTGGTGTAAACTCTTTATTTAATTGAATTTTACCCATAATTGATACCGCATCTTTTAAATCATTTACACTTCCATCATGAAAATAAGGATACGTTTTAGCAATATTTCTTAAAGATGGTGATTTAAAAATATATTTATCACCTTCTTTTTTTGTTACTTCAAATTTACCTTCATCAATAGTTTTACTTTTTGTGTATTTCCAATAATCATCAAACAAACCAAATTTTTGATGAATATTTCCTCCTAAAGCATTTCCTGAATGGCAAGCAGTACAGCCATTATCTATAAATAATTGTAAACCTTTTAGTTCTTTTTCATTAAGAATTTCAATATTTCCTGCAATAAAATCATCAAATTTTGAAGGTGTTATTAGTTTACGTTCAAATGCTCCAATTGCTTTTTGAATATTTTTATAAGTAATTGGTTTTTCATCTTCAGGAAAAGCAGTTTCAAACATTTCTAGGTAATTCTCATCTTCTAAAAGTCTTTCTACTACAACTTCTTCGCTAGGCATAGCCATTTCAACTGGGTTTAAAATAGGCCCACCAGCTTGTGCTTCTACATCAGGTTCTCTACCATCCCAAAATTGATCTTTATGCAATGCAGCATTTAAAACTGTAGGAGAATTTCTAGTACCTAAGCCACCATCGTTCCCCGGTGAAGTAGGTAAGTTGTCTACACCATAAGTTTTTAAATCATGACATGTATTACAACTTTGTGTATTATCTTTAGATAATCTATTGTCAAAATATAATTTTTTCCCTAAAACAACTTTTTCTTCGGTTATTTCATTTTCAGGATTGTTAACCTGTGTTGGAAGTGTTCCAAATATTGTTGATGCCTTTTTTTGAAGCGCAACATATTCAGGATTTGATGCTTTTGTTTCTTTTTTCTTGTTAGAAGTATTACAACTTGTAGCAATAACTAATAGTATAATTACGTATAAATATTTTTTCATAAGTTTTAGTTTTAAACAACAAATTTAATACTTGGGTTTAGTTGAAAAGGTGATAAAAGTCACTATTTAGAATAATTCTAATTAAGAAGTAATAATTTTTCTTCATTATTAAATTGAAATGAATATTTTTACACTTTAATTAGTCAAATTGAGCAATTTTATAAACGTAGTATTACCAATTCCACTTCAAAAGCTATTTACATATAGTGTAACAGAAGCTGAAGCAGAATTTCTAAAACCTGGAATGCGAGTTGCTGTAGAGTTTGGAAAGTCAAAAGTATATACTGCTTTAGTTTATGAAATTCATCAAAACCCACCAATAGCTTATGAAGCAAAGGATATTCATCAAATTTTAGATGATAAACCAGTGGTAAACGAGCTACAATTAAAACATTGGGAGTGGCTTTCAAATTATTATATGTGCTCTCTAGGTGAGGTTTTTAGAGCTGCATTGCCTTCAGCATTTCTTTTAGAAAGTGAAAGTATTATTCAATTAGTTTTAGGTGAAAAAGATGAAACTGAATTAACTGATGATGAGTTTTTAATTTATGAAGCTTTACAACATCAACCAGAATTAACTGTAAATAAAGTTGTAGAAATATTAGGAAAAAAAACTGTTTTTCCTGTTTTAAAACAATTAATTGAAAAAGAAATAATTGTTATAAAAGAACAAATTTACGAGCAGTATAAACCAAAGTTGGTAAAGTATGTGCGTTTAAACGCTAGTTTTGATAATGAAACTAAATTACCAGAGTTATTAGAAGAGTTAAGTAGAGCTAAAAAACAAAGAGACGCAGTTTTAACGTATTTTCAATTAAAAGCTCAAAAAAAACCAATAAAAGCAACAGATTTAATTGAAAAAGCAAATGTTTCAACAGCTGTAATAAAATCTTTAGTAGATAAAGAAATTTTTGAATTTTATTACATTCAAACAGATAGGGTAGATTTTAATGTAAAAAAATCTGTAATTAAAAAATTAACAGAATATCAAAACACAGCTTATTCAGAAATAAAATCTTCTTTTGAAAACAAACATGTTACATTATTAAAAGGTATTACAAGTAGTGGTAAAACTGAAATTTATGCAAAACTTATTCAAGAAGCATTAGAAAAAGGAAAGCAAGTTTTGTATTTATTACCTGAAATTGCTCTAACAACTCAAATTATTCAGCGATTGCAATTGTACTTTGGAGAATACTTATCAGTTTATCACTCAAAATATACGGTTAACGAGCGAGTTGAAGTATGGAATAATACACTGCACAATAAGAAAAAAGCACGATTAATTTTAGGAGCTAGATCATCATTATTTTTACCATTTTCAAATCTAGATTTAATTATTGTAGATGAAGAGCATGAGCCTTCTTATAAGCAATACAATCCTTCGCCACGCTATCATGCACGTGACGCTAGTATTGTTTTAGCAGGTTTTCATAAAGCAAAAGTATTGTTAGGTTCTGCAACTCCAAGTATTGAAACTTCATACAATGCCAAACAAAACAAGTATGGTTATGTTGAATTAAATAGACGTTTTAACAATGTACTGTTGCCAGAAATTGAACTAGTTAATATAAAGGAGAAGTACAGAAAAAAAAGAATGAAAGGTCATTTTTCTGATAGGTTAATTAAAATGATTGAAGAAACTTTAGAAGAAAAAGAACAAGTTATTTTATTTCAGAATAGACGAGGATATTCTCCAGTTGTAGAATGTGAAACTTGTGGAGTTTCTCCACAATGTCCAAATTGTGATGTAAGCTTAACATATCATAATTATAAAAAAGAATTACAATGTCATTATTGTGGACATAAACAAGCTATGTTACATAATTGCGGTGCGTGTGGTAGTCCAACTTTAAATACAAAAGGTTTTGGAACAGAGCAAATTGAAGAAGAATTAGAACATTTATTTCCGGAGGCTAATATTGGTAGAATGGATTTAGATACTACGCGTGGAAAATATGGTTACCAAAAAATAATAGGGAAATTTCAAGCACAAGAAATTGATATTTTGGTAGGTACACAAATGCTATCAAAAGGTTTAGATTTTTCTAATGTTACTTTAGTTGGTGTAATGAATGCAGATAACATGCTTAATTTTCCAGATTTTAGAGCATACGAACGTAGTTATCAATTAATGGTACAAGTAGCTGGTAGAGCAGGAAGAGTTAAAAAAAGAGGAAGAGTTGCTATTCAGACTTTTAATCCATACCATCAAATTTTACAGCAAGTTTCTACTAATAATTACGAGGCAATGTTTAAAGAACAACTGGATGAACGATGGCAATATAAATACCCTCCGTTTTATAGATTGATAAAGTTAACACTACGCCATAAAGATTTTAATAGAGTGGAAACTGCAGCAAATTGGTTAGGAAAGTCTATGACTAATAGCTTTAAGCAAAATGTTCTTGGACCAACAACTCCATCAATTTCCAAAATTAGAAACTATTACATTAGAACAATAATTCTAAAAATTCCACAAGAAAACTCGTTAGGTAAAACTAAAAACCACCTTAAAAAAATATTAAACTCATTTCAAGCTATAACTGATTTTAGATCCGTTAAAGTTGGGGTAGATGTTGATAATTATTAAAATTCTTTGATTAAAAAAAATCTATTTCCATATGTTTTTGCTATAGTGACTACCTTTCCATTAGAGAAATTCAGACAATAAACACCAATTATTTTTTCATCTTTAGATAATTTAACAGGTATGCCGTTATATCCCTCAAAATACTTACCATTACTGTAATTAATTCCATTATATTGATCTCTAACTCCTTGAGAAATTTGTTTTATTGATTCTGAAGAACTCCAAATAAATTCATTTATACCAACTAACCCTAGTTTTTTCTTATTCTTATAAATTTCTTTTAATTCATTTAATGAAGGCAAAACCCAACGACCGTCATCATGGTAATGTAGTATTTGAGGTATTGAATGAAGTTCACCAACATCTGGAATGTTTTTATAAATATTATCTAATTTCATTAAACGCTTTGTGTTTATTCAACCAAAACCAATGTCGTTATTAAAATTACCTATCATATCAAATTCATTAGAATTTATTTCTGTATTTGCAGTTTCTACATCACCATATTTGTCCCAGTTTCTATAGCTAATTCCACTAAAGCCATTACTAGTTAAATCATCATTAACTTCTTGGGATTCGCCCCAATCAAAAGTTGCCCAATTCGATTTTTCAAAAACGTGAACTTTATTTGAGTCGTAAGAGTAAACTACAAAGCCATGTTGACCAGTTTTATCAACATAAGCTACTTTTCCTCCTAAATATTTTTCGCCAATAAAATGCTTTTTAAGAGTGATTAATAAATTTGGATATGTTCCAATTATTTCTATACCATCACTAGCCACAATATTTAGTTCTTGCATTTGAATAGTATAATTTGGATGCTTCCCAAAGAAAAAGACACCTTTTCCAGACTCTAATGTTATGTCACCTATTTTAATAGATGTTAATGGAACTTGATTAGGGTTAATATTAGTATTAACATTTTTTACAGGTATACTTTGACTATTTGTGTTTTTTACCCTAATAGGATTGACCTGACTGTATATAAAAGTCATACTAAATATAAATAGAATTTTTGTAAAATGAAGTAAAAAATTTTTCATACTAAAAGAATTAAATAAAACAATAAAAATACACTCTAAAAAGAGTTTTAATAGTAGATTTTTTAGTTCTAATAGCTTGATTTCTAATTTACAAAAATTTTAAATAAAAAACCAAGCTTTTTGTGAAAATAGTTTAGTTGTTATAGTGGTTCTTTTATATTAATTTGTATATTTGCACGCTTAAAAAGTAAAATTTAAAATTAATAAATATGAATCATTACGAAACTGTTTTCATTTTGAATCCCGTTTTATCTGATGTTCAGGTAAAGGAAACAGTAAAGAAGTTCGAGGACTATCTTGTTTCTAAAGGTGCCGAAATGATTTCGAAGGAAGATTGGGGGCTAAAAAAATTAGCTTACACAATTCAGAACAAGAAAAGTGGATTTTACCACTTATTTGAATTCAAACTTGAAGGTGCAGAAGTTGCTCCATTTGAATTAGAATTTAGAAGAGATGATAGCGTTATGCGTTATTTAACTGTAAGTTTAGACAAGCACGCTGCTGCTTGGGCTGAAAAAAGAAGAGACAGAGTTAAATCATCTAAAAAATAAGAGTTATGTCTATAGAACAACAAGCAAAGGGAGGAAAACAAGGTGATGTTCGTTACCTAACTCCATTAGATATTGATACAAAACAAGTAAAAAAATACTGTAGATTCAAAAAGAATGGCATTAAGTATATCGATTACAAAGATGCTGATTTCTTAATGTATTTAGTAAACGAACAAGGTAAAATTTTACCTCGCCGTTTAACAGGAACTTCATTAAAATATCAACGTAAAGTGTCTGTCGCTATTAAAAGAGCACGTCATTTAGCTTTAATGCCATACGTTGGTGATATGTTAAAATAAAACCTAAGGAATTATGGAAATTATATTAAGACAAGACGTTGAGAACGTAGGTTTCAAAGATGATGTTGTTACTGTAAAAAATGGTTACGGTCGTAACTTTTTAATTCCTCAAGGAGTAGCAGTATTAGCAACAGCTTCAGCTAAAAAAGTATTAGCTGAAACTTTAAAGCAAAGAGCTTTTAAAGAAGAAAAATTAATAAAAGATGCAACTAAAATTGCTGATGCAATAAAAGAATTAGAAATCAAAATTAGTGCAAAAACTGGTGATGGTACTAAATTATTTGGATCAGTTAATAATGGAAATGTAGCTGAAGCATTAGCTACTGCAGGACATGATGTTGACAAAAAGTTTATTAAAGTTGAAGGTGGAAACATCAAAAGACTTGGAAAATACAATGCAACTATTCGTTTACACAGAGCTGTAATAGTTGAATTACCAATTGATATAATTGCAGAAGAAAAGTAATTAACACTCAATAGTTAATAAACAAAAATAGAGCTCGCCAATTTGGCGGGCTTTTTTTTTATTTTGCATGAAGAAATATTAATTCAAATTTAACTATTTAAAAAGATGAAAAAACATTTATTTTTATCCATGTTTTTAACTTTAGCATTTGTATCCATGACTTTTGCACAAGTTACAACTTCAAAAATTCAGGGTGCTGTTACCGATGATACCGGTACTGGGTTATTTGGAGCAAATGTAGTTGCAAAGCATACACCATCAGGTACTGTTGCTGGAACTATGACATTACAAGGCGGACGTTTTAATTTACCAAATTTACGTGTAGGTGGCCCTTACACCATTTCGGTAAGTTATGTTGGGTTCAAAACTATTGAATATACAGATGTATATTTAGATTTAGGTAAATCATTTGATGTAAATATTCAAATGGTTGCTGAAAGTGAACAATTAGCTGAAGTAATTATTACTGCTCAAAAAAGTTCCACGTTTAACAACGATAGAACTGGTGCTCACACAAGTGTTGGATCAAGAGATTTAAAAAACTTACCAACTATTTCTCGTTCAGCTTCTGATTTTTATCGTTTAGATCCTTCTGCTTCAGGTGGTTCCTTTGGAGGTAGAAACGATCAATTCAATAATTTTACATTAGATGGTTCAATTTTTAACAATCCATTTGGTTTGGATGCTGCAACTCCAGGAGGGCAAACATCTGCGCAACCTGTATCTTTAGACGCTATTGAGCAAATTTCAGTGGCAACTGCACCTTATGATGTTTCTCAATCTGGTTTTACAGGAGCTTCAATAGACGCAGTAACAAAATCAGGAACTAATGAAGTTGCTGGAACTGTTTATGGATATTTTAGAAATCAAGATTTAACTGGAAGTAAAGTTAAAGGAGAAAAATTATTTGTTCCAGATTTAGAACAAATTCAATATGGTGTAAGTGTTGGTGGACCAATTATAAAAGATAAATTATTCTTTTTCGCAAATTTTGAAAGTGATGATAGAACAGATTTAGGGTAATCTTGGTCACCAAATAGAGGAACGGGAGCAATTAACGAATCTAGAGTTTTAGAAAGCGATTTAATTGCTGTACAATCTGCTTTAGCAGGAATTGGTTACGATACTGGAGCTTATGAAGGATTTACGCATGATACAAAATCTATTAAAGGAATTTTTAAATTAGATTGGAATATAAATGAAAAACACAGAGCTGCATTTATTTACAACTTTTTAGATGCTTCTCAAGATAAAACCGCACATCCAACTGCGTTAGGATTTAGAGGACCTTCTTACAGTACTATTCAATTTGAAAATTCAGGATATGAAATGAATAACAAAATTCAATCATTTCAAGTAGAATTGAACTCAACTTTTTCAGATAAAGTAACAAATAAATTAAGAGCTGGATATACGCACTTTGACGATTTTAGAGATCCTAAATCTCAACCAATGCCAGCTTTTAGAATAATGAATGGTGGATCTAATTACATTGTTGTTGGTCACGAACCATTTTCAATCCATAATAGGTTAGATCAAAAGGTCTTTCAAATTTCGGATAACTTCAATTATTTTTTAGATAACCATACTATAACGGCTGGTTTTTCATTCGAAAAATTTGAATTTGATAATTCATTTAATTTAGGCGCATATGGATATGGTGATGATAGAGGTTATGTAGGTGCATTTTTTGGTGATTTTGCAGATATGGATGCATTTAATACTGCAATATCAAATGGATTATTATCAACTGCAATGACAAACGCAGAAACTATTTACAACAATAATAATGCTGCAGGTGAAGGAGTAATTGGAAGCTGGTCTTTAGCAGAAACTAATGTTGGACAATTAGCATTTTATTTACAAGATGAATTTTCTGTAGCAGATAATTTTACATTAACTTATGGGGTACGTCTAGATAAGCCTTTATATTTTGATACTGATGAAAAAGCTCAAGAAGTAATTGATAGATCATTTGGTTATACACCAGATATTCCATATTACAATCCAAATACAGGTGAAGAAGTATTATTAGATAATACTCAAATGCCAACTGATAAATGGATGATTTCACCAAGGTTAGGAATAAATTGGGATGTATTAGGAAATAAAACCATTCAAGTTAGAGGAGGAACTGGAATTTTTACAGGACGTTTACCATTTGTATGGATAGGAAATCAAATTGCCAATCCAAATGTTTGGTATTATCAAATGGTTGATCCGAGTTTTCAATTCCCACAAGTATTTAGAACTAGTTTAGGTACAGATATTAAATTTAAAGACGGACTAGTTTGGTCTAATGATTTAGTAATAACTAAAGATATTAATGGTGCTCACGTTCAAAATTGGGGATTAAGACCTCCAACAGGTTCACTTAATGGAGAAGGAGATAAAAGACCTATCTATTTAGATGCTGATAAAGGTAATACAGGTTATGTATTTACAAATTCAAGTGAGGGACGTTCATTAAACTTTTCAACTAAAGTTCAAAAATCGTTTGATAATGGTTTATTCGCAAGTTTAGCATATAACTATTTAGATTCTAAAGATGTAAATTCTATTGAAGCTGAAATTACTGGTGATGCATTTGATTTTAATCCTACTTTAGGTGATGCAAATGCTGCTACATTATCAAATTCTAAATACGGAGATAAGCACAGAATTTTGGGTACAATTTCAAAATCGTTTAACTACGGTTCTTCAGAACAATGGACAACAACAGTTGCTACTTTCTTTGAATATGCTCAAGGAGGTAGATTTAATTACACGTATGGAGGAGATATAAATAACGATGGTTCTGGATTAAACGATTTAATTTATATTCCTACTGAAAGAGAATTGGATGATATGTTATTTGCAAATGCTGGTGACGCTGCAGCTTTTGAAGCATTTATTCAACAAGATGATTATTTAAGCGACCATAGAGGTGAATACTTCAAAAGATATGGTGCTTTAGCTCCTTGGAGAGGTAAATGGGATTTAAAAGTGATGCAAGAACTTAAATTGAATAATGGACATAGAGTTGAATTCAGTGCAAACGTATTGAATGCTGGAAATATGATTAATTCTGATTGGGGATTAGTCCAATTACCAGCTAATCAGCAGCCTTTAGGTGTTTCAGTTGATCCTGTATCTAAAATTCCTACGTACACTTTTAATGCAGATTCTGATAAAACATTTGTTTATGATTCTTCATTAATTTCTCGTTGGCAAGTACAATTTGGAGTTCGTTATAGCTTCTAAATTTTTAATTTAATATATTTGAACCGCCCATTTTGGGCGGTTTTTTTATACCTATTTATGAAATACAGACAATTATCAAAAGAACAATTTTTAGAGTTACATCAAGAGTTTGCACAGTTTTTAGCAACTCAACAGATTGATGTTAAAGAGTGGGAAGAAATGAAGGTTAAAAAACCTCAAATAGCTGAAGAAGAGTTGAATATTTTTAGTGATGTTGTTTGGGAAGATGTACTAACAAAAACAAACTATTTAGAACATATATCGGAACACTATATAAATCTATTTCAATGTAATTCTAAAGAAATTATTAGAATTATGGTTAAATGCTCAAAAGCATCATTTAGTTTTTTAGAAAATAAAGATTTTAATCAATTTTTTAACAACCCATTAGCCAATGAATTTGATTTTTTTAAAGCTTCAAAAAAATATTCAAAAGAAAGAAATCTTGAAATATTTGAATTAATTGAAATGGGTGCGCAAATTTCTTCAGGAGAATTGTTTACAAAAATGAAGTCGTTAATAAGTTAACTACTTTTTGAACTCCAACAGTAGCGTTTTCTTTTATAATAGTTAAATTTTCAAAACTATTTTCTGTAATAGCAGGTTTTGGATCAATAAAATAGATTTTAGTTCCATTTTTTACATAATTTACCAAATTAGCTGCAGGGTACACTTGCATAGAAGTTCCAATAATTATTAAAATATCAGCTTTTTGGGTAATTTCAATAGCTTTATCTAACATTGGTACAGCTTCTCCAAACCAAACTATATGAGGTCTTAATTGTGAATTTTCTTCGCATAAATCTCCTAGAATTAAATCTTTTTTCCAAGAGTAAATTAAATCGCTATTTTTTGTGCTTCTAACTTTTAATAATTCACCATGTAAATGAAGCACTTTAGAACTGCCAGATCGTTCGTGTAAATCATCAACATTTTGAGTAATTATAGTAATATTAAAGTTTTCTTCAAGAGCTGCTAACCTTAAATGAGCATTGTTTGGTTTAACTTGTAATAATTGCGCCCTTCTTTTATTATAAAAATCGAGTACTAACTCTTTATTTTTAGACCATCCAATTGGAGACGCGACTTCCATAACATCATGTCCTTCCCATAAAGCATCAGCATCTCTAAAAGTACTAATTCCACTTTCGGCACTAATTCCAGCTCCAGTTAAAACTACAATGTTTTTCATTTAAAGATTATTTTTTGATTTTATGGTTATTTTATCTATTTCTTCAGCTTTAAAATTGCTAGGTATAAGATCAATTCCTTTTTTTTCTGCTACTTTTAATAAAAAAGGAATTATTAATGTTGCACCAGGAATAAATACAAATGGAACTCCTATTCCTAATATTTTAAACATATCATAAACTTGAGTTTTTATATGTTTTTCTTCAATTTTAGAAATATTTTGAGTTGCAACAAATTTTAAAATAATGCGAGAAGTTTCTTTAGTATCTACAGCTTCATTTTTTATACCTCTAAAAAAATCGTTCATAGCTTTATTAGCTCTTAACTTGTTTTTTTGAACTATTTGAACAAATTCTTTTTGGCCATTTTTTTCAAAAATAGTTAAATCAATTCTTATTTTTTTATTAGTTCTATTCATTGAGCATATGTAAGCAATATAATATTTTCGCAAATTAAACTAATTTTGTTTAAGTTGTAATAACAGAAATTAACAAATATTAAATAATTGTAAAATATTTAAATTAATGGGAACTTAATTTTAAACAAATTTATATATTTGCTTAAAATTAATAAAAAATGAATTTTAGTTCAACACATCGTCATCATCATTTTTCTTGCAATCAAGCGAGCTGAAGATGTATTGAATTAATTTAAAATATATTGTAAACCCGTTTGATATTGTCAAGCGGGTTTTATTTTTAAAATCAGTTTGATTTTATTGAAAATATTTAAAACAAAAAATGGAAAAAATTAAAATCGCAGTTCAGAAATCAGGAAGATTAAACGAAGATTCATTAAAATTATTAAAAGATTGTGGAATTTCAATAGACAATGGAAAAGATCAACTTAAGGCTTTTTCAAGTAATTTCCCAATGGAAGTATTATACTTGCGTAACGGAGATATACCACAATATTTACGTGATGGAGTAGTAGATATTGCAATAATTGGCGAAAATGTATTAATTGAAAAAGGTACAGACATTGACATTGCTGAAAAACTAGGATTTTCAAATTGTAGAGTTTCAATTGCAGTTCCAAAGGATGCTGAATACAAATCCATTCAAGATTTAGATGGTATGCGAATAGCAACTTCGTATCCAAATACCGTAAATGAATATTTCAAAAAATTTAATGTAAAACCAGATATTCACCTAATTAATGGTTCAGTTGAAATTGCACCAAATATTGGATTAGCAGATGCTATTTGTGATATTGTTTCTAGCGGAAGCACATTATTTAAAAATAATTTAAAAGAGGTAGAAAAAATGCTAACCAGTGAAGCTGTTTTAGCCGTATCACCAAAAATTTCAAAAGAAAAAAAAGAAATATTAGATAAATTACAATTTAGAATTCAAGCAGTTTTAAAAGGAAGAAAATCTAAATATATTTTAATGAATGCTCCAAACAATAAAGTTGAAAGTATTATTAAATTATTGCCAGGAATGCGAAGTCCAACTGTTTTACCATTGGCTGAAGAAGGTTGGAGTTCAATTCATACAGTAATTGAAAAAAATTCTTTTTGGGAAGTAATTGATGAATTAAAAGCAAGTGGAGCAGAAGGTTTACTAGTGGTTCCAATTGAAAAAATGGTAATGTAATATGAAAGTAATAAGTAATCCTCCAAAATCAGATTGGTCAACAATTTTACAAAGACCAACTCAAACAGTTGAAGCTATTGAAGAAACTGTAACAGCAATTTTTGATGATGTTAAAAGAAATGGTAATGATGGAATTAAACGTTATACAGCAATTTTTGACGGTGTAGATTTAGACGATTTGTATGTTTCTGAAAAAGAAATTAAAGAAGCTAATAGTGTTGTTTCAGATGAATTAAAAGCAGCAATTGTAGTTTCAAAAGCTAATATTTATAAATTTCACGAAGCTCAAAAAACAAAAAAAGTTTTAGTTGAAACAACCGAAGGTGTTGAATGTTGGCAAGAAAAAAGACCAATTCAAAAAGTAGGTTTATACATTCCTGGAGGAACTGCGCCATTATTTTCTTCTGTTTTAATGCTTGCAATTCCAGCACAAATAGCAGGTTGTAAAGAAATTATTTTAGCAACACCACCTAATAAACAAGGTGAAATAAATCCTGCTATTATTTATGCAGCCCAACAATGTGGAGTTACAAAAATTTTAAAAGTTGGAGGTATTCAAGCTATTGCAGCATTAACTTTTGGAACTGAAACGGTTCCTAAAGTTTATAAAATATTTGGACCAGGAAATCAATATGTTACCGTAGCAAAACAGTTAGCTACTAAATATGGAGTTGCAATTGACATGCCTGCTGGTCCAAGCGAATTGCTAGTTGTTGCTGATGAAACTGCAAATGCAAGTTTTGTAGCTTCAGATTTATTAAGTCAAGCTGAACATGGAACTGATAGTCAGGTAATTTTAGTTTCAACTTCAAAAGAGAAAATTGTAGAAGTTGAAAAAGAAATTACAAATCAGATTATAAAGTTACCAAGAAAAGATATCGCAAAAAAAGCTATTGAGAATTCTAAATTAATTTATGTTGAAAATAATAAAATTGCATTAGATTTAATTAATGAATATGGCCCAGAGCATTTTATAGTTTGTACATCAACTAATAATTTTTATGTAGATGGAATTGAAAATGCAGGATCTGTTTTTATAGGTGATTACACACCCGAAAGTGCTGGAGATTACGCTTCAGGTACAAACCATACATTGCCAACAAATGGTTATTCTAAAGCATATTCTGGAGTAAATTTAGATGCGTTTCAAAAAGCGATTTCATTTCAGAAAATTTCTGAAAAAGGAATTAAAAATATTGGAAAATCTATCGAAATTTTAGCAGATGCAGAAGGATTGCAGGCTCATAAAAATGCAGTAACTTTACGTTTAGAAAGTTTAAAATAAAAAAGAAAATACTAACTAACCCAACAAAAAATGAATATCGATCTACTAACTCGAAAAAACATTAGAAGTCTAAAACCGTATTCATCTGCACGTGATGAATTTAAAGATTTTGAAAAAGAGATGATTTTTTTAGATGCGAATGAAAATCCACATGAAAATGGAGTAAACCGTTATCCAGATCCCAAGCAAACTTCTGTAAAAAAAGAATTAGCTAAATTAAAGGGAGTAAAAGAGTCGCAAATTCTATTAGGAAATGGTAGTGATGAAATTTTAGATATAATTTTTAGAGCTTTTTGCGAACCTAAAGAAGACAATATTATTACACTTCCTCCAACATATGGAATGTATGGAGTTTTAGCAGATATTAATAACATTGAAAATAAAGAAGTCTTTTTAACTAAAGAGTTTCAGCCAAGTGTGAAAAATATTTTAGAGCAGGCAAATAATAATTCTAAAGTACTGTTTTTATGTACGCCGAACAACCCTACAGGAAATTCAATAGATGTTAAAAGTATTGAAGTTCTTATGGAGATGTTTAAAGGTGTTGTTGTTATTGATGAAGCATATATAGATTTTTCAGAACAAGAAAGTTGGATAAGTCGTTTAAATGATTATCCAAATTTAATTGTAACTCAAACCTTTTCAAAAGCCTATGCAATGGCAGGAGTTAGGTTAGGAATTTGTTACGCTTCAGAAGAGATTATTGAAATTTTTAATAGAATTAAACCACCATACAATGTAAATGTTTTAACTCAACGTTGTGCTTTAAAAAGGTTCGATAAATTAGAAATGGTAACTGATGAAGTTAAAAAAATTCTAAAAGAAAGAGCTAAATTAATTATTGGTTTAGAAGAAATTAAATTTATTGAAAAAATATATCCAACCGATGCTAATTTTGTATTGGTAAAAGTAGATGATGCAACTAAACGTTACAATCAGCTATTGGAAAAAGGAATAGTAATTAGAAATAGAACAACACAACCTTTGTGTGAAAACACATTGCGTTTTACAGTTGGAACTAAAAAAGAGACAAAATTATTACTAAAAGCATTGAGTGAATTATAAGATGGCAAAAAAAGTATTATTTATTGACCGAGACGGAACTATAATAAAAGAAACTGTAGATGAACAAATAGACGCATTTGAAAAAATGATTTTCTATCCAAAAGCATTTACATTTCTTGGTAAAATAGCAAAAGAATTAGATTATGAATTGGTTATGATTACCAATCAAGATGGTTTAGGAACCGATGTTTTTCCTGAAGATACTTTTTGGCCTGTTCATAATTTTATTATGAAATCTTTTGAAAATGAAGGTGTTACTTTTGATAAAGTGTTTTTAGATAGAACTTTTCCGCACGAAAATGCAAATACTCGTAAACCAGGAACAGGCTTGTTAACTGAATATTTTTCTGAAGAATATGATTTAGAAAATTCATTTGTTATTGGAGATAGGTTAACAGATATTGAGTTAGCTAAAAATCTTGGAGCAAAAGGAATTTATATAAATGACAATACAAATCTTGGAACTGGAGAAATTACAGTAAAACGAGATGAATTAGACGATGTAATTGGACTTGAAAGTAACGATTGGGAAGAAATTTATAAGTTTTTAAAACTTAAAAATAGAACAGCAGAAATTACACGCAATACCAATGAAACAAAGATTTACATCAATTTAAATCTAGATGGAACTGGAAAAAGTGATATTTCTACAGGAATTGACTTTTTTGATCATATGTTAGACCAAATTGCGCGTCACGGAAGTATGGATTTAACTATAAAAGTAGATGGAGATTTAGAAGTTGATGAACACCATACCATTGAAGATACTATGATTGCGTTAGGTGAAGTTTTTTCTGAAGCTCTTGGGAATAAATTAGGAATTGAACGTTACGGATTTTGTTTACCAATGGACGATTGTCTAGCACAAGTGGCTATTGATTTTGGTGGTAGAAATTGGCTTGTTTGGGATGCAGATTTCAAACGCGAAATGATTGGGAAAATGCCAACAGAAATGTTCTTTCATTTATTTAAATCGTTTACCGATGGAGCAAAATGTAATTTAAATATTAAAGCCGAAGGTGAAAATGAACATCATAAAATTGAAGGCATCTTCAAAGCATTTGCAAAAGCAATAAAAATGGCGGTAAAACGTGATCCAGAAAAAATGATTTTACCATCAACAAAAGGAATGCTTTAATCAAATAACAATTGATAATTAAAAATGAATAATTGAAGATTGTCATTGCGAGGAGTGAAACTACGTGACAATCTCATTGAATAAAAGATAAAACTATTAATGAAAATAGTAATAATTAATTACGGAGCTGGAAACATTCAATCTATAAAATTTGCAATTAAAAGGCTTGGTTTTGAAGCTGTTTTAAGCGATAACGAAGAGGAAATAAGAAATGCCGATAAGGTTATTTTTCCTGGTGTTGGAGAGGCGAGTAGTGCAATGGAAAAATTAAAAGCTACAGGTTTAGATAAAGTAATTCCAACTTTAAAACAACCAGTTTTAGGTATTTGCCTTGGAATGCAATTAATGTGTAAGTACTGTGAAGAAGGTGATACAAATGGGTTAAACATTTTTGATGTTGATGTGCTTCGTTTTAAAAATGATGTTAAAGTTCCGCAAATAGGGTGGAATCAAATATCAAATTTAAAATCAGATTTGTTTAAAGGAATTTTAGAAAACGAATATATGTATTTAGTTCACAGTTATTATGTTCCTTTAAATGAAGAAACCATTGCAACCACTGAATACGGATTTAAATATGCTTCAGCATTGCAAGAAAAAAACTTTTATGGTGTACAATTTCACCCAGAAAAAAGTAGTAAAGCAGGAGAACAAATAGTTAAGAATTTTTTAGAATTATAAATGTACGTCACCCTGAACTTGTTTCAGCATGACGATTAGATAAATGGTTATACAAAAATAATGAGAATAATTCCAGCGATAGATATTATTGAAGGCAAATGTGTTCGTCTTTCAAAAGGCGATTATAATACAAAAAAAATATACAATGAGAATCCACTTGAAGTGGCTAAAATGTTTGAAGCTCATGGTATAAAGCATTTACATTTAGTAGATTTAGATGGCGCAAAAGCGAGTCATATTGTAAATTATAAAGTGTTGGAAAGTATTGCCTCAAAAACTAATTTAAGTATAGATTTTGGAGGTGGTTTAAAATCTAATGAAGATTTAAAAATTGCTTTTGAAAGTGGCGCAAATCAAATTACTGGCGGAAGTATTGCTGTTAAAAATCCAACTATTTTTAAAAAATGGCTTCAAAAGTATGGTTCAGATAAAATTATTTTAGGTGCCGATGCTAATAATGAAAAAGTTGCTGTTAGTGGTTGGTTAGAAGAAAGTGAAGAAGAACTAGTTCCTTTTATTCAAAGCTATGAAAAAGAAGGAGTTAGTTATGTTATTTGTACTGATATTTCTAAAGATGGTATGTTACAAGGTCCTTCATTTAAATTGTATGAAAAGATTTTAAAAGAAACAGAAAACATTAAACTTATTGCTTCAGGAGGAATTTCAACCTTTGATGAATTACCAAAATTAGCCGAAATGGGATGCGAAGGAACTATAGTTGGTAAAGCTATTTACGAAGAAAGAATAAGTATGAAACAATTAGAAAACTTTATATTAAATAATTAATTGTCATTACGAGGAGTGAAATGACGTGGTAATCTTTTGAGGATGAATAGATTGCTTCACTTTGTTCGCAATGACGAAATAAAAGAGAATGTTAACAAAAAGAATAATTCCTTGTTTAGATATTAAGGATGGTAGAACGGTAAAAGGTGTAAATTTTGTAGATTTACGTGATGCTGGTGACCCAGTGGAATTGGCTGAAATTTATGCAAATGAAGGTGCTGATGAATTGGTGTTTTTAGATATTTCTGCTACAGAAGAAAAACGTAAAACCTTGGCAGAATTGGTTATGCACGTTGCTGAAAAGGTAAATATTCCGTTTACAGTTGGTGGTGGAATATCATCGGTAGAAGATGTGGAGATTTTATTAAATTCTGGAGCAGACAAAGTGTCTATTAATTCTTCAGCAGTTAAAAATCCAAAGTTGGTGAACGATTTAGCAGCTAAATTTGGAAGTCAGTGTGTGGTTGTAGCAATTGATGCAAAACAAATTAATGGAGAATGGATTGTGCATTTAGTTGGTGGAAAAGTTCCTACGGAAATTAAATTATTCGATTGGGCAAAAGAAGTTGAACAACGTGGAGCTGGTGAAATATTATTTACCTCTATGAATCACGATGGTACTAAAAATGGTTTTGCCAATGAAGCCTTAAATTATTTGACTTCATTAGTAAACATTCCTGTTATTGCCTCTGGAGGAGCAGGAAATATGCAACATTTTGCAGATACATTTATTGATGGGAAATCTGATGCGGCTTTGGCTGCAAGTGTTTTTCATTATAAAGAAATTGACATAACAGATTTAAAAAAAGAATTAAAAAATCAGGGAATACCTGTAAGATTATAAAATGGATATAGATTTTAATAAAAACGGAGATGGTTTAGTACCAGTAATAATTCAAGATTTTATAACTAGACAAGTACTAATGTTGGGTTATATGAATAAGGAGGCTTACAAAAAAACTATAGATAATAGTAGAGTAACTTTTTATAGCAGAACAAAGCAACGTTTATGGACAAAAGGTGAGGAAAGCGGTAATTTTCTGAACGTGGTATCTATTAAAAACGATTGTGATAATGATACTTTACTAATAAAAGTAAAACCAATGGGACCAACTTGTCATAAAGGATCTGATACTTGTTGGAACGAAACTAACAGACAATATTTTGGTTTTTTATCTGAATTAGAAAATGTAATTAAAAGTAGAAGAGTAAACGCTAATTCTGAAAAAAGTTATGTAGCATCTTTATTTGAAAAAGGAATTAATAAAATTGCTCAAAAAGTTGGTGAAGAAGCGGTAGAGACAGTAATTGAAGCTAAAGATGATAATGATGATTTGTTTTTAAACGAAAGCGCTGATTTATTATTTCATTATTTAATATTATTACAAGCTAAAGGTTTTTCATTAAAAGATATTGTAAAGGTTTTAGAAGGAAGACATAAATAGACTTTATCAATTCACGTGTATTTTCTAAAATAATAAGAAATAATAGATGATTTTTATTGATAATGAAGGCTGTACAGATCCTAAATTAAATTTAGCATTAGAAGAGTTTGCTTTAAGGAATTTTGATAGTTCGACAGATTATTTGTTGTTTTATATAAATGAACCTTCAATTATTATTGGGCGTAATCAAAATACTTTAGAAGAAATTAATCAAGAATATATTGCTGAAAATAATATTCACGTTGTAAGACGAATTTCTGGTGGTGGCGCCGTTTATCATGATTTAGGGAACTTAAACTTTAGTTTTATTACCAATCATGATGGAAAAAGCATAAGTAATTTTAAAAAATTTACAGCACCTGTAATACAAGTATTAAATACTATGGGAGTTGCGGCCGAGTTAAAAGGACGTAATGATATTTTGGTCGAAGAAAAGAAAATTTCGGGTACTGCTCAATTTTCTACAGGAAAAAGAATGATTAGTCATGGGACTTTATTATTTGATACAAATATGGGAGAGGTTTCCAATGCGCTTCAAGTAAAAATGAGTAAAATTCAATCAAAAGGTCATAAATCTGTTAGAAGTCGTGTTGCAAATATTAGTGAATTTTTGAAAACGCCTTTAACAATGAAAGATTTTAAGAATCAGTTACTTATTGGTTTGTATAAAGCACGTGAACATTTTGAAATTTATAAATTAACAGAGGCCGAATGGAAAGCTGTACATAAATTAAAAGCTGAAAAGTATGATTTATGGGATTGGAATTTTGGACATTCGCCAAAATTCAACATACAACGAAATAAACGTTTTTCAATTGGTGAAATTGATCTACGTATTTTTGTTGAAAAAGGACTTATTTCTGATTTTAAAATTTTTGGAGACTTTTTTGGTAGGCGTCCAGTTACTGACCTTGAAGAGTTATTAATTGGAACCGCTTACGATAAAAATGAAATTAGTAAAAAACTACAACATATAGCTATTGAGAATTATTTTGGTAAATTAGAAAATTCAGAATTTATAGATTTGGTGTATGGAAATGATTAACTAATTCTAGAAAATAAATTACTAAATAATAAACGCTAAAATTTGAATAATGACAGTAATTGATGCATCAATAATTTCTTTTTTAAAACAATTAAAAAAAAATAACAACCGAGAATGGTTTGCTGATCACAAAGAAAAATTTCAAGAGGAACAAAAAAAACTGAAAAGTTTTTATGAATTGTTACAATTGGAAATGGAAAAACACGATGCTATTGAGAAACTAAAAATATTTCGAATTTATAGAGATGTACGTTTTTCTAAAGATAAAACGCCTTATAAAGTCCATATGTCAGGTCATTTTGTAAGAGAAGGTAAGGAGCGAAGAGGAGGCTATTATTTACATATTCAACCTGGGGAAAGTTTTTTAGCTGGTGGTTTTTGGGCACCGGAAAAAGAGGATTTATTTAGAATTCGAAAAGAATTTGAAATGGATACTGTTGAAATTCGTGAAATTATTTCTGAAGAAAATTTCCAAAAATATTTTGGGAAGATAGAAGGAGATAGTTTAAAAACTGCCCCAAGAGGTTTTGATAAAACGCATCCAGATTTAGATTTAATTAGAATGAAACAGTTTATTGTAACTAGAAAATTTACGGATAAACAAATAACTTCAGCTAATTTTTTAGCTGAAGTTAACAACTCATTTAAAGCTATGCGACCTTTTTTTAATTATATGAGTGATGTACTTACCACTAATTTAAATGGAGAATCAATATTAGATTAAATAAAAAAGCGACTCAAATTTTTGAGTCGCTTTTTTTTATTACTTTTTTATGCTTTAGATCTAATTAACAACTAACCTTTTTATAGATTGAGATGTATTATTTTGAACTTTAACAATATACATTCCACTTGGAATATTATCCATTTCAATTTTATTGTTTGAAATAGTTGGTTGTTGCTTACTAATAATTAGTTGACCTGCCATGTTATAAAATTCAACAGAATTAACTTCAGAAGTATTATTTAAAGCAATGGTTACTTTGTTATTTTTTGTTGGATTTGGATACACATTAAATAGATTATTTTCAAATTCATCATTTGACAAGGTACTTGTACCTTCTAGTTTAACGTCATCAATTCCTGCATAATCACTTCCTCCATTTTGTTTAACATAAATATCTAGTTTTACCGAGGTAACGCTATTTGGTACTATAGCTGATATTTCTTCCCAACCAGAGGTACTATAAGGATTTCCTACGGTTATGGTAATAGCACCTTGTGAAACATTATCATGAAAAATTTCATATGTAATAATATCATTGTAAGAAACATCGTACCCAACTACATTAATTGCAAATGATAATGTTACATCAGTGTAATTAGATAAGTCAGCAGCTGAAAAAGAAATTGTTCCTCCATCAGAAGTTCCACAATTTCCTTCTAAATCCTTAACTCCAAAAAAGTATGAGTCGGTGTTTGCAGTACTAATAGAACCAACACTTGATACTACATCCCAAACATCGTTATTACTATCATTACAATTAGTTGGTGTTATTGAATAATTCCAAGTATCATTTGCGGTTCCTTCAAAACCTTGAAAATACATTCCTCCAATAACAGATATTTCTAATGTTGTTACCATTTCAGTATTACTAACTGTTGAAGTATTTCCAGCGGCATCTTTAGCATATACCGTAAAACTATAAGATGTTTCAGAAGTTAAACCAGAAACACTATAAGAGTTTGTAGTCGATGTTCCAATTAAACTACCATCTTGAAAGATTTCATAAGAAGTTACCCCAAAATTATCTGTTGAAGCTGTCCAGTCTAAATCTACAGATGAACTTGTTATATTTGAAGACGTTAAGTCAGTAATAGTTGAAGGATCTTCTGTATCAATAATATTAGTAGTAGTGATGTTTTCAGTATTACTAACTGTTGAAGTATTTCCAGCAGCATCTTTAGCATAAACAGTAATACTATATGCGGTATTTTGAGTTAATCCAGTTAATGTAGCTGAATTAGTTGAAGAAGTATCATATAAAGATCCGTCAATATAAATTTCATAACTAGTTACAGCAACATTATCCGTTGACGCTGTCCAAGTTAAATCTACCGTTGTATTAGTAATGTTTGAAGCAGCTAAATTTAAAGGTGCTGTTGGAGCTTCAGTATCAGGAATAACATTCCATCTATCTTCCGCAATAGGTCCACCCCAAATTTGAGTCGCTAAATTTGGATTATCAATAAAAGGGTTTCTGTTTCCTTGTGCGTATTGGTGAGAACTATCATGATGTGTGTTTCTTTGGTCCTCATAATCAGAAACAGGATCTTCAGCGTTCCAATCTAATAATAAATCAATCATATTTGAATCTACCGAATTTGTAGTTCCAATAGCAACACCTGTAGGGTAACATTGACTTCCATAGCGCAAGTACATATACATCATCATTCTTGCAACATCACCTTTCCATTCATCCCCAGGATACCATCCACTTCCTGATGTTCCTGCTGTACCAGAACCAGTAGCGAACTTTAAACTACCTCTATATCCATTTAATGTAATATCAGAAGCTCTTAAATGGTGTGCATCAGCACCAGGTCCAGAAGTTCCTAAATCTGGTGAACCTAGCGATTTAGCATAGGTATGTTCTCTGTTCCATTCAGTTCCGCTTGTACCTCCGTTTAAATCTTTATCTCTAGTTCTGTCTGTAACATAATTTCCATCAGTATCGCTAGATCCATAAATTAATAATACATTACTATTTGTAGCATCATCAGGGTCTAAATCAGTAATTTTACAAGCTTCCCAAACACCTGGAGTATAACTTAAAGTTGTGGTATGAGTAGTAATAATTTTAGTTGCCAATTCATCCCTTAAATCAGTTCCTGTTTTGGTTAAATCAACATCGTCATAATAAGATTGTTGGGCAAATAATGTATAATTTACCAACAATAAAAAAAGTAATAGTTTTTTCATTAAATTCTTGTTTTAGGGTTATTATATGTAATAAATCAATCAAAAATAGAAAAAAAAAACATTTTTAGCTCTTTTGTTTGTTAATTTTTAAATTTAAACTTTTTAGTTTTAACTCTCGTATTAACTTTTGTTGTTTTAATTTATTCTTTTTCTGATTTATTAACTTACTATGTTTCGCTTTATTTTGGGTATTTTTTGCTTTACCTTTTTTAGCCATGAAAAATTAGAATTAGCTAATTCGTTCTAATAAAGCCATATAAAAACCATCGTAACCAGTTTTAAACGGTGAAACTTTATGATCTTTAATAATTCTAAAATTATCGTTGGTTTTTAGAAAAGCTTTAACTTGAAGTTCGTTTTCAGAAGGTAAAATAGAGCAAGTTGCATATACTACTTTTCCACCAACTTTTACTAATTTAGAATAACGTTCTAATATATCAGCTTGTGTTTTAATTATGTTTTCAATAAATTCGGGTTGTAATTTCCATTTACTATCTGGATTTCTTCTTAAAACTCCAATTCCACTACAAGGAGCATCAATTAATACTGCATCTGCAGTATTTTTCATTTTTTTGATAACTTTAGAAGATTCAATTACTTTAGTGGTAATGTTATGTGCACCAGCTCTTCTAGTTCTAATTTTCAACTTTTTTAATTTACTTTCGTAAATATCGGTTGCAATAATAGTTCCTTTATTTTCCATTAACGCTGATAAATGCAACGATTTACCTCCAGCACCAGCACAGGTGTCAATTACACGCATTCCAGGTTTTACATCTAAATAAGCAGCAACTAGTTGAGAAGAAGCATCTTGCACTTCAAAAAAACCTGATTTAAAGGCGTCAGTTCTAAAAACATTTGCTCTTTCTACTAATTTTAATGCAGAAGGATAACCATCTATTTCAACAGTTTCAATTCCTTCATCAGCTAATTTTTTTTGTAAAGTAGCTTTATTAGTTCGAAGTGTATTTGTACGTAAAATAACTTCAGCTTGTTTATTTAAAGCTTCAATTTCTTTACTCCAATGTTTTTCTCCTAATTCAGCAACTCCTAATTCATCCATCCAATCAGGAATAGATTCTTTAAAAACTCTATTATTTTGAAGTTCGTCGAATTTACCTTTAATTCTTCTTTCTGGAGTACCTTCAAATTGTGGCCAATCAGGTAAAGTATAACCTTTTAATACAGCAAAAACAGTAAAATTTTTCCAAACATTTTCTGTAGTGTAATGAGATTTTGTACCAGCAATTTCATTGTATAATCTTTTCCATCTAACCATTTCATAAATAGTTTCTGCTACAAATTTACGGTCTCTCGCTCCCCAGCGTGAATCACGTTTTAAAGCTTTTTGAACAACTTTATCGGCATATTCACCTTCATTAAAAATCAGTTTTATCGAATCTATAACTGTAAACACTAAATTTCTGTGTAATCTCATATTTTAAATTTAAGGCTGCAAAGATACAAATTTACACGTTAGTATCATGTTAATTGTATTTTGAAAGTTGAATGATTATCTTCGTGCTTTAAAACTGCTTAATGCCAATATATACTTTAAATACAGCTATTTCTTACTTAAAAGGAGTTGGACCAAATAGAGCTGATTTATTAAAATCGGAACTTGGTATACACACATTCGGCGATTTATTAAATTTTTTTCCAAATAGATATTTAGATAGAACGCAGTTTTTTAAAATTAATCAGTTACAGCAAAATTCTTCTGAAGTTCAAATTGTAGGAAAAATTACTTCCTTAAAAACAATAAAGCAAAAACGAGGAAGTAGGTTGGTAGCGACATTTATTGATGAAACTGGTAGAATGGAACTGGTTTGGTTTAGAGGTGCAAAATGGATTAAAGATTCATTAAAAATAAATACTCCGTATGTTATTTTTGGGAAAACAAATTATTTCAATGGTACTTATAGTATGCCACATCCCGAAATGGAATTAGTAGAAAATTACAAAAAGAATTTACGAAGCGCCATGCAGCCAATTTATCCATCTACTGAAAAATTGACAAATAAAGGAATTGGAAATAGGGTGATTTCTCAAATTATTCAAAATTTATTTCAAGAATTTGGTGGAAATTTTACAGAAACTTTATCTAGAGATGTATTAGAACGATTGAATTTAATATCAAAACGCGAGGCGCTTTTAAATATTCATTTTCCTCAAAGTCAAAAATTATTAACAAAAGCACAGTTTAGATTAAAGTTTGAAGAGTTGTTTTTTATTCAATTGCAGTTGATTAGAAAAAAAATAGTTAGAAAATCTAAAATTAAAGGTTATGTTTTTGAGAATGTTGGAGAACATTTTAACAATTTTTATAATAATCATTTACCGTTTGAATTAACAAATGCCCAAAAACGAGTTTTAAAAGAAATTAGAAAAGATTTAGGTTCTAATGCTCAAATGAATCGTTTACTACAAGGCGATGTTGGTTCGGGAAAAACAATGGTTGCATTATTAACTATGTTAATAGCATTGGATAATAATTTTCAAGCTGCGTTAATGGCGCCTACTGAAATTTTAGCAACACAACATTACAATTCAATAGTAGAATTATTGGAAAAAACAGATATTAAGGTAAAATTATTAACAGGAAGCTCTAAAACCAAAGAACGAAAAGAAATTCATTCAGCATTAGAATCTGGAGAACTTCATATATTAATAGGAACACACGCTTTAATTGAAGATAAAGTAAAATTTAAAAATTTAGGAATAGCAATAATAGATGAACAACATAGATTTGGTGTTGAACAACGTTCTAAAATGTGGTTAAAAAACGAATTACCACCTCATATTTTAGTTATGACAGCAACTCCAATTCCAAGAACACTTGCTATGAGTTTGTATGGAGATTTGGATATTTCTGTAATTGATGAATTACCTCCAGGAAGAAAAGCAATACAAACAGCACATCGATTTGATTCTCAACGACTTTCAGTTTTTAAATTTTTAAAAGATGAAATTGCAAAAGGAAGACAAGTGTATGTTGTATATCCTTTAATTAATGAATCCGAAGCTATGGATTATAAAGATTTAATGGATGGTTTTGAAAGTATTTCAAGAGATTTTCCTAAACCTCAATACCAAGTTAGTATTGTGCATGGTAAAATGAAAGCTCAAGATAAAGAGTTTGAAATGCAACGTTTTTTAAAAGGAGAAACACATATTATGGTAGCAACTACAGTAATTGAAGTAGGTGTAAATGTGCCAAATGCAAGTGTAATGGTTATTGAAAGTGCAGAAAGGTTTGGGTTGTCTCAATTACATCAATTACGCGGAAGAGTTGGGCGAGGAGCAGAACAAAGTTATTGTATTTTAATGACTGATTTTAAGTTGTCTGCTGATGCTAAAACTAGAATGGAAACTATGGTTAGAACTAGCGATGGTTTTGAAATTGCTGAAGTTGATTTAAAATTGCGTGGTCCAGGTAATTTAATGGGAAAACAGCAAAGTGGTATTTTAAATTTAAGAATTGCAGACATTGTTAAAGATTCTCAAATATTAAAATCAGCTCGAAGCTTTGCTATTGAAATTTTAACCGAAGATCCGGCTTTAAATATACCTAAAAATAAGGTTGTAAAAATGGCTTATATTCATCTTCAAAAAAACAGTACTGTTTGGTCTAATATTAGTTAATAGATAAGTTAAAAACACAATAAACTTCTACCTTCATTTTTTTTCCTTCTTAATAGGAATGATTATCTTTGCATTTCGATAAAAAAGAACATTAAACATGAAAATATCATACAATTGGTTAAAGCAGTTTTTAAAAGTTGATTGGGAAGCTGAAAAAACTGGAGAATTATTAACTGATTTAGGACTTGAAGTTGAAGGAATTGAAACTGTAGAATCTATAAAAGGAAGTCTAGAAGGTATAGTAATAGGTAAAGTTTTAACGTGTGTTCAGCATCCAAATGCTGATAGGTTAAAAGTTACAACTGTTGATATAGGTGCTGAAGAGCCAGTTCAAATTGTTTGTGGAGCTCCAAATGTTGATGCTGGACAAACAGTTCCGGTTGCTACTATTGGAACTACATTATACGATGATAAAGGGAAAGACTTTAAAATTAAAAAAGGAAAAATTAGAGGCGAAGAAAGTTTTGGAATGATTTGCGCTGAAGACGAATTAGGTTTAGGTTCAAGTCATGATGGGATTATGATATTAGATAATGATTTAGAAGCTGGTACAGCTGCTGCCAAAGTTTTTAATATTGAAAAAGATGAAGTTTTTGAAATTGGATTAACTCCAAATAGAGCTGATGGTATGAGTCACTATGGAACCGCCCGTGATTTACGTGCAGGTATGATTCAGCAAGGAACAAAATTAGAATTAATTTCGCCTTCAGTTAGTGATTTTCATGTAGATGATAGAACACTAAAATTTGATGTAGTAGTTGAAGATTCTGAAAAAGCTCCTAGATATGCTGGTGTAACAATTTCAAATATTGAAGTAAAAGATTCTCCAACTTGGATTCAAAATAGACTAAAAGCAATTGGTTTAACACCTATAAATAATATTGTTGATGTTACAAATTATGTATTACACGAATTAGGTCAACCTTTACACGCTTTTGACGCTAATAAAGTAAAAGGAAATAAGGTAATTGTAAAAACGCTTCCAGCCGGAACAAAATTTACAACTTTAGACGAAGTAGAAAGAGAATTGCATGAAGAAGATCTAATGATTTGTAATGGTAATGAAGAACCAATGTGTATTGCAGGTGTTTTTGGAGGAATTGAATCTGGAGTTTCGAGCAGTACAACCTCTATTTTTTTAGAAAGCGCTTATTTTAACCCAGTTTCTATTAGAAAAACAGCAAAACGTCATGCTTTAAATACTGATGCTTCTTTTAGATTTGAAAGAGGAATAGACCCAAATATTACTGAATATGCTTTAAAACGTGCAGTAAATTTAATTATTGAAGTTGCAGGTGGAAAAGTTTCATCGGAAATTGTTGATTTATATCCAACTAAAATAAGTGATTTTGAAGTTTTTCTTTCCTATGAAAAAATGGATCGTTTAATTGGTGCTGTTATTCCAAGAGAAACAGTTAAAAATATACTAGCATCTTTAGATATAAAAGTAAATAGTGTAACTGATGGAGGTGTTGGATTAACGGTTCCTTCGTATAGAGTTGATGTAACGAGAGAAGCCGATATTATTGAAGAAATTTTACGTGTTTATGGCTATAATAATGTAGAGTTTTCACATAAACTAAATACATCTATTTCCTTTTCAGAATTTGACGATGTTAAAATTGAAAATGTAGTTTCAAATCAATTAGTTTCACAAGGTTTTAATGAAACTATGGCAAATTCATTAACAAAATCTGACTATGTAAAATTATCAGAATTGTTAAAAGAAGAGCATAATGTAGAAATGTTAAACCCTTTAAGTAATGATTTAGGTGTTATGCGTCAATCATTATTATTCAGTGGTTTAGAGTCAGTCATCTACAATGTTAATCGTAAAAATAATGCGTTAAAATTCTTTGAATTTGGAAAAACCTATCACAAATTTGAAAGTGGTTATAGTGAACAAAAACATTTAACATTGTTTGTTTCTGGTCAACGTACAAAAGAGAGTTGGAACGTTACTCAAAAAACATCCGATTTCTTTTATTTAAAAGGAATTGTTTCAACTTTATTGGATAGATTAGGTATTTCGAACGTTAAAACAAGTCCAACTAAAAACGATGTGTTTTCTGAAGGAATTACGTTAAGTTTAGGTAAAATAAAACTTGTAGATTTAGGTGTTGTAAAACGTAGTATAAACAAAGAATTTGGAATTAAACAAGAAGTTTTATTTGCAGATTTTAATTGGGAGAACGTTTTAAAAGTAGGAGGAAAATCAACTGTTAAAATTTCTGAATTACCTAAATTTCCTGCTGTAAAACGTGATTTTGCACTGTTAATTAATGAAGAAGTAACATTTAAAGAAATTTATAATTTAGCATTTCAAGCTGAAAAGAATTTATTAAAAGAGGTTGATTTATTTGATGTTTATGAAGGAGATAAATTAGAAGCTGGCAAAAAATCATATGCGGTTAGTTTTTTATTACAAGATGAAAATAAAACATTAAACGATAAGCAGATAGATAAAATAATGCAGAAGTTGCAACAAACATTTGAAAAAAATGTTGGAGCAATATTGAGATAATATTTTAAGCCTTTAGTTTTCTAAAGGCTTTTTTTTTAATTTAGCATAAACCTAGAGTAATGTATAAAACTATCATTCGTCCATTCTTTTTTCTTTTCGATCCAGAAAAAATACATCATTTTACTTTTTCAGCAATTAAAATACTTTCAAAAATACCTGGTTTTCCTAGTCTTTTTAGAAATTTATTTCAGTTGAAAGATAAACGTTTAGAAAAAAAACTATTTGGATTAACATTTAAAAATCCAGTTGGTTTAGCCGCCGGTTTTGATAAAAATGCTGTTTTATATAATGAATTAGCGGATTTTGGATTTGGTTTTATAGAAATAGGAACGGTAACTCCAAAACCACAAGTTGGAAACCCAAAAAAAAGAATATTTAGACTAAAGCAAGATGGTGGAATTATTAATAGAATGGGTTTTAATAACCAAGGTTTAAAAGCGGCTATTGAACAACTTAAAAATAACAAAGGCAAAGTAATTATTGGAGGAAACATTGGTAAAAATACAGCTACAATGCCTGAAAGTTATACAAATGATTATATAGAATGCTTTAATGAATTACATTCTTTTGTAGATTACTTTGTGTTAAATGTTAGTTGCCCAAATGTTGGAAGCCATGCTAAATTAACGGATAAAGATTATTTGGTTGAATTAATTACAGAAGTTCAAAAAATTAATAATTCTAAAGAAATTCAAAAACCAATAGTACTTAAAATTGGTTCTGATATGAATGAAATTCAACTAGATGAAATAATAGAACTTGTTGATGAAACTAAAATTGATGGTGTTATAGCAACAAATACATCAGTTAGTAGAGAAGGTTTAAAAGCTTCTAGTGAAGAGATAGAGGCAATTGGTAATGGAGGTTTAAGCGGTAAACCTATTGCTAAACAAAGTACTGCTACCATAAAATATTTGGCAGATAAATCAAATAAAGCGTTTCCAATTATTGGTGTTGGTGGAATTCATTCAGCAGAAGATGCTATTGAAAAAATAGAAGCTGGTGCAGATTTAGTTCAAATATATACAGGTTTTATTTATGAAGGTCCTTCATTAGTGAAAAAAATAAATAAGGAAATATTAAAGCGTAGTTTATAAATTTGTTAACTACTTTTACTAAATTAGTTTAAAATTATATAAACTTACATCTAATTAATAGCATTTATACAATGAAAAATTTTATTTATATAGCAACATTTTTAATTACGTTTGTAGCTGTTTCACAAAGTACAACTGTTGCATTTGAAAAAAGTAAATTAACATTAGCAAAAAAATATAGCGATCAATCTTCAGCAATAAGCTCTATTTATAATATTATTGCATTAGAAGGACCAACTAGTACATATTTAGATACTTTAGCTGTTATGTACTTTAATTCAAGAAAAAATATTTCTTGTTTTTTAGTTATAGAAGATATTTTAAAAAGTAAACCAAACGACCAAAGGTTGTTGGAGATGAAAGCTATCTCGTTAGAATCTATGGGTGCTTTAGAAAAAGCTATTGAAACATACCAAACCATTCTTAAATTAAGTAATAGTAATTACCATGCGTATAAAATATCTGGCTTACAACTTGCTTTAAATAAATTTGATGAAGCATATGCTTCAGCTAAAAAAGCAGATCAATTAACAGATTCTGGCAAGTATGAAGTTACATTTCAGGTAAATAAAAATTACAATCAAAAAGTAAAACTAAAGCCTGCAATTGCGTATTTATTAGGAATGATTGAAGTGGCAATGAAAAAGAATGAAGATGCTAAATTAAGCTTTGAAAGAGCAGTAAGTTTATTTCCAGATTTTGTATTGGCAAAAAGTAAGTTAACAACATTAGAAGCTCAATAATAAAAAAATAGTATAAAAAAGGTCTAAATTAATTTAGACCTTTTTTTTGTTTAAAACTTTTCAAACACACCTAACCCAAACAAGGCAAAATCGTATTTAACAGGATCATTTTTATCTAGTTTTCGAAGATTTGTATCGAGTTCAAGTAATGCTTTTGCATCATTTTGTTTTCTATTTAAAAGGCCTAATTTTCTAGCTACGTTTCCTGAATGAACATCTAAAGGGCAAGATAATTGAGAAGGAGTAAGGTTTTTCCAAATTCCAAAATCTACACCAGCATTATCATTTCTAACCATCCAACGTAAAAACATATTTATGCGTTTTGCTGCAGAACCTTTAGCTGGGTTTGAAACATGTTTTTGAGTACGCTGCTGGTGAGGAATTTCAAAAAAAACTTCTTTTAAAGCCGTAATAGCTGGTTGTGTACTATTTTTTTCTGAATGTTTTGTAAAAACAGCCTCTAAACCATTGTGATTTTTATAAATATGTTGAAGCGATTGAATAAAAAACTTTAAATCTATGGCATTAAAGGTTCTATGTACAAAAGAATCAAACCTACCTAATTCATTTTCTTTATAACTCATTATAAAATCAAAAGGTGAATTACCTAACAACTCCATTATTTTTTTAGAATTATTGATAATCATTTTTCTGTTTCCCCAAGCAATGGTTGATGTTAAAAATGCCGAAATTTCAATATCTTCTTTTAACGTAAATTGATGAGGAATTTGAATAGGATCACTTTCAATAAACTTTGGATTATTGAACTCAATTACTTTTTCGTCTAAAAATTCTTTAAGTTCTTTTTTATTCAAGGAGATTTTCAATTTTAGAAATTATTGTTGAAGCATTTGTTTTAAAGTCAAACCACGTTATTTCTTCATCTTTTTTATTCCAAGTAACTTGTCTTTTGGCAAACCTACGGGTATTTTTTTTAATCTCTGAAATAGCAAAATCTAATGTGCAGTTTCCATCAAAATATTCAAATAACTCTCTGTAACCAACAGTTTGCAAGGCGTTTAATTCTTTGTATTTGTGAAGTTTTTTAGCTTCGTCTAACAAGCCATTTTCAATCATAATATCAACACGTTGGTTAATTCTATTGTACATAAGTTCTCTATCTGCAGTTAAACCAACTTTAATAGGAGTGAAGTTACGTTTTGCTTTCGGTTTGTTTTTAAATTCAGAATAGGTTTTACTAGTTCCAATACAAATTTCTAATGCTCTAATTAATCTGTGAGGATTCTCAATTTCAATTGAATTGTATGATTCTAGATCTAATTGTTTTAATTTTTCTTGAAGTTGGGTACTATTACCTTTTTCAATTTCAGCATTTAAATTTTCTCTTATTTTAGCATCAACATCGGGAAAATAATCCAAGCCTTTTAAAACTGCATTTACATACAAACCGCTACCTCCAACCATAATAACAACCTTATTATTTTTAAAAAGCTTGTTTAGTTTTGTTAAAGCGTCTTTTTCAAATTGACCAACACTATAATTATCAAAAATACTTCTATTTTGAATAAAATGATGTTTAGCAGCTGCTAATTCTTCGGTTGAAGGTACAGCAGTACCAATCTCCATTTCCTTATAAAATTGACGAGAATCACAAGAAATAATTTCAGCATTAAAATGTTGAGCTAATTTTATACTTAAAGCCGTTTTTCCAATAGCTGTAGCGCCAATAACTGTAATTAAATAATTATTCATAGTTTAATTCCTCTCCACATTTATGACAAAATTTAGCACCTTTTGCATGTTTATCTTCGTTACAATTAGAACAATGTTGAGTGTTGTTATGGTGTTGAAGTTCTGTTTTAGTTATTTCAGAAGTTACAATTCCGGTAGGAACTGCAATAATTCCATAACCTAAAATCATTACTATACTTGCAATAAATTGACCAAAAGGTGTGTGTGGTGCAATATCTCCATAACCTACTGTTGTAAGCGTTACAATTGCCCAATACATACTTAAAGGAATACTTGTAAAACCATTTGAAGGTCCTTCAATTAAGTACATAACTGTACCTAAAATAATGGTTAATACTAATACACTAAACAGAAATACTGCAATTTTAATTCTGCTAGCTTTTAAGGCTTTAATTAGAGATTTAGAAGCACCTAAATAACGTGCAAGTTTTAGAATTCTAAATACACGTAGTAATCTTAAAGCGCGTAAAGCAACTAAAGCATGTGTACCTCCAAAAATTAATGATAAATATTTTGGAATGGTGGCTAATAAATCAACAATTCCATAAAAACTAAATATATAGCTTGAAGGCCTTTTAATGGTAATAATACGAGTAAAATATTCAATTGTAAATAAAATTGTAATTACCCATTCTGCAGCGTTTAAAAATTTATGGTATTTATTATCAAAACTTTCAACACTTTCAAGCATTACAAAAATAATACTAGCTAGAATGGTTAGTATCAAAATTATATCAAACCATTTACCTTGTTTGGTGTCGGCTTCATAAATAATATCATGAAGTATTTTCTTCCAATTAGATTCTTTATTTTCTTTTTTCAACGTAAATGTTTTATTCGAAGTTACTAATTTTAATTAAATTTGTATAATTTTTAAACTAGGTTATTTAACTGCTAGTTTTTACTTATCACTAAAGATTCTTTTTGAGCGTTTATTACCCTTCTAAATATTTCTTTTAATCCTTGATATTCAAAATTATAATAAATTGGTTTTTTAAGTTTAAATCTACTTTTGAGAGTATATTTATAATCGTTTAGTTTTTTACTGAACACATTAAGTTCTCCACCTTCTTCTTCTAAAGTTATACCCATTTCCTCAGGGTAATAATTAAGTTGGTAATTATCCGGGATTTCGATAGAAAGTATAGTAGAATACTCTCTTTTATATCCAAAATCTACAGGATAGAATCTGTTTTTTTGTTTAAAAGGGTTTTTAGAGAACTTTTCGTCAAAATAAGGATTAACAAAAATAGTAGATGGATTATTGCTAGTTTTTATTTTAATTTCAATAAGTTCAGTAAGAGGTTTTTCTTTGTCGTTTTTATTTAAAATTTCGTAATTAAGAACTTCTAAATTGTTAAAACTGTCTTCAAATTCAGAGATTAAATCATCTTCATTTGACTCCTCTATTTCTTTTCTTCTTAAAAAAGAGTTATAGCCAGAATGATATTTTCTTAATTTACCAACAATAGTTCCATCTTCTTTTAATTCTAAATAAGAAGTTAATGAAGTTTTATTTGATTCATTAGGTATAATATCCACCCAATAACTATCATTTTCAAAATCCATAGCTCTTCCAGAGCCATTTAAGCATCTAAAAGGTAGTAGGTTAAAGGGTAAATTTTTATCAGTAGCATCAAGTAGATAATATTTATTATCAATATTTAATTTGGCAATGGCATAATTAAAATCAGAAATAACAGGGTATAATTTTGTTGCAAAACCATTGTTTCTTGTAGAAAGCGCCACTAATTCTGCGTTAAACCCAGCAGCTTTTAAAGCATTTATTAATGAAATATTTATTTCTCCAACATTACCTACTTGTTCTTCAAAAGCTTTTTTCACTCTTACTTCTGAAAATAATCGATACTTTTTATTCCATGAGAAATGATTTTGGATAAAATAATATACTTTTTTTGCTTTTTCTAAAGTGTTAGGTAAACTCTTAATATCTTCAGGTAATTTATTTTCAAAAAAGCTAACTTTTTTTAGTTGTGTTCCAATGTTTTTATCAGTTTTAAACTCTTTATCTACATCAGCCCAAGTTTTTGAATATTTTTTTTTTGTTCCATCAAACCATTTAAATTCAGATAATTCAAATTTAATTTGAGATTTAAAATTATCTGGATCTGTCATATAATCTTCTTCTATAAAAGCAGGGATGTTTTCCGCTGAATATTCAACATCTTCACAATCTGCAACAGCTGAATTATACCAAGGAACTCTGAAGCATTTTTTTTTAAGTGTTGAAGAATTAGTTTTTAAATGAATTTTTCCTTTTTTCTTTCTGTTATAAACATAATTGCCAGGAATTTGTGCTTTGTAAATGCTTAAAACTTTTGGAATAGAAGATTGAAATTCCCAACCAGTTAGATTAAATTTAAATGGTGTTTTTAAGGTGTATTCTACCTCAATAATACTTCCTGCTTTTAAGTTAGGAAGCGTAAATTTTACATAACTCCAATTTTCATTTTCTCTTTCGTTAAATATGTTAGATTTAGCTAAATGTGTTTTGGAGTAATTGTTAGAAGTTGTTCCTTTTATGTTAATTACTTTTTCGCTATGGTTATCGTTATTATAAATTGGAATTTTAAAATTAGCATGTTCAAATCCTTCTTTATTGAAAATCTTTATTTTTGAATAATAAGTGGTTTCTATAAAAATATTATCATCATCAACTTTAAAAACAGAATTACCTATTTCATATAAAACAACAGCATTGGCAGTAGTGTCTAAAGGGTATTTTTTTAATTCATATTCTTCAGAAGTTATATATCCAAAAATGTAATCTTTATTTTTTTTTTGAGCGTTAACAATAGTAGTTAGTAGCACAACTAGTGCTAAAATTAATCTTTTATTCATAGCATTTGAATTTTAGAATCTAATAAGTTTTTCAACTTGTTTCTTTTGTAGATAGTTTTTCACAATAAACCTATTATTTTTTGAATTGTGAAGTGGAGAAATTAGATTTCGTAAAACTTCTAAATGATTTAATTGGTAGGCTAAATCTGTATAACAGAAACCTTTAAGTTTATTATCTTCAATTAATACTACAGATTTTTCTCCAATATCTCTGCCTTTATCTACAATCATTAAATTAGGATTGCTAAATTTTATAGCAGGAAAACTACTGCGTTGAGATTTGTTGTAGGTTGGTTTGTGAATACTTAATTCTTCAATAAATTTTAGTTCTGCAACTAATTCATTTCCTGTTTCTTCATGTGAAACCGAAACAACTAAATTTTGTAGTGTTTTAGCTCTTTTAGTTGAGCGTAAAAACAATTGATTAACTGCTTTACGTATATTTCTACCTTTTCCAATGTACATAATGTCTCGTTTATTGTTATGTACATAAAAAATACCTGTTTTGGAAGGTAGTTCGTCTAAAATGCCTTGTAATTTTGGAGCTAATTTTCTTTTGTTTTCAGTTTTTATAGCTTCTTTAATAATATTTTTGTTAACATCTTTATTTAACAAAAGCTTAAATAATTGTACAGTTGCAATTGCATCTCCTTCTGCTCTGTGACGACTTGAGACAGGGATACCTAATGCTCTACACAATTTACCTAATTTGTAAGTTGGTTGGTCTGGTATTAATGTTTTGCTTAATTCAACGGTGCAAACTGTTTTTCTTTCATAATCAAAGCCAAGTCTTCTAAATTCGGTAGTTAAAATTCTACTGTCAAAATCTGCGTTATGTGCTACTAGCACGCAATCTTTTGTAATTTCAACAATTCTTTTAGCTACTTCAAAAAATTTAGGAGCATTTTTAAGCATTCCGCTGTTAATACCTGTAAGTTTTACAACAAAAGGTTGTATATCTCGCTCTGGATTTATTAAGCTTACAAATGTGTCTACAATTTGATGTCCATCAAATTTATAAATGGCAATTTCGGTAATACCTTCGTCGTTAAATTGCCCACCGGTGGTTTCTATATCTAATATTGCGTACAAATTAATTATAATTTCTTTCTCCAAAAATTGAACTTCCTATTCTAACCATGGTGCTACCTTCTTCAATAGCAATTTGGTAATCTCCACTCATTCCCATTGATAAAACAGTAGGTTGAAAATTTTTGAATTTATTTATTTTTAAATTAGTGGAATGTTGTTTTAACGTTTTAAATTCTTCTCTAACTATTGCATTATTATTAGTAAAACTAGCCATTCCCATAAAACCAATTATACATATATTTTCTAAATTTTTAAACTCTTCTGAATTTAAAATTGAAGAAACTTCATCTAAATCCATTCCAAATTTTGTTTCTTCTTTTGCTATTTTTATTTGTAATAAGCAATTTATAACTCTATTATGTTTTTTTGCTTGTTTATTAATTTCTTTTAAGGTTTTAAAACTATCAACTCCATGAATTAAATGTACAAAATGTGCCATATATTTCACTTTATTGCGTTGTAAATGTCCAATCATGTGCCATTCTATATCTTTTGGTAATTGGTCGTATTTTTCAACCATTTCCTGAATTTTATTTTCGCCAAATACTCTTTGACCAGCATTGTAAGCCTCTAAAATAGCTTCATTAGGTTTGGTTTTTGATACAGCAACTAATTCAACATTTGATGGAATAGTGGTTTTGATATGTTTTAAATTGTAGGCAATACTCATTGTATTAAATTAATTATAAATATACATCAAATATACTGGAAATAAATCATTCATCAAGTTCAAAAATAGTTAAACCACTTCTTAATTTTGGTTCAATGTAAGTGCTTTTTGGAGGCATGCGTAAATCTTCATTTACAACAGCTTTTAATTGTGTTATGGAAACAGGGAACAAGCCAAAGCCCACTTTATATTTTCCAGAATCTACTGCTTTTTTTAATTGTTTTTTACTGTTGATAGCTGGTAAACATTTAATTCTTGGATCTGTTTTTAAATCTTTAATACCCAAAATAGGCTTTAATATTGTTTTATGAATAATATGAGTGTCTAAATCTGATAAAGCGTTGTTAATAGGATAATCAGTTTTTCGAAGGTATAATGAATAATAGTCCCCATCTAAATACATTGAGAAATGATGTTTTACAGAAGGTTGATATTGGTTTGGGCTTTTATTTTCAATTCTATACAAAACATTCAATTTATCTAAAAACTCTTGTTTTGTATTGCCGTTTAGGTCGGTTATAAGTCTATCAAAAGCAGATATTTTAAGGTTTGTATCTGAAATTAAATAACTCATAAAATAATTATAACATTCATTTCCAGTGTGGTTTGGATTTTGACTTTTCCGCTTTTGTGCTAAATAATTTGACGAAGCAGTTCTGTGATGTCCATCGGCAATATAAATAGCATTCATTTTTGAAAATTCTTTTTCAATATTTTGAATATCTAAAGCCTGGTCAATAATCCATAATTTATGTAGTCGTTTGGTATGAGTTGTAAATTCGTATTCTGAACGTTTTTCTTTATATTTTCTATAAACTCTATTTAAATAATTACTTTCCGGATAGGTGAGTAGTACTGGTTCAGCATTAAAGCCCGTAATATCTAAATAATCCCCAAAAAGTTCTTCTCTATGTTTTAATGTGTCTTCGTGTTTTTTTATAATATTATTTTGGTAATCATCAGTGTGAGCCGCTGCAATAATTCCCCAAAACACATCACCTTTATATGTTTTTTCGTGAAGGTAATATTGAGCTTTTTCATCTTTTCTATAAATATTATTTGCTTTAAAATTCTGATAAACTTTTTTTATTTTTTTAAATCGTTTATTTCCAATATATGTTTCGTTTTCTGCATAACCTGGAGCTATAATATGTAAAAATGAAAAAGGATTGTAATTTAAAACAGATTTTAATTCTTTTTTTGAATATTCATCGTAAGATCTAGAAGTTGCAAGCGCAGCTTTATCTCTTGTTGGGCGAATAGCTTTAAATGGTTTTATTATAGCCATATTAAATAGATGTAAAGGTTAATTTATAGGTTACTCAAATTTACCAAAATTAACAGTCAAAAACCAATAAGTATATTGATTTGAATAGTATATAACTATTTAAGAGATACTTTTTTATTAATTGATTTATAATTTTATTTTTTTATGGATTTAATACAGTAATTAAGGTTCTGGTATATATAAATTATAATGATATAAAAAAAGCCTGCTTTAAGCAGGCTTTTAAATTTTATATTTTTAAGGTTTTAACCTAAAATTTCAATAATTTGTTCGGCTAATTCTGTTCCAATTCTATCTTGTGCTTCACCTGTAGCAGCTCCAATATGTGGAGTTAAAGATAAATTTGGGTTCATTAATAATTGAATTTCTGGAGTTGGTTCGTTTTCAAAAACATCTAATGCTGCATTTGCCACTTTTCCGCTTTCTAAAGCAGCAACCAAAGCAACTTCATCAACAACACCACCTCTTGCTGCATTTACTATACAAACTCCATCTTTCATCATGTTAAATTCTTTTTCAGAAATCACATAATTCTCTTGTGCAGGAACGTGTAACGAAATAAAATCTGCTTCTTTTAAAACATCTTCTTTAGAAATTGTATTTATATGAAAAAATAGAGATTGGTGATCGAAAAATTCTAACTCTAAATTAACTTCATCCATAAAAGGGTCAAAAGCAATAACTTTCATTCCTAAACCTAAAGCAATTTTGGCAGTTGCTTGTCCAATACGTCCAAAGCCAATAATACCAATAGTTTTACCTCTTAATTCAATACCTTTGGCAAAAGATTTTTTAAGAGCTTTAAATTTAGAATCACCTTCTAAAGGCATTTCTCTATTTGATTGGTGTAAAAAACGTACCATTCCAAATAAGTGAGCAAAAACTAATTCACCTACTGAATGTGAAGATGCTGCAGGAGTGTTAATAACACTTAAACCTTTTTCACGTGCATATTCAACATCAATATTATCCATTCCAACACCACCACGACCAATTATTTTTAATGATGGGCATCCATCAATAATATCTGTTCTCACTTTTGTAGCACTTCTAACTAGAAGCACAGAAATTTCGTTTTCATTTATATAATCAACCAATTGCTCTTGAGCAACAGTTGTTAATTCTACCTCAAATCCGGCTGCTTTTAAAGCACTTACACCACTTTGTGCAATACCGTCATTTGCTAATACTTTCATTTTGAATTATTTTTAGTTTAGTTAAGAAACTTGTTTTTCAAAAGCCTGCATTGCATCTACAAGAACTTGAACACTTTCAATAGGCATTGCATTATAGATACTGGCTCTATATCCACCAACTGATCTATGACCTTTTATTCCGCTAATTCCAGCTTCGTTCCAAATTTTGTCAAAAATAGGTTGAGTAGATTCATCAGTCAAATTGAAGGTTACATTCATATTAGAACGATCTTCAACTTCAGCAAAGCCTTTAAATAAAGGGTTTCTATCAACTTCAGTATATAGTAGAGCAGCTTTTTCTTTATTTATTTTTTCAATGGCTTTAACACCACCTAAATCTTTTAACCATTGTAATGTTAACATAGAAACATAAACTGGAAAAACTGCTGGTGTATTAAACATACTATCTTTACTAATATGTACTTGGTAATCTAACATTGAAGGAATTACGCGTCCTGTTTTTCCTAAAATTTCATCTTTTACAACCACTAACGTTGTACCTGCAGGACCCATATTTTTTTGAGCACCAGCATAAATTAAATCAAATTTAGAAAAATCTAATTCACGTGAAAAAATATCAGAACTCATATCGCAAACCAATAAAGCATCAGTTTGTGGGAATTCTTTTAATTGTGTTCCATAAATTGTATTGTTAGATGTTACGTGAATATAATCAACATCCGTTGGAACTTTATACCCTTTAGGGATATAATTATATGTTTTATCTTTGGAAGAAGCCATAACATCTACTTCTCCTAATAGTTTTGCTTCTTTTAAGGCTTTGGAACTCCAAGCTCCAGTATCTAAATAAGCTGCTTTTCCATCAACTTTCATTAAATTGTATGCTGCCATTAAAAATTCAAGGCTAGCACCGCCTTGTAAAAATAACACGGAGTATCCTTCAGGAAGGTTTAATAATTCTTTTACTAAACTACGAGCATTCTCCATTACCTCAACAAATTCTTTGCTACGATGTGAAATTTCAATTAATGATAGATTTATACCATTAAAATTAACTACAGCTTCAGAAGCTTTTTTAAGTACTTCTTGTGGTAAAATGCAAGGACCTGCACTAAAATTGTGTTTTTTCATTGTGTAAACAGTGTTGTTGTTAAATCGATACAAAGTTCGTTAAAAAAAGGGTAACAACATTAATATAATGCTAAAAAAATATGCTATAATTTTAATAAAAATTTAATGGTATCTATGTTATCTGCATAATTCCATAATTCTGGCTTTTGAGAATTACCAAATTTTACGAAATCTACAACGTTTTCGTTAGATACAATACATTGAATTTTATCTGAATTTTGTTGTAAATTTTTTAACAGATTTTCAAAATCATCATAATATTCATAAAATAGCGTTGCAATTGGTGATGCGAATTGCGAATCTTCTTTCAGCATTAAAAAGCCATTTTCCTGTAATTTAAATAAACTCATTAAATAAACAGCTTTATTGTAATTGTAGTTATTTTCATACTTTTTATACTCAATAATAGTATTGAATTTATAAATAGCTTTAAAAAAAGTGTCAAAATTATAACCTTTTGGTACAAATAACTTGGAAATACTTCTGCAACCTAATCCAAAAAATTGAAAAATATCTTCACCTAGTAAAGCTAACTCTTCTTGAGTTTCTTTTCCTGTTAAAATTGCTACTGAATTTCTATTTTTTCTAATTATATGAGGGTATTTTCCAAAGTAGTGCTCAAAATAACGAGCTGTATTATTACTTCCAGTTGCAATTACAGCATCAAAATCAGTTAATTTTTCTTTACTAAATGTTATTTTACCTTTAAATTCTTCATTATAATATTCCAAAAATTTAGCAACTAACGGAATAAAATGCTGGTCGTTTGAAGAGAGTTTTACAGTTATATTGTGTCCACTAATTAACACAGATAAAAAATCATGAAAACCAACTAGGGGAATGTTCCCAGCCATTATTACAGCAATCTTTTTTGGATTTTTAATATTGAAAGCGTACGTTGAAGTCCATTTGTTTAAGTTGCTTTTAGTTAAGGTTTTAGACCAGTTTTCAAAAGCATTTAAAACATTATTTTTTGTAAACCAACCATTGTATTCAGAAGCTCTCTCTAATTGCATTTTAAATGCTTCAAAAAATAAATTATTGAATTCAGAATCTTCTTTTTTTTCTATTTTTTCAGAAGAAAATTGAGATAAAAACTCACCTAATTTTGCAAAGGCTTCAATACGTTGATTTAAATTCATTACTAGTTAAATTTTTTATATTTGCTGTAAAATTAATCTAATTATAGTTATGGCAATAAAAATTACTGATGAATGTATAAATTGTGGAGCATGTGAACCTGAATGTCCAAATAATGCCATATATGAAGCTGCAGAAAATTGGAAATATTCTGAAGGAACAGAGTTAGAGGGAACTGTAGTTTTACCAAACGGTAAAAAAGTAAATGCAGATCAAGTGCAAGAACCTTTAGAGGATGATTTTTTCTTTATTGTTTCAGATAAATGTACAGAATGTAAAGGTTTTTATAATGAACCGCAGTGTGCAGCTGTTTGTCCTGTAGATTGCTGTGTTCCAGATGAAGAGAACGAAGAAACTGAAGAGCAATTATTATCAAAAGAACGTTTTTTACATAAAGATTAGAGTTTAAAAATTAATATATTTAAGAATTTCATCTACCCATAATTTGTGCATTGCTCCAGAAAAATGTAATTGATCTGAAGCGAAATAATAATCATTACCTTCTGCTTGTCTAGTAATTTCTGTAATATTGATAAATGTTATGTTTTTACTTGCAGTGATTATTTGTTTTGCATTATTAAAAGCGTCAATTTCTTGACGTATTTTATTTTTGTCTCTTCCAGTTGCGTATGGACTCGCACTCCAGTCAGGTATAGAGATTACAACTACATTATCAGTGTTATTTCCAGCAAATTTTAAAGCCAAATTTAATAATTGTTCAAATTCTTCTCGGAAGGTAGAAATACTTTGGCCAGAATATTGGTTGTTAACACCAATTAATAAAGTTACTAACTCGAATTCTTCTGTAATATTTTCTTGATCAATTGCATATAGAAGTGAACTAGTTGTCCATCCAGTTTGTGCAATTACTCTAGGTTCTTTAGAATATACATTTAGACTTTCTAACTCTTCAACCAAAATAAAAGGGAAACTATCTTCTCTATTTACGGAAGTACCAATGGTATAGCTATCTCCTAAAGCTAAATAACTTATGTTTTTTGATTCTGAAGTATTGGTATTGTTTTCAACTGGAGAATTATTGTTTATTGTTTCAAGTTCTTCTATTGGTTTAATTTCATCTATCGAATCATTTTGAACTTCACAGGAATAAAAAAAAATAAAGGCAAAGAATAAAAGATGATATTTTTTAATAAAAAAGTATTTAAAAAAGCTTTTCATAATGTCAAATATACAAAATGTTTAATCTAATACAATAAATATTAAACAAAATAAATAAATTGAATTTTATAAATTAAGATTTCATATAAAATTTAACAAAACTAAAATGCTATATTTGCACCGCAAAAATTTTAAAATATGAAGGCAGGAATTGTAGGATTACCAAACGTAGGTAAATCAACCTTATTTAATTGTTTATCCAATGCAAAGGCGCAAAGTGCAAACTTTCCATTTTGTACTATTGAACCTAACATTGGGGTTGTAAATGTACCAGATGATAGGTTGGTGAAATTAGAAGAATTGGTAAATCCAGAGCGTGTGTTACCAGCAACGGTTGATATTGTTGATATTGCTGGCCTTGTTAGAGGAGCAAGTAAAGGTGAAGGATTAGGTAATCAGTTTTTAGCAAATATTAGAGAAACAGATGCTATTATTCATGTAGTTAGGTGTTTTGATAATGATAATATTGTACATGTTGACACAACTGTAGATCCTGTAAGAGATAAAGAAACTATTGATATAGAACTTCAATTAAAAGATTTTGAAACTTTAGAAAAAAGGTTAGAGCGTGTTAAAAAAACAGCTAGAACTGGAAATAAAGAAGCTCAAAAAGAATTAGATGTTCTTTTAAAAGTTAAAGAAGGTTTAGAAGCGGCTCAATCTGTAAGAGCAATTGATTTAACAGATAAAGAGCGAGAAGAATACATTAAACCATTACAGTTTATAACAGATAAGCCTGTTTTATACGTATGTAATGTAGATGAAGACGCTGCTGTTAAAGGTAATGCATATGTAGATGCTGTAAAAGAAGCTGTTAAAAATGAAGATGCTGAAGTAATAGTTTTAGCAGTTGGTGTAGAAGCTGATATTATGGAATTGGAAACTTTTGAAGAGCGAGAAATGTTTTTGGACGATTTAGGTTTAAAAGAGCCTGGAGCATCTGTATTAATTAGAGCTGCATATAAATTATTAAATCAGCAAACATATTTTACAGCAGGTGTAAAAGAGGTTAGAGCTTGGACAATAAATATTGGAGATTCTGCGCCACAAGCTGCAGGAGTTATTCATACAGACTTTGAAAAAGGTTTTATTAGAGCCGAAGTTATTGCTTATGACGATTTTGTAAGCTATGGAAGTGAGCTAAAAGTTAAAGAAGCCGGTAAAATGCGTGTTGAAGGAAAAGAATACATTGTAAAAGATGGAGACGTAATGCATTTTAGATTTAATGTATAATTCGACAGTTATTGAGAAATCTGGAATAAGCTAGAAGTAATCTGAAATAAGAAAACAGATAACTACGTTCATTTTCTTAACGTTATAAAGATTAAAATATAAAAAAGCCTGTTAATAATAATTAGCAGGCTTTTTTTTTATATTTTAAACCAAAGTGTTAATTTAGCAACTCTTCAAAAAATTATAGCGTTTTTATGGCTGAACAAACTGCATATACCGAGGATAACATTCGCTCGCTCGATTGGAAGGAACATATTAGAATGCGTCCCGGAATGTATATTGGAAAATTAGGTGATGGTTCATCTCCCGATGATGGTATCTACATTCTTATTAAAGAAGTTTTAGATAACTGTATTGACGAATTTGTTATGGGAGCCGGTAAAACAATTGAACTATCGGTAAAGGATGAATTGGTTACTGTACGTGATTACGGTCGTGGTATACCTTTAGGAAAAGTAGTTGATGTAGTTTCTAAAATGAATACAGGTGGTAAATACGACTCTAAAGCCTTTAAAAAATCTGTTGGATTAAATGGAGTTGGTACTAAAGCTGTAAATGCATTATCATCTTATTTTAAAGTTCAATCTATAAGAGAAGGAAAAACTGCCTTTGCAGAATTTGAGCAAGGTAATATTACACTGAATGAAAAACCACACGATTCATCATTAAGAAAAGGAACAAAAGTTTCTTTTACGCCCGATAAAAGTATTTTTACAAAATATAAATTTAGAAGTGAGTATATAGTTAAAATGATAAAAAACTATGTATATCTAAATCCTGGATTAACTATAGTTTTTAATGGAGAAAAATATTTTTCAGAAAACGGATTAAAAGATTTGTTAGAAGAAAATATAGCTGAAGAGTTTATGATGTTTCCAATTATTCATTTAAAAGGTGAAGATATTGAAGTTGCCATAACATACAGTAAAGCTCAATATAGTGAAGAATACCATTCATTTGTAAATGGGCAACATACAACGCAAGGCGGAACACATCAAAATGCATTTAGAGAAGCCGTTGTAAAAACAATAAGAGATTTTTTTGGTAAAAATTATGAAGCTTCAGATATTAGAAAATCTATTGTTTCTGCGGTAAGTATAAAAGTAATGGAACCTGTTTTTGAAAGTCAAACAAAAACAAAATTAGGTTCTACAGAAATGGGAGGAGATTTACCTACAGTAAGAACATTTATTCACGATTTTGTAAAAACAAAACTGGATAATTACCTTCATAAGCATCCAGATACTACTGAAAAAATTCAAAAGAAAATTTTACAAGCTGAAAAAGAGCGTAAAGATTTATCTGGAATTAGAAAACTAGCTCGTGAACGAGCTAAAAAAGCAAGTTTACACAATAAAAAATTACGAGATTGTAGAGTTCATTTAAATAACTTAAAAAAAGACAATCGTTTAGATAGTACATTATTTATTACCGAGGGTGATTCAGCAAGTGGTTCCATTACAAAATCTAGAGATGTAAATACACAGGCCGTATTTAGTTTGCGAGGAAAACCATTGAACTCATACAATATGAGTAAAAAAATTGTGTATGAAAACGAAGAGTTTAATCTATTGCAAGCCGCTTTAAATATAGAAGATGGTTTAGAAAATTTGCGATATAATAATATAGTAATTGCAACTGATGCCGATGTTGATGGTATGCACATTCGCTTATTATTAATAACTTTCTTTTTACAATTTTTTCCAGAGTTAATAAAAGAAGGGCATTTATATATTTTAGATACACCTTTATTTAGAGTACGCGATAAAAAACAAACATTTTATTGCTATTCTGAAGAAGAAAAAAGAGATGCAATTAAAAAGTTAAAAGGTAAACCTGAAATAACACGATTTAAAGGTTTGGGAGAAATTTCACCAGATGAATTTATTTATTTTATAGGTGAAGATATTCGTTTAGAACCAGTAATGTTAGATAAAGAAACTTCTATAGAAAGTATGTTGGAGTTTTATATGGGGAAAAATACACCAGATCGTCAAAAGTTTATCATAAAAAATCTAAAAGTTGAACTTGATATAGTTGAAGAATAATATGCAAGAAGAAGATAACAAGGAACATTTAAATGAAGATTTTGGAAACCAAGAAACCATTACCAAGGTAACGGGAATGTATAAAGATTGGTTTTTGGATTATGCATCTTATGTGATTTTAGAACGTGCAGTTCCTGGAATTAAAGATGGATTTAAACCAGTTCAACGTAGAATTATGCATTCTATGAAAGATTTAGACGATGGACGTTACAATAAAGTAGCCAACATTGTAGGTCATACAATGCAATACCATCCACATGGAGACGCTTCAATTGCTGATGCAATGGTGCAAATTGGACAGAAAGATTTGCTAATTGATATGCAAGGAAACTGGGGAAATATTCTAACTGGAGATAGAGCAGCAGCTTCGCGTTATATTGAAGCACGTTTATCTAAATTTGCGTTAGATGTTGTTTTTAATCCTAAAACTACAGAATGGCAAGCTTCATACGATGGTAGAAAAAAAGAACCTGTAGATTTACCAGTAAAGTTTCCAATGTTGTTAGCACAAGGCGCTGAAGGTATTGCGGTTGGACTTTCAACAAAAATATTACCACATAACTTTAACGAACTTATTGACGCTTCCATAAAATATTTAAAAGGGAGAAGTTTTAACATAGTTCCAGATTTTTTAACTGGAGGAATTGCTGATTTTTCGAATTATAATGATGGAAAAAGAGGAGGAAAGGTTCGTGTTAGAGCAAAAATTTCTACGCTTGATAAAAAAACCTTGGTTATAAATGAAATTCCATTTGGAACAACTACTTCATCATTAATAGATTCTATTTTAAAAGCGAATGATAAAGGGAAAATTAAAATAAAGCAAATTGAAGATAATACTGCTGCAAATGTTGAAATTTTAATTCATTTACCAAACGGTATTTCACCAGATAAAACCATAGATGCATTGTATGCATTTACTACTTGTGAAAATTCAATTTCGCCATTAGGTTGTGTTATTGAAGATAATAAGCCAAGATTTTTAGGAGTTTCAGAAGTTTTAAAACAATCTACAGATCATACAGTTGATTTATTGAAGCAAGAGCTTGAAATTCAACTAAACGAATTGGAAGAGCAATGGCATTTTGCTTCATTAGAACGTATTTTTATTGAAAACCGTATTTACCGTGATATTGAAGAAGAGGAAACTTGGAAAGGTGTAATTAAGGCAATTGATGAAGGATTAAAACCTTATATTAAACATTTAAAACGAGCCGTAACTGAAGAAGATATTGTTCGATTAACAGAGATTAGAATTAAAAAGATTTCAAAATTTGATATAGACAAAGCAAAACAGTTTATTGAGAGTTTAGAAGAGAAAATTGCGCAAGTAAAAGATTATTTAGCAAATCTAATTGACTATGCAATTGACTACTTTAAAAATCTAAAAATTAAATACGGGAAAGGAAAAGAGCGTAAAACTGAAATTAGATTATTTGACGATATTGTTGCTACTAAAGTAGTAATGCGTAATTCTAAATTATATGTAAACAGAGAAGAAGGTTTTGTTGGAACTTCTTTAAAAAGAGATGAATACGTTGCAGATTGTGCAGATATTGACGATGTAATTATTTTTAGAAAAGATGGAACAATGATGATTACAAAAGTTGATTCTAAAACTTTTGTAGGTAAAAACATTATTCATATAGCCATTTTTAAGAAAAGAGATAAGCGTACCGTTTACAATATGATTTATAGAGATGGTAGAAATGGTCCAAGTTATATGAAACGTTTCCACGTAACTAGTATTACACGTGATAAAGAATACGATTTAACAAACGGAAATAAAGCTTCAATAGTACATTATTTTACAGCAAATCCAAATGGTGAAGCTGAAGTAGTGACTATTAATTTACGTTCGGTAGGCAGTATTAAAAAATTGAAATGGGATTTAGATTTTTCTGAATTAGCAATTAAAGGTAGAGCAGTTAGAGGAAATACAGTTACTAAATACGCAATTAGAAAAATTGAATTAAAATCTGAAGGAGTTTCTACTTTAAAACCACGTAAAATTTGGTTTGATGATACCGTTCAACGCTTAAATGTTGATAACAGAGGTGAATTATTAGGAGAATTTAAAGCAGCAGATAGGTTGTTAATTATCAATCAAAAAGGTGAAGTAAAAACTATAAAGCCAGAATTAACTACACATTTTGATAGTGATATGATTGTTCTTGAAAAGTGGGAACCTGAAAAGCCAATTTCTGCAATTTATTTTGATGGTGAAAAAGAACGTTACTATATAAAACGTTTTATGATTGACAATCCAAATAAAGAAGAATTGTTTATATCGGAACATCCAAAATCACAATTAGAAATTGTTTCTACAGATTATAGACCAATGGTTGAAATTGTATTTTCAAAACGTAGTTTAGAAGATATGGAAATTAATTTAGAAGAGTTTATAGCTGTTAAAGGAATTAAAGCGCTCGGTAATCAGTTAACTACAGAAAAAATAAGAACAGTAAATAGGTTAGAGCCTTTACCATATGAACCACCTATTGTTGATAATGTTGAAGTGAATGACGAAGAAGTTGTTGATGATTCTGAAGATTCTAATTCAAAAGATAATGATGGGCAAACTGCTTTATTTTAAAAAAAATTACTTGTAACTTTTACTTATAAATGGAGTTTCTTTAAAACCAGTAACTTGGTTTATTAACACTGTTGAAGTAAAAAAATAATTACATAATAAATTAGCAAATTTTGGTAAAATATCTGAAACTTCTTTTTGTTCTTCGTTATGTATTTTAACCATTAATCTAATTGCTTGTTTACACATAGAAGAACATTTGTTTAAAATTCCTACAGGAGATTTTCCACCAGGTAAAACAAAGCCAGAAATAGATTTTTCAGTAATGGTTTTAAAACTTCGATAGTTTTTTAATAGTTGATGGTGATCTTCTTCTGTAATAGCCAATTCACCTCTAATAGAACCGTTTAAATGATAACACAATGGAAGAATCCAATTTAATTCTTCCTCTAGTTTTTTTAATTCGATACTTTTTGGAAATTGTTTTCTTAAAACACCTAAATCATTAATAGCCCATCCAACCGTTCGAGTTAAATCATCAGTTAAAATCTCATAATCACATAATAAAGATTCTTCATAAATATATGGGTAGCAAAGCTCATCAATATTAGATTTAGGGCGTAATCTTTTCATAATTTTTAATTTAATTTTTTATAAAACGTAAGATTATAATTAGGCAATAAATCAGGGTGAGTAATTTTTATTAAATCTTTTAGAACTAAATCTGGTCTAATAGGTGATAGTTCAAAATAAATTATTCCACCAGTTTCACCTTGAGTATTATTATATGAAAAGATAGAGTTATTTTTAAAAGCATCCATTTTAGAAGAAATATGGTTGCTTTTTTCAAGATCATTTTTAGTTTTGTACATTCCTGGAGAAAACCAAAACTCTGCAGTTTGACCTTTATCAAATACATTTTCTACATTTAATGATAGACTTCCTGTTCCACTACTATTTTTCCATAAATAATTAGTGTTTGCATCTTTTAAAAAAGTAGCTTCAAAACTATTTCCAGCAGGCATATACCAAACATCTCTATATAAACCACCACAAATAACGGAAGGTTTTGTTTTAGAATTTAAAGCTATTTTTTTGGCCTCTAAATAACTTTTTTCAATTTTAGTAAAAACACTATCTGCTAGTTTTTCTTTATCAAATAAAATTCCAAATAGTTTAATCCATTCAGCTCTTCCAAGAGGAGTTTCTTCTAACCAAGCACCATTAAAAATAACAGGGATACCAATTTTTTCGATAGTTGAAAACATTTTAGTATTTCCATTTACTGAAAATCCCATAACTATATCAGGTTTTAATTCTAATAGACTTTCAGTATTAATGTGGTCTGGATGCCCTAAATCTTTAACTACATTTTTATCAATTAAATCACGTGTTTTTTTTGAAGAAATAAAATTTGTATTTGGAAACCCAACTAATTTATTTTCAACATTTAATAATTCTAATACAGGAATATGAGTTGTACTAGTAACTACTATAGAGTTTAAAGGTGTTTGAATTTCATTAATATTAGATGACTTTTCTGAAACTATTTTATAAATGGTTTTTTCTTTAGCATCAGGAAATGGAGATTTTATAATTAAATTGGTTTGGTCTCCAGTTTTTACAATATCAAATCCTTTTGCATATTTTATAACTGATTTGCTATTGTTTGTAATTTTTTTTTCTGAATTAGTATTGCAAGAAAATATAGTTAACAATAAAATTAAATAAAAGGTAGGTTGTATTTTTTTCATAATTTTTTTATTGTTGACATAATTATCACATCAAAGAAAAAGGATTTTTTTTAAAATTTTAGCAAATGTAATATTTTTAAAAAATAAAGACACTAATTCATCTTAAATAATTACTTTTGCCACAGATTATGGTTCTTTATTATATTATTATATAATAGCGTGAAAAGGGAATTCGGTTAAACTCCGAAGCTGTACCCGCAACTGTAAGCTTAGCCTTTAAGGTGGTTGTTAAAAACTTTGTCCACTGTTCAAATTTTAGAATGGGAAGGAATTAACAATACGCAAGCCAGGAGACCTGCCGTAACTAAAAAAGTGAGTATTAATAAACTTTCGGGTGAAAAAGTTTTTAAGGTGAAATTTAAATTCAGTATTTTATTTTTAATAGTTTCAATTCAAATTTTTGGACAGTTAGATAGTGTTCAACAATTAGAAGTTGTGAACCTTAGTGGCGCAAAGCTAAAAAAGTACTCTAAAGGTTATAAAGTACTAACACTTTCCGATTCTATAATTATTAAAAACACAGAGTCTTTCACTAATTTATTAAGATTTAATTCTCCAATTTATTTAAAAGAATATGGAGCAGGAGGAACAAGTTCTGCTAGTTTTAGAGGAACAAGTGCTTCGAATACAGCTGTTGTATGGAACGGAATTAATATAAATTCATTAAATAACGGACAAACAGGATTTAATTCATTATCGGTTAATTTAACTGACAATATAGATGTTAGAAGTGGTGGAGGAAGTATTGAATTTGGTTCGGGAGCAATAGGTGGTACGGTTCATTTAAACAATCAATTAACTTTTAATACTGGATTAAAAAATCAAATTGTCTCTTCAGTTGGAAGTTATAATACCTTTAATAATTTGTACAAATTTTCTTATGGAAGTGAAAAATTGGCTGTTAAATTTGGAGTTTCATACAATATATCTGATAATGATTATGAGTGGTTAGGAACCGATTTAAAAAACGAAAATGGTGCCTTTGACAATTTAAGTTTTAATTTAAGTTTAGCTTATAAGTTATCTAATTTCAGTAAGTTAAGTTTATATTCTTCAAATTACACAGGTGAACGAGAGTTTTCGGGAACTTTACCAAATCCTTCAGCGGCAAAAGAAAAATATAAAGATTATAATTTACGAAATGTAGTAACATATAACTATCATAAAAATCAATTTTCACATACTTTAAAAGCTGCATTTTTAAAACAAGAATACAGATATTACATAGATAAAAATAGTAGTAGTTATAACTTTGGAAAGTCTAAAAGATATATTTTTAAATATGATTTTAATTATAAGATAGCTAAAAATTCAAGTGTTGAAACTTTTTCTGAATATGAATCTGCTTTTGGAAAAACAGACCAGATTGAAGAAAAAAATAGAAGACAATTTTCTCAATCAATTATATACACACAAGGCCTTAGTAATTTAATAAATATAAACGCTAAAATTAGAAAAGATTTTAATTCGGATTACAATGTACCTTTAATTTTTGCTTTAGGAGCTGATATTAAAACTTTTAAAAATATTTTAGTTAGAATTAATGGTTCTAAAAACTACAGAGTACCAACGTATAACGATTTGTATTGGCCAGGACAAGGAAATGAAGATTTAATACCAGAAACTTCTGTACAAAGTGAAATAGGGTTTGTATATAATATAAATAATTTAAAATTAGATGTAGGATTTTTCTATATCGACTCTGAAGATAAAATTGTTTGGACACCAAGTGGAGATCCGGAAAGACCTGGAATTTGGGTGCCAATTAATTTGGATAAAACGGAAAATAAAGGAATTGAGTTTACTGCTGATTTTAATAAGAATATTAAAAATCACAACTTTAGTTTCAATTTAAATTATAGCTACACAATAGCAAAAGATAAAGAAAATGATAATTACTTAACCTATGTGCCAAAGCATTTAATGAATGCTTCTTTAGGGTATTCTTTTAAAAGAATTAGTGCATTTTATCAACATTTATTTAATGGTGAAGTATATACAACAACCGATAATATAGATAGTTATACTGTTCCGTATTTCAATATTGGAAATGTTGGTGCAGATTATAAAATTATTCAAAAAACAAATCAAGAGTTTAGTATTGGAGTTAAGGTAAACAATGTATTTAATAAAGAATATGTTGTGTTGCCAAGCAGACCAATGCCTAATAGAAATCTTAATATTAACATAAACTATAAATTTTAAATTATGAAAATCAGTAAATTTTTACTTAGCATATTTGTACTAAGTATATTATTCGTGTCGTGTGATGATGACGATGAACCACAATTACCAAAAGGAGATTATGAAAACGGGATTATTATATCAGGTGAAGGAACAGGTGCTTCTTCTCCTTCTATAACCTATGTTTCTGATGATTTTGCAACAGTAGAGCATCAAATTTACAATAAAGTTAATTCTAAAGAATTTGGAACATATTTACAATCTGTCGCTTTTGACAATGAAAGAGCATTTATTGTAACTGATAACCAAAATACTATTACTGTTGTAGATAGATATACATTTGAAGAATTAGGTACTATTACAACAGATTTAGCTACACCACGTTATATGACTGTTGTAGATGAAAAAGGATATGTAACAAACTGGGGTACAACTGGTGCTTATGTAGCTGAAATTGATTTAACGTCGTATACGGTTTTAAGTAAAACTACAATTAGTTTTGGTCCCGAACGAATTATTGCAGATGGAGGTAAGTTATATGTATCTCATAAAGGAGGTTATGGAACAAATAACGTAATTTCAGTTATTGATATAGCTTCAAAAGTAGTAACAGAAATAACAGTTCAGGATAATCCTGATGAATTATTTATTGATAATTCAGGTGATTTAGTGGTTTTATCTGAAGGAGCAGTACAATATGATGCTTCTTGGAGTGTTATAGGAAATACTATTGGTGCTATTTCAAAAATAAACACAACAACAAATACTGTAGATTCTGAAATTACATTTGAAGAAGGTGTTCACCCAAGTTTATTGGCAAGTAATGGATCTGATTTATATTATGCTATAGGCTCTAAAGTGTTTAAAATGAGTAGTTCAGATACAGCTTTACCTACTGCAGAATTTATTGATACATCTGCAGGATACTTATATGGAATGGCAGTTAATAACAATAATTTATTTATATTAGACGCTAGTTTTACAGCCCAAAGTACTATGGATATCTATAGTATAAGTTCTGGAGCTAAAACAACTTCAGTTGCTGCACCTGTTGCAGCATCAAAAATTTATTTTAACTAATTGTAATAGTTATTTATATTTAAATTGGTAATAGCTTGTATATTTAAGCTATTACCAATTTTTAGTTATAAGGAAAAATAAAAAGTAATTTAGATGAATAAGAAGAAGGCTATTTTTAATTGGAGTGGAGGAAAAGATAGCGCTTTAGCGTTGTATCATGTTTTAAAAGACAATAAGTTTGATATTGCACAGTTAGTTACTACAGTAAATTCAAAGTACAATAGAATTTCTATGCACGGTGTTCGTAATGAATTATTAACGGCTCAAGGTCTAGAATTAGGACTTCCTATAAAAAGAATTTTATTGCCCGAAACACCTTCAATGGAAGATTATGATGCCATCATGAAGGATCAACTTACAGATATAAACAGCCAGAAAATTACGCACAGTATTTTTGGTGATATTTTTTTAGAAGATCTACGAGCATACCGTGAAACAAGGTTAAAAGAAGTAGGTTTAAAAGGTTATTTTCCACTTTGGAAGCGAGATACAACAGAAATTGTAAACGAATTTATTGATTTAGGTTTTAAAACAATTGTAGTTTGTGCAAGTTCAAAACTTTTAGGAAATGATTTTACAGGAAGAATTATAGATAAAGACTTTTTAAAAGATTTGCCTAAAAACGTAGATCCTTGTGGTGAAAATGGTGAGTTTCATACATTTGTATTTGATGGTCCAATTTTTAAAAATCCAATCAAATTTAAATTAGGCGAAAAAACGTACAGAGAGTATGAGATTACTAAAGATGATAATTCAACAAATGCATCTGGTTTTCATTTTTGTGATTTAATCCCTTAATAACAGTTTAAATAATACTTTTTACTTCATTTTTTATATATGAAAGTGCTGTGGTTGAAGGAAAACCATTATTTAAAACTTGTTTTAATACTTCTTCACGCAAGTTTTCAGCAGACTCAATACTACTATCAGCAGCAGTCTTTTTTATTAAATGTACAGTTGCATTTTTTGCAGCAATTACAATACTCCAACATTCATTTGAAATATAAATTTGTTGCGTTAAGTTATGTTCAAACTCTTGGTCAATTGTATTAATTAAACTTTGAGCATATGCAGCTTTATCATTATTTACAGAAGTAACTCTTAATAATAATTTAGAAGGGTTTATACGTTCTAAAAATAGCGTCATTCTTTCATAAGCTTGTAATCTAAGAGGTAGTGATTGCTTTTGATTTTCTTTAAGTACACTTAATTTTAGTTTTCGTTCTTCATTTTTTGTGTGATTAACAAAAAAGTAATAGGCAACAAACCCAGTAACAATTGAAGGTATTGTGTAACTTAATAATTCAATAATACGTTCCAAATCCATATAATTAGTTTAAAATTCAAATATAAAACACCTAATGTAAATATTATAGTTTAGTTTAATAATTTTATGAAATCTGAAATATTTTCATCAAAAAATCGCTAAAAATTAATTTTAACACCATTATACGTAACAAATGTTACAGAATTAAATATTTTAACTGATATTTGTCATCAATTATATTTGACTTTGTTAATATTTTTAACATATAATTCTTTTAAGGCTAAATAAGAAAAGAATTAAAACATCATTAAATTAAACAAACAGAACATTATGAGAAATTTATTTAAGTTAGCTTTTTTGCTATTTTCTGCAGGAGTTTTTGCACAAACGGGTCATATTATGCAAGGTGTTGGTGCCGTTAATATGTCTATGGGTGGAGCTGCAACTGCACAACCAATAGATATTAGTGGAGCAATTCAATGGAATCCTGCATCACTTTCTACATTTGACAATAAAATTTTGAACTTTGATATTGGAGCTTTTTTCTCTTCTCCTGAATTATCTTCTACTTTACCTGCTGGGTTTATGGGAGCTGGTTCTCCTGAATTTTCTGGAGTAACCGAAGATGATAGAGGTGTTTCACCAATGCCTTCAGTAGCAATGGTTTGGGGTAAAGAAGATAGTAAACACACATTTGGTGTTTCTGCTTTTGGTATTAGTGGTTTTGGGGTTACTTTTCCTGAAAGTATGACCAACGCTATTAATATGCCGCAAAGTATGGGTGGATTTGGACATATTGAATCAGACTATATGTTATTACAAGTTGGTTTAACGTGGGCTTATGAAATTACAGATAATTTTTCAATAGGTATTCAACCAAATTTTAATTATGCTAGTTTAGAATTAGCACCTAACCCATTAGCTTCTCCAAGTATGACTTTGGGGTATCCAGTAAGTGATAAAGCTTCTGCAATTGGTTTTGGAGCACAGTTTGGATTGTATTATGAATCTGATGGAGGTGTTAAAGTAGGTGCATCGTACAAAACAGGACAAAAATTTAGTGACTTTGAATTTAGTAATACTTATTTAGACGGTTCGGCAGCACCAGATGTTGATTTCCAAATGGATTATCCAGCAATTTTATCGTTCGGTCTTGGTTATTCAACTAGTAATTTTGATTTAGCTGCTGATATTAGATATGTAGATTATGAAAATACCGAAGGTTTTGAAGCTAGTGGATGGACACAAACAGCTTCAGTAGCTGGTTTTGGTTGGGAAAATATAGCTATTTTCTCTGCTGGTATTCAATACAAAGGTATTGATAAATTACCATTACGTTTTGGGTATACGCATAGTACAAATCCTATTAATGAAGATTTAGCATTTTTCTCTATACCAGCAACAGCTGTAATTAAAAACGCATACCAATTTGGTTTTGGATATGAATTTACCGATAAGCTAACAATTAATGGTTTATACCACCATGGATCTAGTGATGGAAAAACCGAAGGTTCTATGTTAAGTCCAATGGCTATTGCTCCAACAAACCCAACAGGTGCAATTCCAGGAACAAAAGTAGGTTATGAAATGACAACAGACTTAATAACAATTGGTGTGTCATATAAATTTTTAAAATAATCAATTTTAATATTATGAAAAGCGGCTTAATAGCCGCTTTTTTTATATCCAATTTTAATGTTTCTTTGTAGTTGAAGAAATAATTATGTTAAAAACATCCATCCATCTCACAATTTTAAAATTTTCATTTTTTTTATTGTTTATTTCTGCATTTTATGGATTCTTAATGCGTTGGAATTTTTCTTTTCCTATCAAAAATTTTGACTATAAAAATATTTTACAAAGTCATTCACATGTAGCATTTTTAGGTTGGGGATATTTAGGTGTACTTATTTTAATAATTAGGTTTTTTGTTGATGTTAAACAATGGAAATCTAAAATATATTTGTTTACACTTTTGGTAATGTTACTTTGTATTGTATTAATGCTATTTAGCTTTCCGTTAGTAGGTTACAAGGCTTTTTCTATAATAGTATTGTCGGTTTTTGGTATTACATCTTATGGCATATCTTTTAAACTATTAAAAGATATAAAAGAAATTTCGTATAGTAGTAAATTAGTGAGATTTGGAATTTATTACTATCTACTTTCTAGTTTAGCAACATGGTTTTTGGCATATGTTATAGTTACACAAGGTAAAACAGAATTGTATTACAATACAGTGTATTTTTACCTTCACTTTTTATACAATGGATTTTTTGTTTTTGCCCTTTTTGGTTTGTTTTTAAAACTATTAGAAAATAAAAAAATATCAATTTCAAATAAACACCAAAAGTATTTTTTTATATTTTTAAATTTAGCCTGTATTCCAGCATATTTTCTTTCAGTTTTATGGAGTGACGTTTCAATAATGTTTAATGTTTTAGGAGGATTAGCAGCCTTATTTCAAATTATTTCTCTTTTATATTTGATAAAACTTGTTGGTAAGTTTTTAACAGTAAAAACATTGAGTAAAGTTTCCAAGGCATTATTTTTATTTTCAATAGCTTCATATAGTTTAAAATTAAGTATTCAGTTTTTTTCAGCATTTCCATATTTTGTAACTAAATCAATTGCATTAAAACCATTTTTAATTATTGGCTATTTACATTTGTTTACGTTAGGTTTTATGACTGTTTTTATATTTTTTCTTTTAAATGAATCTAATATTATAAAGCTTAAATCAATCTATTCAAAAATAGGTGTATACCTTACTTTAATTGGTGTTTTAGTTACAGAATTATTAATGTTTAGTCAAGGTTTTTTATTGATGATTAATCAAGGGATTATTCAGAATTATCACCTTAATTTATTAATTGCAAGTGTTATTTTAATGGTAGGTATATTTTTAGTAGCTACAGTTCAAATTTTTAGAAAATAAATTATTTAAGTATTGTCAATAACTTTTATTGCTCAACTTACTTTAGAATAGTACTTTTGAATTTTATAGAAAAATTGAGTGAATACTTACCTAGAAAATCTTAACGAATCTCAAAAAGCGGCTGTTTTACATAAAAACGGCCCAATGATTATTATTGCTGGAGCTGGTTCAGGAAAAACACGTGTTTTAATGTATAGGATTGCATATTTAATGCAACAAAATGTAGATCCATTTAACATATTAGCACTAACTTTTACCAACAAAGCAGCTCGAGAAATGAAAGAGCGTATTGCAACTGTAGTTGGTACTTCCGAGGCAAAAAACTTATGGATGGGAACATTTCACTCTGTTTTTGCTAGAATTCTTCGTTCAGAAAGTGATAAACTAGGGTTTCCTAAAAATTTTACAATTTACGATACGCAAGATTCTGTGCGCTTAATAAGTTCAATTATTAAAGAGCTACAATTAGACAAAGAAAGATATAAACCAAAACAGGTTTTAAGTAGAATATCTTCATTTAAAAATAGTTTAATTACAGTTAAAGCGTATTATAACAATCCAGAATTAATTGAAGCCGATAAAATGGCTCAACGTCCTAAAGTTGGTGAAATTTACAATCAATATGTAGAAAGGTGTTTTAAAGCTGGAGCTATGGATTTTGATGATTTATTGTTAAGAACCAACGAGTTATTGACAAGGTTTCCAGAGGTTTTAGCTAAATATCAAGATAGATTTAGATATATTTTAGTTGATGAGTACCAAGATACAAACCATTCGCAATATTTAATTGTAAGAGCGTTAGCAGATAGATTTCAAAACGTTTGTGTTGTTGGTGACGATTCTCAAAGTATTTACGGGTTTAGAGGTGCAAATATTCAAAATATATTAAATTTTCAAAAAGATTATTCAAATGCCGCTATCTATAAATTAGAACAAAACTATAGATCTTCAAAAAATATTGTAGAGGCAGCCAATAGTGTTATTGAAAAAAACAAAACTAAATTAGACAAAGAAATTTGGACTGATAATGATGCTGGAGATTTAATAAAAGTAATGCGAACTTTTACAGAAGCTGATGAAGGTAGATATGTTGCAAATACCATTTTTGATGCTAAAATGAATTTACAACTTAATAACGATCAGTTTGCAATTTTGTATAGAACAAATGCGCAATCAAGAGCTATTGAAGATGCATTGCGTAAAAAAGACATAAAATATAAAATTTACGGAGGTTTATCATTCTACCAACGTAAAGAAATTAAAGATACATTAGCATATTTGCGTTTACTTATAAACCCAAATGATGAAGAAGCACTTAAAAGAGTTATAAACTATCCAATGCGTGGAATTGGAGCAACAACAATAGATAAATTAAGTGTTGCAGCAAACCACTATAAAAAATCGATTTTTGAATTGCTTCAAACCATAAATTTAACAGATGTAAATATTAATTCGGGTACAAAAACAAAGTTAGAAAACTTTGTAACCATGATTAAGCACTTTCAAATTGAAGCACAAACAAAAAACGCATTTGAAGTAGCAGAACTTGTTGTAAAACAAACACGTTTAATTAAAGATTTAGAAAAAGATGGAACTCCTGAAGGTGTAAGTAGAGTAGAAAATGTTCAAGAATTATTAAACGGAATTAAAGATTTTATTGAAGTTCAAAAAGAAAAAGGAGAAGAAGATTCTTTAGCTTTTTTTCTAGAAGATGTAGCGTTGGCAACTGATTTTGATAGTGAAAAAGAAGGTGATGAGCCAAGAGTGTCATTAATGACAATTCATTTATCAAAAGGTTTAGAATTTCCTCATGTATTTATAGTTGGATTGGAAGATAATTTGTTTCCTTCAGCAATGAGTATGAATACACGAAGTGAATTAGAAGAAGAACGTAGATTGTTTTATGTAGCACTAACAAGAGCCGAACAACAAGCATACTTAAGTTATGCACAAACACGTTATAGATGGGGAAAATTAGTTGATTGTGAACCAAGTAGATTTTTAGAAGAAATTAATGAAAATTATTTAGAACATTTAGCTCCAGCACCAAAAGCAGTTTCTCAAAATAAATTTATAAACGATGCTATTTTTGGAAGTGTTCCACAAAATAAAATTCGATTTAAAAAACCAATACAACGCACACCTGAAAAGAAAAAAGCGACACCAAGAGCTCAATTTGTACCACCAAAAAACTTAAAAAAAGTTACCGAAACCAAATCAAATCAAAATAGCCAAGCTAATTTATTTGATAGCGATGTTACTGTTGGAAATATAGTTGAACACACAAAATTTGGAAAAGGAAAAGTTATAAGTTTAGAAGGAAACGGTGCTAATAAAAAAGCCGAAATTCAATTTGCTTCAGTAGGTATAAAAAAATTATTATTACAATTCGCAAAACTTAAAATTATAGGTTAATTTCATATTGAAATCCAAAATTTAAGTTGTAATTTGCATTTATAAAAAATAAAAAGAAAAATGTTTACAGCACAACATTTTTCTATAGAATTAATGAATAGATAGATGGAATATAATTTAGAATACAATTCAGATAGAGAAAAATTAATAATACCAGAATATGGTAGACATATACAAAAATTAGTAAATCACTGTATTAATTTAGAAACAAAAGAGGAGCGAAATAAAATGGCGAGAGCTATTGTAGATGTTATGGGAAATCTTCAACCACATTTACGCGATGTTCCTGATTTTAAACATAAATTATGGGATCAGTTATTTATAATAGCAGATTTTAATTTAGATGTAGACTCACCATACGATAAGCCAGAAAAAGAAATTTTACAAGCAAAACCAGAACCTTTAAAATACCCAAAATCAGCAACAAAATATCGTTTTTACGGAAACAATATTCAAATAATGATTGATACTGCTTTAACTTGGGAAGAAGGTGAAGTACGTGATGCACTTTATTTTACTATAGCTAACCATATGAAAAAATGTTATCTAAATTGGAATAAAGATACAGTTGATGATACGGTAATTTTTAAACATTTAACTGAATTATCGGATGGTAAAATAGATTTAACAAAATCAGAAGAAGTTTTATCTGAATTTAAAGATATTAATAGAAAACAGCGTAAAAATACACAGCAAAAAGGTCGTCAACACAACCAAGGTCATTATAAAAAAAAGAAATAACCTAAAAACTAAACCAAATGTCTACATTTATTATTGAAGGAGGACATAAATTAAGCGGAAGCATTACTCCTCAAGGTGCAAAAAATGAAGCGCTTCAAGTTATTTGCGCTGTACTTTTAACTAAAGAAGAAGTTACTATTAGTAACATTCCAGACATAATAGATGTAAATAAGTTAATTTTTATTTTAGGTGAATTAGGTGTTAAAACCAAAAAAGTAGCCAAAGAAACCTATAGTTTTAAAGCTGATGATTTAGATTTATTCTATTTAGAATCAGATAAATTTAAAAAGGATGGAAGCTCTTTACGTGGATCCATAATGATTGTTGGTCCATTATTAGCTCGTTTTGGAAAAGGATATATTCCACGTCCAGGAGGAGATAAAATAGGAAGAAGACGTTTAGATACTCATTTTGAAGGCTTTATAAAGTTAGGCGCAAAGTTTCGTTACAATAAAGATGAAAAGTTTTATGGTGTAGAAGCAGATGAACTTAAAGGTACAGACATGCTTTTAGACGAGGCTTCAGTAACTGGTACAGCTAATATTGTAATGGCTGCAGTTTTAGCTAAAGGAATCACAACTATTTACAACGCAGCTTGTGAACCTTATCTTCAACAGTTGTGTAAAATGTTGAATAAAATGGGTGCTAAAATATCAGGTGTTGGATCCAACTTACTAACTATTGAAGGTGTTGAAAAGTTAGGTGGATGTAAACACAGAATTTTACCAGATATGATTGAAATTGGTAGCTGGATTGGTATGGCTGCTATGACTAAATCTTCATTAACAATTAAAGATGTTAGTTGGGACGATTTAGGTTTAATTCCAAGAGTTTTTAAAAAAATGGGAATTAATTTAGAACGTAAAGGAGATGATATTTTTATTCCAGAACAAAAAAGTTACGAAGTCCAAAGTTTTATCGATGGTTCTATTTTAACCATTTCAGATGCACCTTGGCCAGGATTTACACCAGATTTATTAAGCATTATTTTGGTAGTTGCTACGCAAGCAAAAGGAAGTGTACTAATACATCAAAAAATGTTCGAAAGTCGTTTATTCTTTGTAGATAAGTTAATAGATATGGGAGCAAAGGTTATTTTATGTGATCCACATAGAGCAACTGTTATTGGTATGGATCATAAATCAAGTTTAAAAGGTACCACAATGACTTCCCCAGATATTAGAGCTGGTATTTCGTTATTAATTGCTGCACTTTCAGCTAAAGGTACATCCACAATTCATAATATAGAGCAAATAGATAGAGGTTATCAAAATATTGACGAACGCCTTAAAGCTATTGGAGCAAGAATAACTAGAGCCGACTAGATTTAACAAACACACTTTTCCACTATCATAATCTTTTGAAAAAATAGAAATAATTAGCTCATTTCCATTTTTAAAATTGCTATACTTTAATGCGTTTTAATTGCAATTACGTCCTATTTATAAATAATTTTTTAAATATCAATGTCATATTGGCATATCTCAAAAAATGGCAATACTTTTGCAATCAAATTTTTGAAATTTTTTTAAGAAGCAATTATGAGCAAAAAAGAAAATACTAAACCTGCACAAGATGAAGTGCAAGAGCAAGATATAAACCAGGAAGAAACTCTAAATGATACACCAGAGGTGAGTAAAGAAGAGCAATTAGAAAAAGATCTAGCTCAAGAAAAAGATAAATTTTTAAGGTTATTTGCTGAATTTGAAAATTACAAGCGAAGAACTGCAAAAGAACGTGTAGAGCTATTTAAAACTGCCAATGAAGATTTAATGACAGTTTTATTGCCAATATTGGACGATTTCGACAGAGGTTTAAGCGAAATTAAAAAAGCTAAAGACAAAGAATTGTTAAAAGGTATGGAGTTAATTAAAAATAAACTTTCAAACTCTTTAACACAAAAAGGTTTAAGCACTATTGAAGTAAAGCAAGGAGATGTTTTTGATGTTGAACTTCATGAAGCTATTACACAAATTCCAGCACCTTCCGATAAGTTAAAAGGAAAAATAATTGATGTAATTGAAAGAGGATATAAACTTGGAGATAAAGTAATTAGATATCCAAAAGTTGTTGTTGGACAATAAAATATAAAAATGAAACAAGATTACTACGAAATATTAGGAATTTCTAAAAGTGCTTCAGCACCAGAAATAAAAAAAGCTTACCGTAAAATGGCAATTAAATATCATCCAGATAAAAATCCGGATGATAAATCTGCTGAAGAAAAGTTTAAACAAGCTGCAGAAGCGTATGAAATTTTAAGCGACGAAAATAAAAAAGCACGTTACGATCAATATGGACACGCAGCCTTTGAAGGTGGTCAAGGTGGTTTTGGCGGTGGCGGAATGAATATGGATGACATATTTAGTCAGTTTGGTGATATTTTTGGCGGTGCTTTTGGTGGTGGCGGTGGCTTTGGCGGTTTTGGCGGCGGCGGTCGTGGAAGAGCTATGGTTAAAGGAAGTAACTTAAGAATTCGAGTAAAGCTTACACTAGAAGAAATTGCAAATGGAGTTGAGAAAAAAGTAAAAGTTAAACGTAAAATTAAAGCTGCAGGGGTTACATATAAAACGTGTTCAAATTGTAATGGAACAGGTCAAGTTATGCGTGTAACTAATACAATTTTAGGTAGAATGCAATCAGCTTCCACATGTCCTACATGTCAAGGAGCAGGAGAGGTTATAAATAATAGACCAAAAGGTTCTGATGCTAGTGGATTAATTTTAGATGAAGAAACAGTTTCAATAAAAATACCAGCAGGTGTTACTGAAGGTGTTCAGTTAAAAGTAAATGGAAAAGGAAATGCAGCACCAGGTAATAGCTCTTTAGATGGAGATTTATTAGTAGTAATTCAAGAAGAAGCACATCCAACTTTAAAACGAGAAGGTACAAATCTTCATTTTGATTTATATATTAATTATTCTGAAGCAGTATTAGGAGTTAGTAAAAATATAGATACCGTAACTGGAAAAGTAAAAATTAAAATTGAGCCAGGAACACAATCAGGAAAAATATTAAGATTACGAGGAAAAGGTTTACCTAGTATTGATCATTATGGAAATGGTGATTTATTAATTCACACCAATGTTTGGACTCCTCAAAATTTAAATAAAGAACAAAAAAAGTTTTTTGAGTCTATGTTAGAAGATGAAAATTTTACGCCTTCACCTTCACTAAATGATAAATCTTTTTTTGAAAAAGTAAAAGACATGTTTTCGTAAATAATTAGTAATAATTATTATATAAAAACATAAAATTTATATATTTGTAGTGTTATTAGATGTATTTCTAATAACACTTTTTCTTTTTCATAGCAATTTTCCCACTCATAGTATTGAGTGGGTTTTTTTATGCAATAATTTAGCGTACTTTTGCCGCATTAAGTAGGTCGTCTTATCGCTCAATTAATTGAGAGGAAAGTCCGGACACCATAGAGTAGCATAGCGGATAACATCCGTCCAACGTGAGTTGAGGACAAGTGCAACAGAAAGCAAGTACAGTTCGGCTGTAGTGAAACCAGGTAAACTCTATGCGGTGCAATGCCACGTATATTGAAATTTTAAGGCTACTCGTCTTATTTCAAGGGGTAGGCAGCTTTAATTGTTAAGTAATTAGCAATATAGATAAATGATAAGAGCTTTTAAGTACAAAATCCGGCTTATAGACCTACTTAATTTTTTTGAAAAATTCATATTTAAAACGTTTTCGAGCCTGTTTATTGAGTTTTTGAAAAAAAATTATGCTCTATAAATATTTTTCAGTAAAAATACTTCACTTTTAAAGGTTTTGTTTAAATAAAACATCCTTTTTTGTAAATTCGCTCAATTACAAATAAATTAAAATAAAACTACAAAATAGTACTTTTGATTTAGTAAAAATTAAAAGTTAAATTTTCAGAATAATTATGAAGAGTTATAAAGATTACATTAAGCAGATTGAAGAAAGAAAAGTGCAAGGGCTTCAGCCACAGCCAATTGATGGAGCAGAATTATTAAGCGAAATTATTGAACAAATAAAAGATGTAAATAATAAAAATAGAGAAGATTCTCTTAATTTCTTTATTTATAATGTTTTACCAGGAACCACAAGTGCTGCTAGTGTAAAAGCGAAATTTTTAAAGGAAATTATTTTAGGTAAATCTTTGGTTAAAGAAATTACCCCTTCATTTGCTTTAGAACAATTATCACATATGAAGGGTGGACCTTCAGTTGAAGTGCTTTTGGATTTAGCTTTAGGAGTTGATAAAGCTTTAGCAAAACAAGCTGCTGATATTTTAAAAACTCAAGTTTTTCTTTATGAAGCAGATACTACACGTTTAGAAAAAGCTTTTAAGGAAGGTAATGAAATTGCAAAGGAAATTATTGAAAGTTATGCAAAGGCTGAATTTTTTACAAAACTTCCAGATATTGCTGAAAAAATAGAAGTTGTTACATACATAGCTGGAGTTGGCGATATTTCTACAGATTTATTATCTCCAGGTGGTGATGCTCATTCTCGTTCAGACCGTGAGTTACATGGTCAGTGTATGTTTGAGCATAATAAAGAGATGCAAAATGAATTGTTAGCGTTAAAAGAAAAACACCCTGATAAGCGTGTAATGCTAATTGCAGAAAAAGGTACCATGGGAGTTGGATCTTCTAGAATGTCTGGTGTTAACAACGTTGCATTATGGACAGGTATTCCTTCTAGTCCTTATGTTCCTTTTATCAATATTGCTCCAGTAATTGCTGGTACTAATGGCATAGCTCCAATTTTTTTAACAACTGTTGGCGTAACTGGTGGTATTGGGTTAGATATTAAAAATTGGGTAAAGCAGAAAGATGCAGATGGTAATACCATTGTTGATGAAGATGGAGAACCAGTTTTAAAACAAATGTATTCTGTAGAAACAGGTACTGTTTTAACAATTAATACAAAAGAGAAAAAATTATACCATGGAAATGTTGAGTTAAAAGATATTTCAGCTGCATTTACGCCTCAAAAAATGGAGTTTATGAAAGCAGGTGGTTCTTACGCGGTTGTTTTCGGGAAAAAATTACAAACCTTTGCATGTAAAGTTTTAGGTATTGAAGTACCTCAAGTTTACGCACCTTCAAAAGAAGTTTCTATAGAGGGACAAGGTTTAACTGCGGTAGAAAAAATATTCAATAAAAATGCAGTAGGTACTTCAGGAGCTATATTACATGCAGGATCATATGTTCGTGCAGAAGTAAATATTGTAGGTTCTCAAGATACAACAGGTTTAATGACTTCTCAAGAATTAGAAATGATGGCTGCTACAGTTATCTCTCCTATTGTTGATGGTGCATACCAATCAGGTTGTCATACAGCATCAGTTTGGGATAGTAAATCTAAAGCAAACATTCCAAGGTTAATGAGTTTTATGAACGACTTTGGTTTAATTACAGGTAGAGATCCTAAAGGAAAATATTTTCCAATGACAGATGTTATTCATAAAGTACTTAATGATATTACAGTAGGTGATTGGGACATAATTATTGGTGGAGATTCACATACACGTATGTCTAAAGGTGTTGCTTTTGGTGCAGATTCAGGTACAGTTGCTTTAGCACTAGCTACAGGTGAGGCTTCTATGCCAATACCAGAATCGGTTAAAGTAACCTTTAAAGGAGAAATGAAATCGTATATGGATTTTCGTGATGTAGTACACGCTACTCAACAACAAATGTTAAAACAATTTGGTGGAGAAAATGTTTTCCAAGGACGTGTAATTGAAGTGCATATAGGAACATTAACAGCAGATCAAGCCTTTACTTTTACAGATTGGACTGCTGAAATGAAAGCAAAAGCTTCTATTTGTATTTCAGAAGATGATACTTTAGTGGAATCTTTAGAAATTGCAAAAGGGCGTATCCAGATTATGATTGATAAAGGAATGGATAACGAAAAACAAGTACTTAAAGGTCTAATACATAAAGCAAATACTAGAATAGAAGAGATTAAATCAGGTGCAAAGCCAGCATTAATACCAGACGCAAATGCAAAATATTCTGCGGAAGTTGTTGTTGATCTAGATAAAATAAACGAACCAATGATTGCTGATCCAGATGTTTATAATGAAGATGAATCTAAAAGGTATACACACGATACCATTAGACCATTATCATACTACGGTGGAAATAAAAAAGTTGATTTAGGATTTATAGGCTCGTGTATGGTTCATAAGGGAGACATGAAAATTCTTGCACAGATGTTAAAAAATATTGAACAACAACAAGGTGAAGTTAAATTTAAAGCGCCATTAGTTGTTGCACCACCTACGTATAATATTGTTGATGAATTAAAAGTTGAAGGTGATTGGGAAGTATTACAAAAATATTCAGGTTTTGAATTTGATGATAATGATCCTAAAGATGTAGCTCGTACTAAATACGAAAACATGTTGTATTTAGAACGTCCAGGTTGTAACCTTTGTATGGGTAACCAAGAAAAAGCTGAACCAGGAGATACTGTAATGGCAACTTCTACACGTTTATTTCAAGGTAGAGTTGTTAAAGATTCAGGCGAGAAAAAAGGAGAATCATTACTTTCATCAACTCCAGTAGTTGTTATTTCAACAATTTTAGGAAGAACACCTAATATAGAGGAATACGAAGCAGCAGTAAAAGGAATTAACTTAACAAAATTTAAACCATCACATAAATTGTTAGTTAAATAATTATTACAATATATAATTAAAAAAAGCTTGAATTTTAAATTCAAGCTTTTTTTTTGGTATTAATTTAGTTTATACTCTCATACATATTTGTGATGAAATACTTTTTTAATGCAATTATATTTTTTGTATCTTGTTTTCTAAATTAATAATATATAAATCTTATGGCTTTTGATATTGAAATGATTAAAGAAGTTTATTCTCGAATGACTAAAAGAGTAAACGCTGCTAAAGAGGTAGTTGGTAAACCATTAACTTTAGCAGAAAAAATATTATACAACCATCTTTGGGATGGTAATGCAAAAAAAACATTTATAAGAGGTAAAGATTATGTAGATTTTGCCCCAGATAGAATTGCTTGTCAAGATGCTACAGCACAAATGGCACTTTTACAATTTATGCAAGCAGGAAAAAGTAAAGTTGCAGTTCCTACTACAGTTCATTGTGATCACTTAATTCAAGCTAAAATAGGAGCAGATAAAGATTTACAAAATGCATTAAATAATAGTAGTGAAGTATTTAATTTTTTAGCTTCAGTTTCAAATAAATATGGAATTGGTTTTTGGAAACCTGGAGCAGGAATTATTCATCAAGTAGTATTAGAAAATTATGCATTTCCTGGAGGAATGATGATTGGAACAGACTCACATACTGTAAATGCAGGTGGTTTAGGTATGGTTGCTATAGGTGTTGGAGGAGCCGATGCTGTAGATGTTATGGCAGGAATGCCTTGGGAATTAAAATTTCCAAAACTTATTGGTGTTAAATTAACGGGAAAACTTTCTGGTTGGACAGCCCCAAAAGATGTAATTTTAAAAGTTGCAGGAATTTTAACTGTTAAAGGAGGTACAGGAGCAATTGTAGAATATTTTGGTGAAGGCGCAAAATCTATGTCGGCAACAGGAAAAGGAACAATTTGTAATATGGGAGCCGAAATTGGAGCAACAACATCTACTTTTGGTTACGATGCTTCTATGGAACGTTATTTAAGAGCCACAGATAGAGGTGAAGTAGCTGATGAAGCAAATAAAATTGCAGCTTACTTAACGGGAGATGATGAAGTTTATGCTAATCCAGAGCAATATTTTGATCAAGTAATTGAAATTAATTTAGATGAATTAAAACCTCATATAAATGGTCCTTTTACTCCAGATTTAGCAACTCCAGTTGGTGAAATGCACGATAAAGCAGTAGCTAATGGTTGGCCATTAAAAGTAGATTGGGGATTGATAGGTTCTTGTACTAATTCTTCTTATGAAGATTTGTCAAGAGCAGCTTCAGTAGCAAAACAAGCAGTAGACAAAAAATTAGTTACAAAAGCTGAATTTGGTATTAATCCAGGTTCTGAACAGGTTCGTTATACTGCAGAACGCGATGGATTATTACAAATTTTTGAAGATTTAGACGCTAAAATATTTACAAATGCTTGTGGTCCTTGTATTGGTCAATGGGCTAGAGAAGGTGCCGATAAGCAAGAAAAAAACACTATTATTCATTCGTTTAACAGAAACTTTTCAAAACGTGCAGATGGAAATCCAAACACACATGCGTTTGTAGCTTCACCAGAAATGGTTGCGGCTATTGCAATTTCAGGAAAGTTAGACTTTAACCCATTAACAGATAAATTAATAAATCAAAATGGGGAAGAAGTTCAGTTTGAAGAACCAACAGGTTTTGAGCTTCCTCCAAAAGGTTTTGAGGTTGAAGATGCAGGTTATGTAGCTCCAATGTCTGATGGTTCAGGAATTGAAGTAGTTGTAAAACCTGAATCTGAAAGATTGCAGTTATTGACTCCATTTAAGCCTATTGGAAACAAAATTAATGGAGCAAAATTATTAATTAAAGCTTTTGGAAAATGTACAACAGATCATATATCAATGGCTGGGCCTTGGTTGCGTTTTCGTGGGCATTTAGATAATATTTCTAACAACTGTTTAATAGGAGCAGTAAATGCTTTTGGTAAAGCAACAAATAAAGTTAAAAATCAATTAACTGGTAAATTTGGAACTGTACCTGATACTGCAAGAGCTTATAAAGCTGCTGGAGTTTATTCAATAGTTGTAGGTGATCATAATTATGGTGAAGGTTCATCCCGAGAACATGCAGCTATGGAACCGAGACATTTAGGTGTAGTAGCTGTAATTGTGAAATCTTTTGCTAGAATTCATGAAACAAACTTAAAAAAACAAGGTATGTTAGGTTTAACTTTTGTTAATGAAGCAGATTATGATTTAATACAAGAAGACGATACTTTTAATTTTATAGATTTGAATGAATTTACACCAGAAAAACAATTAACTATAGAAGTAGTGCATGCAGATAATTCTAAAGATATTATTAAATTAAATCATACATATAATCAAAGTCAAATAGATTGGTTTAATGAAGGTTCAGCTTTAAATTTAATTAAAAAGCAGAATAAATAAAAAATTACTATTATTTCAATAGATATTATGTTAAAAAAGAGTCGATTTTACGACTCTTTTTTTTGTTTTTCTATTCAGAATTAATAAATAAAATACTTTAATTAAGATAGATAGGTTGTTATACTATATAAATGTGGTAATTTAATAACGTTTTAGAAAAATATTAGAGTAATTTCATAAAATTTCGTAACTTTTTATTCTAATTTTAATAGGTTAGAGAAACTTAATAATTAGTAGATAAATAAACTTTATTGATCAATTTTTTGAGTTTTTTTTAATATAATAAAGTAGAGTAATTTTATTAAGTTATAAATTAATATAAAATTTTATATGAAGGCACTTTTTTACACTAAAGAATTCCCTCCTTACGTATATGGTGGAGCAGGAGTTGTTGTTGAGTATTTAGCAGATGAATTAGAAAAGCTGATGGAAATTGATATTAAGTGTTTTGGAGATCAAAATTCATCTTCTGGAAATATGTCAGTAAAAGGTTTTCCATATAATGATCCAAAATTTGAGCAATCAGACACCAAATTAAAAGCAGTATTTAATAGTTTAAATACATGCCTTCAAATGAATGCAGAAACTATTGATGCAGATATAGTTCATTGTCATACTTGGTATGCTCATTTTGCAGGAATTGTTGCTAAACTTTGTTACGGAAAACCATTAGTAATTACTACTCATTCTTTGGAGCCTTTAAGACCTTGGAAAAGAGAACAATTAGGAAGAGGTTATGATGCCTCGTCTTGGATTGAAAAAACTGCTTTGGAAATGGCAGATGCACTAATTGCAGTTTCGGAAGAAACAAAAGTTGATGTTATCAATAATTTTAATGTTGATAAAGATAAAGTAAAAGTTATTTATAATGGTATTAAGTTAGATGAATATGTTGTAACAGAAGAAACAACAACTTTAGATAAGTTTAATATTGATAAGGAAAAACCATTTGTTCTTTTTGTGGGTAGAATAACACGTCAAAAAGGAATTATTCATTTAGTAAATGCTATTAAATATATAGATCCAGAAACCCAAATTGTGTTATGTGCTGGTGCACCAGATACACCAGAAATAGCAAAAGAAATGAAGGATAGCGTTGATGAAGTTAAAAAAACTAGAAATAATGTAATTTGGATTGACGAGATGCTCCCTAAAAAGGAAATTATTCAACTTTATTCGCATGCAACTGTTTTTTGTTGCCCTTCAATTTATGAACCTTTTGGTATTATAAATGTAGAAGCAATGGCATGTAATACAGCTGTGGTAGCGAGTGCTGTTGGAGGAATAAAAGAAGTAGTTGTTGATGGCGAAACAGGATTGTTAATTCCTTTAGAACAGCAAACTAAAGCTCCTTTTGAACCAATAAATCCTGATAAATTTGCAAAAGATTTAGCTAACGGTGTAAATAAATTAATTAACAACAAAGAGTTAAGAGAATCTATGGAGATAAAAGGAAGAGCTAGAGTTGAAGAACATTTTGATTGGGTAGCAATTGCAAAACAAACTAAAGATTTATATAAATCTTTAATTTAAAAATATAAAAATAAACAGCACATATTTACAAATTATAAAAAAGTAGGTTATGATAAATAATAAAGTTTTAGCGATAGTATTAGGAGGAGGACAAGGATCTAGATTACATCCATTAACAGAAACAAGATCAAAACCTGCTGTACCTATTGCAGGTAAGTATAGATTAGTAGATATTCCAATTTCAAATTGTATTAATTCAAATATTAAAAGAATATTTGTTTTAACTCAATTTAATTCAGCTTCATTAAATAGACATATAAAAAACACATATCACTTTAGTTTTTTTAGTTCTGCATTTGTTGATGTATTAGCTGCTGAACAAACTCCAGGCAATAAAGGTTGGTTTCAAGGAACGGCAGATGCCGTTAGACAAAGTATGCACCATTTTAAAAGATTAGATTATGACTATATGCTAATATTATCAGGTGATCAATTATATCAAATGGATTATCAAGAAATGATTGATGCTCATATAAAATCAAAAGCTTCTATATCAATTGCAACCATACCTGTAAATGCAAAAGATGCTACCGAGTTTGGAATTTTAAAAACTGATAATAAAAATGTAATTACTTCTTTTATAGAAAAACCAGCTGCAGAATTATTGCCAGATTGGACTTCAGGAGTTAGTAATGAAATGGCTTCAGAAGGTAGAAATTATTTAGCTTCAATGGGTATTTATGTTTTTAATAGAAAATTATTAGAAAAACTAATGGATGATCCAAGTACAAATGATTTTGGAAAAGAAATTATCCCTCAAAGTATTGAAAATGTTAAAGTTGTAAGTCATCAATATGAAGGTTATTGGACAGATATAGGTAATATAGATTCGTTTTTTGAAGCTAACCTAGGATTAGCAGCTGAATTTCCTAAATTTGATTTGTATAGCAGACAAAAACGTATTTATACAAGAGCACGAATGTTACCAACTACCAAAGTTTCTGGAACTACTTTAGTTAAAACAGTTCTTGCTGAAGGTGGAATTATTAATGCAGCTAAAATTGAAAATTCAGTAATTGGTATTCGATCTAAAATAGATGCAGAATCAACAGTTATTAATACATACATGATGGGAAATGATTTCTATCAACCATTAGAAGATATTTTAAACCCTAATATTGTATCTATGGGAATTGGTAAACGCTGTTTTATTAAAAATGCAATTTTAGATAAAAATTGTAGTATTGCTGACGATGTTAGAATTAACGGAGGTAAGCATTTGGAAAACTTTGAAAATGAATCTTATGCTATAAAAGAAGGAATTGTGGTTATTAAAAAGGGAGCTGTAATTCCAAAGGGATTTACACTTCAATAGTTTATTAAATATATTTGAATGAAGAATCAGAGAAGAGTAGTTATAGAAAATGTTTCACCTCAAGTAGATGGAGGAGAGTTTTCAATTAAAAGAGTTGTTGGAGAAATTGTTAACGTAAATGCAACTATTTTAGTTGATGGACACGATGAGATAGCAGCTTCAATACTTTACAAACACGAAAAAGAAAAAAAATGGAGCGAATCTAGATTAAATGAAATTGGAGATGATAATTGGAGTGCCTCATTTATAGTAGAAAAACAAGGTTTTTATGAATATAAAATTGAAGGTTGGGTAGATTATGCACTTAATTGGATGCATGGAACTATTCGAAAAATTGATGACCATCAGCATGTTGATTCAGAACTGTTAGAAGGTGCAGAATATTTAAATAGAATATTAAAAACTGCAAAAAGTAAATCAGAAAAAGAATACATTTTAAAACTTCAATATATTTTTAAAAATACAGAATGTTATAATGAAGCTATACAAGAAGTAAAAAATGTTGAATTATATAATTTATTTTATAAATATCCAGAAAAAAAACTAGCAAATACATCTGCAGAATTAACAGTATATGTTGATAGATTAAAGGCTAGATTTAGTACGTGGTATGAGTTTTTCCCACGTTCAGCATCTCAATACGAAGGAGTTCATGGCACTTTTAAAGATTGTGAAATATTACTTCCAAGAGTTGCTCAAATGGGATTTGACACCTTGTATTTCCCTCCAATTCATCCAATAGGTGAAGTAAATAGAAAAGGTAAAAATAATACAACAACAGCATACGAAGGTGATGTTGGTTCTTGTTGGGGAATAGGTTCAAAAGATGGAGGCCATACTTCAATTCACCCACAATTAGGCTCTTTAGATGATTTTAAATCGTTAATATCGAAGGCTAATAAAATGGGAATAGAGGTTGCAATGGACTATGCTTTACAAGTTGCACCAGATCATCCATGGGTAAAAGAACATCCAAAATGGTTTAAATGGAGACCTGATGGAACAGTTCAATATGCAGAAAATCCACCTAAAAAATATCAGGATATTCTACCAATTTATTTTGAAACAGAAGAATATGAAGCCTTATGGGATCAATGTTTACATGATTTAATTTATTGGATTGAATGCGGTATTAATGTATTTAGAGTAGATAATCCACATACCAAACCTTTTTATTTTTGGAATTGGATAATAACAAATATTAAAAGTAAATACCCTGATGTACTATTTTTAGCAGAAGCATTTACAAAACCTAAAGTAATGCACGAGTTAGGTAAGCACGGTTTTACACAATCGTACACCTATTTTGCTTGGAGAAATAATAAACACGAACTTACTGAATATGTTGAAGAGTTAACCCAAACAGGGCAAAAAGATATTATGCGTCCAAATTTTTGGCCTAATACGCCAGATATTAACCCTTTTGATCTTCAAGGTTCTAATGCATCTAAACATATACAACGTTACGTCTTGGCAGCAACTTTAAGCTCTAATACTGGAATTTATGGGCCTGTGTTTGAACAAATGTTAAGTGAAGGTTTACCAGGTAGAGAAGAATATATGAATTCTGAAAAGTTTCAAATATGTAATTACGATTGGTCTAAACAAAACAAAGTATCTTATTTTATATCACTTATAAACAATATTCGTAGAAAACATGAAGCTTTACAGCAAACAAACAATATTAAGTTTTGCAATATAGATAATGATAAAATAATAGCATTTTATAAATGGAACGATGATAAATCTAGTGAAGTTTTAGTTGTAATAAGTTTAGACGATCACTATACACAACAAGGTTGGCTTCAATTACCGTTGTATGAATTAGGTGTTTGGAAAGGTCATCATATAAAATTAACGGATCTAATTACACAATCAACTTACGATTGGCACGATGAATATAATTTTGTTGAACTACATGCAGCAATGTCATTTCACATTTTTACAATAAACAAATAAAAACAATGTTTAAAGAACATAAAGAGTCTGTGACTACAACAAAATATAATTTTGATGTTCCATGGGAAGAACTTTTAGAAAACAAAGATTTTCAAAAAGTTTTTTTATCAGAAGTTCTTGAAAAGTATATTGTAAAACAACGTTGGTATGGAGGCAAGGCAAGTCAAATAAAATATATTGAATTGTCTGAATATTTTAGAATTCAACAAAATAACGAAGTTTATTTTGGATTAATACTTGAAGTAGATTTTGTTGAAGCTTTTTATCACCATTATTTTATACCAATAGCATTTGTTTCAGATGAAAATTTTGCTCAAAAAGATAGAATATTACCTATAAGTATTAAAAATCAGGAAGGTTTTATTATTGATGCTATTAACCTTGAAGCTTTTAGAAAATTAGTTTTTGAAAGAATTGCTACAGCACCATTAATTGATACTACAAAAGTACAATATCATAAAAGTGAAATATTTTCAAATATTAGTTATAATTCCTCAAAATTATTGGGATTAGAGCAAAGTAACACTTCATTAGTGTTTAATGATAAGTATGTTTTGAAATTTTTTAGAAGAATTTTTTCAAATAAAAATCCAGATTATGAAATGAATCGATTTTTAACTGATAAAAAGAATTTTAAAAACACACCTAGATATTTTGGAAGTATTAACTTTATTGGACAAGAGAACGAGCTAGTTACCATTGCCGTAATGCAAGAGCTGATTCCAAATAATGGTGATGCTTGGGAAGTGTATTTAAACGAGATTGATAAAGTATTTGAGACATTAGAATTTAAAAATATTGATATTGAAAACTTACCAGAGAAAGAATTATATCAACGTTTAAGAATTCATGATATACCACATAGAATTATAGATTGGGTAGGTTTAAGTTTATTTTTAAAAACACAAGTATTAGCAAAAAGAACTGCAGAAATGCATATTAATTTAGGTTCAGAATTTGAAGATACAGCTTTTACACCTACACATTTTAATGGTGATTATTCAGTTTGGTTAAAAAATAGAATGATTTACCAATTTCAAAATAGAATAAACATAGTTGAAAATAATTTAGATAAACTAGAAGGTTATGCTTTAGAGCTAGCTAAAGACTTATTAAGTAAAAAAAACTTAATTAGAAGCAAGTTTTTAAAATTTGATTGGACAAAACTTAAAGGTGAACGTATAAGAGTTCATGGAGATTTTCATTTAGGACAAATTTTAGTACAAGATGATGATTTTTACATTTTAGATTTTGAAGGAGAACCCGAAAGTACTATTAGAGATAGGCAAGTAAAACAACCACCAATTAAAGATGTAGCAGGTTTATTTAGATCATTTCATTATGCAATTTATGCTACAATATTCAATAATAAAAATAAATATAAACAAACCCAAGAACAGCTTTTTAAAGCTGCAGAAGTACTGTATGGTTATTTTACAGGTGTATTTTTAGACACTTATGTAGATACTGTACAAAAGGCAAACTTAAATATTGGTTACCGTCAAGAGCAAAATTTTATATTAGAATATTGTTTACTTGAAAAATCAATATATGAGTTAGGTTACGAATTAAACTCACGCCCTTCATGGGCAATAATTCCTTTAAAAGGAATTTCAAATCTTATTAATAAATAATTTTATGGCAAAAGTAATACCTCACAGTTTATTTACCGAATTTGACATCTATCTTTTTAAAGGAGGAAAACACTTTCGACTTTATGAGAAATTTGGATCTCACATTTGTACCGTTGATGGAGTAGAAGGAACTTATTTTTCAGTATGGGCACCAAGTGCAAATCAAGTTTCAGTAATTGGAGATTTCAATTTTTGGAAAGATGGAAAACACAAACTAAACGTTCGTTGGGATTCTTCGGGTATTTGGGAAGGTTTTATTCCTAATGTTGGAAAAGGAAATTTATATAAATATAAAATACATTCAAATAATAGTGGAATAATTACCGAAAAGGCCGATCCGTATGCGCGCAGAAACGAGCATCCACCAAAAACAGCTTCACAAGTTTGGAGTGATGATTATAAGTGGAAAGATAAAAATTGGATGAAAACCAGAAAGGAACACAACGCATTAGATGCTCCTTATTCTGTATACGAAGTTCATTTAGGTTCTTGGAGAAGAAAAGCGGAAGAAAATAGATTTTTATCGTACATAGAATTAGCAGATGAATTGGTGGATTATGTAAAAGAAATGAATTTTACACATGTAGAATTAATGCCAATTATGGAATTTCCTTACGATCCATCTTGGGGATATCAATTAACAGGTTATTTTGCACCAACTTCGCGTTTTGGATATCCAGATGAATTTAAGGTGTTAGTAGATAAATTACACCAAGCAGGAATTGGAATTATTTTAGATTGGGTGCCTTCACATTTTCCTAGTGACGATCATGGATTAGGATTTTTTGATGGTTCACATTTATACGAACATCCTGATAGAAAAAAAGGGTATCATCAAGATTGGAAAAGTTTAATTTTTAACTATGAAAGAAACGAAGTTCGTTCCTTTTTAATAAGTAATGCAATATTTTGGCTAGAACAATACCATGCAGATGGTTTAAGAGTTGACGCTGTTGCATCCATGTTATTTTTAGATTATTCACGTGAAGATGGAGAATGGGAACCTAACGAATTTGGTGGAAGAGAGAATTTAGCTGCAATTTCATTTTTAAAACAATTAAACGAAGAAGTTTATAGATCATTTCCTGATGTTCAAACAATAGCTGAAGAATCAACAGCATTTCCAATGGTTTCTAAACCAACATCAATGGGAGGTTTAGGTTTTGGAATGAAATGGATGATGGGTTGGATGCACGATACACTAGATTATTTCTCTAAAGACCCAATTTATAGAGAATACCATCAAAACGAAATTACGTTTAGTTTAGCTTATGCATTTACAGAAAATTTTATGTTGCCACTTTCACATGACGAAGTAGTGTATGGTAAAAATTCTATTTTAGGTAAAATGCCAGGCGATGAATGGCAACGCTTTGCAAACCTTCGATTAATGTATGGATATATGTACACACACCCAGGAACAAAATTATTGTTTATGGGAAGTGAATTTGGACAATATAACGAATGGAATTTTCAAGAAAGTTTAGATTGGAATTTATTAGAATTTGAGCCTCATAAAAATATGAAAAATTATTTTGCAGCTTTAAATACTATTTATAAATCTACACCTGCACTTTATGAAAATGGTTTTAGTTCAGAAGGTTTTGAGTGGATAAGTTTAGACGACAGTAAAAATTCTGTAATTTCATATTTAAGAAAAGGAAAAAATCCAGATGAAAATGTATTAGTAGTTTGTAATTTCACACCAAACACTATTGTACCTTACAAAGTAGGAGTGAACACTTCAGGAAAATTAAAAGAAATTTTTAATAGTGATTCTGAAAAATTTGGAGGAAGTGGAAATGTGAATTCTAGACAAATAACTATAAAAAAGAATCCTTGGAATGGAAAAGAGTATTCAGCTGATATTAAATTATCTCCATTAGGAATTAGTATTTTTAAAATAAAAAAGTAGCTAATTATTGCTAACTAAATATTACTCCCTCAATTTTAAATATTTTATAAAATTGAGGGTTTTTTTTTGTGTATTTATAATGTAAACAGATTAATAAAATTTAGTAAGTTTGCTAACTTGATAAAATGCAATAGATTTTTATGATTTTAAATACTGAATTAGAACAAAAAGGAAATCAGTTTCCTACAAATATAGTTTCATTTGAAAAAAATGTAAATACACTAGTATTTACAGCTGCAAATAATGTAGTACTTCAGCTAACAGTTGAAAGAGATAGTGTTTTACGATTTAGATATTCCACTACTGGGCGTTTTGAAAAAGATTTTTCGTATGGTATTACAATATACGCAAGTAAAGGTTATAACCATTTAGAAATTGAAGAAGATGATGAAAAGTATATAATTACAACTTCAAAATTAATATGTAATATTTCAAAAGTAGATATGAGAAAATCTATCTATGACGTGAAAGATAATTCATTAATATTAGAAGATGAAATTGGTTTTCATTGGGAAGATAGTTACCAAATAGGTGGTGATATTGTAAAAATGTCTTTACAATCTCAACAAGCTGAAAATTACTATGGTTTAGGAGATAAGCCAGTTGATAATAATTTAAAAGGTAAAAGGTTTCATAATTGGGTAACTGACTCTTTTGCTTATGTTAGAGGTACTGATCCAATTTATAAAGCAATACCTTTTTACACAGCCATACATCATGAAAAGGCGTATGGTATATTTTTTGACAATACATTTAAAACATTTTTTGACTTTTGTCATGAAAGAAGAAATATTACAAGTTTTTGGGCTGAAGGTGGAGAAATGAATTATTACTTTATGTATGGTCCTGAAATGACGGATGTTGTGTCTAACTATACAGACTTAACAGGAAGACCACAACATATTCCACCACTATGGGCATTAGGTTTTCATCAATGTAAATGGAGTTATTACCCAGAATCTAATGTGAAAGAAATAACATCTAAATTTAGAGAATTAAAAATACCATGTGATGCCATTTATTTGGATATAGATTATATGGATGGTTTTAGATGTTTTACATGGAATAAGGAATATTTTCCTGATCCAAAAAGAATGGTGAAAGAATTAGCAGATGATGGATTTAAAACTATTGCTATTATTGATCCAGGAATTAAAATTGATGATGAATATGAAGTTTTTAAAGAAGGTTTAGATAAGGATTATTTTTGCAGAAGAGCTGATGGACCTTATATGAAAGGAAAAGTTTGGCCTGGTGAATGTTATTTTCCGGATTATACAAAAGCCGAAGTACGTGAATGGTGGTCTAATTTATTTCAAGAGTTAATTGAAGATATTGGCGTAAATGGAGTTTGGAATGATATGAACGAACCTGCCGTTATGGACGTACCAGGTAAATCTTTTCCAGATGATGTTAGACATGATTATGATGGAAACCCTTGTAGTCATAGAAAAGCACATAATGTATATGGAATGCAAATGGCAAGAGCAACTTACCATGGATTAAAGAAATTTAGCTATCCAAAACGTCCATTTGTAATTACTAGAGCTGCTTATTCTGGTACACAGCGTTATACGTCAACTTGGACAGGTGATAATGTAGCAACTTGGGACCATTTAGCTATTGCAAATCAACAAGCGCAACGTATGTGTATGTCTGGTTTTTCTTTTGCAGGTTCAGATATAGGTGGTTTTGCTGAACAACCAACTGGCGAATTATTTGCTCGTTGGATTCAATTAGGAGTTTTTCACCCATTTTGTAGAGTACATTCATCAGGAGATCATGGAGATCAAGAACCTTGGGTATTTGGTAAAACAATTACAGATATTGTTAGAAAATTTATTGAAATTAGATATCAGCTATTACCATATTTATACACAACTTTTTGGAGATATGCAGGTGAAGGTATTCCAATTTTAAAATCTTTAGTGTTATTTGATCAAAAAGATCCACATACACATTACAGAAATGATGAATTTATTTTTGGTGAAAAAATATTAATTTGTCCAATTTTAGAAGCTAATTCTAAAGGAAGAAGAATGTATTTCCCTAAAGGTAGATGGTACAATTTCTGGGACAATTCCATTGTTATTGGAGGTGAAGAAGTATGGGTAGATGCAGATATAGATAGTATGCCAATTTTTGTAAAAGAAGGTGCTATAATTCCAAAATACCCAATACAACAATATGTTGGAGAAAAGGAAATTGAGCAATTAGAACTAGATGTATATTTTAAAATTGGTAAAGAATCTTCAGAAGTATATGAAGATGCTCATGATGGATACGATTATAAAAAAGGAAGATATAGTTTAAGAAACTTTAACCAAGTAGGTAAAATGAACTCTTTAACTATACAACAGTTTAAATCAGGGAAATATGTTACCTCTTATGAAACTTTTAAAATAAATATTCATGGTTTACCATTTAAAATTAAAAGCGTAGAAGTAGATAACGAAAAAATAGATATTTCTAAACTTAATGGCGATGTAACTTTTATTGTACCAAAAGAGTTTAGAGAACTTTATATAATTTCTAAATAAAATAAAAAGGCTTCATTTTAAAATGAAGCCTTTTTTGTAAGGTGTCTTTTATAATAACGACCATAATCTAAAAATTCAATTCACTATGAGTAAACTTTGGTTTTTAGAAAATGTAAATCTATTTAAAATTCTTTGTCCGCATAAATTTGCTGATTATAAAAATTGTCACAACTTTGATAGTTACTCAAAAAGTGATTATGTCTATTTTGAAGAAGAAACTTCTTCAAAAGTATTTTTAATTGAAAAAGGCAAAATAAAAATAGGGTATTACACAGAAGAAGGTGATGAAGTTGTAAAATCCATATTAGGTAAAGGTGAATTATTTGGTGAAAAAGCTATTTTAGGCGAAGAAAAAAGAAACGAATTTGCCCAATGTTTAGAGAATAACACGTCAATTTGTCCAATAGCAGTTCCAACCCTTCACGAATTAATGAGAGACAATCAAACTTTTACACTAAAAGTTTATAAGTTTATAAGTTTCAGAATAAAAAAATTAGAGCGTAGATTACAGTTACTAATGTTTAAGGATGCTAAAACTCGTTTATTAGAATTTTTAAATGATTTATGTGAAGATTACGGAATTTGTTGTGAAGAAACTGGTGGAATGAAAATTACACATCCATACACTCAAAAAGATATAGCAAGTTTAATTGGTACTTCTAGACCAACACTAAATCTAATGATGAATGATTTAAAAGAAGAAGGAGTTATAGATTTTAATAGAAAAGAGATCCTTTTATTAAAAAAATCGGCTTAATGTTAGCTACCTAACATTTTATAAATTTTCTACATTATAAATTTGTCTCATAACTAAAAAACAAAAATTATGGCAAAAATTAAAGTATTATTCAGTTTACTAATGTTGGGATTAGCTTTTGCATCATGTGATGATAATGACGACACCCCAAAGTTTAATGATTTAACTCTAAATATTTCAGGTTTAGAAGATTTAGGAGATGATTATGAATACGAAGGTTGGATTATTGTAAATGGTTCTCCAATAACAACAGGAAAATTTTCAGTGAATGCATCAGGAGATTTATCACAAAATTCATTTTCTATAGATTATAGCGATTTAGCAATGGCATCTACCTTTGTATTAACAATTGAACCAGTAGTTGGTGATGATCCTGCTCCAAGTGATGTGCATATATTAGCAGGAGATTTTAGCGGAGATTCAGGAAGTTTAACTATTTCACATGCGGCAGCTTTAGGTAACAATTTTGCTTCAGCAGCTGGAAAATATATTTTGGCAACACCTACAGATGGAGCTGATAATAATGAAAATAGTGGTATTTGGTTTTTAGATTTAGCATCGGGTTCTCCAGCTCAAGGTTTAACTTTACCAACATTACCAGATGGATGGAAGTATGAAGGTTGGGCAGTTATAGATGGAACACCTGTTACTACAGGAACTTTTACAGCTTTAAATACAGTTGATGACTTTGATGGATTTAGTAGTACTATGAACGATGGCCCAGCATTTCCAGGAGAAGATTTTATAATGAATGCACCAAGCGGTTTAACTTTTCCAACCGATTTAGCTGGAGGTACTGCAGTAATTTCTATTGAACCATATCCAGATAATAGTACAAGTCCTTTTTTATTAAAACCTTTAGTTGGTGATATTTCTGCAGCAGCAGTAGATCACGTAACATATGATATGGGACAAAATTTAAATTTCCCAACCGGAACAGTTTCTAGATAATTCTATACTGTTCTTATATTAAAAGCGATATTACAATGTAATGTCGCTTTTTTTTTACATTTGTTGTAATTAATTAAATGTTTTTCGACAGAAGCTTTATGAACAAAATATTTTCAAAAAAAAATCTTTCCAATGTAATTTTTATATTGGCAATAATATTACTTATTTATACACCAACTAGAACATGGATATTACGTCAAATAGCTTTTGCTCCTTCAGTTGAAAAAGTAGAAAATAGTGAAAAAATAGATACTTATAATTGGCAATTAAAAGGTGTAAATTCTGAAGCTGAAAAATTTATAGATTTTAATGGTTTAAAAGGCGAAGTAGTTATTGTCAATTTTTGGGCTACTTGGTGTCCAAGTTGTGGAGCCGAAAAACCTATGTTTCAAAAATTGTATAACGATTATAAAGATAAGGTTACTTTTTTATTTGTAACTAATGAAAATAAGGAAGTTGTTAATGCGTATTTTTCAAAAACGGGTTACAATTTACCTGCTTATAATTCAAAATCTATGCCTCCTAAACTGTTTTTAGAAACCAATTCAATTCCTGCAAGTTATTTAATAGATAGTGAAGGAAATGTAAGAATTAAAAAAGTAGGAGCTGCAGATTGGAATAGTACAAAAATTAGAAAATTTATTGATGAGTTAATTCAACAATAATTTAGTTAATTACTGAATATCAATAAGAATATCGTTTAAAACTTCTATAATTAAATTACAGCCTTTATAAATTTCATCTTCTGAAATAGTTAAAGGAGGCGTAATTCTAATGGCTTTACCTTCAAACAATAACCAAAAAAGTAATAAGCCTTTATCCATACATTTTAAAATTACCTTTGAAGCAATTTCAGAAGTTTCAACCATTGCGGCTAACATTAATCCTTTTCCTCTAATTTCTGTAATTAAAGGATGAACTAATAATTTTCTAATCAATTTTTCCTTTTGAAGAGTTTCAACTATCAAGTTCGATGAAAATAGTTCAGTTAAAGTTGCTTCAGCTGCTGCTGCAATAACTGGATGTCCACCAAAAGTAGTAATATGACCTAATTTAGGGTTTTGTTTTAGTAAATTCATGTGTTTACTAGAAGCTATAAACGCTCCAATTGGCATTCCTCCACCTAAACCTTTTCCCGTAACAATAATGTCAGGAACTACATTGTAATTTTCAAATCCATAAAACTTACCAGTTCTTCCAACTCCAGACTGAATTTCATCTAAAATTAATAGAGCACCAACAGCTTCACATTTTTCCTTTACTTTTTTTAGATAATTATTTTTAGGCTCTATAAATCCTGCACCACCTTGTATAGTTTCTAAAATTACACCCGCAGTTTTAGTAGTAATTTTTTCTAAATCAACTTTATTATTAAATTCAATAAATTTTATTCCTGGTAGTAACGGTCTAAAAGCACTATTTTGTTCTTCAGCACCACATACACTCATAGAACCTTGTGTGTTACCATGATAGCCGTTTTTAGCAGCTATTAATTCACTTCGTCCTGTAACTCTTTTAGCTAGTTTCAAAGCACCTTCAGTAGCTTCTGTACCAGAATTTGTTAAGTAAACAGATTCTAAAGGTTTTGGTAAATGTGTTACTAATTGCTTGCAAACATTAAGTTGTGGTTTTTGAATAAATTCTCCATACACCATAACATGTGTGTAATTATCAACCTGATTTTTAATTGCTTCAGAAATTTTTGGGTGATTGTGACCTAACGTATTTGCAGAAACACCGGCAATAAAATCTAGATATTCTTTATTTGAAGTGTCATAAACAAAACTTCCTTTTGCATGTGAAATTTCAATAGCTAATGGATAAGGAGATGTTTGCGCCTGATATTTTATAAACTCTTTTTTCAATTTCTTTTAAAAGTGTTAAGTGAAGGTTTTTCCTTTGGTGTATCTGTTTTATTAAACTCTTTCTTTTTAGGTATTATATCTTCAAGTGTTTTTTTCTTTGGTTTAGGTTTTTCCTTATCTTCTTCAATTATTACATCATCAATACTATCATGTTTAAAAATATCATCTTTAGTTAAAGGTTGTTCTTCTTCTCTCCAAATAAAACCTTTAAATTTTTTCTCTTCTTCTGGAAATAGAGAAGGAGGATAGGTTTTTGCAGTTATAGCTTTAAAATAAGAAACCGCAGATATTTTATTGTCTTCTATTTCGATAAAAATATTATTACTACTTTGCTTTTTATCAATTCCAAATAACTCATCTTTTTCATCTCTAATATAAATTATAGATTCACTATTCCCAATAATATTTAGTGAACGAAGTTTGTTTTCTAAAAACTTCCCATACATAACTCTACCTTTAAGTTGGCTAAAACCAGCAGAGTCTTTTTTTATCATAAATCCATTACTAATAATTTTTAATGAATCTAATTGTTCTGTTTTTGGATTAGAAATTAGATGTATAGTGTCTCCAGTAATTTGGTTTCCTTGAGCCCAAATAACAGGTTTTGTAAAAAGTTCAGTTAAACCAGTACGCTCATTACTTACTAAAGAATCACATTTACCTTGTAAATCCGATTTAAAAAATTTAACTCTATTAAAGGCTTTTACAACTCTATCGTTTTCTTTTCCTAAAACCATTAATTTTTGACCATGAATATAAATAGAATCTTGTGCTTCCAATTCTGAAATTGCAACGGCTCTTTTTGTTACAAATACAGAATCTTTTAATCTATAAACTTCAGCATAACCACCTTTAACTATAGAATTGTTTACAGTATCGGTCATTTTAAAATTACCTGTTGCAGAAGCAAAACCTTTAGTTTTATCGTAATATAAACTATCACCTTTTATTTCAACATCTTTATAAAATATTTTGGAATTCTCAGTGAAATAAGCTCTATGTATTTTAGAATCGTAAGTACCTTTTTCGGTGTAAATTGTATTGTCTTCACTTATAATATTAGAAGGTCCAAATAATTCAGCAACGCCTGTTGAAGTGTAATATTCTAAATGGTCAGAATCTAAAGTGCTTCCATCTCTATTAGTAACAAGAACATTATCAAAAGCTTCAAATTTATTTGTTTTTAAATGATATTTTCCTCTATCACTCACTAAAACATTAGCAGTATCTTTAATAGTACCTTTATAATTGTAGTATAATTTTTGTTCAACTCTATCAAATTTTAAGGTATCTGTTTCTAACGTCATTAATTCATCTTCCAATAGTACTTTTCCCCAAGAAGTAGCAATTTGAGTTTTACCATCGTAATCAGTGTATTTACTATATTGATGAATGGTATCGCCCTGATTAACAACAACATTACCCATTGCTTTAATTAGTTGTTTTTCTTGATAAATATATGCTTTATCGCAACGCATGGTTGCACCAGCATGTTCAACAAAAACATTACCTAATGTAATTGTAGCATCAGGATATTTTGGATCTGTAAATGTATTATCAGCTTGAAGAATTTTTATTCTTCTTCCTTGAGAATAACCTACAATTGAAACTGCTAATAGTATAAATAATATAATTTTTTTCAATGAAATATATTTTAAAGCAAAACTAATGAAAATTGTAATTTTTAAATGATAAAAGAATGCTAAAATAAAAAAACGTATCGTTTAATTTTAAACGATACGTTTTTTGTAATATTTTATATCAAACTATTTTAATATAGTTTGTTTTCTATCTGGTCCAACTGAAACAATTTTTACAGGAACTTCTACATAATTTTCAATAAATTTAATGTAGTCGTTTAATTCTTGTGGTAATTCTTCAATTGAAGTCATTTTAGTTAAATCTTCACTCCAACCTTTTAATTCTGTATAAATAGGAGTAACGTTATGTTCTTCAATATTGTATGGTAAATGATTTACTTCAGTACCTTGGTAATTGTATGATGTACAAACTTTTAAAGTTTTAAATCCTGAAAGTACATCGCCTTTCATCATCATTAATTGAGTTACACCATTTACTTGTACAGCATATTTTAAGGCTACTAAATCTAACCAACCACATCTACGTGGACGACCAGTTGTAGCTCCAAATTCTGCACCAACTTTAGACATTGTTGCTCCATCTTCATCAAATAATTCAGTAGGAAAAGGCCCAGAACCTACACGTGTAGTATATGCTTTAAAAATTCCAAACACTTCTCCAATTTTATTAGGAGCAACTCCTAAACCAGTACAAGCACCAGCAGCAGTTGTGTTAGATGAAGTTACATAAGGATATGTTCCAAAATCAACATCTAATAAAGAGCCTTGTGCACCTTCTGCTAAAACTGTTTTGCCAGATTTCATAGCGGCATGTAAATATTCTTCACTATCAACAAAAGGAATTTGTTTTAAATATTCTAAAGCTGCAAAAAATTCTTCTTCAAGTTCTTTTAAATTATAATCTAATTGAATACCGTAGTAATCAATCATTCTAATATGTTTTGTAACTAAAGCTTGGTAACGTTCTTTAAAGTCGGCTAATTCAGTATCACCAATTCTAATTCCATTTCTACCTGTTTTATCCATATAAGTTGGCCCAATACCTTTTAAAGTAGAACCAATTTTTGCTTTTCCTTTAGAAGCTTCACTTGCAGCATCCAATAACCTGTGCGTTGGCAATATAAGGTGTGCTTTTCTAGATATTACTAATTTAGAAGCAAAATCTATATTGTGTTTAGATAAATTGTCTAATTCTTTTTTGAAGATAACGGGATCAATAACTACGCCATTACCTACAACATTCATTGCTTTTTCATGAAAAATTCCAGAAGGAATTGTGTGTAAAACGTGTTTTTGTCCGTCAAAAATTAAAGTATGTCCAGCATTTGGACCTCCTTGAAAACGAGCAATAATATCGTATTTTGAGGTAAGAACGTCAACAATTTTTCCTTTTCCTTCGTCACCCCATTGTAAGCCTAATAATAAATTTACAGCCATTTGTTAGTTTATGTATATGTTAGTTGTTTTGTTTCTTTTTAGTACCATAGAAATAAAGCGAATGCTTGTGTATTTCAATTCCAAAAGTATCTTCAATTGTTTTTTTTATAGTTTGAACTCTTGGATCGCAAAATTCAATAACTTCTCCAGTATCAGTTAAAATAACATGATCGTGTTGTCTATCAAAGTAAGATTTTTCGTAATGTGCTTGATTTTGGCCAAATTGATGTTTTCTAACCAATCCACACTCTAATAAAAGTTCAATAGTATTGTATAAAGTAGCTCTACTTACTCGGTAATTTTTATTTTTCATTTGAATATAAAGCGATTCTATATCAAAATGATCTTCTAAATCGTAAATTTCTTGTAAAATTGCAAAGCGTTCAGGTGTTTTTCGGTGGCTATTAGCCTCTAAAAAGCTAATGAATACATTTTTAACAATTTTTTGATTCTCTTTATTCATTAGGAATATTATTTTAAGCTCTTATAAGTAAAGAACAAATTTAATGCTATTTTTTTAATTAATACATATGGAATTGGGTTACTTATTAACGATTAATGTTTATAAATTCGATCTACATTGTCAATTCCTTCAATCTTTTTAATACTTTCACTTAATTGTACTAATTGAGAATTATTTTTTACACTTACAGTAATTCTACCTTCAAAAATTCCATCGTTTCCTGAAATGTTTATGCTGTGTATATTTACACTCATATTTCTTGATACAACTTGAGTAATTTCATTTACCATTCCAACGTGGTCAGCACCGTATATTTTTAATATAGCTTTAAATTCTTGGTTAGAAGAATCTATCCATTTTGCAGGCATAATTCTATAAGCATAATTTGCTTGTAAACTTATGGCATTTGGGCAATCTTTTTTATGAACTTTAATTCCATCGTTAATTGTAATAAAACCAAATACTTTGTCACCTGGAATAGGGTTACAGCATTGTGACATTTTATAATCTAGTCGTTCTTCTTCTTTTCCAAAAACTAACAAGTCATATTTGTCAATTACTTCATCTTTATCAATTGTTTCGGATTTATTTTTTGACCTTTGAATTCTATTTTTGAAAAAATTCATAAAAGCATTGCTACGTTTTGTAACAAAATCTTTTAATTGAACATTATCTATAGATCCACTTCCAACTCTATAAAAAAGGTCTAAACTTGTTTTTAGTTTAAAATAATTTACTAATTCGTTAACAATTTTTTCGTCAAAATTAATTTTTAGATGGCGGAGTTTTCGAGTTAAAATAGCTTTACCGTCTTCGGCTATACGTTTTTGATCTTCTTTTAGGGCGTTTTTAATTCTTGTTCTTGCTCTTGCAGTAACCACAAAATCTAACCAACCAATATTTGGTTTCTGGCCTCTAGATGTAATAATTTCTACTTGATCACCACTAATAAGAACATGGCTTATGGGTTTTAATTTTCCATTAACTTTAGCTCCTCTACAAGTCATTCCAACTTGTGTATGGATTGAGAATGCAAAATCTAATGCTGTAGCATCTTTTGGTAGTGCTTTTAAATCTCCTTCAGGTGTAAAAACAAAAATTTCTTTTGAGTATAAATTTAGTTTAAAATCTTCAACAAAATCAACAGCATTTGTGTCAGAATTTTCAAGTGTTTCTCTAATTTTATTTAACCAGTTATCTAAACCACTTTCTTTTTCGTCGTTATTTTTATATCTGTAATGCGCTGCATAACCTTTTTCAGCAATTTCATCCATTCTTTCAGAACGAATTTGCACTTCAACCCATCTACCTTGTGGTCCCATAACTGTTATATGAAGTGACTCATAACCAGTAGATTTAGGTTGTGTTATCCAATCCCGCATTCGTACAGGGTTTGGAGCGAAATGATCTGTTACAATGGAATAAATTTTCCAAGCGTCAAATTTTTCTTTTTTAACAGTAGATTTATAGATTATTCTAATGGCAAACTTGTCGTATATTTCTTCATAAGAAACACCTTGAGAACGCATTTTTTTCCGAATTGAATAGATAGATTTTCTTCTTCCTTTTATGGTGTATTCGAATCCTTCTTGGTCTAAAGTTTCACTTATAATTTTAGAAAATGTATCAATATATTTTTGATGCTCATCGGTGCTTTGTGTAATTTTTTTCGATATATCATTATAAACATCTGGTTCAGTATATTTTAAACCTAAATTTTCAAGTTCGGTTTTAATATTATACAATCCCAATCTATGTGCAAGTGGAGCATAAATATAAAGTGTTTCAGAAGAAATTTTCACTTGTTTATCATGCGGCATCGCATCCATAGTTTGCATGTTGTGCAAACGATCTGCAATTTTAATAAGAATAACACGAACGTCATCGTTTAGTGTTAATAGCATTTTTCTAAAATTCTCTGCTTGTATTGAAGCATCTTGATCTTTTTTTAGATGAGAAATTTTAGTTAATCCATTTACAATTCTGGCTACATTTTCACCAAACAACCGTTCAATATCTTCTAAAGTATAATCTGTATCTTCAACAACATCATGTAGCAAAGCTGAAACAATAGAAGTTGTATCTAAACCAATTTCATAAGCTACAATTTTAGCAACTGCAATAGGATGATAAATATAAGGTTCACCAGTTTTTCTGCGTTGACTACTATGCGCCTCAACTGCAAGTTCAAAGGCTTTTCTAATTTCCTTTTTATCTTCAGGTGTAAACGTTTGGTAAGCACCTTTCAAAAGCTGCTTATATCGTCTAGCTATCTCCTTATTTTCTTCTTCAGCAGTTAGATTATATTCCATGTATTAAAATTAATATTTTAATTAATTTTGAATAGCTAAATGTAAATTATTTTTTTAAATTTTTTATACGTTGCAACAATGAAGGGTGTGAATAATGAATTTTTACATACAACCAATGTGGAGTTAAATTGCTTAAACTGTTTTTAGACAGTTTTTTAAGTGCTGAAATTAATGGTTGGGCGCTAAAATTATATTTTGCATAATCATCTGCTTCGTATTCAAATTTTCTTGATAATATATTCATTAAAAAACCTGTAATTTCAGAAATTGGACTGTATAAAATACCAAAGGCTATTAATCCAATATGAAAACTAGCTTTTTCAACACCTAAAGCTTGCGATAATAAATCACTTCCTACTAATAATGATAGAATATAAAGTGTTATTCCCATTGTTATTATTGATGAAGTTAAATTATATATAATATGTTTCTTTTTATAATGTCCAACTTCGTGAGCTAACACAGCTACAATTTCATCAGTTTCTAAATCGTTAATTAGTGTATCGTATAACGTAATACGTTTTTGTGAACCAAATCCTGAAAAATAAGCATTTGCTTTGGTAGAACGTTTTGATCCATCAATCACAAAAATATTATCTAATTTAAAGCCCACTTTTTGAGCAAATTTTTCTATTTCAAATTTTAATTCTCCATCTTCTAAAGGAGTTTGTTTATTAAATAGAGGAACAATTAATTTTGAATAAAACATATTCATAAATACTGAAAAAACAGTAATTAAAATCCATGTATAAATCCAAAAACTTGAAGTTGTTTCGTTATAAAACCAAGTAATTAAAGCTAAAATTCCGCCTCCAACTACAATTGTCATTAACCAACCTTTAATTTTATCTAATACAAATGTTTTTAGGTTTGTTTTGTTAAAGCCATATTTTTCTTCAATAACAAAAGTTTTGTAATAGGATAGAGGCAATGATAATAAATCACTAGCAAATAGTATAATTCCAAAAAATATTACGGTTATTAAAATGTTGTTTGAAGTTATGTTTTTTGCTAATCCATCAACAAAGGCAAAACCATCTATAAAGAAAAAAACTAAAGTAAGCAGTAAAGAAAAACTACTTGTGATTAATGAAAATTTATGATTTTCTTTTTTATAACGTTGAGATTTTAAATATTCTTCTTCGTTATAAATATCGTTTAATTCATTAGGAAGTTTATGGTCAAAATTTTTAGCATTTAATGAGTCAATTATTAAATCAAAAATAAAGTTAAATACAATAATACCTATTAATATATAAAAAATAGTTGTTGGGTTCATTTGGTAATTTTAGTTGTTAGTATCTCGTTGACGAACAGCTTCAAAGGTAATAATGGCTGCACTTACTGAAACATTCATAGAATCTATTTTTCCACGCATTGGAATAATAATATTTTTTGTTGAATTTTTAAGCCATTCATTACTCAATCCAGTAGCTTCAGTTCCTACAACAATAGCACTAGCTTTTGTGTAATTTATGGAGGAATAATCTACTGAAGCGGTTAAAGCAGCGCAATAAATTTCAATATTTTTAGCTTTTAAAAACGAAATAATTTCTGAAGTTGTTCCTGTTGCTATTTGATTTGTAAAAACACATCCAACACTAGATCTAATAATGTTTGGGTTGTACATATCTGTTTTTGGGTTTGCAATAATTACAGCATCAATTCCAGCCGCATCAGCTGTTCTAAGTAAAGCTCCAATATTTCCCGGTTTTTCAGGTGCTTCAGCTATTAAAACTAACGGATTATCTGGTAAAATTAAAGTATCTAATTCTAAATTTTTAACATTTGAAATTGCTATAACACCTTCAGTTGTAGCTCTGTAGGCTAATTTTTTATAAACATCGTTTGAAATTTGAATAACTTCAATATTGGTTTTTATTTCTGAAATTAAAACCTCAATTTTCTCTTTTGAAATAATAGTTTCATCAAACAATAGCGTTGAAATTTTATAATTGCCTTTTATAGCAAGTGAAATTTCACGAAATCCTTCAATTAAAAATTGTCCTATTTTTTTACGTAAACGAGACTTTTCTTTTAATTGAAATAATTCTTTTATATACGTATTTTGTGTGCTTGAAATCTGTTTAAACATAGCTGCAAAAATACAGATAAATACTATAAAGGCACTGTTTTATGATAATTTATAAGTAACGATACCATTTTATGGTAACTTTTTATACCATCTTTTTGCTGATTGGCTTTTAAAAAGGAATCATAGAAAAATTTAAAATATTCTTCAGACCAGTTTTGGTAAGATTTATAAAAATCTTGAGATTGTTTAATATCCTTTAAAATCCCTTTATTTATCAATGCTTTTAACTCGTTAAATTTAGCTTCATCTAATCTATAAACATCTGTTAAACAATATCGTAATGCTAATAAATACCCCGAGTATTTAAAATAATTATTATTGTAATTTGTTGCTGCTAAATAGCCTACAAAATTTGCTTCGCTTTCTAATCCAATACCTGTTTGGTGTGCAATTTCATGACAAGAAGTTGCTGCAAAATTATTTTTAGGTATTAATTTATTTACTTGAGCTTCACCAGAAAAAGGATTTAAGTACCCTGCAAAACCCATATAAGTTAATGGTAAACTAAAAAGTGATTTTTTTACTGATTTATTTGAAATTGAAAATCGTTGATGTTCTTTTGCTAAAGAATTATAACTTAAAAAAGCCTGGTTTAAAATTTTAGATTTATTATCAGGGTTCTGAACTATAAGTGTATCGTTTTTAGTAATTTCTACCTGAACTTTATTTATTTTATAAATTAATTGCTCTGTGAATTGCACTAAATCTTTTGTAGAAAATTTTTCGTTTTTAAAATTTAAAGTATGCTCAACCGGAATTCTATAATAATTTAATCCCCAACTAATGTTAAACAAAAAATAAATTACGGATAGCGTTCCTAATATTCTAAAAATTAAGTTTTTAAACTTAAATGAATTTGATTTTATGTATTTGCGTAAGTGATAAACTATTAATACACCTCCAAAAAAATAAATAAAATCACCAACTGAAAAAGGAATCCATCCAAAAACAACTCTGAATATTTTTGAAATTAAAATATATAATCCGTTAGAATAGTATTTTTCTATAACCATAGGGTAATGTGCAATAAATTGATAAAATGCCCATTGAAAAACTAAAAAAACAGATAAGATTTGGTATTTCTTTTCATTATTCATACTTCAAAAATATCAAATTAAAATTCAGAATTCATTAATAATTAACTTATTAACAAAATTAAGACTTGTTAACATTATTTGTGTAAAAATTATTTGCTAATTTAGGCTAAAATAGTTGTTGTTAGGTTACATTTGTCTCCCTCAAAATTATTAAAATTGCAGTTCTTAACTATTTATACATAGAGAAGAAAATTTTAAAGTTAGATATAGCTATTAGTAATTGATTTAAAGCCGATTAAGTGAAGAATTTACAACCAATTTCATCAAAAAGAATTAAAAAAAGCACGGTTATTAACCTTGAGAAAGGGAAAATTCCACCTCAAGCAGTTGATTTAGAAGAAGCTGTTTTAGGTGCAATGATGATTGATAAAAAAGGTGTTGATGATGTAATTGATATTTTACACGATGAAGTTTTTTATAAAGAATCACATCAATTAATTTACAATGCCATATATTCTTTATTTCAAAATTCTGAACCTATAGATTTACTTTCAGTAGCAAATCAATTACGAAAAAGTGGAAATTTAGAATTAGCAGGTGGTGATTATTATTTGGTAAATCTTACACAAAAAGTATCTTCTTCAGCGCATATAGAATTTCATGCACGTATTATTCTTCAAAAATACATTCAACGTAGGTTAATTTCAATATCTTCTGAAATTATTGAAGAATCGTATGATGAAACTGTAGATGTTTTTGATTTATTAGATGATGCTGAAACAAAATTGTTTGAAGTTACACAAGGAAACCTTAAAAAAGGATCTGAAGATGCTGAAGGTTTAGTTAGACAGGCAATTACTAAAATTGAAGAAATTTCTAAACAATCTGGTATGAGTGGTGTTGCTACTGGATTTACTAGGTTAGATGAGTTAACTTCTGGTTGGCAACCATCCGATTTAGTTATTTTGGCAGCTCGTCCAGGTATGGGAAAAACTGCATTTGTAATGTCTATGGCAAAAAATATGGCCATTGATTTTGGAACACCAGCAGCAATATTTTCATTAGAGATGTCGTCAGTTCAGTTAATTACACGTATGATTTCTAGTGAAACAGGAATTCCTTCAGGAAAATTAAGAAAAGGAAATTTGGAACCACATGAATGGGAACAATTAAACGTAAAAGTAAAAAACTTGGCAAAAGCGCCAATTTTTATTGATGATACACCATCACTTTCTATTTTTGATTTGCGTGCAAAAGCTCGTCGTTTAGCTTCTCAACACGGAATTAAAATAATTATTATTGATTATTTGCAATTAATGACGGCTGGAAGTTCTTCAAACGGAAATAGAGAACAAGAAATATCAACAATTTCAAGAAACTTAAAAGCATTAGCAAAAGAATTAAATATTCCAGTTATAGCACTTTCACAACTATCACGTGCAGTTGAAACACGTGGAGGAAGTAAAAGGCCTTTATTATCTGATTTACGTGAATCTGGAGCAATTGAGCAAGATGCCGATATTGTTTCGTTTATTTATCGTCCAGAATATTATGGTCAAACAGAATGGGATGATGATGATAGGTCTAATTGTGAAGGTCAAGCAGAGTTTATTGTTGCAAAGCATCGTAACGGTGGATTAGATAATATTAGAATGAAATTTACAGGACATTTAGCATTGTTTAGTGATTTAGATGAAGGTTTTGGTAACGAGTTTCAATCTAAAATGAATACACCAACAGCAAGTCCAAGTGAAGCTTTCGATTCATTAGAGCCAGATGATAGCGATGTTCCATTTTAAAACAAATTTTAAAAATCTTCTATTCAGTAGTTTAATGCTTTTTTTTAGTATTCAAACTATGTTTGCATCTTTCATACTAATACCTATGGATGAAGTTACGCAAACCAATCATTTAAAAGCCTACGGAATAACCTATTGGTCTTTAAGCCAAGGAAATAAAGTAAAATGGTTATTGAATTATGAAGGAGGTTCGTTTTTATTAGAAGATAATGAAGCTACTAGAAATGAATGTAAAATTAGAGGAGTTACTTATAATGTAATATCAGATACCGAAGCTGCTCAAATTTTAGAAGAAATTGCAAGTCCTTCAAAAAATATGGAAGCTGTTATATTGGAAAAAGCTCCTAAAATAGCTGTTTATTCACCAAAAGATAAAATGCCTTGGGATGATGCTGTAACTATGGTGTTAACATATGCTGAAATTCCGTTTGATGTTGTTTACGATCAAGAAGTATTAGATGAAAAACTACTTTTATACGAATGGCTTCACTTACATCATGAAGATTTTACTGGTCAGTATGGGAAATTTTATGGTTCTTACAGAAGAGCACCATGGTATATTGAGCAAAAAAAAGCAGCTGAAAATTTAGCTACAGAATTAGGTTTTCATAAAGTATCAGAAGAGAAATTAGCTGTAGCAACTAAAATTAGAGACTTTGTAATTGGAGGTGGTTTTATGTTTGCCATGTGTTCAGCAACTGATAGTTTTGATATAGCTTTGTCTGCCGAAGGTATTGATATTTGCGAAACTATGTTTGATGGTGATCCATCAGATGTTAATTATGAAGATAAAATAAATTATAAAAATACGTTTGCTTTCAAAAATTTTTCGTTAGTAAAAAACCCTATGGAATATGAGTTCTCTTCTATAGATATGACTAGAAAAAGAACTATTAAACGAATATTAGATTATTTTTCTTTAAATGAATATTCAGCAAAATGGGATCCAGTACCAACAATGTTATGTCAAAACCATACAATGTTAATTAAAGGATTTATGGGGCAAACAACATCTTTTGATAGAGAAACTGTAAAATCTAATGTATTAGTTTTGGGTGAAATAAAATCCAATCAAGAAGCAAGGTATATCCATGGAGTGAAAGGGAAAGGAATGTTTACTTTTTATGGTGGGCACGATCCCGAAGATTATCAACATAGAGTAGGAGATCCAAAAACAGAATTAGATTTACATCCAAATTCGCCAGGATATCGTTTAATTTTAAATAATGTTTTATTTCCTGCAGCAAAAAAGAAAAAGCAAAAAACCTAGTTGTTAATAATTCCAAACAACTTTACTAAATAAAAATATTGTTTACATAGCTTAAAATGATATTTTTGCAACTTAAAAATAAGAGTTAACTATGCCAACTACACAAGAATTGCAAGATTTTGCACAACAAGTTAGAAGAGATATTGTTAGAATGGTACATGCTGTGAAATCTGGGCATCCAGGTGGTTCATTAGGGTGTAACGAATTTTTAACAGTTCTATACCAGGATATTATGGAATATTCTACAGATTTTGATATGAATGGAACAAACGAAGATGTGTTCTTTTTATCAAACGGACATATTTCGCCAGTATTTTATAGTGTTTTAGCAAGAAGTGGATTTTTTCCTGTGGAAGAATTAGCTACTTTTAGAAAATTAAACACAAGATTACAAGGTCATCCAACAACACACGAGGGTTTACCAGGAATTAGAATGGCTTCTGGATCTTTAGGTCAAGGAATGAGTAATGCAATTGGTGCTGCTCAAGCTAAAAAATTAAACAACGATTCTAAATTGGTTTATTCTTTACACGGAGATGGAGAATTACAAGAAGGTCAAATTTGGGAAGCAGCAATGTATGCAGCTGGTAAAAATGTAGACAATTATATTGCAGCTATAGATTATAATGGTCAGCAAATTGATGGATCTACAGACCATGTAATGCCAATGGGAGATTTAAAAGCAAAGTTTGAAGCTTTTGGTTGGATTGTATTAGATGTTGAAAAAGGAAACGATATTGAAAGTATTCAAAAAGGTATGGCAGAAGCAAAATCGTTAACAGGTAACGGAAAACCAGTTTGTGTTCTATTACATACAGAAATGGGTAATGGAATTGATTTTATGATGTACACACACACTTGGCATGGAAAACCACCAAGTGATGAGCAATTAGCTGATGCTTTAAATCAAAACCCTGAAACTTTAGGAGATTATTAGAAAAATCTAATATTCAGATATTTAAAATATTAAAAGTTACAATCTAAATAATTTCATTTTGGTTGTAACTTTTTTTTATGAAATAATTAATATCTTACTGTAAGAAACCCATTATATTTACAACTAATAATCAGTATTTAATTATTTAATTTTTAATAAGGAATGAAAATAGGTATAGTTTGTTATCCAACATTTGGAGGAAGTGGAGTAGTAGCAACAGAATTAGGTATGGCTTTAGCAAAAAAAGGCCATCAAGTTCACTTTATTACCTATAAACAACCAGTTCGATTGGATTTTATTACAAATGATATTCATTTTCATGAAGTTTTTGTAGAAGAGTATCCATTATTCCAATTCCAACCTTATGAGCTAGCGCTTTCAAGTAAAATGGTTGAAGTTGTTGAAATGTATAATTTAGAAATATTACACGTACATTATGCAATTCCACATGCATATGCAGCTTATATGGCAAAGCAAATGTTAAAAGAAAAAGGAATTGATGTAAAAGTAGTTACAACACTACACGGAACTGATATTACATTAGTTGGTAGCCATCCAAATTATAAAACAGCTGTTGAGTTTAGTATTAATAATTCTGATGTAGTTACAACGGTTTCTGAAAGTTTAAAAAACGATACGTTAAGCAGGTTTAATATTAGAAAAGATATTAAGGTTATCAATAACTTTATAGATTTTGAAAAATATCCTGAAATTAAAGATAAAGAATGTCAAAGAAGTAATATAGCTTTTGAAAATGAACGAATTATATCTCATATCAGTAATTTGCGTCCGGTTAAAAGAGCAGCAGATGTAATCGATATTTTTTATAAAATTCAGAAAAAAATTCCGTCAAAATTATTATTGGTTGGAGAAGGTCCTGATAGAGAATTGATAGAATTTAAAGTAAAAGAGCTTGGTATTTTAGATAAAGTTTTATTTTTAGGAAATAGCAACGAAGTAAATAAACTATTGTGTTATTCTGATTTGTTTTTATTACCATCTGAAACCGAAAGCTTTGGTTTAGCAGCTTTAGAAGCAATGGCGGCTAAAACACCAGTAATTTCAACAAACTCTGGAGGTTTACCAGAAGTTAATATTCAAGGTGTTACAGGCTTTTTAAGTGATGTTGGCGATACTGATGATATGGCTAAAAATGGAATTTACATTTTAGAAAATAGTGAACGCTTGCAAGAATTTAAAATAAATGCCTTTAAACAAGCTGAACGTTTTAGCATGAAAAACATTCTACCTGATTATAAAAAAGTGTATGTAGATTTAATAGGTTAATTAAGAACAATAATAGTCTAAAGCTTCAATTAACAATTCTTTTTCAACTTTACAGTCTAATTTAAATTTTTCATAATCAGTAAGCAATACAAAGTTTACTTGTCCACCAACATTCTTTTTATCATGAATTAATAATTCTAAAATTGCAGGATAATCTTCTTCTTGTAAATCTATTTTAGGATAAATTTTTAATAATTCATCTTTAATCAATTTTGTTTTTTCAGAAGGGAAGTTTAGTAATTTTTCAGAAAGGTAAGTTTCTGTTATCATTCCAACAATAATGGCTTCGCCATGTGTAAGTTTTTTCTTGTGTTCTGTATCTAAAAAATATGACTCAATTGCATGTCCTAAAGTATGTCCGTAGTTTAAAACTTTGCGTAAACCACTTTCTTTTGGGTCTTCAGTTACAACTTCATTTTTAATCTCAATAGATCTATGAACTAAACTACTTAAGTTTTTAATTGATAAGCTTTTAAATTCTATTACTTCACCCCATAGTTTAATGTCGTAAGTAAGTCCGTATTTTATAATTTCAGCCAATCCAGAACGCAATTCTCTTTCAGTAACTGTTTCTAAATACAATGGATCTATCAATACCATTTCAGGGTCTGAAAATAGCCCAATTTGATTTTTTAAAACACCTAAATCAACTCCAGTTTTTCCTCCAACTGACGCGTCAACCATACTTAATAAAGTTGTGGGTATATTTATAAAATCGATACCTCTTTTAAAACATGACGCTACAAAACCACCTAAATCTGTAATTACACCACCACCAAGATTAATCATTAAACTTTTTCTATCTGCACCTAAATCGGTTAAAGCACCCCAAACACCAGTACATGTATCCAAATTTTTGTTTTCTTCACCAGCTTCTACTTCAATTATTTCAATTTTAGAAGTTGTTTCTAAATTTAATAATAAAATAGGTAAGCAGTGCTCATTGGTATTTTCATCAACTAAAATAAATATTTTTGAAGGTTTTTTACTAGAAATAATTCCATTCAGCTTTGTATAAGCATCCTTCTGAAAGTTTACATAATAATTGTTGGATAATATTGGATTCATTTTGGTTAAAATTTACCGCAAAATAACGACAAAAAAGCAAAAAAATAAACATTTTGAGAACTATATTTGTGTAAAGAGGTTTAAAATGGAAAAAATATTTAATAACACAGAGGTTGCATTTGGGTTAAAAACAAATGCGCAATTAGATAGAGCTTACTATTTGTTTGAAATGATTAAACGTCAACCATTAGTAAAAATAGGTACTGCTCTTACAAAATTTGCTCTTAAAACTCATATGCCTGTTGAAGGTTTAATTAGAGCTACAGTTTTTGACCATTTTTGTGGAGGAGTTACAGAAGAGGATTGTATGCCTGTAATTGAAAATATGTACTCTAAAAACGTACACTCTGTTTTAGATTATTCTGCTGAAGGAAAAGAAGATGAAGAACAGTTTGATTTAGCTATGGAAAAAACATTGAATAATATAAAATTTGGTAAAGAAAAAGATAGTATTCCTTTTGCCGTTTTTAAACCTACAGGATTTGGGAAATTTTCTTTGTATCAAAAAATTACAGAAGGCACTCCTTTAGATAGTTATGAGAAAATTGAATGGAAAAGAGTTTGTGAACGTTACGAAATTGTTAGTAAAGCTGCTTTTGATAGAGATGTACCTTTATTAATTGATGCTGAAGAAACATGGATGCAAACTGCTGCCGATGATTTAATTGAAAAAATGATGCGTAAATATAATAAAGAAAAGGTTATTATTTTTGGCACATTGCAATTGTACAGATGGGATAGATTGGATTACCTAAAAGAACTTCATAATAGAGCTAAAAAAGAAGGGTTTAAAGTAGGAATGAAGTTAGTTCGTGGAGCTTATATGGAGAAAGAACGAGAACGAGCAGAAGAGAAAGGGTATAAAGATCCAATTTGTAAAGATAAAGCAGCAACAGATCAAATGTTTAACGATGTTATGGAATATATGTTCAAAAATATTGATGATATGGCAATTTTTGCAGGTACTCATAACGAAGAAAGTTCGTATCTGTTAATGGATTTGCTAGCAAAATCTGGTGTTGATAGAGATGATAAAAGAGTTTGGTTTGGGCAATTATATGGAATGAGTGATCATATTAGTTACAATCTTGCTCAAGAAAATTACAATGTTGCTAAATATTTACCTTATGGACCAGTTAGAGATGTAATGCCTTACTTAATTAGAAGAGCCGAAGAAAACACATCAGTTGCAGGTCAAACCAGTAGAGAATTAGAGTTATTAAGAGCTGAAAGAGAACGTAGAAATTTATAAATACTATTTAAAATACAGTTTTAAAGGTGAAATTCTAGTTACTAAAACTTATTTTAGGCTCTCACAATAATTAATTATTTACTTGTTGAAATATTAAAATAGGTTTAGCTGTTTTTTTTCTTTCCGCCTCTCATAAATAGCATTAAAGCTACAATTAACCCAATAAATACTAATCCAAGTACAATAGAACCAACTATTCCCCAAGTCCAAATACTGTTAAAAATCATCATAATTAATTTGTTTATTCTATAAAAATACATATTACTTTGAAATCATTTTTCAACTTTAGTTACAAAACCAAATAAAACAGTTACTTTTGCACCGCTTTAAAAAATCAAAGATGCAACCTATAAGAAATATCGCAATTATTGCGCACGTAGATCACGGAAAAACAACTTTAGTTGATAAAATTATTGACCAAGCTCATATTTTAGATGAACGTAAAGTACGTACAGATTTATTATTAGATAATAATGATTTAGAACGCGAGCGTGGTATTACCATTCTTTCTAAAAATGTTTCTATTAATTATAAAGGTGTTAAAATTAATATAATTGATACTCCTGGTCACGCGGATTTTGGTGGAGAAGTTGAACGTGTATTAAAAATGGCCGATGGTGTTTTACTATTAGTAGATGCTTTTGAAGGTCCTATGCCTCAAACTCGTTTTGTATTAGGTAAAGCGTTAGAACTTGGATTAACTCCAATTGTAGTAGTAAACAAAGTTGATAAAGAAAACTGTACTCCAGATATAGTACATGAAAAAGTATTTGATTTAATGTTTGCTTTAGATGCAAATGAAGAACAATTAGAATTTGCAACTGTTTATGGTTCTGCTAAAAACGGTTGGATGAATTATGATTGGAAGGATGAAACAGATAATATTATTCCTTTATTGGATTCAATTATAAAATACATTCCTGAAGCACCATATAAAGTAGGTACTCCTCAAATGCAAATTACATCGTTAGATTTTACTTCATTTGTAGGTCGTATTGCTATTGGACGTGTTTTTAGAGGTGATTTAGTTGAAGGAAAAGATTATATGCTTTGCAAAGCTGACGGTTCAACTCAAAAAGTACGTATTAAAGAATTACATACTTTTGAAGGTATGGGTAAAGATAGAACCGAAAAAGTAAGAAGTGGAGATATTTGCGCCATTACTGGAATTGATGGTTTTGACATTGGTGATACAATTGCTGATTTAGAAAACCCAGAAGCATTACCAAGGTTAAAAGTTGATGAGCCAACAATGAGTATGTTGTTCACTATTAACAATTCACCTTTTTATGGAAAAGAAGGTAAATATGTTACTTCTCGTCATTTACGTGATAGATTATTTAAAGAAACTGAAAAGAATTTAGCGTTAAGAGTTGAAGAAACAGATACAGAAGATAAGTTTAATGTTTTTGGTAGAGGAATTTTACATTTATCAGTACTAATAGAAACAATGAGAAGAGAAGGCTACGAATTGCAAGTAGGTAGACCTCAAGTAATCATTAAAGAAATTGATGGAGTTAAATGTGAGCCTTATGAAACAATGGTTATTAATGTTCCTGAAGAGTCGGCAAGTAAAGCAATTAACTTGGTAACTTTACGTAAAGGAGATTTATTAGTAATGGAGCCAAAAGGAGATTTACAACATTTAGAATTTGATATTCCTTCAAGAGGATTAATTGGATTGCGTAATAAAATATTAACTGCAACTGCAGGAGAAGCTATTATTAATCACAGATTACGTGGTTTTGACACTTATAAAGGAGAAATTGGAACTTCAAATAATGGAGCTATTATTTCAGCTGAAACTGGAAAAGCAACTGCTTATTCAATAGATAAATTACAAGATAGAGGGAAATTTTTTATAGAACCTAATCAAGAAATTTATAAAGGTCAGGTTGTTGGAGAAAATAATAAGCAAGACGATTTAGCTGTAAATCTTATTAAAGGTAAAAAATTAACAAATGTTCGTAAGTCAGGAACTGATGATAGTGTTAAAATTGCACCAAAAATTGATTTTTCTTTAGAAGAATGTATGGAGTACATTAAAGATGATGAATATTTAGAGGTAACACCACAAAGTTTACGTATGCGTAAAATTAGTTTTAGATAATAAAACAATTGCTTTCATAGAGTAACAAAGGTTGCAAAAATATATACAGTTAGACCTTAATTATAGATAAACTATTATCTATAATTAAGGTCTAACTTATTTATAAACAATAAAGTTATTATTATGAAATGCCTAAAAGTATTACCCCTTTTAATTATTATACTCTTTGTTTCTTCATGTTCATCAACAGATGATATTAATATTCTTAATCAAGAATCTACTGTTGAGCCCTACAATAATGAAGATAATGCAACACCTACTAATGCTTTATTAACTGAAGAAGAAATAAACGATTTAATGTATTTAAGAGAAGAAGAGAAACTAGCACGTGATGTATATATCTATTCATATAATAAATACGGGGTAAACATTTTTAAAAATATTTCTGAAAGTGAGCAAACTCATATCAATAGTGTTTTAACTCTTTTTAATAAGTATTATTTAGAAGATCCAATTTCAGAAGATGTAGTAGGTGTATTTAAAAATTCAGAACTTCAAGAATTATACAATCAATTGGTTGAAAAAAGTGATATTTCATTAATTGAAGCACTAGTTGTAGGTAATACTATTGAAGATCTTGATATTTACGATTTAGAATTAAATGAAGAAAGAACCATTAAAACAGATTTATTAGATGTGTACGAATCTTTAAAATGCGGTTCTAGAAATCACTTAAGAAATTATTATAGTCAACTAGTTAGTAATAATGGTACTTATTCTCCGGAATATATTAGTTCTGATTTGTTTAATACAATAATAAATAGCAGTAATGAAAAATGTGAAAATAATTAAGTCAATAATAATAAGTGTAGTTTTTTTAAGTGTTTTTGTATCTTGTAAAAACCAGAAAGAATACAAAAAGGTTGATATAGCAGGTACTACGTTTATAAATAATGGTAAAGAATTAATGGTGCAAAAATGTAATATTTGCCATTCTACATCTTCAGAATCACATGATAAAATAATAGCGCCACCAATGGTGGCAGTTAAAAGAAGATATAGTAGAGCATATTATTCAGAAAAAGAATTTGTTGAGGCTGTTACTAATTGGGTGTTGAATCCAAATGAACAAGAAGCAATTATGTATGGTGCTGTTCAACAATACAAGGTAATGCCCAAATTGCCTTATACAAAGGAAGAGATAACTACTATTGCCAAATATATTTATAATAATGAATTAGACAAACCGTCTTGGTTTCAACAACATTTTAATGAAGAACACCAAAACGGGAAGAGTAGGGGAAAAAGAATGAGAAATGGTCGTGGAAACAATAAGTTTTAATTAATGGTTGTGATGTCCACAATTTCCATTTCCATGTCCATGTTCACCATGTTTATGTTCATGTTTGTGATCATGATTATGGTCATCATGATTACCAGAGCAACCGCAATTCCCAGATTTTTTTGCAGCCAAAGTACCATTTAGTAACTTTTCAATTGCAACATCTGGATCTTTTTCTTCAATTAAATGAGTAGCAATACCAACATTTGCTAATTTTCTTATAGCTCCATCTCCAATTCCGCCAGTTAAAAGCATATTTATGCCTTGTAATGGGTTTAACACTATAGTATCTGTAGAATTGCTATGAAAAAAGTTATGTAAACTTTCTTCTTTAGTAATTTCTATTAAACTTTTATTAACTAATTCATTGTCTTTTATATGATATACAAGAAATCTAGTACATCTTCCAGCATGCTCAAACACTGTTTTCTTGTTTTGCGAAGTTATTGCAATATTTAATTCCATAATATTATTAAAATTTAAAACAAAAATAACTCTTTTAAAGTAGGAGGTATGCAATTTAAGTAGCATAATAATTCATATATAAGCATTAAAAATTACTCTTTGTAGACATTAATTTGTTATACCGTATTTTTTTTATCGAAAAAAGCAATTTTTTTTACGAAAATATTTTAGTTAATGTTTAGGTTTATTTAAATAGTATAAAAACATTGGTAAACAACACTTTATAAAATCCATTGAATTATTCATAATTCTTTTTAATACACTTTTTTTATGGATAAAAGATTAAATAATCTGATTTTTATTTGTTCAAATTAATATTTGTATATACATTTGTTGTATCTACAAAGGTAGTGTAGAAAACAACAGTCCCCCCGAAATTGAATAGAGATGGTAAAAGTAATCCGATTAATTTACCTGCACTTACAATAGATAACCTATTGAAAACAGGTAACTGGATGAATGAAATGTATACAGATCATTTAAAACAGTTTGCATTATCAATTCAACAATATCAAGTATTACGTTCTTTGAGAGATTTAAATGGTGAACCTGCAAATTTGCAAACTTTACAAGTTTTAATGGTTAGTAAAAACAGTAACACAACACGTTTAGTTGAAAAGCTTCGTGTTAAAGGTTTAATTACAAGAGTACAAAGCCCAGAAAACAGGAGAAAAGTAGAAATAAATATTACAGATGCAGGTTTGCAATTACTAAAAGAAATTGATGCAATTCAAATAGAATTTGAAAATGATACAGTTAAAAATTTAACTAAAAACGAAATTATTGCATTAAATCAGTTATTAGAAAAAATTAGAAAATAATAATAACCCCAGAACAACCCCAGATATTTTTTTGAATTTCTATGCAAACCCCTCATAGAAATTCAAAGTTGCTGGGAAAAATAATAATTAGTAGTACAATTTTAGAGGTAGTTTCTCTGGAATCACATATTAATAAAAGTAATCCGAAAATACTTTGATTTAATTAGATGGTTAGTAAGACCTTTGATTCTGCCTCTTTTCTAAAAATAAATAAATAAGTGAATAAATAAATACCCAAACAACCCTAAACCCAATTAAGCCAAAACCCCAGATAATTATGAATACAAGTCAACTATTCTACAATTTAAAATATAAAGTCGTTATGTCCTATAACGCATTATCTCAAAGTAACATTCAACCCCAGTTTCATGAAGCTTTGAAATTTATAAATACTTTATTTCCAATAAATAAAATGAGTATTAGTTAAAAAATCAGCCGCATTTCGTTTGCAATAATCCACCTCCCCACAACGGTAGTTATTAAAATAGTTTATGCGGCTGTATTTTAGAAATCAACAAAACCCCAAAAAATGAAAACTCCTAAATTACTAGTGCTTTTTGCACTTACTCTTCTCGTATTAAATTCATGTTCAACTGAAACTGAAGAAATAGAAATTTACAACCAAGTTTCTGAAAAAATTAATTGTTCATCTCTCAATTGCTTTGAGAATGAAGTTTTAAATGCTGTTAATGATTATAGAGTTTCATTAGGTTTAATACAATTAAAAACAAATGATTTAGCATCTATAGAAGCTGAAACTCATACTGAATATATGATTGATGCTGGAAAGGTTAGTCATGATAATTTTGTTGAAAGACAAAAAAAATTAGTTGAAAACGCAAACGCAATAAAAGTAGGAGAAAATGTAGCTTTTGGCTATTTAACTGCTAATGAAGTGTTGGAAGCTTGGTTAAGTAGCTCTTCTCATAAAGCTTTAATTGAAAATCCTTACTATACACATTTTGGAATTTCTATTGAAGCTAGCAATACAGGTAAAAATTATTTCACTCAAATATTTATTAAACGTTAAAATATATAGTTATGACATTTGAAATAAATGGATTTCCGCAAGAAAAATTAAAAAAAGAACTAAAAGGTAAACAGCGTATTTATATAAATACATTAATTCCTAACTTTAATTTAAATGGTGAAATAATTAATAAGCACAATCGAAATAATTTTTGTGTAAAATTATAAGTAAGTTTAATTTAAATATAAAAGTTGTTTCAACAATTGTAGAGTAAAAAGTTTTTTAATAAAATAAAAACAGTTGCAATAATCCTTTAAAAGCGTCGTCCCCACAACGGTAGTGTATATTTAGATATTACAACTGTTAAATTTTTAATATAAAAACAGCCGCAATATTCTTGAAAAAACGGTCGTCCCCACGATCAAATTTTATTAACACAAGTATTACGACTGTTGATCTTTAACTAACTTTTTATAGTTTAAGTATAAGATATATGCGTTCTTGAACTTTTTTAGGTACTGTAAATGTAAATTAAACCATTTATAAATCCAATTATTTTTAGAATAGAAATTGAATATTCAACAATATCTTTGTTAAATTTGCTCTTTATTTTAAGAAAACAGAAACCAGAAACACTATTTATGTCAATAAAACCTTACTCATTTACAGTTAAAGTTAAAAAAGAACATATTGATGTTTTAAACCATGTAAACAATGTACAATACTTAAATTGGGTGCAAGATGCAGCTTTAAAACATTGGGCTACATTAACTACTGAAAAAATTGATGCTAATTACTTTTGGGTAGTTGCTAGACATGAAATTGATTATATTTCTTCAGCTTTATTGAATGAAGAATTAACTGTAAAAACATGGATAGGATTGTCTAAAGGGAAAATATCTGAACGCTTTGTTAATATTTATAGAGGTGAAGATTTAATTGTAAAGGTAAAAACAATTTGGTGTTTAATGAGTAAAAAAACCTTTAGATCAAGTATTATTCCAGAGGAAGTTTATGCTATTTTAGAATAGTTTTATTTTTTTCTTCAATCCATTTACTCATATATTTTGTACTTTTCAAAGTGTGATGTTGTAATATTTTTCCAATAAAATTAGCTGATCTATGTTGTTGAAGATTATTTTTAATATACTGAATTGTATTTATTAACTTTTTACCGTGTTCTTTTTTATTAAAATTTTTATTAATTAGTTCAATACCATTTTGCTGAAAACAAATCCATTCTTGCTCGTTGTTATATAATTTAACTGCATTATTAGTAAAATTAGTGTCATTATTCTCAATATAACCGTTCCAGTTAAGGTTTTGTTTCATCCCTTCAGAACCAATAGTTGTTGTAACGTTTGGAGTTCCATAAACCATACTATCAATAAGTTTTCCTTTTAATCCGGCTCCAAATTGTATAGGTGCAAGTAGTACTTTAGAATTAATAAATTCAAGTTTAATGTTCTCAACCCAACCTTTTACTAAAAAGCCTTCATTTTTATTATGTAATTGTTTGGCTTTTTCTGTTAAATAGCCGCCATAAATGTTTAAGTTAGTATTAGGTAATTGCTTTCTAATTTTTGGCCAAATATCTTTTTTTAATTTTAAAACGGCGTTCCAATTTGGTTCATGTAAAAAATTTCCAACTGAAATAAAATCTTTTCGGTTATTAAATAAAGGAAAATCTTTTATACTTTCAGATGTAATTGCATTTAATAAAAAAGGAGTGTAAACCAATAATGATTTAGCTATATTAAATTTATTTTGAAGTAATTCAATTTCATATTTTGAAATAATTAGCGTTAAATCACATCTATAAATACTCGCTATTTCACGTGTAGCAATTTCATTTTGAAGCATCTTTAAATTTACTTCAGTATTTGTTTTAAAAGCATTTTGTCTAGCTTTTCGTAGAAAGTGTAGGTCTTCAGTATCTAATATTTTTATTGCATTAGGACACACTTCTGATACTCTCCAACCAAATTGCTCTTCAGTTAAAAACCTATCAAACATAACTACTGAAGGATTTATTTCTTTTAATAAAGAATTAAAACTAGCGTTGTTTAATTCAATTAAAAAGGTGTTAATGTTTAATTCTTCAAAATTTATTGATTTATTTTTGTTAGAAGCGGTAGAAGCAAAGCTTATTTGATAGTTGTTTTTTATAAATAATTGTATAAGCTGAAGCATTCTACTTCCTGCTGCAGTAGCATTTGGTTCTGGCCAAACAAATCCAATTATTAGTAAATTTTTCATACTTCAAAAGTAGGGAAGTTAGCTGCATAAAAAAAGCATGAAATTAATAGGGTTAATTTAGTGCTTTGTTATTTAAAATAAATAAACTTTTTTATAAACTATATTCAGTTTTAGAGGTCTAATTAAAATAACTATCTTTAAAGTAAGTGTAAATAACATATAAATTGAGTAACGAAACTGATTTTATTAAAGAATTATTAAATCCTAAAAAACGCGAAAGAGCGTTTGGTAAACTGTTAGATAATTATCAGGAGCGTTTATATTGGCATATTCGAAAAATTGTTGTTACACATGAAAATGCAGATGATGTATTGCAAAATACGTTTTTAAGAATTTATAAAAGTCTACCAAATTTTCATCAAAAAAGCACCTTACATACATGGATGTATAGAATAGCATATAATGAATCTATTCGATTTTTAGAGTTGCAAAAAAAGAAACAACACAGTAGTTTAGATGAAGAAAATAGTTATTATTTAAATAGTTTAGAAGATGATGTGTATTTTGATGGGAGTGAAGCGCAATTTAAACTAAATCAGGTAATTAATGAGTTACCAGAAAAGCAAAAAATAGTATTTCAACTAAAATATTTTGATGATTTAAAGTTTAGAGAAATTGCTGAAATATTAGAGTTAAATGAAAGCACATTAAAATCATTATATTATACTTCTGTAAAATATATTGAAAATAATGTAATTAAAATTCAACCTTTTTTAAAAAAAGAGGTCTAAAGTATTAGATATGAAAAATGAAACAAACAAAGTAAAGAGCTTACAAGGTTTAAAGGATAAGCAAATTAGAAAAAAACATACCGAAGAGTTAGGGATGTCTTTACCTTCTGATTATTTTCAAAATTCAAAAAATAGAATTTTAAATAACGTAAAGAAAGATGCACCTGTTTCTAATATTCCTATAAAAAGAAATAAATATACTTGGATTTCAGTTGCTGCAACTATTGCAATTTTATTTTCAGTAGCTATTTTTAATAAAACAATATTTAATACAAATAATACTAATATTGTTTCTGATACTTTAGAAAATATTAAAAACGCTGAATTTAACCAAGAAAATTTAGTACTTCTAAATACTGATGATATAACAATAACATCTCTTTTTGTAGAAGATTCAGAATTAGATGATTTTATTGATTCTCATGTTTTAGAAGGGTTAATAGAAGATAATTTAAAATTAAATTAAAACTATTTAATAGTTTAAAATTCAAATAATTAATATGAAAAAAAATTACACAATGAAAAAATATAAAAGCATCGTATTTATAATTATGTTACTGTTTGGGTTAAGTAGTTTTCAATTATTAGCTCAAGAAACTAACAATTCAACTTTATTTGAAAACTTAACAGTTGAACAAGTGAAAATGCTTAAAAATCAAAAAGAACTAATAAAAGCGAATAGAGAAAAATTTAAAGCAAGTCTATCACTAGAACAGTTAAATATTTTAAAAGACACTAAATTAACCTTAAAAGAAAGGCAAAAAGTATTGTTAAAAATGTTATCAAATTCTCAACGCAAGTTACTACAACAACAACAAATTCAGGTACAACAAATAAAAAATCAATTTATTGCAACTATAACATTAGAACAAAGAGAACAATTAAGAATGCAACTAAAAAACACAACTAATCTTCAAGAAAGAAAAGAACTAATAGAAGCAGTTAGAGAGCGTAGAAAAAATATGCAAAACAATACGGGCGAATAAAAATTAAATTTTAGTATATTTAGGTGGTTTAATAACCACCTTTTTTTATGAGAAAGATTTTGTATTTATTTTTTTATCTAATTTGTATTTATAATACTTATAGCCAGGAACCTTCTAAAGATAACGGTGAAATAGATAAGGTTGTTAATGCATTATTCTCTGAAGATGAGCAGTCTATAGATGAATTAATGTTAGCATTAAGTAAATATCAAATGTTATATGTTTCGTTAAATTATAACAGTAACTCATATTTTGCAGGTAGAGATATAGGTATGGATCAATATAATTTAATACCTCAAATAATATATTTGCACTCTTCAGGTATTTTTGGAAGTATTAGCGCTAACTATTATGAAAAATTTAACCCAAAATTAGACGTTACAACTCTTGCTGTTGGTTATGGTAAAAACTTTGGTAAACATCAAAATTTTAGATATGGTGGTTATTATTCAAAATACTTTTACGCAAATAGTAACGATGATTTTTTAGACAATTCACTTTCCGTAAGTATAAGTGCTAAAAACAAAATAAAAACAATAGGCACTTCTCTTTATTTAAGTTATCTGTTTGGAAGTAAGGATGCTATACAGATTACCTCAAGTAGTTTTGCAACTGTAAAGTTACTTGAAAAAAGAAAGTTATCTATTAATTTAAAACCTCAAATTTCAATAACTGCAGGGAAACAAACTATAGAATTATCTAGAGTTTCTAGTATTGAAGGTTTTCCACTAACCACATATTATTCAGATAATGTTTTTGATTTAATAAACACCCAATTAAATATTCCTGTGCAATTTAGTTTAAATTCGTTTGATGTTGAAATAGGATATTATATAAATTTTCCAAATGCTATTGAAGGAGAAACTGATTTAAAAAACACAAGTTTTTTAAATGTCTCTATTGCTTATTTAATTAGTCTATAGCTTACTTAAAACAGCTTTAACTTTATATTAGACAATAAAACTACCATTAGCTATAGTTTATTTAATAAATTTGCAAAAATTTAGAATTAATAACCTTCAAAGGTTTAAAAATAAAATATGTCAAATTTTAAAGAATTAGGAGTAACAAACGTTTTTGTAAAATCGTTAAAGGAAATTGGAGTTAAGGTTCCTACAGAAATTCAGAAATTAACTATACCAGTTTTATTAAATTCAGATATAGATTTAGTAGGTTTAGCACAAACAGGAACAGGTAAAACTGCAGCATTTGGATTGCCTATTCTTCAAAAAATTGATCCATCTTCTTCTAATATTCAAGCATTAATTTTAGCTCCAACCAGAGAGTTAGTTCAACAAATAAAAAAGCAATTATTTAAATTCACCAAGTATTCTGATGATAAAATTTTTGTAGAAGCAGTATTTGGAGGTGAAAAAATAGACAGACAAATAAAAGCTTTAAAAAGAACTACACACGTTGTGGTTGCTACTCCAGGCCGTTTAATAGATTTAATTGAGCGTGGTGAAATTGACATAAAAAATATTAAAACACTTGTTTTAGATGAAGCAGATGAAATGTTAAGTATGGGATTTAAACAAGATTTGAATCGAATTTTAAAATATACTAACGGAAAAAGAAATACTTGGCTTTTTTCTGCAACAATGCCAGAAGAAATAAAGAAGATTATTAAAACATATATGTCTGCTGATGCTAAAAGAATTGAAGTAAATAAAAATTCTTTAGTAAATGAAAATATTACACATTTGTATATTAAAACATCAATTTCTGAAAAGTTAAACTTACTTATTAAACTTTTAGAAAATAGACAACGTGAGCGAGGAATTATATTTTGTAGAACAAAAGCAGGAACTCAAAAAGTAGCAAAACTATTAAAGGAAGAAGGATTTTCAGCAGAAGCACTTGAAGGTGATATGCAGCAAAAAGAAAGAGATAAAGTAATGAGAGCTTTTAAAAATAAATCTTTACAAGTTTTAATTTCTACAGATGTTTCGGCTAGAGGAATTGATGTGCATAATTTAAGTTTTGTAATTCATCATCAATTACCAGAAAACAACGAGTATTATACACATAGAAGTGGAAGAACAGCTAGAGCTGGTAAAACAGGAGTTTCAATTGCTTTAATTTTGCCAAATGAAGTTTCTAAAATTAAAGAACTTCAAAAAGAGTTAGGTATATCGTTTAAAGAAATTAATGCATAATATAAACTCTTAATGTAGAAAATTTGTAATTATATTATTTATAAAATATCTGATGAATTTGTAAATAATTTTGAATAAACAAAATTTCAGGTAGAATTTTATAGATAAATTAAGTTTTTATATAAATAAATAGAAAAAAATTTAAGGATATTTTAAAGCAAAAAGTTATCTTTGCACTTATTAATATTATACAGATAAAAATACTTTAAGTAAACGAATGGCTAAATCGCAACAAACATTTAACAAAATTGAAAAAGAAAAAAAACGCTTAAAAAAGCGAGAAGAAAAGAGAAAAAAAATGGAGGCTCGTAAGGCTGAAGCCAAGGAGAATGGAAAGAAAGGAATTGAGTTTGCCTATGTTGATCATTATGGAAATCTAACAGATACACCACCAGATCCAACAAAAAAAGTTAAAGTTAAAGCTGAAGATATTGTTATTGGTGTACCAAAAACATTAGATAGCGATAGAGAAGAAGTAGATCCTGTAAGAAAAGGAAAAGTATCATTTTTTGATACTTCAAAAGGTTTTGGATTTATAATTGACGCAGAAAATAACGAAAAATATTTTTGCCATGTAAGTGGTTTGGTAGATCAAATTGCTGAAAATGACAAAGTAACTTTTGAGTTAGAAAGAGGTATGAAAGGGATGAATGCAGTAAAAGTAACATTACAAAAATAAATTAGACTCAACATTTTTTTGTTGAATTTATAAAATATTAAACAGTTAAAAAGCACAACTAGAAATAGTTGTGCTTTTTTGTAGATGCTAATGTGACTTATGTAACAAAACGTTATGCTTTTTAACTATAAATTGCAATTCAAAGCCCGAAAGACTAGTATCTACAAGTCATTGGACTGTGGGGACAAAAACCTCTAGCTTACTGCTAGAGGTTTTCTTTTTATAGCTAAAATAGTATTATTGTAAATATAAATTGTTTGTTGTTTTAGAATCTAACTATGTTAATTCTTCACAAAATCTAAATCAAGAATATTAAAATTATTTGCAGCTTTTACAAGAAGGGTAGAACCAATAGATTCGAAAAGGTTATTTGTTTTTAAAACAAATTCTGCTTGTTTTTCTATTTTGTAGTTTGGTATTCCTACAATAGTTAAATCAGTTTTTCCAGAATACTCTTCAATAATATTATAAAAAGGTTTTTGTTCAACAGCGTTGTTAATAATAACAATTTTAACAATTACCCTTAAATCTTCAACTAGTTTTTGAATTTTTGAATGTATTAATTCTCTATTTACATTGTTGTTATTTACAAACAAAACTCTAATATTAGTATTGTTCCATCTAGGAGAGGCAATAATAAAGCGCGCAATATTTAGCATCATTTCGGCATTTTTACTGTCGGTTTCTCTCCACCAAAAATCTACAGTTTTATAGTTGCCAAACTTCTTTTTTCTATCAAAATCTAAATACAAAAGATTGTAATCTAAATGTAATAACGTTTCTGTCATTTTAGAGTATTCAGTAGAATTTTCCAATCCTTTTGGCCAACCCATCATAATAGTATTAGGTTCAACACCAGAAAAACCATAGGTCATAGCAATATTTGTTATTCCATCGTAAATATTATTAACCTTAATTTGTCTTGCAAAAATACCCAGATCAGTAAAGGTATCATCTCTAACTATCTGTTCAGTTCTTTTTAATGGTTTCTTATTTTCTTTGTCTAAAATAAGTTTAAAGTTAGTTACAATTCCTGTTCTTCCAGAAACCGTTTTACCTAGCTGTAATAAATATGATTGATGTTTACTTTCACCACTAAACAAAATAATATTTGGGTTCCAGCTGACATTTTCTTCATTATTTGAGTCAATTTTTTTAAGTCCTTTATTTACTACATTTTCCCATACACTTTGCCAAACATCGTTTGTTTGTAATTTAACTTCTTTACGTTGAAGCCAAAAATACAATCCAGCTATAATACCAAATGCTCCCAACATAGCAAACATGTCTAACTTAAACATTACAGCAAAACAAGCTGCAAAACCAAGTAAACCTATCCAGCTTTTTATTTTAAATGTTGGTTGAAAATCTGGATTAGCCCAACTTTCTAAAAAAAATGAAATATTTATAAAACCATATGCTGTTAAATAAAACATAGAAACTATACGAGCAATTACATCTAATTCACCTATTAATATTCCTGCTTCAGCTATTATAAAAACTAAAAGTAACGCATTTACAGGTTCATTATTAGCGCCTTTTCCTTTTCTAAATATTTTTGGTGTTACTTTATCAACAGACATAGCTTGTAGTATTCTTGGACCGCCTAATATGCCTCCTAGGGCAGAAGATAAAGTTGCTCCCCAAATACCAGCTAATACAGCAGGAGCAAAGAGAGCTATTTTCATTAAAATATTATAATCTGTTTTTAAAGTTTCAGAATTTACGTTGTAAGCTAGAAAAACAGCAAGTGTAAGATAAATAATTAGTCCAACACCAATAGCTAATAATGTACCTTTTGGAATTGAGTTTTTCGGATCTTCTAAATCACCACTCATTGCAATACCTGCTGTAAAACCTGTAACTGCAGGGAAAAATATAGCAAATACAACTTCTAGCGGAATAGCATTTTCTGAAGCAACCATTTTAACTGTTTCAGGTTCAAAAGATGAGTTTCCGAAAAACACGGAGATTAAAGATAGTACAATGGCTGCTAAAATAAAAAACTGTGTTTTAATAGCTACAGAAGTACTAATTAATGCTAATGAAGTTAACACTACTAGTGCTATTGAACCTGTAAGTCTTAATTCGTTTATTGAAATTTCCAATCCAAAATAACCATTAAAACTTTCAGCAAAACCTATTAAATATAATGCAATTGAAAAAGCCGTTCCAATATATAAGGCAATTCCAATAGAACCACCAATAGGAACTCCCATACTTCTAGAAAGTACATAATAAACTCCTCCAGCACCAATTTTTTTATCAGTTGCAACAGATGATATACTTAAACCAGTGGAAACAGCAATAACGTGAGCTAAAACAATAATTATAATAGCACCAATTAAACCTGCGTTTCCAACTACCCAGCCTAAACGCATATACATTATTACACCTAAAATAGTTAATATTGAAGGTGTAAATACACCTGCAAATGTTCCAAACTTTTTTCCAGTAGACATTTTTAAATATAAAAATAAGATTAAATATAGCCAATCCTAACAAAACAGACACTACTTAAATTAGTATAACTTCTAAAATTTATTCAAACTAATTATAGATAGTTGAATTTTAAATAGAGATAAGTTTAAGGTTTGTTTATTTTAATACAGTGTACTCATTTTGTTCTATTTGCTTAATTGATAATGAATAAAGTTTTAAAAAAAAACAAAAAAAAACCAATTAATATATTGTAAATCAAAAAAATGGCACCATATTTGCAAAATCAAAAGTATTAATAATATAAACACATTACAATGAGTAAAGGAACAGTAAAATTTTTCAATGAATCTAAAGGATTTGGATTTATCACAGAAGAAGGAGTTGGAAAAGATCACTTTGTACACATTTCTGGATTAGTAGACGAAATTCGTGAAGGCGATGAAGTAGAATTTGAACTAAAAGAAGGAAAAAAAGGATTAAACGCAGTAAACGTAAGAGTAATCTAATACATATACTAAAAGTTTTCCAAAAGCCCATCAAATATTTGATGGGCTTTTTTTATATACTTAATTTAAGATTACATTACTAGAAATAAAAAAACCAGAGTATAATTCTCTGGTTTTAATATAAATATAATAAATAATAATAATTTTATTTTCGGTTATCTAAAAAGCTATACGATAAACTAAATATTAATTGTTCTGGTCTAGAGTCTAAAGTGAAAGATTCACTAACATCTGTCCATTCTGCTTCATTTTTACTAAATCCTCTTTCGTAACGAGCATCAAAACCAAATCTTCCTAACTCAATTGAAGCACCTATATTTACACCAACTGTAAAATCTTTTTCAACATCGCTAATATTTACTCCCTTTAAATCATTCTCAACAACATATTGAAAAGCTGGACCAGCAAATACATTTAAAGGTCCAATAAGTTTAACTCCAACTAAAACAGGAACATCAATTTTAGTTAATTCATAATCTTCACTTCCTGAATTGATTGAGTATTCACTTTTGGTTTTTGTATACAATAATTCGGGTCTTAAATAGATACTTCCTAAATCTAATTTACCATATAGGCCTATGTTGTAACCTGTTTTACTTGAGCCATCTTGCTTGTTAACAATATCAGAAGTTTCATTTAAAAACTCTTTCAACTCTCCATTAGTATTAAAACTTAAACCTCCTTTTAAACCCCAATCATTTTGGGCATTTGAAACAAAAAATGTTGTTAAAAGAGCAATAGTAAATAATGTGATTCTTTTTTTCATGATAGTATGTTTTGGGTTAAAGTTCTATTAAAACGCAACTACTATGCCATTTATTTTCTAGCAATTACTTTTTTAACA